>JBLIRN010000025.1:0-43833 GCA_049472315.1 bacterium
AATGCCACAAAAGGATACGGCGGAGAAGGAAATGACGGGAGCTGCCTGTATATTAATGGTGGAAGTGTTTATGTCAATGTATCGAATGGCGATGGCCTCGATAGTAACGGAAATATTGTAATAACAGCAGGCACGACAATCGTTCATGGCCCTCAATCACAGCCCGAAGTCGGAATGGATTATAACGGCACCTGTAATGTTTCCGGAGGTCTACTGGTGATATCAGGGACCAACTCCTTTATGACGGAGGCCCCCAGTTCAACCTCCTCTCAATACAGCATAAAGGCGACAACATACACAGGTATTGCGGCATACACACTCTTTCATATTCAGGATACGGCAGGAAACGATATTGTAACATTCAAACCCGTACGCAGGTATTATTCGATGATTTTCTCATCGCCTGATTTAAAAAGCGGTTCCACGTATTATATCTATACCGGTGGTTCTTCAACCGGCACGGAAACGAATGGGTTATATAGCGGGGGAACTTACTCCGGTGGTACTCTAAAGAAAAGCTTTACTATTTCCAGTAAGGTTTCCAATGTATCATTTTGAATTGTAGTATACCTGCAACGTTTCCCGGAATGTTCGTAACCGTTCATCGATTGGGAGATCCCCTGCGCTGCGTATCCCCCTCGACCGTGAGGGCGAACATTGTATGAAAGGATGCCTGGTCTGATTATGAATCTTATTGATTTTTAATATAATTAATTGGTATAATCTGTGTGGCACAGTTATTGAAATACCAAATATAAAATAAAGAAAAGATAGGGAGGAATGAATGAAATGTTTCTTGTGTCCATATAAGAACGGTGTGCCCAGATCCGTCATTTTCCTCGCCGTCTTTATCGTCTTGGCTGCCTTTTTGGGGACAGTTGCTTTCACTGCTTCGATATGCCGGGCCGAGGAGAGCTATCTGGAAGGACCGGTCGACTTCACCGCCCTCAGCCTGGAGGAACTGAAACAGATTACGATCATCTCCGTACTAAAAAGGCCCCAAAAACTCTCCGAGGCTACATCCGCCATTACCGTCATCACCCAGGAGGACATTCGCAGGTCCGGTGCCACAAGCATTCCCGAATTACTGCGAAGCGTGCCCGGATTTAATGTCGCACAGATGGATTCCAGCACATGGGCGGTGAGCGCCCGCGGATTCAATAACCTGAATGCCAACAAGCTGCTGGTGCTGATGGACGGCAGGAGCCTGTATACGCCTCTTTTTTCAGGCGTCTACTGGAACGTTCAGGATACGCTTTTGGAGGATATCGAGCGGATCGAGGTCATCCGGGGACCGGGGGCCACGTTGTGGGGCGCAAATGCAGTCAATGGGGTGATCAATATCATCACCAAGCATGCAAAGGACACCCAGGGAGGGTTGGTCATATCGGGTGCGGGTGATGAGGAGAAACGCTTCGGCGCGTTCCGGTATGGGGACAAGCTGGGTGAAGGCACCTATGGCCGGTTCTATCTGAAATATTTCGATCGGGATGATTTTTGGAAGGTACCACGCCGCTGGCATGTAGCGGGTTTCGAGGAGGATGAGGGGTGGGATTCCCTGAGGGGTGGAGGACGTATCGACTGGTCCCTATCCGGCGGGGATTCATTGACCCTGCAAGGTGATGTGTATGACGGGGAGGATAACGAGGCAATCGTCTTCTCGGATCCGAATTTCGCATCAATCGGAACTCTCGATTTGGAAAATCATTTCTCCGGCGGTGACGTGATCCTGCGCTGGATGCATGTGATTTCCGACGAATCCGATATGGCGCTCCAGTTCTATTACGATCGGACAAAACAGGAAAGGGACAAGGGTGATCAATCCCAGTACAAGGAACGGTTCGACACCTTTGACGTGGACTTTCAGCACAATTTCAGGCTTGGCACGCGCCAGGGAATCATCTGGGGGCTTGGTTACCGGTTGATCAGCGACCAATTCGAGGCCAGCGAGGCGGATCCCAATAGGCCCGTGTTTCTCATTGATCCTCAAAGCCGCGACACCCATATCGTCAGCGCCTTTTTTCAGGACGAGATAGCCCTCATCCGGGACAGGCTTTTGTTCACCGTGGGATCGAAGCTCGAACACAATGACTATACCGGGTTTGAGGTTCAACCGGGTGTCCGGATGATGTGGAACCCCTCCGACTCGCAAAATGTCTGGGCATCCGTGTCCCGTGCGGTCCGGACACCCTCCCGTTCGGAATACGATACGGAGTCCTCCATCACGGTGTCTTCTCCCTGGCCTTCGTGGTCACGGCCCAGAATGGAGGAGGCGGAGGATTTGATTGCCTATGAGGCCGGATACCGCATTCAACTCACCAGGTCCTTTTCCCTTGATATTGCATCCTATCTGAACGAGTATGAGGATCTCAACATTTTCGGCGACAATGCGGCAAAGGCCGAAACCTATGGAATGGAATTGTCTGCAAACTGGGAGGTCTTGCCGTGGTGGCGCATTCAGGCATCGTATTCATACCTGCATATGCACCTCACCCGTGCCTATCGGCCTCCGCCACCCTATGATCCGAATTTTTCATTTTTTCATGATCCGAATGCCCCGATGTTTCCGCCGCCGTTTGATACATCCCTGGATAAATCCAGCCCCAATCACCAGTACGTGATCCACTCGGCCTGGGACCTTTACCGAAATCTTGAGTTGGACATGGAGATGAGGTATGTGGACAACCTGGACATCTATGTGGGGAGCTACACAGAGATGGACGCCCGTATCGGCTGGAAGCCAAGGAGGGATCTCGAGCTTTCCGTTGTGGGTAGAAACCTCCTGCACGAGCATCACCCCGAATTCCTGTCTCACGGCTTCCTGCCCTTTTCAGGCGGGGAACACATTGAAGTGGAGCGTAGTATCTACGGGAAAATTACATGTGGATTTTAACCATAAAAACAATTAAGGGGTTGTGGCTTCATGCCATGATCACGATGTGTGTCATGGCATTCGCCGGGACGCATGTGCATGCCCAAACCCTTTATGGCCTGGAATATAAGGTGAAGGCAGGCTTTATCTACAATTTTGCAAAGTTCATCGAATGGACGGATGAGCACACCGGACAAGATCCCAATGCCCTTGTCATCGGAATTATCCCGGACACCCCGGAGACGGATGTCTTTTTCTCCCTGAGGGATAAGAGTGTGGGCGGCAAAAGGATCGAGGTAAGGAAATTAAAAAACGTACGGGACAAGGGAGTTGAAGGCTGCGATATCCTTTTCTTTGATTCGAAGGATGAGGGACTCGTAAGGGAGAGCCTGTTGATCGTTCAATATCGAAGTGTCTTGACGATTGGACACATGGAAGGCTTTATCCAGGCGGGGGGAATCATCAACTTCTTTACCGAAGAGGGAAGGCTTCGATTTGAGGTGAATCTCAATGCGGCAAAGCGGGCCAGGATCAAACTGGGGTCCCAGATCCTCATGTCCGCCGAGATCATAAGGGAGAAGGAGTAGTAATATGTCCTTCCTTCGGCGGATAATCGATATATCCTCCTTTCAAAGTATATCCATCAAGCGAAAGCTCATTTTGATCATTCTCCTCACCAGTTGGATTACCCTGCTTGTCGCATCCATCGCCTTTATAGCAAAGGACATTGTCACCTTCCGTCAGGCGATGGTGAAGGATGTCACCAGCATTGCTCAGGTGGTCGGTATGAACAGCTCCGGTGCGCTGGTCTTTAATGACCCGCGCACTGCAGAGAACAACCTCTCCGCATTACGCTCAAAACCGAACGTCACCTTTGCCTGTATCTACGACAGGGACGGAACGGTCTTCGCCACCTTTTTCGGAAAGGATACAGGGGATGCCTTCACCCCTCCCCCTCCTCAAAAAACCGGGCACTACTTTCAAAAAGGGCATCTTTGTTTATTTCAGCAAATCCTTCTTGAACAGGAGATGATCGGGACCATTTTCATTCAAACCGATCTTTCTGAGATCCATTCACGCATAAAACAATCGGGGGCAATTGTCGGGATCATTATCTCGGTGGCCTTTTTATTGGCGATGATGCTCTCGTTCCTGCTCCACCGTGTGGTTTCCGAGCCGGTGTTGAACCTGGCCATGATCGCAAAGACTATTTCAAAGGAGAGGGATTATTCCATACGGGCGCACAAGCGAGGCCAGGATGAAATCGGGACCCTTATCGACGGGTTTAATGAGATGCTCGATGAAATCCAGAAGCGGGACAATGAGCTGGAAAGCCACCGTGAGCACCTGGAAGAAATGGTGGCCGACCGCACCGCCAAATTAAAAAGGCAGCAGAAGGATTTGAAGGAGGCACTCAATCGGGCTGAGCAACTGACGATTGAGGCCCAATCAGCGAACCGGGCAAAGAGTGAATTTCTCGCAAACATGAGTCATGAGATACGCACCCCTATGAATGCCATACTCGGTTTTACGGATTTGCTGGACTCCCGCATCAACGATAGGGAACAAAAGGCATATCTCAAATCGATCAAGTCGAGCGGTAAGAGTCTGTTGACGCTCATCAATGACATCCTCGATCTTTCCAAGATTGAATCGGGGAAAATGGAACTGCAGCTTGAGCCGGT
This sequence comes from bacterium, assembly GCA_049472315.1. Taxonomy (GTDB): domain Bacteria; phylum SZUA-182; class SZUA-182; order DTGQ01; family JAFGSM01; genus JBLIRM01. Next base: position 4,558 of record JBLIRN010000025.1, read on the forward strand.
CAACCCTTACTCCATCTTCAGCGAGATTAAGCATATATTCTCTCCGAACATTTTCGACAAGGGGATTAATTTTTTCCTGGAGGTCGATCCCACTCTCCCTGCAAATCTGCTTTTGGATGAGGTGCGGTTACGACAGATCCTCTTTAATCTGGTAGGCAATGCCGTAAAATTTACCGACAAGGGATATATAAAACTCTCAGCCAGGAATATGGCGAAACAGGAGGAGAAGGACACCGTTGATGTGATGATAGTGGTTGAAGACACCGGAATCGGCATTGCCCCGGGGTCCCTGAAGACCATATTCGAGGCATTCAGACAGCAGGATGGTCAAAGCACCAAAATCTATGGCGGCACCGGGCTGGGGCTTGCCATCTCAAAGCGATTGGTTGAAATGATGGGCGGCGTTATATCCGTTCAAAGCACCCCCAGAAAGGGAAGTACCTTTGAGATCCTGCTCAAGGACGTGAGGGTTGCCTCTACTCATGCGGTGCCTCAGGAGGAGGGGGATTTTGATCCCGGAAGCATCGCCTTTGAAGAGGCCGTTTTATTGGTGGTGGAGGATGTCCCGCTCAATCGCGCACTCATACGGGAATATCTGCGATACACGGAAATCAGCGTGGTCGAGGCTGAAGACGGGGAAAAGGCCCTTGTTCTTGCCAGGAAACACCATCCCGATGCCATCCTAATGGATATCAAGATGCCGGTCCTGAATGGATATGAAGCGATACAACACCTGAGAAACGATGCGACCCTGAACACAATACCGGTGATCGCCTTGACGGCTTCGGGGATGAAAAAGGACAAGGAAAGGATCATGGAGAGCGGATTCGACGGATTTCTGGTGAAGCCCTTGCAGATATTCGATCTGTACAGGGAGTTGGCCCGTTTTCTTCCGTATTCGACAAGGGATCTGAAGGCGCAGAAAACGGCCAAGGATGCGCAGAAGAGGCGGCCGCCGGAAAGGCTGCCTCCCCAGGTATTGGCAAGACTTCCCGAAATAATCGATGCATTGGAAAATGAACTGATGGGCTCATGGCGGATTGCCCGTCAAAAGGGGCTTTTTGATGATATCGCCAATTTCGGCATTCAAATAAAGAGGCTTGGGGAGAGATATGCACTGGACTGCCTGAAGGAATACGGCAATGATTTGATCCGGCATGTCAACAGCTTTGATATTGAGAGCATGTGCGCCTCACTGGAGGCCTACCCCGCATTGATCACCCAGATCAAATTATTTCAACACAAGCATGTCCACGGAAAGAGATGAGATGAACGAAGTCTGCAATGCATATAAGATCCTGATCGTTGATGACGTTCCCCGCAATATTCAGGTATTGGCCAATATTCTGAAAGAGGCCGGTTATCAATTGGGATTCGCCAAGGACGGCAAGGCGGCCCTTGCCCATATAGAGTCCACCCAGTTCGATCTCATCCTGTTGGATATCATGATGCCGGGGGTCGACGGATATGAGGTCTGTGAACAGATTAAAAGGCATAAGCGGACCAAGGATATACCGGTTATCTTTATCACCGCGCTGCATGGAACGGAGAACAAAACAAAGGGATTCGAACTCGGGGCGGTCGATTATATTACCAAGCCGTTTGATACACTGGAGGTCCTGGCGAGGGTAAAAACCCATCTTACCATCCGGGAATATGCAACACAACTGGAGCGGCTGGTCGAGGAAAGGACCCGCCAGCTCATGCATGCGGATCGACTGGCCACATTGGGCACATTTGCCGCGGCCATTATCCATGAAATCAATAACCCGCTCTCCTATATTATAGGGAATACCAAGCTTCTTGAGATGTTTTGGCGCACCGCACAGCCGATTCTGGAGCGCCATGCCGACGATGACAAAACCGGGCAGCTTTCTAATGATGTGAAGGAGATCGATGGATGGCTCAAATATCTCAGTGAAGGCTGTCAGCGTATTTCCCAATTGGTCAAGAGCCTGAAGTCATATTCCAGGCAGGGTATTGTCCATAAGGGGCATTTCCCGTTGGTTGATATCATCAATGATGCCCTTCGTCTGCTCAGTCATAAGATTAAGATTCATTCCATCGCGGTCAAGGTGAGCGTCCCCTCGGATCTGAAGGTATACTGCGATCCACAAAAGATTTCTCAGGTATTTGTCAATCTGATTGATAATGCCTGTGATGCGGTGACCGATCAGAGCGGAAGGATGACCATCCATGCTGCAATGATGAATGGTTATGCCTCGGTCAGAATCAAGGATAATGGTCCAGGTATATCGGGCGAAATTGGGGAAAAGATCTTCAATCCCTTTTTTACCACCAAGGGTAACGACATTGGGACCGGGCTCGGGCTTTTTATTGTCAGGAAGATAATAGAGGAACACGACGGAAAGATTGCATTGTCCCCGTTTGATGGAACCGGGACCGAATTCACCGTTCTCCTGCCCATTGAGGGACAATAAACCCCAATGCCTGTCAGGTGCATACAGTTTCTGCAATGGATTAACTCAAACAATCCAATTATTGGTCTTCAATGGCGTGAAATCACAAGAACCCTCATGACCGGGTACCTCGTATTCGTTGAGACGCGGCAAAAAGCCCGGTATGCCGGTGTCGATACGTTGGATTATCCGAATGCGCGACCATGCCGGCCGTATCCCGATGATGGCCGGAATCGAGCGTGGGGATATCGGTAAAAAGATATAATAAAATCATAGTGTTGCAAGAGGGAACACCGGGGGGGTCCTCCGGCAGTCGGATGGTAGTATTTAACTTATTGATTTTTAACCATATTTTTTGTATAATATAATAAAAATACCGCCATATGGAATGATGATATCTTCGTTGAAGATGAGGCGGCATATCACGTCCAAGGTACCTCCTCCTTCTCTCCAGGTATAGTACGGCGCAATCATGAACTGTGGAGAGGTTTTGGCTCGAATCGAAGGGGTCGATTCCCCCGGAGAGGAGGTGCATCCGCAGTCCCGTGCAACTGCAGTTGGATGTATGCATGGAAAAAAACGGTGAAACAGTATGGCTCGATTCTGGGATGGTCTTTTGCTGCTTTTGTACGACGGCATCCGCTTAGGTCTGCTGTTCTATATAGTCGTTCAATTCGTCCGCCTGACGCTCTGGTCGGTAAGACACTGAAACGATTTAATAGTGGAAACCAGGGGGAACAATCCACATTCTTTTAATTCCTTCCAAAAACCACGATAATAGAGATATGCACCTATACGTGGACGATATACGTTTGACCACAGCCTTTTTCGGGATTAATGGTTGCTTGTGACAGGGAGATCGGTATGACGGATGAACAATTCGACAGGATGATAGGCGCCATTGAATTGCTGGCAAAAAGCATTACTGAGGGATGCAAAGACATCAAGGACGGCCTTGACGATGTGTCGGCCTCAATCTTGGAGCTGTCTGATTTTATCAATATAGAGGAGCCGCAGTACAATGACTGAATACCGGCTCATCCCATTTACTCCCAATCTACTCGTCACCCGTCTCAACACTGAGGGTGGTTGACCCAGAACAATATATCCAGTATCCCCTTCCCGGCTGCAAGGGGGCGTTTCGATCAAGGAGAATATACCGATTCGAAAATCCGAAAACGGCCTTGATTATTCCATTCCCCACCGATGGTTTTGCAGGCCGTGAACATCCGCCGATCATGAACCAGCCGTTGTGGAAGGCAGGAACGGTATAGCCCTCGATGGGTTTGCCCTGGAGCATGTAACTGGTTGTTGACCCCATGTATATCCAATATCCCTTGCCGATATTCAGCTCATCGTCAGGCCCCAGAGGCTCATACCCGGTGGTCAACTTAAACAGTGCCCCGGCATCCGGGAAGAGGGCGCTCCTGCGTCTGTCCGGGGGTATTACCGGAAGGGAGATCATGTGCCAGCCGCTGGTAAGAAATAATTCAGAACCGATCGCCACATTGGGATCGGAATCGTCAGGGTCCCCTTCACGGACGGCGGTATGGTATCCCTCAGGCTTACACAGGCAACGCATATCGCCGGTTATGCCGTATCCGTCTCCATCTGCGTCCATGTAATAGAAGATGCAGCCCGCCGCGCCTTCTTCATCCACCAGGCCATCGCAGTCATTGTCGAGATCGTCGCAGCGCTCGATTGCCCCCGGGAATATGTTGGGATCGTTATCATCGCAATCCCCTTCCGTGAGGGAATAGCCGTCATTGTCCCCGTCAATCAGGAACAGGGGATCGAGAATAAAGCCGCGGTTGTTGCCGTGCAGGGTTCCATACCCTGCGATCCTGCCATAGTCGTTAATGTCCCGGGCAAAGACGAGGACCCACCCGGCATTGGGGTCTATGAGGTCGTTGAGATCCCGCATGCCGTGTTCATCATCAAATACAAAGGCATGTTCAATAGCCCCTTCTTCGTCGCTTGCCCACATGATCCCGACCATCTGGCCCGATTCGTTGATCCCGTATATCTCACCATACGGAAAGCCGGACGGCATGGCGAGCCTGGTGGGATTCGATGATACGGTGTTCCACACGTAGGGAAACGACCGGTTGGCAAGTGTATTCACATGCCCTCCGATGCGGCCTTCATCATTAATGGCAACTGCATACCACTCACCATCGGGGTGATTGGCATCTATGTAGAGTGTCCGCATCAGGGTTGTCTCATCATAGATGAACGGGAGGAACCGCCATGAACCGTCATGGGCGGTACCCACTGCTATGCTGTTATTATTGATATCGTAGGCGATGCTGTATCCGTTTTGCCACTGCGGATGGCCTGTGGTGAGCGTACCCAGGTCCCGGATCCCCCCTGATGCATCGTACAGAAATCCGTGATAGGGCGTGAATGTTCCGTCGTCATTGGGGATATCCGCATTGCCCACCACCTGGCTCAGGTTGTTGATCTCATAGGCGGTACTGGATTCCCCCCTAAGCAGTGTGGTGGTATTGGTGAGGGTGCCGATGTCCACGATGCTGCCGTCATCGAGCCAAAGGACCGCATGCCGATGGCCCTCCGGGGTATAGGAATATCCCGACACCTCTCCCAGGTCGTTGATGTCCCATGCACTGCTCTCGCCGCCGAGTGTCGAGAGGGACCTTGATCCCTGTGTGTCGTCCCATATAAATGCCTGCTGGTCCTGGGCCTTTTCCTCATCCTGATTGTAATTGTAAAATCGTCCTACCACGACCCCGAGATTATTGATCCCCAGGTTTCTGCTTATTGCATACCCTGACAACGGCTCGATGGACGATACCTGGTATTCGCGGGCGAGGATAGACGCCGGGTAGTGCACCAATGAGATCAACACGATATTTGCGGCAATGACGACCCCTGCGAGAAAGGATCGTGACGAGACAGACATTGAATTCCCCCCCCGGATCTATACAATAGTATACCAGGTACGGATGCAGTATTCATCCGGCATCCGATTTCGTTGAATAAAAAAAAATAGGACGTCTTTGGAGTGGACTGTGTTATGCCTGGACTAACGAGTATGCATGGAGATCATGTGAAAAAAACGAGGCTGGCAACGGATTGTCATACCGTGCAAGCCCCGTTTTTTATAGTGCCTGATTATGTGTCACATGCCCTCGGCCGTGCAATTACAAAAAGGTCCCGGTGAAGGTGAGCGCAGGATTCAGAAGCTGTGCCGCAGTCAAGAGGGAGGGATTTATCCCGTAATATCCCTGCCAGAAGGGATTGACCAGGGGGACCCAGAAGTTGAGCCAGGCAGCCGGGTCAAAGGTATACAAGGTCTCGAATCCGAGCGGAAGGGAGATCGGCGCGGGCACTATGGAGGTCCCCGTAGTGGTCGTTGTCGCTGTCTGCATATAGGTGGGAGGCCATGTCTTGAAGGAGGTAAACGCAGAAACAAGCCCTTCCAAGGGGTCAAAATATTTCAGAACCGGATTCCCGTAAGAGGGGATATAGTTGTAGAGCAGATAGAGGTAGGGCACGGCAGGGTCCCAGACGAGCGCAGGTTGAACAGGAAGAAAGGTGTTCACGTCCAGTGTGCTGACAAGCGGGGTAGGTGCCCCGGTCACGGGGTCGGGTGGTGAGAGCACCGGTGACCATAGGGGCCACAGGACGTTATAGGGGGGAAGGGCGGTCCATCCCTGGGCAAACACCGCGTGAGAGACAAAAAAAACGCTCACCAGGATCACGGTGAGGGTGAGTATACATAGCGCAACGTTTCTTTTCATACCTCCGTACCTGCCTTTCGTCATATCCTTGCACATATACTCTCGTCCCCAAAGGGCGAACAACAGCGATCAGGGCTTGATGGAATATGCAGCCTCCGCGGACATCCCTCCTTTCGTAAGGTTTTTCAAGCGGCATATTCACGAAGATCCCGGGATGTCAATCCGGGTGCCGTAATGTGCTCTTGGCGTGCCGTTTTTCCGTAGAAATTGATTAAAAAAGAATATTCTTATTAAATTATAACATCCCTGCTGGATCTCCTCAACCCGGATGCTCCAAAAGGCTTGCCCTGTAAGGCAATCGCCCTATATACGGCCCCTCGTGATCGATATCGATATGCGTAGTATATAGGGAGGCCGCCCGCGATATCCGCGGGCGACCTCCTGAAAAAGGTTTTCCGATATCAATAATCGTAGGCGCCCTCGTCGATCCAGGTCCTGATGAATGAAAGCCCTTGGCTGGTAAGAGGACCCAGGTTCAAGGGCATGCGGGCCTCATTCGCCGGAAGGCCGATGCCGCTCACCCTCTGGTAGAGGACGCTGTTCGCTGAATCACCAGGCACGACCAGTATGCCGTCGCCGCTCCCCGTGTACTCGGCATCCTCATCGACGAGGTTGTCGTATGCAACGCCAGCGGTCAAGGGGAGGAAATTCGCACTCCCCTGTGAATTGTGACACTGGACGCACCTGCTGGTGAAGATGGGCTGCACCTGCTGGCTGAAGGTCACCGATCCCACGGATATCAGCAGATTGATGTCGGTGCCTGCGGGGACAGAGGTGCCGGCAGCGGGATTCTGGTCGATCACCCTGCCGGGAGGTATCGTGGTGCTGTAATCAAGCGTGATTGCACCTAGATCGAGGTTGCAGGAGGTGATTTCATCCTCTGCCTCGTCCACGGTCATTCCCTCCACGTCGGGCACAATCGGGCTGGTGCACAGGGTGACCGTGAAGGAACGGACCACCACGACACCGCGGTCTCCAACCACCGGTGCATCAGCACCGGGGAATTCGAAGGTGCCGATGGTATCGGCGTCCGTGTGGAGCATGGCGTGGAGCACCTCGTCATCATCCGCATCCCGGTACAGATCGACGGTGATATCGGTGGTGGTGCCTGCATCCACGTGCGCTTGGCCGATCACAACCGAGGTGCTGTCGTGGATCACGATCCATCCGGGGCCGTCGTATCCTACGGCTGCCACGGTCACCTCGTCATACGGGAAGATCGTCTGATCATACACGTTGACGAAGGGAACCGAGCCGGAGGTGGGGAGCATGCGATAGACCTTGCCGGTATTCCCTGAAGGCCCGGGATTCTCGGAGGTAAGTACGTACAGCTCATTGTCGGCATCCTGGCCGAAGGAGAGGACGTACTCGTTCAGGCGGTCGTCCTTACTGGACGCCACCTGGATTTCACCCATGGGCCACAGCATACCGTCCTCGGGCGCCGGGGTGGCGATGAACAGGGTCCCATCCGGGTCGCCTGTGGCGCTCCAGTCACCGAACACGTATTTCCCGTTGAAACCGGTAAGGTAGCTCCCCCGGTATACGTAGCCGCCGATTACCGCCGAGCCGATGCCGTCGGCATTCCGGTACTCGATAATCGGATTGGTGAGCTGTAAGCCGTTCGGGCCTATGCTGGGGCAGGAGGAAGGCGACTGGTTCGGATTGGAGGGATTGAAGCAGTGTGTGCCCTCCTTGATGTTCCACCCGTAGTTTCTCCCCTTGTTGACGATGCTTACCTCCTCCCAGAGGTTCTGCCCGGCATCCGCCACGAACAGGTCGTGATCGCCCGCTGCGTCAAAGGACATGCGGAAGGGGTTTCGGAACCCGAAGGCGAATATCTCGTCGAGCCCGGTTTTATCCACGAACGGGTTGTCATCGGGAATGCCGTACTCGAGGCTGCCCGTTGTGGTGTTTACATCGATGCGCAGGATGCTCCCCAGAAGGCCGCCGGCAAGGGTGACTATGTCCTGGCCGTTTCCGACCTGGGCATTATGGCCGGTGGCGGTGTCATTGGAGCCGCCGCCATCCCCGAGGGAGATGTACAGGTAGCCGTCTTCGGGGCCGAAGACGAGCTGGCCTGCATTGTGGTTGCTCTGAGGCTGATCCACCTGCAGGATGATGTCCTCGGAGTCAGGATCCGCCATATTGGGATCCCCGGAATCGATCGAGAATTCGGAGATGGTGCTGGTGTGATTCCATCCGACGGGTGCGCCCGATCTGAGCGGGGCACTGTAGTAGACGAAGAATCGGCCGTTGGTGGCAAAATCGGGGTGGAAGGCGAGGCCGAGAAGCCCGCGCTCGTCGTAATTGGCATTAAGATTGCCCATGTTGTCGCTTATATCCAGGAAGGGTTCCGGTAGTACACTGCCGTCGGGCATCAGGATCGTGATCTCGCCCGTCTGGTCAACGATGAACAGCCTGCCGGAGCCGTCGCCGGGAGACACCAGCCCCACCGGTGCGTCGAATCCGTCCGCCACCATCTCGAGGGCCACCGTCATCTGTGGGCCGCGTGAGACCTTGAGGGTCACGGCTGACCCCCTGGCCACCTGGGTATCGGCAGACGGGTTCTGGCTGATCACATATCCGGCCGGCACGTTCGGATCATACTCGCGGGTTATGGTCCCTACCGTGAGCTGTGCGGCAACGATGTCCTCGGCAGCCTCCGCCTCGGTGAGACCTACCACGTCGGGAACCGTCCTGACAGGCTGCTGAGGCGTGTAAGGAGGATAGGGGTAGTAGGGTGTGTAGGGAAATGGGGAGAAATAGCCTGGGGAAAACGGCAATCGGGGGAATGCCTGGTATTGACGGTACGGTTGAAATTGCGGGAATTGAGAGTACTGCGGTAGCTGCTGGTAGACGCGGGGCTGGAAGTATGTCGGTTGAAACCAGGGGAGCTGCTGAAACTGGTAGGAAGGAAAATTCCCGTACGGGAATGGCCCGAAATATGATGGGAATGTCTGTTGCTGGATCTGCGGGTATTGAAACTGCTGGTTATAAAAGGTGCCCGGCAGATAGGGATACCCCAGATTTGTCTGAGGAAACTGCGCACATGTGTACGGGCCTTGTATGAACACGAGCAAAAAGACGATTGACACAATCGTCATTATTGTGAGGAGTGAGTGTCGTTTCATGGTGTTTCCTTTCTCTATGAACTCAATAGCGTATATGAGAGTTGATTTTGTTTGATTTGTTTCCCCGTATGCGTTAATGCGCACGCATAGGGCATAAGTGGGCTGGAAGAGAAAACGGAGGGGATCTCCCGGTATTAAGGGGAATACTTATGGCACGCATGATGAATTTTGGGGATTCAATGCATACGGCTGTTTCCGGAGATCGTTGCATCAGGGGCGAGCAAATATGATAGGGGAAAAAGGCATCCTTTCCCGGGAATATACCCTTCGCATATGACCGAGGATGGCACGTGGGATGAATCATGGACGTTCGGAATTCCATATACATACTCCGCTGAAAGGATAAAACGGGTCGAATAGAATATGCGGAAATTTTTCTGACAATAAAGGTCGATACTACGTATTTTTTGGAGCTGAACAACTGCAGGAACGTGCAATTTTTTGCTCGTTAACAGGTGCCAATAGAGAACAACATGATGTATAATCGAGGATGGTATACACTACTATTTTAGTGTATGGCACCGGATAAGTCAAAAATACGGCAAACCTGCATCACATGATTCCCCTTGTGCCACCCACATAGCCGTATGTTCACTGAATAACCATCGCGATGTACCTGAGTATCACGGATCGTAAGATACTGTTTCTTGCGGGGGCAGTTTTCGAGCAGACCTTCATGCCACTTTGCGGCGCCATGAAGTATGAAAACATAATTTTCAATACGATATGTACTATTTTCGAGACAAACCTTCGGCACCCACAAACAGAAAATCAGGAAAGGGGGTAGACTGCGATGCAAAGCGATCACGCAGGGCATGAACAGCATGACCACGCCGCGCATTCAGGGCCCGGCCATGGGAAACATCACCGCGGTAATAAACATCAAGGCCATCATGCGTCCCAGGACCACGGAGACCATCATGCGCATATGGTGGCGGATTTTAAACGAAGGTTCTGGGTATCGACGATCGTCACCATTCCCATCCTTGCCCTCTCCCCCATGATCCAGGAGTTCCTCGGACTGGGGGATTCCCTGCGATTCGTGGGGGACCTGTACGTGCTCTTTCTCCTTGCCACCGTCGTCTTTGTCTATGGCGGCAGGCCCTTCATAATGGGGCTCATCGACGAGATCAGATCGCGAAACCCGGGGATGATGACCCTCATCGGGGTGGCCATCACCACCGCATACATTTACAGCGGCGCGGTGATCTTCGGTCTGGGGGGGAAGGTATTCTTTTGGGAGCTGGCCACCCTCATCGATATCATGCTCCTCGGCCACTGGGTGGAGATGAGATCGGTCATGGGCGCCTCCCGTGCATTGAAGGAACTTGCTCAGCTTCTCCCCTCGCATGCCCATAAGGTCATGCCGGGCGGAGACATCCGGGATTTCCCCCTCAGCGAGATCCGGAAGGGAGACCGGGTGCTGGTGAAGCCCGGCGAGCGGGTGCCGGTTGATGGAGGCGTGGTGAAGGGGGAGTCCTCTATCGATGAATCCATGATCACCGGGGAGTCCTCACCTGTATACAAAAGGGCAGGGGAGAAGGTCATAGGGGGATCACTCAACGGAGAGGGCGCCATCACGGTGGAGGTGCACAAGACGGGGGAGGAATCCTTCCTCTCCCAGATGATCGGGCTGGTCAGGGAGGCCCAGGAGAGCAAGTCAAGGAGCCAGGACCTTGCAAACAGGGCGGCCCTGTGGCTCACCGTCATCGCCCTCGGGTGCGGGGCCGTCACCCTTGCGGTATGGTGGTTTATGGTGGGAAGGGATTTCGCCTTTTCACTCGAGCGTACCGTCACGGTCATGGTCATCACCTGTCCCCATGCCCTGGGGTTGGCGATTCCCCTGGTGGTTGCCGTATCCACCGTTCTCTCTGCGCGGAACGGGCTTATCATCAGGAACCGCACGGCATTCGAGCGGGCACGGAACATCCAGGCGATCATATTTGACAAGACCGGCACCATCACCACCGGGAGCTTCGGGGTCACCGACGTGATTCCCTTCGATCCCGGGAAAATGGATGAAGGGCAGGTGCTTCGCTATGCCGCGGCAGTGGAGGCGAATTCCGAGCATCCCATTGCCAGGGGCATCGTCTCATCCACGGAAGAAGTCCTTCATGTGGACGATTTCAGGGCCATCCCCGGCAAGGGCGCGGAGGGCACCGTCGAGGGGAAAAGGGTCAGGGTGGTCAGCTCGGGATACCTGCGGGAGCAGGGGATAGAGGGTTCGGACAAGCGAGTGGATGAGATCTCCTCCCAGGGAAAGACCGTGGTCTTTATCATGGTCGAGGATGCACTGGTGGGGGCGGTTGGCCTTGCCGATACCATACGCCCTGAATCCAGGGAGGCCATAGCGCGCCTCAAGTCCATGGGCATTCAATGCATGATGCTCACCGGTGACCGCGGGGAGGTGGCCCGGTGGGTCTCGGAGCAGATCGGGCTTGACGAGTATTTTGCCGAGGTGCTTCCCCAGGAGAAGGCATCCAAGGTGCGGGAGGTCCAGGCAAAGGGGTTGGTGGTCGCCATGACCGGCGACGGGGTGAATGACGCCCCTGCCCTTGCACAGGCCGATGTGGGCATTGCCATCGGTGCGGGCACCGATATTGCGGTGGAGACCGCGGACATCATCCTGGTGAACAGCAATCCCCTGGATGCGGTGGCCATCATCGGACTTGCGCGGGCAACCTATGGAAAGATGCTGCAGAACCTGGCCTGGGCAACCGGGTACAATGTGCTGGCCATTCCGCTTGCTGCGGGGGTGCTGTATCCTGTAGGCGTACTCCTGAGCCCTGCGGTGGGGGCGGTGCTCATGTCATTGAGCACGGTCATCGTTGCGGTCAATGCCACGTTTCTGAAGGTGAAGCGATAGCAGGAAATTACACCCGCATGTATGATAATGCCCAAGGCCCGGGTGGACGATTCATTGCGGCGGCGATCAATAATGCCGCAACCTCGTATTCAGGATAATGCCCCCGGTCCGAATGTACAGCCCAACCGATCAAATGGCGAGGCTGAGCCAGGCAAGGGCTGCGGCGACATCAGGGTTCCCCGTATTGATCAGGGCGTTGAGGAGAAAGGGATTATCCAGAAGGCTCGGGTCCTGGATGATCAGGGTGAGCACCGCGGTTACCTGGGGATTCCCGGTGTTGATGATCCAGTCGGCAATAATGACCCCTGCAATGGTGGTTACCGGGGTGAGCGGCACGAGCGAGGTCACTGCCGCAATGGTCGCCGTGGGAGCGGGAGAGACCGCGGGGGCGGTGAATGTGAGCGGTGCGACCGGTACGGGATTGAGATACCCGGTATTGTAGTAAGGCGACACATAGAAGGGGTTATAGAACGAGGAATATGAGGTATAGAGCGGGGAAAAGGGATAGGAGAAGGGTGAGAAGAAATACGACCCCGGATAGTAGAAGCCGAACTGGGCCGTAACAATGGCCCGTGTCATGAGCAGGATCAAGAATACCAGAACAACGCAGAATAGAAGGAATCCGATATTGTCTCTCATAACCTTACCTCCCTGTTTCACCTATGAACCCGGATCACGTGCCTATGACGGTGCCTTCTCCTGCAATGCACCTGTTTCACACAGTGAGATTCCCCATTTGTTATTCTCACCGGTGCCTTTTCAATTATACGATTTTGAATAGCAAGAAAAATGCCACAGGAAATAATCTATATTTATAAATAAATTCAAAGAGTTTCGTATGGAGAACGGATATGTTCCGGACAATGCAATGCCTCCGGGTCATATACCGTATGAGATGAAACGATGCGCGGCAAGTATATAAAAGTTACGAAAATACAGCGGATTGTCCTTTGGTGGCTCACGTCGAAAGCAGGGTGTTGTCATGCATTTTATACCTCTTCGTCCCTTTTTAACCCTTTGCGAGGGTGATTGCTTCACTCCAAATACAGAAAGAACAGGAAAGGCATATTCGTTGATTAAATGAAAAAACACATCTATACTGCTTCCAGTATCAGGAATGTCACGTTACGTGCTGACAGGCACCCGAGGAACAAGGCATATTCCTTTCAGACACTGCAAGGAGGTTATTGTGTCAGCGGACACGGAAGAACTGGTCACCAAGATTCAATCCCTGTTTCAATCGCAGAGCCTGGGTGTTCTGGCAACGCGCGGCAGGGAATATCCCTACTGCACGCTGGTGGGTGTTGCCGGAATGGAAGATCTGAGGTACGTTATATTCGCGACCCTGCGGAATACCCGGAAATATGCGAACATCAGGGCATATCCCATGATCTCCATATTGATCGACTCCAGGTCGAACCGGGTTGAGGACTTCAAGGATGCCATGGCCTTGACTGTACTGGGCAATGCGCACGAGGCGGAAGGTGAAGAGAGGGAGAGGCTATCCGGGTTATACCTGGAAAGGCACCCCCATCTCAGGGAATTTCTCCGGGACCCCGATTGCGCACTCATGGCCCTTGAAGTGGAACGATATATCCTGGTGACCCGGTTCCAACAGGTCATGGAGATGGATATACCCCCATCCCATTGATCCATGAAATTCGGCAGGTCCGATGAGAGGACAACGGAACGGCAGTTCGCAGATTCTTCCGAAAATCTCCGTCTGCCGGTCAATCCTCGTTATTAAAGGGACCGGCCCCGATCGGGGATTCCCGGGGCTTGCATGACGATGAGACTCACATCATCAAGGGAGTGTGCATATGGCAACGTATAAACAGATTCAACCGGGCAAGGTGTTCATGGGGAAGCTGTCCCACGGCGCCGATCTATTGGGGGAACTCACCGACATATGCATCAGGGAGGGGATCCGTCTCGGCCGCATCGAGGCATTCGGGGCCGTTCAGAAGGCCGCCCTGGGGTTCTATGATCAACGCACACGCACCTATCAGGGCTTCGCCCTGGATCGCCCGCTGGAGATCACCAAACTGATCGGCAATGTCTCCCTCAAAGAGGGAAAACCCATGGTCCATGCACATATCACACTGGCGGACAAGGATGGCTCCGCTTATGGCGGCCACCTCATGCCCGGAACGATCATCTTCGCGTGTGAATTCGTACTCCAGGTCTTTGAAGGTCCCGTATTTCACAGAGAATATGATGAACGTACCGGGCTGCCGCTGTGGAACATGGATTCTCAGCAGATCTAGTCTTCCCAGGTCTTTTACTGTAAGGTTATGCGGAGATTTTATGGTACCGGCGGCTCAGCGGTCTCCTTCTGTCACCCCGGTTGTCCTATAGGCACCTTATCCGTGAACGCTCCATCCGGTGCGCGATATTAATGCGCGTCTCAGGGCGGGATTGCACCTCTATCGGATCGTATCTGAAGCCGTCTCCGGTGTTTTCAGCAAACATGCCGATTCGTGTGGGATCAGTCCCCTGCTTTGGTCAGATAAGGTCATCCAGGATGATTCCATTTTTGAGGATTTCTACAGGCCTTTTGATTACTGCTTAGACAAGCAACTCGATATTGAGAAACCTCTTTATGCTGGTGAAATGCCGGTCCAGAGAAAAAATGATGCACCCGTTTTCGTCTGCCATCACAGCAATATAGCAGTCAATGATGCTCATTGTAACGCCCTTTTTTTTCATTGAGAAGGAGAGCCTCCCTGCCTTCAGCCATGTATCTTGTGTATGATCAATGACATGGAATGCATCTATGAAATCCTCTATCACCGTGATTTCCTTCTCGGACCTTGCGCCCTGAATAAGCTCGGCAAGAACCACCTTCGGCACATAAATATGCCCGTAAGTCAGCGCCTCATCCACCTTGTTTTGAAACTGGGCGTCAGTACCCTTGAAGTAATCGATCCATACAGAGGTGTCTATTAAGATTCTTCTATCGTTCACGATGTCTGATTTCATCGGCTGTCATGTTGAATTCGAGTTTACCCTTCATTGCCTTGATCTTCTCTATTTTCTTCCGCTTCAAATACTCGTCGATCGCAATCTTCACCGCAGATGCCTTGCTTTTTGATTTCGTCTCTTTCATGAGCAGGTCAAGCTTATCGTTGTCAATCGTCACTGTTGCACGCATAATGCCTCCTTTTTTGTGATATTCTCATACACAACTATATCATATTTTTTGTGCACAATCAATGCTCGTCCTATCTGGCCATTTTCGGGCTGGGTATTCGCGTCCATCTGAATAGCCCTGGATTGAACGACCATGATCAGTATTAATGGTGTCTATAAGGATCTGGGCGAGTTTAAACTGGAGGGGGTGAACCTGATCGTAAAGGCTGGGGAATATTATCCTCCTGGAGACCATATAAAAACATATTGCGCCGTATATTTTCCTGGTGGTATACTGCATTTTCCTTTCCATCTGCTGCTGATTTTTCTTCGGACATCAGCCTTGACAAGGATCAAAATTCCGCCTACTCTTCTATTGAGAAAACAAATTCTTATCAATCCTATTTTCTCCGCTGAATTTTTTGGTTCAATCAGGGCATGTTCTTTATCCTGATCCGTGGATCAGGATGGTTTGCCAGAAGAACGGATTGCCCGACCGGGAAAGGGTCTGGTATACAAAAAGGGAGGGATTATGTGCCTGTCAAACGTATATGTCGATACAAAGAAACAGGAGAACCTTGTGCTGCAGGAGGTAGTGCGGGTGAGTGCGGATGGTGAGGATATTCGGATTCAGACACTTATTGGTGACAGTAAAAGAATGGAGGGTTATTATATACGGCAGGTGGACTTCATGGAAAACTATATGATACTGGAAAAAAAGGGCAAGGCAAATGCATGAACATCACCATCACGAGGATGTAAAAAAACTCGAGGCTGGGTTACCCTATCTGCTCAAACACAATCAGGAACATGTGAAGGATCTGGAAAAATGGATGCAAAGGGCGAGAGATGCCCATCAAGACGCCGTCGCCGATGAGCTGCATAAGATCCTGGAACTATCCAGGCAAATCACCATGCACTTCGAGGCTGCATTGGCTGCATTGGAGCATCATCACCGCAATGGATAGAGCCGTACCTGAAAAAACAGCATCATGGTCACGCGCATGGTTGAGCACACAGGCATGGGCAGGGGGAAAGACGTAGCCATATTCATGGCAGCCGGAATCGCGATAATCATGATCTTCACTATCATGAGCAGAGCCTCGATATGTCTTACATTACAGCGTAATCCGCAGGAATAGGGTAAGGCATGGCGGGGAAAATCATTTGATTCAAGAATATGTTTATTATATGTTGGGGACCTGTTGGGGACTAAGATAAGATATTTTATCACTACTGTCCGGTTAAAAATAAAGCAATTTGCCATAGCACGCTAATATCAAGGATTTTGGGATGTCAGACATTTTATCGATTTCAAATCGCTTTAACATTTCGCTATTAATAAAATCAATCTGTTACGATCTTAAAAATTACATTTTCGAGAACAACCGGACAGTAGTGATATTTTATATAAATTGTAATATGGGACTTCCCCTGAATTTTGTGATGTAAGATTTTCAGGGTGAGAGAATGTCTGTTTCAACCTTAAGGAGGAGTGAAAGAAAAAATGAGCCTATGGAATAAGCTGTTTAGAAGAAATCCACCCGAATCCGCCATTCATCTTGGGCGCAATGAACCGTGCTGGTGCGGTAGCGGCAAGAAATACAAGAAGTGTCACTACGCATCGGATCAGAAATATTTCTCTCGTCTCTTCGCACCCACCTGCAAAACCTCTTGAAGTCTAAAATCGAGGTGAGTCTCACCTTCTCTTATTATGAAATCTCCACATATACCCTTTTCTCCTCCACCGTGACAGGGTATGTCGTGAGGTCCCTTTGCGAGCGGATCACATTCAGGGCCTGGATTCCCGGCGGGAAGTGTGCCCACCGGATCACCTTCCCGGTTTTGATATCGAACCGGGCCTTGTGGATTCTGCACTGAATGATGTGGCCGTCGATCAGCTTCCCCTTTTCCAGGGATGCAAACATGTGGGGGCACCGGCTCTGGATGGCAAAAAGGCCCTCCTCAAGATGAAAGACAAGGACTGACTCTCCATCCACGTCGAATTTCTTCCGTCCACCCAAAGGGATCGCGTCTTCATCACACACAAACCTGAGCGCCATGATCGCTCCTTTCTCGCTATAATGAGGCCGCAAAAAACATATTCCTGAGTTGAGTGTATCAGAATCTGAGGGAGAGATCGAACATGGCAGGAATGAAAAGTAAAACCAATTTCAACCACTATCTTGATATGATTACAAGGAATGATTCACTGAGTTTTCAGATCGTGGGAGAAACATTCGACTATTCCTGTCTGGGCACCAGAAAGCAATACAATATCGATCTCAATTTTAAGACCCTGGTCTCGGATATTGGAGGGTTCTTGCCTCATGCCATCAAGAATCGAGGCGTGCGTTCTGTGGAATCCAATGTAATGAAAGGCCTAAGATATTCCTCAATGCAGGAATATGAGCAGGAGAAATTGTGGCTCGTGCAGTTGGCCAATAATGCGTCAGGTCAATGAAACCGGCTGGAAAAGGTACGGCAAGTATTGAAGATACTCTTAAAGAGAAGTCTGCAATGAGGGCAACGAAGGGTACCTATTAGCATCGTGAGCATTGTTATTGTACGGCGGAGTTTTTCCTGGGGAGGATTGCCCTTCTCAGGATCATAAAGCCGATGATACCCCCGATGAGAAAGGGAAGAACGACTTGGACCCAGAGCAGACGATAGGGCAGAAGGAATACAGGTGGGGGATGCTGAAGATTCGGCGGCACGGTCCGTACGTAATAGGAGATTGCCGCGGATATCCAGGTAAAGGCCCAGGCCACGAATGCGACCACCCCCAGCCATTTGCGAGGGCCGTATAACGGCCTTTTATTGAAATAGGAGTGATACGTCTTCCACAGGATAAACACCAACACAATGAACGATCCCCATGTATGGATATTGAAGGAAGGGCTTTGCAACTCCAGGGGAGGTTCGTTCACGGTCAACGCGCCGATGAATCCCACGATACCCGCAAAGAGGCCCAGAAAGTATAGCATAGTGGCGAAGCTGCCGAATGCCCTGTGTGTGCGGAAGATCCTATCGTTGGTCTTGATCAGGGCGGGCTGTTTTTTGATATACGCTGCATAGTATCCTGCCATGCCGGCGACCGTGGCGCATATCATGCCCAGAAAGGTGATAATGGTATTGAACTCGACCTGGATTATATGTAAGGTCATCCCACTATCTCGGCCAGCCTTCTGCTGTCCGCTCCGAAATATACGTCGTTGCCGATACGCACCACCGGCCTGCGTACCAGGCGGGGTTCCCCGATCATCAACTCGATCAACTTGTCGTTGCCGAGCTTTTCTCGATCCACGCCCAGGGCTTTGAAGCTGGGGCTGCGGAAGTTGAACATCTCCGAGGCCGGTTTCCCCTGAAGCAGGCCCTCAATTTCAGCGTGATTGAAGGGATTCTTGAAGAAATCACGCTCGTTGATTTCGATCCCCTTGTGCGAAAGAAACTCCTTCGCCTTTCTGCAGGTGTTTCATTTCACCCAGCAATAAAAATCGATCTTCATTGTATGACCTCCTTCAATTGCTGAATATTCAGACGTTCCCGGCCAGAATGCCCTCGGGTTTGATTCAGGATTAATAGGCAATAATAGCCGCCTTTCGATTCCTTTGTCAAAGAATGGACGTGGACTATGTCCCGATACCACGGGTGATATCACACCTATCGGCCCTTAAAAGTTGGTGCTACGAAAAAATTAAACTTGACACAATTTGTGAGTGGTGTTAGTATCCGGATTGTCATGCTCAATTAGCACCCTTTCTCCGATTGAGGGGACATGGCTTAGAAGACATGTCCCCTCAATCCTATTTTTTAAGACAACAGTGCGTGCGATGAGAAAGTAAGCGGATGGATATCAACATGCCGACCGGAGACATCCGGCAAAAATGGGGCGAGATGGAAGGAAGGAGAGGGTCGTATGTCTTTTGACAGGGCATGCCGTATCACGGCACGGATATGTGGAATGGTACTTTTTTGTTTTTTGTGCAGCCGGGCCTTCTTATGCCCATGCGGAGCCGAAGAAGCAGAGCCCCCCCGGTTTTTTCTTGGAGACATCGTTATCACCGCAACAAGGACTGAGCGTCTGTTCAGGGACATCCCCGCCAGTGCCGGCATCATTGATAAAAATGATATGGGAAGACAAAAGGTATACACATTGGATGAGGCACTGCGCTATCAGGCAGGGCTCTCATCGCTGATGGTGCAGGATGAAACAGGGATATCGAGCCATGTTGGCCTGCGGGGTTTCAGAGGGCAGGGAAGGACACAGCTCCTTTTGAATGGGCATCCCATAAACGGCGGGTATAATGGGCAGGTGGACTGGACCATGCTGCCTGTCGAAGGCATAGACCGGATAGAGATCGTCAGGGGACCATACTCCGCCCTCTATGGGGGCACGGCAATGGGAGGGACCATCCAGATCATCACCAGGGATATCGAAAAGACCACGCTTTCCGCGAAGGGGCTTGTCGGAGAGGACAACACGAAAGGATACAGGCTCCATTTCGGTGCCAAACCATGGTAGCGTTTTTCCTTTTCCATTGGCTATGAGGAGAAAGAGACGGATGGGTACATCGATCAGTACGTGGTAAAGGCATCGACCCCCTCCGGAGGCGGTGGGGGCGGGGGCACGCCAAAGACCGGGGTGGGATGGACATCCACTCAAACACCGACAGGTCAGGATGCATATCTGATCGGTGACAATGGCGAGCACTGGGCGGAGACCAGCGGACTTAGCACGCAGATCGCCTTTGATGTTACCCCTTCCATGAAACTCAAGGGATTTTTCATGAACCAGGATTCAAAAAACGGATACAAGAATCCCCATTCCTATCTGACCGACCCGAATACCGGGGGAACGCTGTGGAACGGCTCCTTAAGGCTCGATCCCCTGAAACCTGCCATATTTGTATTGACCGTGGCCCTGCGTTTTTTCCCTTTAATGTTGAGGGAGATAAACCTTGTGAAGGAGAGCGCGTATGGAAGAGGGGCAGTGAGATGGAAGGGGTTTTTTCGCCATCCCTATCGAACCTTCCGGGCCCTTTTCATCCCCATTGTCATCCGCTCGTTGAAAAGGGCGGATAGCCTTGCCGTTGCAGCAACCGTGCGCGGTTTTGGCGCCCCCGTGTCCAGAACATCCCTGTATACCCTGTGCATTGGATGGAAGGACTATCTTTTTCTATCCGTCGTGCCGGGTATCTCCCTTTCCTTCCTGCTCTTCGACATCTGGATTGCGGGATAAGGAAGATCGGATTTTCGGCCATGATACTCGCCGCACACAACCTGACCCTTTCCTATCCAGGTTTCCGGGAACCTGTGCTTAAAGATATCAGTCTCGATATCCGGCCCGGTGAGTTCGTATTGATTGCAGGTGAAAGCGGGAGCGGCAAGTCGTCATTGCTGAACTGCCTGAGCGGCCTCATCCCGGGATTCCTGATCCCTCAGCAGGGAGAGATACGTATCTGCGGGATCGCTCCCCATTGCTACCCTGCCGAAAAGAGAGGTCAAACCGTACGGATGGTGTATCAGAATCCCGATCACCAGCTCTTCATGCCGGACTCCCTTTCGGAGGTCATGTTTCCTCTAAGTGTCAAAAAGGGAAGGGAGGATGATGAATCAGTGGAAACGGCCTGCGCCATCATGGATCGACTGGGATTGCTTAAACTGAAGGGGCGGCATCCCCATACATTGAGCCTTGGAGAAAAAAAACGGCTTGCCATTGCCTTCGCCCTTTTCCACAAGCCCGCGGTCCTTTTGCTGGATGAGCCCACAACGGGGATCGATAAAAAAAACGTTCAGAATCTCGTAACTCTCCTAAAGGAATACGGATCTCGTGGGACCACCATCGTCATCGCCTCCCATGATGACACCTTGACAAAAAGGATTTGTCACAGGGAGGTCGTCATCGATCCTTCAGGTCGTTAGAAAGAGATCCCGACACATACAGACCTAATCATATCGCCGTGCTGCAAACTCGATAATCACGCCATAGACGATGCCGGCAAGGAATGCCACGATGTCCCGCATGCCCGTGGACAAAAAGAACGCAGCGCTCACCAGAAAACCCAACAGGGCGCCCCGGACATACCGGTTCAAGGGGCCGTCGACAATCCTCCACCCACCCGCCAGTCCGATAATCAGCCCCAAAATGACCCGGTTATACCACATGGCGAAGAGGTACAGCCCTCTGCCGGCGAACCCTCCGGCCCTCACACTTCCCCCGATGATGCAGATGACGCCCAAAACCGCCCCGGTAACCACCGATATGGTCAGTCGCTTTTTTGACATCATACCCTCCTTGACAAGATTGTTCGTATGCCCGCGCGTAGATTGTGGATGTATGATTTATTATATTCATAGACAACATCGGAAAACAATGCGGTATCCCTTCCGGCGGATCACGGATCATTCTCGAAAAGGCGTAAACCGGGGCATGGGGCACCGCCGATAGTTGTTGCATATAAGAAGGGAATTCATCATAATGGTGACAGTGGCCATATCTGCCCGGCGCCATATACACCAACAGGAGAGACCAACTATGAGGACGGGAATCGCCCATCTGCCCCTGCACTACGGCAAGGCGCCTGCGTGGCTTTTCAGCCGGATGAGGCTCCTTGCCCGGCAGGTCACTCTCGCCATCGTCGAGGAGTACGGCCCCAGGGAGATGCTGGTGCGGCTTTCCGACCCCTTCTGGTTCCAGGCCTTCGGGTGCGTGCTGGGCTTCGACTGGCACAGCAGCGGGCTGACCACCACGGTGTGCGGCGCCCTGAAGGAGGGGATCAAGGGGCTGGAGAGGGATCTGGGACTGTGTGTGTGCGGGGGGAAGGGGAGGGTGTCGCGCAAAACCCCGGATGAGATTACGCACCTCGGTGGGATGTTGGGCATGGATCCCGCGCCCCTGGTATATGCCAGCCGCATGTCCGCCAAGGTGGACAACACCGCGCTCCAGGATGGCTACCAGCTCTACCATCACAACCTGATCTTCACCCGGGAAGGGGAGTGGACGGTCATCCAGCAGGGGATGAATGAAACAAACCGCTATGCGCGGCGCTACCACTGGCTGGGAAGCACGGTGGCGGATTTCGTGTGCGAGCCGCACTCGGCAGTCTGCTGTGACTCTTCGGGTGAGGTGTTGAACATGGTGGCCGAGGAAAGCGACAAGGCCAGGGATGCGAGCGCCGCCATCTCCAGGGAGCACCCGGAGAGGATTATCAAGGAGTTCACCGGCATCCGGGAGCAGCTCACCCTCCCGCGGGAGCACCCGGTGCATCCCTCCCTTATCCATCCCAACCGGCTGAAGAAGGTGCTCCTTTCCACCTATGAACAGCAGCCCCAGGACTTTGCCTCCCTTCTGGGTATGCCCGGGGTCGGCCCGCAGACCATCCGCTCCCTGAGCCTTCTGTCCGAGCTTTTATACGGCGCCAAGGCCAGCTTCAGGGACCCGGTGCGATTCAGCTTCGCCCACGGGGGGAAGGACGGCCACCCCTATCCCGTCGATCGGGCAAACTACGACCGCTCCATCGATTTTCTCAAACGGGTGGTGGACCAGGCACGGATCGGCAGGACGGAGAGGCTCCACGCCCTGAAGCGTCTCAGCAACCTGGTCTGACCATCATTTTTCAGGTGATGTCCATTTTGGCATTACATCATTTCTCCTTGACATTTCCCCCGGATGCCGATACTATATAAATAGGGTAACAAATGTTAGCTCTCGAAAGGGGGGGAGGATCATGACCGAGCCCTTGACGCCACGCCAGAAAAAGGTGCTGGATTTCCTCATCAATCACATCAATTCCAGGGGCTTTCCCCCTACAGTGCGGGAGATCGGCGCCCACCTCGGCATCTCCGGACCCAAGGGGGCAAAGAAGTTCCTGGACATCCTGGAGCGGAAGGGGTATATCCGCCGTCTCTCCAAGAGCTCCCGGGCCATCGAGGTCCTTCGCCCCCGGACGCAGGAGGGGGTGATGGTGCCCGTGGTGGGGAGGATACGGGCGGGGAGTCCCATCCTGGCCGTGGAAAACCTGGAGGGGGAGATCCCGGTGGATCCCTCCCTTGCCAGGGGAAAGGAACTCTTTTTTCTCAGGGTGGAGGGAGACAGCATGATCGACGCCCACATCCAGGAGGGGGATTACGCCCTCATCCGGTCCCAGCCCACGGCGCACAACGGGGAGATCGTGGCGGTGCTGATCGGCGAGGATGCCACCCTGAAGCGGTTCTATAAGCAGCGGGACCGGTTCGTCCTGCGGCCGGCCAATGCACGGATGGAGCCCATCGTCCTTACCCGGGAGCGCCCACCCACCATTCTGGGCAAGCTCGTCGCCGTATTCCGGACATACGAGCGGGAGTAGGGGCATCCTTTCTGACGAAGTTTGGAAACGGGGTCGCGCGCTTTTTTTATGGACGCACGAGCAACATAGTGCTTCGCTTCGCTCCGCCTGACGAAGTTTGGTGTGGAGTTGAATCGGAAACCCTATTGGTTGACGCAAAGAGCAGCATAGTAGCTTCGCTTCGCTGCGCCTGACGAAGTTTGGTGTGTGCTTCGCTTCGCTTCGCCTGACAAAGTTTGGTTGCACCCCCTTCCCTCCCAGCGGGGTAAACATTTCTGCTTACGCTACATGCCCGAGGGTTTGCTATGAGAATCACCCTGGGCACTCAGGAAAGGCATGGAATCGCAATGACCACGGAAATCGATCAGCCCATACGCGTGGGGGCCGTGTTCGGCCCTCCGGATCGGATCAGGCCCGCCTGGTTCGTGTGGAAGGGGAGGAGGCATGAGGTGCGGCAGGTCACCTATACCTGGGACGAGCGGGAGGGAAGCGCCTGGGTTCAGAACTTCGCGGTCTCCGACGGGGCGAACCTCTACCACATCGCCTACCATAGGGATGCCATGACCTGGCGGCTGGTGGCCCTGGAGGAGGGGGGGTGAGCGGTGATGGAGCAGGAGCGGATCATCCTCCACATCGACATGGATGCCTTCTTCGCCTCGGTGGAGCAGCAGTGCAGGCCGGGCTTGAGGGACAAACCCATCGCGGTGATCGGCGGCGGCTCACGCACGGTGATCACCACCTCCTCGTACCAGGCCCGGCGTCGCGGCGTGAAGACGGGGATGACCATCTACGAGGCACGCAGGAAATGCCCCGACATCCACCTGGTGATTGCGGACAACCGGAAGTACATCGATACCTCCTGCCGGATCGTGCGAATCTTCCAGCAGTTTACCCCCCTGGTGGAGGTCTACTCCGTTGACGAGGCATTCCTGGACGTCACCGGCTGCATCCCCCTGTTTGCGAGTCCGGAGGAGATAGCCGGACGGATCAAGGCCTGCATCCGGGGGGACCTGGGTATCACCTGTTCCATCGGTATCGCCCCCAACAAACTCCTGGCCAAGCTGGCGAGCGACCTGCGCAAACCGGACGGGCTCTTCAGGGTTGTGTCCCGGGACGTGCCCGGCCTGATGGAGGACTTGCCGGTGGAGGAGCTGTGCGGCGTCGGCCCCCGCCTGGCCCGGTCTCTGGAACATCTGGGAATAAGGACCTGCGGGCAGCTGGGGAGGATGCCGGTGGAGATCCTCTCCCGCCGCTTCGGGATCATCGGGGAGCGGCTTCAGGCAATGGGGCGGGGCAGGGACGACACCCCGGTCATCCCCATCGGGGAGGAGCCGGAGGTCAAATCCGTGGGTCACAGCATGACCCTGGAGCGGGACATCACCGAGCGGGAGGACATCCTGCGCCATCTCCTCCTGCTTTCGCAGATGGTGGGGAAGCGGGCGCGGGCATACTGCCTGGCGGGGAGGACCGTGGCCCTGACCGTCCGGTACAAGGACTTCCAGACCTTCACCACCCGGAAGACGATCAGCCGCGCCATCAACGGCACCCACGAGATCTGGGAGGTGGCGAAGGAGATCCTGGCGGGGTGCCGCCTGTGGCAGCCGGTGCGCCTTCTGGGGGTTTCCCTTACCAATCTCTGCCCCCGGGCGCGGCAGCTCCCCCTGCTCGGGAGGTCGATGCCCCTGGCGCGGGTCTGCAGGGTCATGGACGAGATCAACGACCGGTATGGGGAAAACACCATCATCTGGGGGGAACTCCTCCCACAGCACGAAAAGGGCTCCCGGGTCATCTCCCCCAGTTGGCGGCCCCAGGGGGCGCGGAGGGTGGATGTGCGGTAGAAAACAAAATGGGGTCTATGAGGTCTCGATGCCCAGGTCCTTGAACAGCGATATCATGTCGCGTTCCAGGAGCTTGTCGCTGTTCAGCAGGGCAAGGCAGCGCCGGGCAAAATGGTCATCGTGCCTGATGCGATCGATGAGGTATCCCTTTACCACGTCCGTGGTGATCTCCTTGGTCCGGTAGATCCCTTCGATGTCCTTCTTGGCGCGGGTGAGGTACAGATCGGATTTCCCCACCTCGTCGTCGTACACGATCTCCCTGCTCACCCACTCCCATTCCACCCGCTGTATCCAGAGCTTCTCGCCCAGGTAGATGGAATTTACGTTGATGGTCATGTCGTCGGTCACCCAGTGACAGGTCCAGGGATCAACGAACAGGGCACCCTGGACACTGTTCGGCAGGGTGATGTGGTTTCCGGAGAAGGTCCGGATGTTTGCGCATGCATTCTCCGTGGTACGGTAGGCGAGGGTAATCTGGAGGTAGAGGCCCTCCCGTGCGTACTTGTCCTTTTTGGGGAGGATGTCCTTGAACATGAGTGCCGGGCCTGCATCGTAGATCTCGATCAATCCCTGTTCCTTGTCGTGATACCAGTTCGGCCCGTAGATGATGGCGTCGGCCGCCCAGGCGATGCCGCGCTGGCCGAGGACATCGGTCTCCTCGCGCTCGACCGGCCTGGGCATGATGGTCTTCTTGACCCTCGGGAAAAACTCTCGTTTATATTCCATGGATAAACCCTCCTTATCTGGGGTATGTACGTCGGGAAGAGGAGACAGTAACGCGGGAATGTATGATTTCATCGTGCACACGATATCATGTTGGATTCGGAAATTCAAGGTGTTGGACTATACGGGCCGTGGGGACGAATCCAAGAGGTCGTTACCCATCCCTTCCAGCAATTCTGATTTTGATGTTTCATTGTCGTGGCCTTCCCGTCTGGCGGAGTAAATATGCCTGCCCACGCTCCCCCGAAGATCCAAAATGAGAATTGCTGCATCTCTTCACTGCCGCTTGAACAAAGAACGATAATATGGTACTGATAAAAAAGAGAGAGGGGGAACCCTGCGCACGAGGGGTTGTCGGTGCGAACAAGAAGAAGAGGAGGTATGATCGTTGAGTATAAGTCCAACATATCTGACACGGGAAGGGTACAAAAAACTAAAGGATGAGCTGGAATATCTGAAGGGTACCAAACGGCGGGAGATATCCGCACAGATAGGCGAGGCGAGGGCACACGGGGATATAAGCGAGAATGCCGAATATGATGCGGCAAAGGAGGCCCAGGGACACGTGGAAAGAAAGATTGCCGCATTGGAGGTGAAGCTTGCCCGTGTGAAGATTATCGAGGACGAAAACTTTCCTGACGACAAGGTCTATATCGGGGCACGGGTGAAGCTCTATGACTGTCAGACGGACTCCGAGGTGTGCTACCTGCTCGTTGCCCCGGAAGAGGCTGATTTCAAGGAGGGAAAGATTTCCACCACCGCGCCGGTGGGCAGGGCACTCCTCGGGCGCGAGGTGGGGGATTCGGTAAAGGTGAAAGCCCCGAACGGGATCAAGGAATACGAAATCCTGGAGATAACCAGGGAGTAAACCCTCGGCCCGGCCGTCCATTCTCATGTATATCCCCAAGGCAGGGATACAGCCCCCCCTCTACCGCATGGAATTGCTCACGCCGGAAGGGATACAAAGCGCCGATCCCTTGCCGCCGGGAACCATTCAGGCCCGGATGAGAAGTGCGCCATTATTGGGAAAGCGGTATCTGAATCCGTTCGATCCCCTTCGCGAGCCCGCTTTTTGCCTCACACCGGACGATCACCGCATTCAGCCAGAGGTCACCGCTTGCGATGGTGAACCGTTGCGGCATCTGTGTGAGAAACCGCTCCAGCGCGATCTCCTTCCTGATCCCGATGACGGAGTCATGAGGCCCGGTCATCCCCACGTCGGTTATATATGCGGTCCCCTTGGGGAGGACCTTCCCATCCGCGGTTTGCACGTGGGTATGGGTGCCCACCACTGCCGATACCTGGCCGTCCAGGAACCATCCCATGGCGATCTTTTCCGATGTAGCCTCCGCGTGGATATCCACGATGGTGAATTGGGCCTTCTTCTTGAGGATCGGCACGAGCCGCTGTGCCACCTGGAAGGGACAGTCCACGCACGACATGAACACACGGCCGGCCAGGTTCAAAACCCCGACCCGGTGTCCGCCCTTGCTCTCGAAGACACCGTGGGTGAACCCGGGGGTCGACTCAGGGTAGTTGGCCGGCCTCAGCAGCTTGGGTTCGAGGTGGATCACGTCCAGGATCTCCTTCTTGTCCCAGATATGGTTTCCGGAGGTAAGGCAATCGATCCCCATATCCAGGAGCTCCCGTATGACATTCCTGGTGATGCCGAACCCGGAGGCTGCGTTTTCCGCATTGGCGATGCAGAAGTCGATCTCATGCCGGTTTATCACCGAGGGGAGCAGTTCGCGGATAATCCTCCTCCCCGGCTTTCCGATTATGTCTCCGATAAACAGGATATTCAATTGGTCCACACAGTGCTATTTGGCATATTCCACCGCCCGTGATTCGCGAATCACCGTGACCTTGATCTGGCCGGGATACTCGAGTTCCTTCTCGATCTTGGCGGCGATATCCCTGGCCGCCTGGCCGATGTCGTCGTCCTTGAGGTTTTCCGGCACCACGATGATCCGTATCTCACGGCCTGCCTGGATTGCATAGGCATTATCGATCCCCCGGAATGACTTGCCGATCTGCTCGAGTTTTTCAAGGCGCTTGATATAGGTTTCCAGGCTTTCCTTGCGCGCCCCGGGTCTTGCTGCGGAGAGCGCGTCTGCAGCCTGGATGAGCACGGCGGTGATGGTCTTGGGCTCCTCATCCTCGTGATGGGCGGCGATGGCATTGATCACCTCTTCCGGTTCGCCGTACTTCTTTGCCAGGTCCGCCCCGATCTTGGGATGGGAGCCTTCCACCTCGTGGTCCACCCCCTTGCCGATATCGTGGAGCAGACCGGCGCGACGCGCCACCTGTTCATCGGTGCCCAGTTCAGCCGCCATGACCCCGGCGAGGTAGGCGACCTCCTTGGAATGCTGGAGGACGTTTTGACCGTAACTCGTTCGGTACTTGAGCCTGCCGATCAGTTTGATCTCCTCCAGGTGGAGGTTGTGGACCCCCAGTTCAAAGGCGACCTGCTCCCCTTCCTCCCGGATGGCGGTGTCCATGTCCTTTTGGGCCTTGGCCACCACCTCTTCGATCCTGGCCGGATGGATGCGGCCGTCGATGATCAGCTTTTGCAGGGCATTTTTTGCGATCTCCCGCCTGATGGGGTCAAATCCGGAAAGGATGACCGCCTCCGGCGTATCGTCGATGATAAGGTCGATCCCGGTAGCCAACTCCAGTGCCCTGATGTTGCGCCCCTCGCGCCCGATGATCCTTCCCTTCATCTCGTTGTTGGGAAGATCCACCACGGACACGGTGGACTCCACCACCTGGTCCGCTGCATAGCGCTGGATGGACAGGCTGATGATCTCCTTTGCCTTCTTGGTCGCGGTCTCCTTGGCCTCATCCTCGATCTTCTTGATGGTCTTGGCGGCCTCATGCCGGGCATCGGCCTCCATATGCGATATGAGGATGTTTTTGGCCTCCTCCGAGGTAAGCCCGGAGATATTCTCAAGGATCCTGCGCTCCTTCTGAATAAGCTGGGTATACTCCTCCTCCTTCTCGCGAAGGTCCTTTTCCCGAGTGGTGACCTGCTTGATCCTGTTGCCGAGCTCGTTTTCCTTCTTGTCGAGCAGGTCCGCCTTCCGGTCGATGTTTTCACCCTTCTGGGTCAGACGCTTTTCAATGCCTTGTAACTCGACGCGCCGGTCCCTGGTTTCCTTCTCGAATTCGGACCGGGCCTTGTAGATGAGATCCTTGGCCTCGAGTGCGGCCTCCCGCAGTCGATTGCTCGCCTCCTTTTCAGCATCGGCAACGAGCTTTTTGGCCATTGCCTCGGCATTCACCAGCCGGGTCTCGGAGAGCTTCTTCCTGATGAAATATCCAATAAAAATACAGACAATTCCCGTAATAATAATGGTCAGAACGATATAGGCTTGCGCGGAAATCTCGTTCACCCCCTTTATAAAATCGTTTCATGGAGATGCTGTATGGCTTCCATGAACGGAAATATGGTTATCGATCACATCGTGGCACTTGTGCCTCATGAGCATTCTCTGCCATGATATACGTTTTGCAGTCGATCACTCGACGCTCGGTGATAATCTTTTTCATCTTGATATCGAATGCCTCACAGGGGAGCTGTGAGGCGATTTGAATCTCGAAGGCAAGGGCAACGATTGCCTTGCCGGTCACCCCGCTCAGGAGGCGGTCGTAGTAGCCTCCTCCGAACCCAAGGCGTGTTCCCGAGGCATCGAATGCCACCCCCGGAACGATGAACAGGTCGATTTCTTCGGGGTCGATGAGGGCATGTTTGCCCGGTCTCGGCTCGCGAATCCCGTATGTGGAGATAACGAGGTCGTCCACCTCATTGGTGATCTCGTACAGGAGGAGCCGTTGTGAACTGCGGTCGGTGATGGGTAGGGCTACCCTCCGGCCTTGTTGAATCATGGCGGGAATGAGAGGGTCGGTTGTCACCTCGTTGCGGAAGGATGCATACAGGAGGCAGGTGCGCGCCTGGATACACTCATCCAAGGAGAGAAGCCGAGCGTGTATGTGGGAACTCTTGTGGTCCCTCTCATCCGGGGTAAGGCTGTCCCTTTTCGTTAAAAACCGCTTTCTGATGGCAGCCTTGGAGTCCTTTGTCATAGTTGGCCTTATGCGGTAGGAAAAGGCCAAGGACCCTAATATAATGAGAAGGATTCGTTACCATCACGAATAATCCCCCGCCATGTGCCGTGTGAAGTTTTGAATTTGAACCTGGGTGACCCAGGTGGGTGTCCTCAAGAATGCCTTAAGCTTCCCTCGAAGGGGCCTGCTTGCGGCATCCCCATAATGGACTCCCCTTATGTTGGTGTTGGCTCAAAACATCAGCTTCATCACGAGCACGGCAGGGGAATAATATCATTCATCCGTGCAAATCGTCCCTTTGAAACATCATATACATATAGTATTTCATCTCGAATCTATTGTCAATTAGGCCTTCATGCGCCTGACGGCCCGTGAATGCCTAAGTCATAGAAACATGCTCCCGCCCGTGTTCTCCGGCGGAATATCTAAGGGATGAATCCTCCAACATTTTTAGGATATTGGCTGTCTTTTCCTCCATAGTCTTTATTGTTTCCGATAATTGTAATCTGCTCTCGAATAATTCCTCTGTTATATAAAAGGCGGTTAGGATCACCACTTTTAAAAGCGTCGCTGTCGGTGCAGCCGCCCTGATATCCGTCATTTTCTGATTCAGGTATTGGGCAATCTCCAGTACCCTTTGAGGATCCGTTTCACTTTTAATGGTGTAGGCCTCTCCGAGGAGTTCCACCTCAGTCGCATGTATCACGCCGCCCCTCCATCCGGTTACGTATTAGATGTCCTTCAACTGATGTAACATATGTGACACCTTCTCCTGAACCTGCTGTCGTTCGGATCTCAGCCGTTTAATCTCATCTTCGGAGATGAGCGCATGTTCCAGTCGTCTCTTATTTTCCTTCAGTTTCTTTTGCAGCGTGCTTATCCTGGCCTGAAGCTGCTCGTTTTCCTCCCTGAGATTCTCGACCTCCCTGATTAAGCTGCCGATTCTCTCCTGGATCAGACTCATTCTCTCGAAACTGAGCATTAAATCCTCCGCTGGAACACAATCTATCGCAGTTCAGCGCCTAATGCAGAGCATAATCGATCTATGATTCGTTGATGAACCTCGTTGACCTCTTCGTCGGTGAGTGTCCTGGACTCGGAACGGTACATCAGGGAAAACGCGAGGCTCTTTTTCCCCTCCGGGATCTGCCGTCCGACGTAGATATCAAAGAGCGATACGTCCCGTAATAATTCCCCTCCTTCTTCTTGAATCAGATCAAGCACGTGCCTGAAGGTTGTGCGCTTGTCGATGATAATGGCCAAATCTCGCAATACGGGGGGGAATTTTGGCAACGCCTCAAACGTATATTCACCCGGCTGCGCACGTTCAACCAAACCATCAAAATCCAACTCGGCAACCAGGGCGGGTTTCTTGAGATCAAAGTACTCTCGTATCCGTCCTGATACATATCCAACAATTCCGAAACGTGATGTTCCATCGGTTATATGAAGCGCCCCTCCCTCCTCCAGCCAGGGGACCGAGGCAGGTTCGAGGCGAAATTCCCTGATTCCGACCTCCTCCAAGAGGAGCTCAATAACACCCCTTATATCATAAATATCGACATTTCGTTCTGGAATACGCCAATGACGTTCCTTATTTCTCCCCATCATGGCAATCCCCAGTCTTATGCGCTCAGTGACAGGCATCGCCTTTTCCTCGGATGGAAAAAAACAGGTGCTCAATTCGAATATCTTGAGGTCCGGATTCTGCCGTGACAGATTGTATATGAGATTTTGAATCAGACCGGGAATGACACTGGGCCGTAGTGAATTATGCTCTTCCGTCAAGGGATTACTGATCGGGACCGGTTCCGCATTGTCATCCATCCCGATTTTTATATTATCAAATAGCCCCTTCTTTGTAAAGCTGAAATTGACCACCTCGGAGAGCCCCGCCCCCACCAGGATGTCCCTGGTCATTGACATAATACGTTGATCCTTCGACATTTTTTCGGTCATGGGGATGCTCCCGCCGGGGATGGTGGTGGGGATGCGGTTGTACCCGTAGAAACGGGCGATCTCCTCCACCAGGTCGATCTCCTCGGATACGTCCTGCCTGAATGAAGGGGGTTGAACGGTGATATGCTCCGTGGTCCGGGAGAGGGTGACAAACGAAAGACCGGTGAGGATGTCCTCCATGGCTTGTGCAGGGAGGTCCAGGCCGATGATCATATTCGCCCGTTTGGGGCGAAGCCGTACCGGGTCCTTGATGATGGGCCGGGGATACACGTCCAGGGCACCCTTTGCCGCCCTGCCTCCGGCGAGTTGCAGGATCAACTGCGTGGCCCGGTCTGCCGAGGGCACCACCCTTTCGGGATCGATCCCCCGTTCGAACCGCTGTGAAGCCTCGGTGGAAAGCCCCAGCCGGCGGGAGGTATTCCTGATGCTTGTGGGGTTGAAGATGGCGCTTTCTATAAGCAGGTTGGTGGTGTTCTCGGTCACCTCGGATTCCATCCCCCCCATGACCCCGGCAAGGGCCACGGAGCGTTCGGCATCGGCGATCATGAGCATGGAGGGGTCCATGGTGCGCTCAACACCGTCCAGGGTGGTAAACACCTCCTTCTCCCACGCCGGCCGAACGATGATCCGTTTTTTTCGAAGCAGGTCGTAATCGAAGGCATGCAGCGGCTGGCCCGTTTCCATGAGCACGAAGTTCGTCACGTCCACCACATTGTTGATGGATCGGATGCCAACGGATTCGAGGCGGGAGGCGAGCCAGGCAGGGGAGGGACCGATGGTGACGCCGGTGATGATCCTGGCGGCATACCGGAAACAGAGATCGGGGTCCACGATCTCGATCCCTATATGTTGTTCGATGGGTTCCCCTTCCTCCGGGAAGCGGATATCCGGCAGGGCTGCCCTGCCGCCCGTCATGGCGGCAACCTCCCTGGCGATGCCGAGGTGTGACAGGCAGTCTGCCCGGTTCGGCGTGATCTCGACATCCAGGATGGTATCCGAGATGTTGAGGTATTCCGCAAGATCGCTCCCTGCGGGTGCATCCTGGGGAAGGATCATCAGGCCGGAGCGGTCGTCTCCCAAGCCGAGTTCCCATGCGGAACAGAGCATTCCCGCGGAGGCCACCCCCCTGAGGGTTGCCTCCTTGATCTCCCCTGCGCGGGGAAGGACCGCCCCGGGAAGGGCAATGGGGACCCTGTCCCCGGTTTTCATATTCGTTGCCCCGCACACCACGGTGGTCGTGTGCTCCCCGATATCCAGCGTGCACAGGCAGAGTTTGTCGGCATTGGGGTGGGGATCGATCCTCGTGATCAGGGCCACCCTGCAAAGATCGAGCCCCCGAAGGTAGCGGGAGATCCCCCCAATCTCCAGCCCCAGCATGGTCAACCGCTCAGCGAGTTCCTCCGGTGTGAAGGGGACCTCCACATACTCCTTTAACCAGTTATACCCGATGTACATGGTCAGAATTGCCTCAGGAATCGAACGTCATTGTCAAAAAAGATGCGGATGTCGTCCACGCCGTACTTGAGCATGGCCACCCGCTCCACCCCCAGACCGAATGCGAACCCGGTCACCTCCTCGGGATCGTACCCCACCTCGGCGAGCACATTGGGATGGACCATGCCGGCGCCGAGTATCTCGAGCCATCCGCTCTGGGAGCAGACCCTGCAGCCCTTTCCCCCGCAGTTCACGCAGGATATATCGATCTCAGCACTGGGCTCGGTGAAGGGAAAGAAACTCGGCCTGAACCGCAGCCGGGTGTCTGTGCCGAACATCTGGTGCACGAAGCTGGTGAGCACCCCCTTCAGATCGGCGAAGGAGACCTGGTAGTCCACAAGCAGGCCCTCCACCTGGGTGAACATGGGGCTGTGGGTGACGTCCGCATCCCGACGGTACACCTTCCCCGGCGCAATGATGCGTACCGGAGGTTTCTGCTGCTTCATCACCCGTATCTGCACCGGAGAGGTATGGGTCCGCAGCAGGATGTCCCGGTCGATGTAAAAGGAGTCGTGCATGTCACGGGCCGGATGATCGTCGGGGAAATTGAGGGCGCCGAAGTTGTAGTAGTCGGTCTCCACCTCCGGGCCTTCGGCGATCTGGAACCCCAGGCAGATGAAGATGCGGTTGGTCTCGTCGAGGATCCGGGTGAGGGGATGCCGGTGCCCCCGTTCCGGGCGCTGGCCCGGCAGGGTAAGATCGAGTCGAACGGCCGCCCGGGCAGTGCCTGCCTTGAGCGCCTCGGTCCTTTCCTCTATCGTCCGGCTGAGCGAGTCCTTGGCCCGATTGAGCAGTTCTCCCATGCGGGGCCGCTCCTCGGGGGGAAGCTGTCCGATCTGTTTGATCAGAGAGGTGAGCCTTCCCTTGCGACCCAGATAGGTGACCTTGATGTTCGAGAGGGTCTCGATGTCCCCTGCAGCCCGTACCAATCCCTCGGCTTCGGCTTTCAGGGCCTCAAGATCGAGTCCCATATCAGAGGGCTTCTTTTGCTGCTTCGGTTAATTTGGCAAAGGACTGGGGATCGTTGACCGCCAGGTCGGCAAGCATCTTCCTGTCCAGATCGATGCCCGCCTTTTTCAGCCCTTGCATGAATGTGCTGTAGGAAAGCCCGTGGTTTCTGACCTCTGCATTGATCCTCACGATCCACAGCCTTCGGAAGAACCGCTTTCTGGTCTTGCGGTCCCGGTATGCATAGACAAGAGACCGGTTGACTGCCTCCTTGGCGGACCTGAAGAGCTTGCTCTTTGCCCCCCAGTACCCCTTGGCCAGCTTGAGGACCCTTTTGTGTCGCTTCTTGACGACAGTGCCTCTTTTAACCCTTGACATAGTAATACATCTCCTTGTGTGAAAAATTGGTGGAGGTTTCTTTTCAGGCGTAGGGAAGGAGGTGCCGTATCTGGGCCTTGTCAGCGTGCGCAATATAACCGCCCTTGCGCAGGTTTCTTTTGCGCTTGGGCGATTTTTTTGTCAGGATATGGCTGGCGTAAGCCTTCCGACACTTTATCTTCCCGGAGGCTGTAAAGCGGAACCGCTTTGCAGCACCTCGATTGGTCTTTAATTTTACCTTTGCCACAACCGTCCTCTCTCTCTAACCGCCATGATCATGGATCACAACGAGGGATGAAAGTTTTTGGAGCCTACCGATTATGTGAAAACTTTCATGTAAACCGTATGTTCATTGATGGACATGACCCTTGGGCGCGAGGATCATCGTCATGTTCCTGCCTTCCAGCCTGGCCCTCTGCTCGACCATGCCCAATTCCTCGATCTCCGATGCAACCCGGTCCAGCAGGACATTGCCGATGTCGGGGTGGGTCATCTCCCGTCCCCTGAATATGATGGTTATCTTGACCTTGTTGCCCGCCTCGAGGAATTTCCGGGCGTGATTCAGTTTGAACTGAAGGTCATGGTCATCTGTTTTCGGGCGTAATTTGATCTCTTTGACATGGATGACCTTCTGGTTCTTTTTCGCCTCCTGGGCCCGCTTGTGTTGCTGGTATTTGTACTTCCCGTAATCCATGATCTTGCACACCGGCGGTTTCGCCATGGGGGCGACCTCCACCAGATCGAGCCCAGCCTCTTCCGCAAGAACCAGTGCCTGCGCGAGCTTAAGAATACCTAACTGCCTTCCTTCTGCATCAATGACCCGAACCTCTTCGGCCCTGATGCCGCTATTGACGGGTATTTTATCGGTCGATTTTGTTATTATGTTTCACCTCCTGTAGTGTTAGATCAGTTTCCTTCTTGATCTTGATGATGAATTCCGGGAGTGTATACTCAATCAACTCCCCTGTATCCCTTGATCGGCAATTTACCGTTTTCTTTTCGACCTCCCGGTCCCCCAGGACCAGCATGTAGGGTACCTTTTCAAGGCGCGCCTCCCTGATCTTGAATCCGATCTTCTCGTTCCTCAGGTCGGTCTCCACCCTGATCCCCTCTTCCTTCAAGGCCTCGGCGACATTAAGGGCGAACTCCGCATGGCGATCGGTGATGGTCAGGACCTTCACCTGCACGGGGGAGAGCCATACCGGGAAGGCGCCTGCAAAATGCTCGATCAGCACGCCCATGAACCGCTCCAGAGATCCCAGGATGACCCGGTGCAGCATGACCGGGCGTTTCCGCTCCCCGTCCGAATCAACGTACACGAGATCGAACCGCTCGGGCAGGGTGAAATCGCACTGTATGGTGGCGCACTGCCAGCTCCGGCCCAGGGCGTCCTTCAATTTCACATCGATCTTCGGCCCGTAGAATGCCCCCTCCCCCTCGAAGACCTCGAAGGGGATGCCGAGGTCGTTCAGTGCCTCGGTCAGGGCCTGGGTGGCCCTTTCCCAGTCCTCATTGGTGCCGATGAACTTTTCGGGCTGGGTGCTGAGCTCCATATGGTATTCGAACCCGAACATCCCCATGACATCCATGACGAACCGGATCACGCCGGTGATCTCCTCGTTCAGTTGATCGGGCCTGCACAGGATATGCGCGTCATCCTGGGTGAACCCCCGCACACGGGTGAGGCCGTGAAGCACCCCCGATTTTTCGTGGCGGTGTACATGGCCCAGTTCGAAATAGCGTATGGGCAGATCACGGTAGCTTCTGATCTTCGATTTGTAGATCAGCATGTGGGCAAGGCAGTTCATGGGCTTGATGCCGTACCGCTGCCCCTCCACCTCAGTGAAGTACATGTTTTCCCGGTAGTTGTCATAGTGGCCCGATTTCTCCCACAATTCCTGCTTCAGCAGCGTGGGGCCATACACCACCTGGTAGCCGCGCCTGAGGTGCTCCCTTTTTTCGAAGTCCTCGATCAGCATCCGCAGCAGGGCGCCCTTGGGATGGTAGATTACCAGCCCCGCCCCCGCCTCGTCCGAGATGCTGAACAGGTCAAGCTCGCGTCCCAGTTTGCGATGGTCGCGCCTTTTGGCCTCCTCCAGCCTGTGCAGATGCTCCTTGAGCATGGCAGGGTTCGCGAATGCGGTCCCGTAGATGCGCTGGAGCATGATGTTGTGCTCGTCGCCGCGCCAGTATGCACCGGCAATGCTCAGCAGCGTGCATGCCTTGATGACCCCGGTGGAGTGCACGTGGGGTCCCCTGCACAGGTCCAGGAACTCTCCCATCTGGTAGGTGCTGATCTGATCGTCGGTGATGTCCCGAATGAGCTCTATCTTGTACCGCTGTCCCTTTTCCTCGAACAGGGCCAGGGCCTCATCCCGTGGCAGGACCCGGCGGACAAAGGGGAGGTCCTGTTTGATCAGCTCCCGCATGCGCTGTTCGATCTTCTCCAGGTCTTCGGGCACCAGGGGCCTGGGAAGTTCGAAGTCATAGTAGAACCCCTCCTCTATGGCGGGACCGATGGCGAATCTGGCCCCGGGGAAGAGATCCATTACCGCGTGCGCCATTATGTGCGAGGCGCTGTGGCGGAACACCTCCTGTCCCTCGGGCATATCGAAGGTGATGAATTCCACTGCGCAGTCACCGGTGGCAGGCTGGTCCAGATCCACCAGCCGCCCATCGATTCTCGCGACCAGGGGGTTCTTGATCCCTGCGGATCGGGCGACCTCCAGGAGTCGGGTCCCCGGGGAACAGGTCACGGTCGATCCACCGGGCAGGGAAAGGGAAATCGTTCGATCAACCCGTGCATCGGTTTTCGAATACTCATCCTTCATGCCTGCTCAACTCATCATCGGCGAGGAATAGGTCGATCGGGGCTGCCGGTACACCGTCATCGTATATACCATCATTGACGTTTTCCTTTTTTCTCACTGTGCCATCGAATGACACTAATAAAAAGGCATCATCAAAGATA
Organism: bacterium; assembly: GCA_049472315.1. Classification (GTDB taxonomy): domain Bacteria; phylum SZUA-182; class SZUA-182; order DTGQ01; family JAFGSM01; genus JBLIRM01. Next base: position 42,577 of record JBLIRN010000025.1, read on the forward strand.
ATCAGGGTATCTTTCGATGATGCCTCTTTAGGGACTGAATGCTAATGCGCGCAATCTGCTTTTTTGACCATCCCATGAAATATGTGCTATGTCAAAAGAGGCGATCTTATTTAACCCATCTATACTATGGTAGGCACGGGCGGTTTCGAACCGCCGACTTCTACCGCGTCAAGGTAGCGCTCTCCCCCTGAGCTACGTGCCTATACTCACTGTATGCCAATCTGTAAAAGCCCAATTAAAACAACAGCCAAAGAACGTATATCGTCTATCACACTTCTATGATAGGGTATATTCCATTGTTGCCACTACCGAATAATTAATTTATACAGGGACATCCAAAAATATTAGTAAAAAAATACCCTTCTGTCAAGTTCTCTCCGTCATTTCCCGATGTCATTCACCCCTGGTCCCCCCCCTCCTCCTCCCCTGCCTCCTGGAGGACGGCCTGGGCGCTCTCCAGATCATCGGCCCTGACCAGTATCTTTATCTCTCCGATATGGCCCACATCAAAGGGAAACTGCGAGACCCGGTAGGATTTCAACTGCACGGGGATGCCGTTTGATTCGAGGAGCCCTTCAATGAGACGCGCCTCGTAATCCGCGGTGGTGGAACACAACTCAACCCACTCCTCGTCGTGAGCCATGGCTACCGCTCTTTTTCCCCGAATACCTGTGCGGCGAAGATATAGATCTCAGCCCCTTTTTGCCAGGCGTCCTCGGGTAATCCCGCCTTACGGCAGGTCTGAGCCAGGAACGTCTCCCTGTCCCAGCCATATTCGGTGGCCACCTGCGGCAGGAGCAGCCCGCTGTTATGGGAACGGGAGATGTACAATCCATGCTCGCCGACCTTGATCTCATTGATGTCCGTAATTGTGCGCAGCGGCGTGAGCGCGGATATCTCTATATCGATGTCGTCCAGCTCTTCCCTCCTCAGGGTGGGGAACCGGTAATCCTTGACCGCCGCGGATATTGCACAATCCGCAGTTGCCTTGTGCAACGGCATGATGGGCTTTATAAATCCGATGCACCCCCGCAGCATACCCTTCTTATGGAGGGTGACGAACACACCTCGCGCCTCCAGAAGCCGTGGCTCGGTGACCTCGAATCGGGGGGGATCCTGCCCTGTGAGGTATGCGGTAATGGTGGACCGGGCAATGTGAAGCAATTTTTTCTTTTCTGCATCGTTCAAGCGATCTTCCCCTTCGGTCACTTCTTTCTCACCTCTCTCTGTGGAATTTGATTGTTGTTCGCCGGCCCT
>JBLIRN010000026.1:0-42523 GCA_049472315.1 bacterium
ATCACGCTTAAGCCCCTCCGGACAAGGATGTTGCTGCTCCCCTGCCCCTCCCCCTCCATGATTCGGATGCATGAAGAGGCAACATTTTTTGGCAAAATTCCGAATAATGATGTGTAGAACCGGATCGTTCTGCACATTCTGCATAAGGATGCGCCATATTTCATACGGACGGCATCACCACAACCATGAGAAGCATCAGTGAATATAGACGGCATAAAGAAATCATCGTGGGTATAAGCGCTATCCTGGTCCTCCTTATATACTGGATTGCGCCCAACAAAACGGATTTCCTCAATCTCTTCTATATACCCATACTCCTTGCAGGGTACCTTATGGGGAAGCGGTACTCGCTCCTGGGAGGGGTCGCCGCCGTGGTGGTGATCGGCATTCTCGCCCTTGTCTCCGCCCAGTCCCCCTTCGCCGGGCAAAATGCAATCGAAATCGGCCTGCGTTTTTCCACCTGGGGTGGCTTCTTGATGCTTGCCGGTTTCGTCACCGGTCATTTCAATGAGACACTGCATCACCAGACCATGCACATCCAGAACCTCAATGAGCGTATCCGGCTTTCCGGGGCAGAGCTGGAAACCTTGCACAAAACACGCGAGGATGAGAACAGGAATTTCGCGTACAAGACGGAACAGCTCCTGGAAAAAAACGTCATGGTGAGCCACCTGAAGGGCCGGCTGGAAAAAACGCTCTATTCGATCATGGATACCAATGTGGCTCAGTTGATCATCGAGAATCGATTAAACATCGAACGGTCGCGCATCAGCGTCTTCTTCGCCGATCTGGTTGAGTTCAACGATTTTTCCGACACCTACCGCCCGGAGATCGTGATCAATGAACTGAACCGGATCTATGGGCAGATTGAGCCCGTTATCCACACATTCAAGGGGCACATCGATTCGTACCTCGCAGACAAGATCATATGCGAGTTTGGGGCACCGATCAATTACAAACTCCACGCCCTCCATTCGGTTGCGGCGGCCATCAAGGCACAGGAAGGGCTCAGGGAACTCGACCAGCCCTGGAATCTGAGGATCGGCATAGCCACAGGACAGGCGATTACCGCGCTGATCGGCCAGAAAAGGAACAGGTATACGGCCGTGGGAAATCTGGTCAACCGTGCCGGCAGGCTGCAGGAACTATGTCCTCCCAATGCCATCCTGGTTGATGAGGACACCCATCAAGCGGTCTCTTCATACGTGGATTCCAGGATGGTGAACTCCTTCGAGATAAAGAGGAATAACACCCGGCACACCCACATCAAAAGAAAAATCAATTCATTGATGCAAAAGACCCGCAAAAAACCCCTGGATGCGGACCTCCTTTTCTCCATAGGAACGCTCTACCATGCCATTTATGATATGAGCAAGGCCAAGGAATTCCTTGGCAAGGCGCTGGAGCTCGATCCCGATAATTCCCGGATCAAGAATGCCTATAACGAGGCCGTCATGAAGCAGGATGGCCATGAAAACGTGCCGATGAGGGGAGGCAGTGAACGGATAACCGTCTACGAAATCATGAGACTCAAGAATCCGCTGGAGGATCGGAACAAGATCCCGAAAGACCTCTTTGATCGATTTAAACAGGTTGAATCAGTCATTGAAGATCTTGAAGATGCCATACTGCCGGTGGAGGTGATCGACGGGAGTGTTGGGGGATCGAAGGTGTCCGCCCTGCTTGCATTTGCGATCGCCACCGAGCTCGATCTGCCTGAATCACGAAGAGAGAAGATCGCCATCGGCGCCTGTCTCCACGATATCGGAAAGGAAAAGATACCCCACTACCTGCTCAATCAGGAAGGGAACCTGAGCAGCACCGAATTCGAGGAGATCATGAAACATCCCCTGGAGGGAATAATGACCCTGCAGATCCGCGGATACGACGATGACACCATCCTCAACATCGTGAAGTATCATCATGAGTTTTATAATGGCTGCGGATACCCCGAAGGGAAAAGAGGGGAAGAAATCCCGATCGAGGCACGAATCGTGTCGGTTACCGACGCCTATAACGCACTCACCTCCACCAGACCGTACAGGGAATCCTGGGAACCGGATGCGGCCCTGAAGGAAATCGAACGTTCCGCCCAGCAGGGCAAATATGACAAACGAATCGTCGATATCCTTCTCAGGCTCCTCCGTCAACCAAACCTCGTCTGAGCGGCGCGAAGCGCAGCCACTATATACCCTGGCTTCTCTTGAAAAGCTGGAATCCTTGCTTTATTATCGAGCGATCATGCTCAAGGGTCCGCCATCGCATCGAAGGCGCGGAGGCCTCGATAACATCAAATATATCATTGAATTAATTCTAAAAACCATTGCTTTACCAATCGATTGTCGATAAAATAGTATAGTGAAGTCGTATGTACAAAAAGGGTTTTGGCCAACAACCCCATTACGGAATCGGAAAAGGATTCTCGGACTATTGGCATCGGCAATCACTTATACGGACACCTTACTGCCGGATATTCATCAATCTTTGGGGGATCCCTTTTTCATCAAAACCCTACATAGACGCGCATGACATGACATTACCAATGTATTGAGAGCGGGATTATGCCCATCTTGTTTGGCGCAAAGGAAAAGGATAAAGATCTCAAGGCATTAGAGAGCGAGCTCGCATACAAGGAGCGGCTCCTCAACATCACCAATGCCATCCACGCCGCCAAGGACATCGAGGAGATATTCCTCAAGCTGCAGGGACAAATCCTGGAGCTGTTCGATGCCGAACGGATCACCATCTATGCCGTCGATTCCAAGCAGAACGAACTCTTTTCCAAATACAAGGTGGGTGACGGCATCGGTGAGATCAGGGTCAAGATGGACAAGAAGAGCATCTCCGGATTTGCCGCCTGTTCGAAAACCTATGTCAACATCACCGACGCCTACGACAAGGAAGAGCTGCGAAAGATCGATCCCGAGCTCGGGTTCAATCAGAAGTATGATATTCAAAGCGGATACCGGACCAGACAGGTGCTGGCATGCGCGATCATGTTCCAGGGCAATATGCTGGGCGTGGTCCAGCTCATCAATAAAAAGAGCGGGGGCAAATTCAGCCTCTACGAAATATCGTCCATCAAGGAGATTGCCAAAACCCTGGGCATTGCATTCCACAACCAGACATCACGCCAAAAAAAGGTCAGCACCAAATTCGGCTACCTCGTTGAAAAGAATCTGATCACCGAGAACGAGCTGAACACCATCATCGTGAAATCCAGGAAGTCCAAGGAGAATATCGTCGGCATATTGAAAAGGGAGTTCAAGATCGACAAGAAGGACATCCTGGACTCCCTGGCGAAATTTTACAGCATCCCCTTTATGGATTACGACCCCAAGATCCTGATCGACCGATCACTCCTCACCGGCCTCAGCCCCAACTATCTGGTCAAAAACCAGTGGACTCCCTTCAAAAGATCGGATGACGGCATCATAGAGGTCATGGTGGACGATCCCCATGACGTACATAAGATCGATGAGATAAAGCGATACCTGGGATCGAGCAAGATCCGCCTGGTCGGCGCCCTCCCCGAGGATATCCTCAAGTTTCTTCAGTCGGTCACATCGAGCGACGGGAGGCCCGCCGTCAAACTCGATGACCTCGTGTCGGAGCTCGATATGGATATCGAGGAAGCAACAGAAACCGACGAGGTCGAGGAGGGGATCGACGAATCGGATAACACCATCATCAAGCTGGCCAACCAAATCATACGTGATGCCTATACCATGGGTGCCTCGGATATCCACGTCGAGCCCTACCAGGGGAAGCAGTCGACCATCGTCCGCTACCGGATTGACGGCGAGTGTCGAAAGGCCCTGGAGATACCGGCAAACTATCGAAGGGCCCTGGCCTCCAGGCTCAAGATCATGGCCAGGCTGGATATCGCGGAACGCCGCCTCCCCCAGAGCGGCAAGATCAAGTTTCACTATTCCCAGAAAAACATCGAGCTGCGTGTCGAGGTCACCCCGACGGTGGGCGGGAATGAGGACATCGTGCTCAGGATCCTGGCGGCGAGCGAGCCTATGCCGTTGAACAAGATGAATCTGAGCGAATATAATCTCAAGCATCTGATGGACATCATCAGCAAACCCTATGGTCTTGTCCTGGTAGTGGGACCCACCGGATCAGGAAAGACCACCACCCTGCACTCCGCCCTGGGTCACATCAACCGCCCTGAAAGAAAGATATGGACCGCCGAGGACCCCGTGGAAATCACCCAATACGGACTGCGACAGGTCCAGGTGCACACCACCATCGGGCTGACCTTTGCCAACTGCATGCGCTCGTTTCTCAGGGCCGATCCGGATATAATCATGGTCGGTGAAATGAGGGACAAGGAGACCGCCTCTATCGGCATCGAGGCGTCCCTCACCGGTCACCTCGTGTTCAGCACCCTCCATACCAACAGCGCACCGGAGACCATTGTCCGTTTGCTCGACATGGGCATGGATGCCTTCAATTTCGCAAACGCCCTGCTGGGTATCCTGGCCCAGCGTCTGGTAAAGACCCTCTGTTCGGAGTGCAAGGAAAAGTATCACCCCACCAAGGAGATATACGACGAGCTGGTCCACGAATACGGGGAGGAATGGTTTGACAAGAAGCTGGGGGTCAAATACACCGACGATCTGTACCTGTATAAGCCGAAGGGATGTCCGAAATGCGGGAACACCGGCTACAAAGGCCGGACAGGCATCCACGAGCTCCTCTACGGCAGTGATACGATCAAACAGCTCATCGTGGACGGGACGAGCATCGACGTGATCAGGGATAAGTCCATCGAAGAGGGGATGACCACCCTGAAGCAGGACGGCATTATGAAGGTATTCAAGGGTGACACCGACCTCCTGCAGGTGCGCAAGGTCTGCATCAAGTAACCACCCTTCTTTCGTAGCCGCTCAATACATTATGGGAAAGAAGCAATTGCTTTACTTCATTCCCTCAACGTCAATGATATTCAGATCCAGGGGCTCCCGGCCCGTTGCATCCTGAACGAGGATCTTCTGTATCCGCGCCATGACACGTTCCATTGTCTCCAGGTAGAGGCGGGTAGCGGTAACCTTTCCCTTTTTATTGAATTCTTCCGCCATTTTCCGAAACCGCTCGGCATCACCCTTGGCCTGGTTGATCCTTTCCAGTTTGTATGTCTCTGCCAGATGAAAGAGCTCCGCCGCCTTGCCCCGCGCCTTGGGGAGGTTGTCATAGCGGTACCCTTCGGCCTCATTGATGAGACGGTCCCTGTCCTGACGGGCCGTCACCACATCCTTGAAGGCATCGGCAACCTCAAGGGGCGGTGACACCATTTGCAGGTTCACCGAGGTAAGCTGAATCCATTTCTTATCCCCCACAATCCTGTCCAGATCCCTCTGGGTCTGCTGGAGCACCTTTGACTGGATGAGCACCTTCCCCTCCCCTTTCAGGATCTCATCCACCTCCATGTGCGATAATGCGCGGGTAAGGTTGTTCTTTGCAAAGGAACGAATGAGGGCCTGAGGATTGTCGACCCTCAGAAGGTATTCTATCGGGCTGATAATGAAATACTGGAGCACCATTTCGAGATTGAGGATATTCTCGTCGCCGCTTATGAATTCCCCCTGGAGGGGATTTGATCTCCTGCCCACCACCTGATCGGAGAATTCGAATCCCACGGAAACCCTCTTTCGCTCCTGAAGCCTGATCCTGTCCACCCGGGTGAAGGGATACGGGAGGGTATAGTGGAGCCCGGGCCCGATATGATCGCTGACCACGCGACCGAAAAGGCGCAGAACCCCCGTCTCGAAGGGTCTGATCCGGTAAAGTCCGGAAAGCAGATAGAGGCCGAGCGCCAGGAGGAGGAGATATTTCCCCCACGCGACCAGGTGCCCGTAAAGGCCTCGTGTCGTTTTCGTCATGCGAGTTATACTCCCTCAGAAGAATCAGCGAGCGGTGTCGGAAAAGATCGCCCGTTCACCCTCGGTCATCAATCTCAAAAGTTCGGAGTCTGAAGAGAGCACCACCGTGGTCTTCTCGTCCAGGAATTTCTGGTATGCCTCCAAGGTGCGGAGCAATTTGTAAAATCCCGGGTTCCGGCTGTACGCCTCCCCGAAGATCCGAATCGATTCGGCGTCCCCCTCACCCTTTATGATCTGGGCCTCCCGATAGGCCTCGGACAGGAGGGTCTTCACCTCCCGGTCGGTCGCTGCCCTGATCTTCAACGCCTCCTCCTCCCCTTCCGCCCGATACATCTTGGCAATACGCTGTCGTTCCGCGCGCATCCGGTCGAACACACTCTGTTTGTTCTGCTGCGGCAGAAGGAGTTGTTTCAACTGAACGTCCTTTATGGCGATGCTGAAATCCCTTTCCGCCCGTCTTCGGCAGTTTTCGGTCACGGTCGCCATGAGCTGACCGATCCTGCCCTGCTCGGGATCCGTCACGATCAGGCTGGAAAGATCGTATTTGCCGAGGGCGGCGGAGACCTCCGAATAGATGATATCGTACAGCCGCCTCTTCGCCCCCTCGATATCCCCGGCAGTCTGGTAGAAGACGAGCGGATCGATAATCTTCCAGCAGGCAAAACAATCCACCACCACATTCTTTTTGTCCATGGTGAGAAACTCTGACGGCGTGGGATCATAGATCAGGAGCCTCTTATCGAAACGGGTGGTGCTGTGCAGGAACGTCTTGACATGGAGGCCGGGTTGGCTCACGGTTCGCACCGGCTTGCCAAAAAGGGTGACGATGACAAACTCCGTCTCATCGCAGATAAAAAGGCAGAACAATCCCAGTATCAGGATAATGATGACCGCAAGGATCTTGAACATTGTGCTCTTTTTGTGCGCCATTGTGCCTATTGATTCCCTCCTCCCATGCCGCCTCCGCGTGGAGCAGTGCCGGTGTTGTTTCTCAATCCCGTAGAGAGCGTATTCAAAAACTCGGTGAATTCCTTTGGGCTGACAATGGTCAGTTCACTCCCTCCGGTTCTGTTTTTATCCAACACGAATTTCTTTACCCCGGCAAGGCCGGATTCCATTGTTTCCAGGTACAGCCGTTCCTTTGTAACGGAGGGGTATCGTTCGAATTCCCCAGCCGAAGAGAGAAACCGTTTTCCATCCCCAATGGACTTGTCAACCAGCTCCTTTCGGTACGCCCGGGCGTCCTCCATCGACGTGAAGGCGTTACCTCGGGCCAGGGGCAGTTGTTCCCTGGAATATGCCTCCGCAAGATTGATCAATCGATTCTTTTCCTCGTTGGCATTCACCACATCCCGGAATGCATCGGCAACCTCTATGGGGGGATGAACCGACTGGAGATAGATCCCCTTCACCTCGATCCCGGCCCCATAGTCATCAAGTACCGTCTGGAGTCCCTCCATTGCCTCCTTTTCGATGGCGTTTCGTTCGGTGGTCAGGATGTTGTCGATGCCCTTCTTGGCAATGATCCGTATGATGGTCGACTTGGAGGTGAAACGGATGATGGAATCGGCATCCTCCCTGCCCCGAATCCTGAAAAGGTAGAGGGCGGGATCCCTGATGATATAGTGCACCACCATGTCAAGCTCGATGAAGTTCTCATCCCCGGTAAAGGTCTGGGACTCATCGGGATTGTCCTTATAGGCCCCCGTGCGGTGCTGTATATCCCACTCATAGGCCACCAGCGGCTGAAAGATACGATTGGGATCTGCCTGGGCCTCCCGTACACTTCGGCTGCGGAACCCGATCTCCACCCGATCCACACTCCGGGGAAGCTTCGTCACCCTCCCTATGGGCCACGGGGGAATATAGTGGAGCCCGGGGGATACGGTACGGGCACGTCTCTTGCCGAAGATCTGAACGACCCCCAGTTGATTGGGGCTGACGATAAAAAGTCCGCTCCACACGTATATCAGGACACCGAGGATAACGACGGATCTCAGCAGGCCGGTACTGTGTTCCCCGATCCAGTCTCCCCCCTTTCCCCACACCTCCCGGGAGAGATACCGCAGGAATGAAACAACATTCTCCCGCATCTCCTGCCTGATCCGATGACTGGCCAGGAGCCGCAAGGAATTCCCCACCACCAGCAGGGAGCTTATCTGATGGATGACCGCGGCCCATACCGGCGTGATGAACGTAAAGAAAGAGGCGGCGACCACTGCCAGAAGATTGAAGACCACCGCAAAAAAGAGGATATTCTGTTTGATGACCCGAATGGTTCTCTTGCCTATGAGCACGGTTTCGCGCAGCTTCCCCAGGTCGTCGGCCATGAGGATGACGTCCGCCGCTTCAATGGCGATGTCCGTGCCTATGCCCCCCATGGCGATTCCTACGTCCGCCATTGCAAGGGAGGGGGCATCGTTGATCCCGTCACCGACCATCCCCACCTTTCGGCCCTCGGACTGGAGCCTGCGTATATGCTCGGCCTTCTGGTCGGGAAGGAGGCCGGCCTGCACCTCCCGTATTCCCACCCTCTCGGCGATGACATGGGCGACACGCGGGGTGTCACCCGTCAGCATGTGAATGTTCTTCACACCCAGCCCTGTCAAGGAGCCTATGGCCTCTTCCGCATCGGGGCGCACACTGTCCTCTATGCTGACAATCCCCGCCAGTTTTCGATTATCCGCAACCAGGATGGGGGTCTGGCCCGATGCATCGATCCGCTCGAGTTCCTCGATTTGATCCACGCTCAAGGTAATCCCATGCTCCTCGACCATCTTCCGGTTGCCGACCACGACCTTGTTCCGGCCGAGGCCGACCACGACCCCCCTGCCCGGTATCACCTGGGCGGTATCCGCCCTTTTGACCTCTATGCCCTCCTCCTTGGCCTTCTCCACAATCAACCGGGCCAGGAGATGCTCCGAACAACTCTCCGCAGATGCAGCCAGGGCCAGGACACCCTTTCTGTCGTACCCACCCTGGGGCTTGATATCGATGATCCTCGGCCGTCCCTGGGTGACGGTGCCGGTCTTGTCCAGCACCAGGGTATCGATCCTGCCCACGGCCTCCAGATACATCCCCCCCTTCACCAGGATGCCCTCCTTGGCGAGACGGCCGATACCGGCCACCACCGCCGTGGGGGTGGCAAGCACCAGCGCACAGGGGCAGGCGATGATAAGGACGGAAACCGCGCGAATCCAATCGCGGCTGAACAGAAGGGTAAGGGCTGCGAGGATCAGGATGGTGGGCACGAAATAGACGGCATACCGGTCGGCGGTCTTCTGAAAGGGGGCCTTCTTCTCCTGGGCATCCTCCACCAGATGGATGATCCTCGCAAGGAGGGTATCCTCGCCGACCTTCTCGCTCCTGATCTCCATGATGCCGTGCTGATTGATGGTGCCGCTGTAAACCTCCGAGCCCACCTGTTTTTCCACCGGGATCGATTCCCCGCTGATCGGGCCCTGGTCAACGAAGGATGAACCATGAATCACCACGCCGTCGACGGGGATCCTTTCCCCGGGCTTGCAGATGACGGTTTCTCCCACCCTGATCGCCTCCAGGGGCAGTTCCAACTCGATCCCGTCCCTTCTCACCCGCGCCCTCTTGGGGGCCAACGCGACCAGGTTCTTGATGGCCGATCTGGTCTTGTCCACCGCGTACATCTCCAGGGCCTCGCCGATGAGCATGATGAAGATGACCTCTGCAGCCGCAAGATACTGCCGTATGGCCAGGGCCCCGATGGCGGCAATGCCGATCGCCAGGTCCACCGAGATCCTCTTCTCGAACAATTCGCTCACTGCGTGGTAAAAGATCTTGTAGCCGCCGATGAGGGTGAGAAAGATGGCGGTGTTCACCCCGAAAAGGGTGCGGAAGATACCAAAAAGGTTCAGGAGCAGAAATATCCCGATAAGGGCGGTGAATATGATATAGTTCCAGGAAATTCTCTCTTCTTCCACGGGTCCTCGAATCGTTTCTATTTGAGATCTAAGGTATAGTAATCGCCGGAGCCGTCGAGCAGCACGATATAGTCACGCTTTATCTTCAACACCTTGAAACCGAAAATGCTGTCCCCTTCCCGTACACCGTTATCGTTGATCAGCGCCATATACTGATTATCAAAAAAAACAATCCCGGTCAATTGAATATTCAAAAGCCGGCCTTCCGAGGTGCGCACCCCTCCCTGGGAGGGGGCGGTGACCCCGGCGGACCTGGTCTTTATGGAATCGAGGCTGAAAAGGTCCCTTCCCCAAGGGGCGGTCAGAAGTCTTGCCTGGACCGCATACGAGGAATTCATTCCCTGGTCGGTCTGCCCGGATCCACTCTCCCCACCGGGAGAAGGGGTGGTGAGACCTGCCTTATCACCGGCCCGGGAAGCGGGGTCTGATCGATGTATGCTGCGCATCCTCAGGCCGATGAGCATGAGGATGCCTATTATCAGGACCAGACCGACAAGCACGGGAAGGAGCCATTTCTTAGGGGGATTCATCACTCTTCTCCTTCCGACAAAAGAGCTCCGTCTTTACCCTGGCAAGCACGGAATAGCCACGTGCCAATGATCTTTCCAGGGTGACACTCCGCACATGACAGAAGTGCCGTTCCTCTTCGTCCATATACTGCAGGAATTTCCCCACCGAAACAAATTCACCCTTAAGGGTGAACGATAGGTGCACGGGAGCGATGAGGGCCTCGGCCGGATAATCGGCCGAAAGGGAAGGTGAGGTCAGCACCTCTTCCACGGTCAGATTATACCTCCTTGCCCTCTGCTTAACATGGCGGACAAATTCAGGCAGATCGCGAACCAGGGGAAGGTTTGACCGAAAGGGCTCCAGAGGGGCCATCGATGCGCTGAAGCGCTCCTGTATCATTCGGTGGTGCTGCACCTGTTCCCTTCTTTGGCGGATATCCTCTTCCAGTGCCGCAATATCGGGCTCAAGCGCATTCCTCTTTTTGGCATAGGGGACGTATATACATATCCCCCACCATGCAGCATACAGAAGGACCACCACGCATACGACAAGGGGTATTCCTATATATTTCAATCGGTTGTATGCGTTTACCCGTGTCATTCCAGAGAAAAATCAAGCTGAAAATCGATGGTACGATAGTTAAAAAGGATCGAGCGGTCCTGATAGCCGATCCTCGTCTGAGCAAAAAGCGGGGATGCCTCGATGGCCTTGATCACTGGGGTTACATCGGCGTTCCGGTACGAGGGTGTATCATTGACCAGGGTTGCCTCAACGGTCAGGGAGGCCCTGTGGGAGGCAAGCTCATACGAGGGAATAAAGATATGCACACGGTTCAAAAAACAATTCTTGGGAAGGATGTGCGAGATCTCCTTGAGAAGACTCGATACATAGGGCCTGGGCCCCATAAGGAACTCCCGGAAGGAGTCGATCCGTTCGACAAGTTCCGCCCTTTGTTCCCACAGGGAAACCGGTTCCGGGGGGGCCTCGATCTGCTGCCGCATGGCGGCCAGTTTGCCCCTGACGGCCTCGAGATTTTTGATCTGTCCGGCAAGAAACGAGACACTCAAAAAGGTAAAGCAGACTATGAGAAGCACCAGAAGCGCGATCGCCATCCTCCACCATCTGCCCAGACCGGCGTGGCGGGCAGGCCCGGCTGTAGCGGCATCTTCATGGACGGAATCCCGTTCCGAAGGAATGGAGTAGGCCTCCCCCCTGATGACCTTGATCAACTGGTTTGTCGCATTCAAGTCCCTATCGGTTTTCATGAACACCCTCCCCCGTGTAGAAGGGGAACTCCTGTCTGGGAGAGAATGAGGGAGCAAGGAGCTCGGCGCCGGAATCGGAGAACCTGGGGAAAAGGATCCGTTCGCCGACCTCTATATGGTCAAGATCAGGGATGTGCGGATTCATGCCTCGGATCTTTTCGAAAAGTGATCGATCCATAGGGCTCCTGTATATCCTCCTGGCCAGTTTTAATATTGTGTCCCCCTGGGAGACGATCATGGGGATAACCTCGCTGTCATCCTCGCGGCGATCCTCCTCAGGTCCCTGGAGTTCATTCATGATCCCGCCCGCCGGTCCGGGGTAAGAAGGCACTGAGATCCCGGATCCGGCAAGAGGTGCATCATTGCCCACCCCTGCTTCGCCGAGTTCTGCAGGCATAACAGGTGCATCATGCGTGATGGACGCAACCGGCTCCTCTATCGCGTCCTCCCTGTTTATCCAATTCATGTGCTTGGTCCCCCAGAGCAGGGTTACAAAGAGAAGAAATATGAGCGATGCCGAAAGAACGGGATTGAAGAGGCGCCGAACAGGAAGGGCGCGCAGACTCCTCCACAGACTGAACCGCTTGCGGGGCTTCTGTGACGCAATCCTCTGGGAGGGCATGGATGCCCCCTCAGCCCCGGCCCCCTCCTCGTATTCGTACAACTGGGATACGGCGAGTTCCACGATGTCGGGCTCCACAATATCGGCCTTTCGGATGAGCATCAGCAGGAGGGAATGATGGCACAGGGTAATGATTCTCCGGGGATATCCCTCGCTGTAATGATAGATGCGATCGATGCCCTTTTGGGAAAACAGGGGACGGCTCTTCGTCCACCCTGCCTTGCGGAGCCGGAACTGGATCATATCCTGAGTCTCGTTTCTATCCAGCGGCCTGATGGTATGAAAGGTGTTGATCCTGTCGGTGAGATTTCGCTTGTCTCGTATCTTCTCGTGGAACTCCTTTTGCGCCATAATGATCAACTGAAGAAGCTTGTACTGGTTGGTCTCGAAGTTGAGCAGGTCCCTCAGCAATTCCAGGCACACGTCATTCAGCTTCTGCCCTTCGTCAACAATGAGGACGATCACCCTCCCCTTCTGGACACCCTCGTCCAGCAGAAACTGACGTATTGCCTCCTTGTAGGCGAATGAGGAATTGACGGCCGGACGGCTTATGCCGAACCCCATGATAAGGGCGTGCAGGAAATCATACTCCGATTTAAAGGAGGGGTCCAGGATGAGATGAAACAAAAAGCGATCCACTTCGACTTGAAACTGCTGGATCAACGCCCTGCTCAGGGTTGTTTTTCCCGTTCCGATATCCCCCACCACCAGATTCAATCCCCTCCTCAACCGGATGGAGATTTCGAGGTTCTGCAGGCAATCCAGATATGTTTTGGAAAGAAAAAAGAAGGAGGGATCGGGGGAATTGGAAAACGGTTCAGACTGGAGGTTTAAAAGTTTTATATAGTCCATGATACGTCAGTAATGAAAAATGACCTTCCATAAAACAACGTATTGATAACAAAAATATCCGCCAATGTCAACACAGGGCAGAATGCTCATCCGATTATAAAAAAGGGGCGCCAGCATACACTGGCACCCACTCTGATCATGGCGAACAATGCAAACAGAACCTATTTCTTCGATGTCTTTTTGGGCTTTGCTTTTTCACCCTCGGGCTTCTCTTCTTCACCCTTTTCTTCTACTTTACTCTCTGTCTTATAATCGGAAAAATCCGTTTCCTCCTTGCTCTTGAGGGAATCCCGTAACTCACTTATACCTATGAACAATGCAATCGCTCCGCCAAAAATCAAAATGGCAGGGACCGTTGCTGCCAATGCCTTCAAGAAAAATGACCACCAGTATACAAGCCCGATCGCCCCTAAACATATCGCAACAATACCACCAAGTGCCGCCCATATGGACGCCATAGATGTTCACCCCCTTTCCATGTTCACTCGACAGAAATCCGTTATTAAGCAGGATTATTTTATACCACATTCATTAAATGTCAAGCCCGTACATTTTGAAAATCGTTATTTTACGCAGAATGAAAATGTGATATTCTGAAAGGACACGTTTACGTGCGGGAGTTCCGCTCTCGAATCACTCATCCCGAATGCCTGAAAGGCATCCGTCCGGGGGCGAGGTCCCCTGGTGAGGACAGCGGCCAGACGCGATTCGGATCGTTTGCCCAGGAACACTTCCCACGAGTTCCCCTAATGATGGAGCATGAAAGGATACTGTAATTGCACGATATCGTAAGGGAAGGGGGATGCGTCAACAAAACTTTGTTGGGCGGAGCGAAGCGAAGCTACTACGCTCCTCGTTGCAGCCACAAAAAGGAACGGTATGATCAAGACCCTCATATTCGATCTTGACGGCACCCTCGTCGATTCAAAGAAGGACATCGCCGATTCGGTAAATCGGACCCTCATCAGCCTTGATCTTCCGCCCAAGGAGTTGGAGGCCATTTACCGGCTCATCGGAGAGGGCGTATACCGTTTGATCGCCCAGGCCATGGAAGGACACACTGAAGAGGTGGAAACAGGGGTTGCGATCTTCAAGGCCGACTATCGAAGGCACCTGCTGGACACCACGACCTGCTACGGGGGAATCCCTGAACTGCTTGACCGGTTGCGGGGCAGATTCCTTGCCGTGGTCACCAACAAATCGAGGGAATTCACGATTCCGATTCTGGAGGGACTCGGACTTCTGGATAGATTTGATTGTATCATTGCAGGGGATGACGAGTGGCCCAAGAAACCCGCCCCGGATGCCATGTTCGAGGTCATGAAACGATCCTCCTCCAAACAGGAGGGAACCATGACCATCGGGGACAACTACACGGATATCCTCGCCGGTAAAAATGCCGGTATTGCCACCTGCTGGGCATCGTACGGCTTCGGGCGCAGGCAGGAACTCATCCCGGACTTCACGATCCGTGAGCCGCTCGAGCTTCTGGAGATTGTGCAATGAACGCCCGATGGGAAAGGAGAGCGCCTTCCGGCGCCGGTTTGTGAACCGCAGAGGTTGACCATGGATTATGCACGATTGAGGCCGGTTCAATTCTTCCCTGTTCTGGTCGACGGAAAACGGATGGGCTGCCTGCACGATCCTCAGAGGATCAGCGACAAGCCCCTCCTCATCCCCTGGCACCTCGTTCCCCTCCTTTCCTGCCTTGACGGCACCCACTCCCTGTTGGACATCCAGGCGGAGTACACCCGCTGCCACGGAGACCTGCTCTTTCGTGACGACCTGATGGCATTTCTTCAGCAACTGGATCACTACCTCTTTCTCGACTCCGAGAGGTTCCGGGAATTTCAGGAAAGGATACGGCAGGGATTCCTCGATTCTCCCTTCAGGCCCCCCTTCTTCTCCGGGTTGAGCTATTCCTCGGACCCTGCCGCCCTGCGGGATGAACTGGAGGGGTATTTCCCGCCCCCAAAGGGACCCGGCCTTCCCCCGGCAGGGAATCATTCAGGGAAAATAAGCGGTCTCGTCGCCCCCCATATCGATCTTGCATCCGGGGGGCCCTGCTTTGCCCGTGCATACGCCGCCCTGTCCCAATCCTCGCCGGTGCCCGCCCTATTCATTATCCTGGGGACCTGCCATGCGGGGGTGGAGGGGCTGTTTGCGCTTACGGCGAAATCCTTCCAGACCCCGCTGGGGACGACACCGTGTGACGAGGGATTCATGAAACTTATTGAGGAACACTTTAGAGGAGGGCTCTATTCAGAGGAGTTTCTCCACCGTTCCGAACATACCATCGAGTTCCAGGTGCTCTTTCTTCAGTTCATATGGGAACGGTTCGGTGCTTCATGGCCGCCGTTGCGCATCTGTCCCATCCTGTGCTCATTTCCCCCCGGCTGTCTGGCGGAGGCCGGACCCGAACGGGAGGTATACCACTCCTTCATCGAGTCCGTGGCCAAGGCCATCGATGCATATGATAACCCTGTGTGCCTGATTGCAAGCGCGGATCTTGCCCATCTTGGGCCGAAGTTCGGAGATCCCCGGGCCTTGGATTATCAGGGCAGGGAGCACTGCTTCCGGAAGGACCGTGAACTTCTTGACATACTCGCGAAACAGGATCGGAAGGGATTTCAGGATTCCATGCTCAAGGATCACGATGCGCGAAGGATATGCGGATATCCTCCGTTGACGGCCCTCCTGGACCTTCTTCCCCCCTCCCGGGGAATGCTTCTCGATCATGACCACGCAGCCGTCGACAACCAGGGCTCCATCGTCACCTTTGCCAGCATGGCCTTTTATCAATGAGGGATGTTGCAGGACCGCGCTCATGAAGACGCGCATGAAACAGATGAGGCAGAGGGAATAGAAAGGGGTGTCGGGGGCCTCGGCACTCGATCCGCAGCAACCACTGCCGGGTTACCGGGAACTATTCGTCATGCCCCTCACTTGTCCGGGTTCTTCCCCTTTTTCTGGGCATCCTTTATCGCCTGCAGCAGGCTGAGGGTATTGTACGGCTTTTTCAGGAATTGAAAATTCCTCTCATAGATCAAGGGCCACTGGGATTTCTGATCGCTGTATCCGCTGCTTAGCAGTACCACGAGTTCCTGATTCCTGGAAAGAAGCTGGTCCACCAGTTGAATGCCGTTCTGATCGGGAAGCACCACATCACTCAGGACAAGGTTGAAATTCCCCTTCTCCCTTTCAAACAGATAGAGCGCCTCTTGCGCGTTGGTGGCTTCATGGACGATGTAACCATTCTTGATGAGGGCCTTCTTGGCAAATCGGCGCACCCCCTCCTCGTCCTCGACGAGAAGGATCCTCTCGCCATGCCCCTGAAATTGCTCCAGGGAAGAGGAATGTTTGCTTTTCCCCTGTTGTTTCACCGAGAGGATCGGCAGGTATATCTTGAAGGTTGAGCCCTGTCCCATCTCGCTGTAAACGTTGATGAATCCGTCGTGCTGCTTGACGATCCCGTACACCGTGGAAAGACCAAGCCCCGTCCCCTCCCCCGGTCCCTTGGTGCTGAAAAAGGGCTCGAAGATCTGGCTCAGGGTTGCCTTGTCCATTCCCACCCCGGTGTCCTCAAAGGTGAGGCAGATGAATCCGCCCGGACGACTCTCCGGAATGAGCCGGCACTGTTCCTCGTCCAGAATCACATTCTCCGTCTTGATGGTCAGCCTTCCCCCCTTGGGCATTGCATCGCGGGCATTGACCGCCAGGTTGATGACGATCTGCACGATCTGGCCGGGATCGGCCTTCACACGCCCGAGTGCCGGGCCATGGATGACCACCAGTTCGATGTCCTCCCCGATGAGCCGCCTCAGCATCTTCTCGGTTTCGCTCACCACGGCATCCAGATCAAGCACCTTGGGCTGGAGCATCTGCCTTCTGCTGAAGGCGAGCAACTGGCGCGTCAGGGCCGTTGCCCGCTCACCGGCCTTGTAAATCTCCTCGAGATCGTTTCGTATCGGATCATGCTTGTCGAGTTCGTCCAGGAGCAGGTCGCTGTTCCCGGTAATGATCGTAAGGAGGTTGTTGAAGTCGTGGGCAATGCCTCCGGCAAGCCTCCCGATCGCCTCCATCTTCTGGGCCTGAAGGAACCGCTCCTCGCTCTTCATAAGGGCCTGCTCCGTGTGCTTGCGCTCGGTGATGTCGTAGAGCACCCCCTGGATCAGGATCGGCCTCCCCTCCTCATCGCAGATATTTTGAATAATCTCTTCCACCCAACGTATCTCACCATCCTGGCACAGGATTCGGTATTCCCTCTCCACCGAATAATTGGGAACCGTCCTGAGTTTTCTCGATATCTCATAAATCTTGGGGAGATCATCCCTGTGGACGATCTGATCCCAGCGCGGGCTTTCGGCGATGAAATCGTCCTCGGTGTATCCGGTAATCGCCTCCACCGCCCCATGGAAAAAGATCGGTTTGAAGTCGATATTCGCCTGAAAGAGGATGCCCTTGAAATTCTTCGCAAACGACCGGTAGCGCTCTTCACTCTCTCGCAGCGCCTCCTCGGCGAGCTTGCGGTCGGTGATATCCTTCAGGTCCTCGACAATCCCGACTATTTCGCTATTCGGTCCCCGCAAGGGGGTGGCGGTGAGAATGCAAAAGATCTTGGAGCCGTCGGTCATTTCCTTCTCAATGTCGCATTCCACCCGCTCCTCACCATCCAGGACCCTTTTCAGGGTACACCCGTCGGAATGGCAGAGGGGACCACGAAACACCTCATAGCATTTCTTTCCCACAACCTCATCGCGTGATATCCCCAGCATGCCCAGGAAACTGTCATTGAACTGGAGCATATTGTAATTTCTATCGATCACGCGCAGACCGTTACCGGTGGTGCGGAATATCTGATCGATCTTTTCATATGCGAGCCTCGCCTCCTCCTCGGCCACTTCGTTCTTCTCCCTGAGTTCCACCACCAGAATGGCTACCACGACGAACATGATGGACCGCAGGATATCGTGGGTGTCCACCATGCGCCATTCATAAAACGCATGGCTGAACAGCAGGTTGCCCGCCAGGAAGAGGGAGATGAGTATCCCTTTCCGCTTCCACCATATGCAGGCAAGTATAATGGGGACATAAAAGAAGTGGGTGAACATCACGGAGGTATGAAAGACAAGGTGGAAATAGTAGGTCGAGACCATTGATACCCCGACGAGGAGACTCATTATGATAATCTTGATCTTTTCCTCTCTCTTATTGAAAATTAATCCGATCATCTCGCGCTCCTGAAAGAACCCGCTAATAAAACCCCGCAATCGATTCAGAGACCTTGATCTCTCTTCAATAACCGCATGCCATAGAGTTATTAGATTCCATAGGTTTAAGAGTCTTCTCACCCATGATATAATTATATATAATTCTTAATAATTGTGCAATCTTTATAGTACTAACTCTCATATACTTTTTTGAGTAATAGCCAAAAATCAAGCAACTATTGCAGGGACACAAAAAATTATATGACTTTCCTCGGCAATGTTTCATGAATGATGTATGTACAGATGGAAAGGCGGGTCATAACCAGGCATCACGGCAACCGGTTCCATATCCGGAAAATGAATAAACTGTCCCGCCGCAGACAACAGGGTATTAAAAGGAATTCTTGTGGGTCTCCCCAAGGCGAGGGGAATTAAACCCGCAGAGATTAACGGGATGAACCGCTGTGAATGTGGAGAAATCGGAGCGGCGTAAAAAGCATTTCCTCTCACAAGGCATAATGTACGCCTTTACATACTTATAAAAATTTTTATAAATTCATAGTTATTTTGCACTGCCCTGCAAGAATCTTCAATGTATGCATAAAATTGCATGCATAGAGAGGTACCCCATTCAATATGACCTGTTCGTAAACCCCGCCGTTTTATTGTCTGCACCGGTCATATGGGTACCGCGCGACCCTGATGGGCGCACGTCATTGAATCTGTTTTCCTGGCTGGATAGTTTCAGAACATACCTGGGCAGCGGGGCCCTGACGCTCATTGTGCTCGAAAGATGATACGTCCGCTGCAAACGGTCATCACGGGACATCCCTTCAGATGCCGGCCGTGGAAGGGGGAGTTTCTCGCCTTTGACCTGAAGGAACGTACATCGACGACCCATTCCCTCTCAAGATCGATTATCGTGAGATCGGCGTGCGAGCCCGCTATGAGTCCCCCCCGATCAAGGTGCAGGATCCCGGCGGGATTGATGCTCATGGCGAAGACGATACGGGCAAGGTCAAGGAAACCCTGGTGGAAGAGGTTCGTGAGAATCAAGGGCAACGCGGTTTCCATGCCGATGATCCCAAAGGGCGCATAGATGTATTCCATCTCCTTTTCGGCGAGGGTATGGGGGGCATGATCCGAGGCAATGACGTCAATGGTTCCATCCTTTAATCCCTCAATGAGGGCCTCCTGGTCCGCCTTGGTTCGCAGTGGGGGATTCACCTTGGTGTTGGTATCGAATCCCGTGACCGCCTCCTCGGTCAGACAGAGATGGTGGGGGGTAACCTCGGCGGTGATGGGTATACCCTCCTGCTTGGCCAAACGGATAAGACGGACACTTCCCGCGGTGCTCACATGGGCGATATGGACCGGTCGGCCGGTGAGCCTTGCCAGACATATCTCCCTGGCCACCATTATCTCCTCCGCCTCCGCAGGTATGCCCGGCAGGCCGAGGCGGGTCGAGACCCTCCCCTCGTTCATGACGCCGTCACCCGCCATATCCAGATCCTCGCAGTGGGATATGATGAGCACGTCGAACATGCCGGCGTATTCGAGCGCACGCCGCATCAAATCGGCATTCCGCACCGGACGGCCGTCATCCGAAAGGGCGACCGCCCCCGCATCCTTCAATTCCCCGATATCCGCGAGGGCCTCTCCCTTGAGCCCCTTGCTGATCGAGCCCACAGGCAAAACCCGCACCGAATTGCATTCCTGGGCCTTTCCAAGTATATATTCAGTCACGGATGCATTGTCATTCACCGGGGTGGTGTTGGGCATGCAGGCGATTGCCGTAAAACCGCCTGCCGCTGCAGCAGCGATACCGGTTCGAATCGTCTCCTTGTCCTCCCGGCCCGGCTCCCTGAGATGGGTATGCATGTCCACCAGGCCAGGGCAGATGATAAGCCCGGAGCAATCGATGACCTCCGCACCCTCCGGAGGGGTTATGTTCCGTTCGACCGAGGTGATCCGTTCACCCTGTACGAGGATATCCATGACCGCATCCACGCCATGCACAGGATCTATAGCGCGTCCACCGCTGAAGAGTATGCCCTTCATTATTTTTCTCCCAGAAGCAGATACAAAAGGGCCATTCTGACCGCGATCCCGTTGGTCACCTGATCCAGGATGACCGAATGCGGCCCGTCCGCAACCTCAGGGTCGATCTCCACCCCCCTGTTGATGGGCCCAGGGTGCATGATCAGGCAATCCTCCGATACCCCCTGAAGCCTTTCCTTGGTCAGGCAAAACAGGCGTGCATATTCCCTGATCGAGGGAAACAGGTTCCTCTTCTCACGCTCCTTTTGTATGCGCAGCATCATGATGACATCCCGGTCCCGGATACCCTCCTCGATATTGAAGCACACATCCACCCCCATCTCCTCGATGAAGGGGGGAATGAGCGTGGGCGGCCCGATGACCCTCACCTGGGCGCCCATGGTGGTGAGGCAGAAGATATTCGACCGCGCCACCCTGCTGTGGGTCAGGTCACCCACAATGGCGATCTTGAGTCCATCCACCCTCCCCTTCTTCTCCCTGATGGTAAAGATGTCGAGGAGCGCCTGGGTGGGGTGCTCATGGGGGCCGTCACCTGCATTGATCACCGAAAACCGGCACATCCTGGCCAGCATGTGCGGTGCGCCCGCAGCGGAATGGCGGATGACGATGATATCGGGGTTCATGGCCTCCAGGTTCTTTGCCATATCCATGAGACTCTCCCCCTTGACCAGGCTGCTCCCCTGGGCGGATATATTAATGGTGTCCGCACTGAGGCGCTTGCCTGCGATCTCGAAGGAGGTCCTGGTACGGGTGCTCGGCTCCAGGAAGAGATTGATGACGGTTCTCCCGCGCAGGGTGGGCACCTTCTTGATATCCCTGGTCAGCACCTCCTTGAATGCATCCGCGGTATTGAGGATGAGTGTGATCTCGTCCCTGGTGAGATCCTCGATCCCCAGAAGATCCTTGCGGTTGAATTTTCCCTCCTGGGATACCACCATCATTTACCAGGTAACCCTTTCCGGATAGGGAAGGATGAAGACACTGTCCTTCTCCCCTTCCTCGGCGAGTCGCACCTGAACCGACTCGTCCCTGGATGTCTCCAGCCGCTTTCCCACATACTCGGGTTGAATGGGAAGCTCCCGGTGTCCCCGGTCAACCAATACGGCAAGCCTGATGCACTGGGGACGACCGAAATCCATAATCGCATCGAGTGCCGCCCGAATGGTGCGGCCGGTATAGAGCACGTCGTCCACCAGGATCACCCGCTGGTCCGTAAGATCGAAGGGTATCTCCGTTTTCTTCATCACCGGCTTGGGTCCGGAGGTCAAGACGTCGTCACGATAAAAGGTGGTGTCGATAAAACCGATGGGCATACGGTACCCGCTCAGGGATTCGATCTCCCCAACCAGGCGCCTGGTCAGGTCCGCCCCCCGCGTCCTTATGCCCACCATCACCACCCCTTCCAGGGGGGAGAAATCCGCCACGATCTGGCCGGCCATCTTGCGGACCGCGCCTCTGATCTGCGTCTCGTTCATGATCTGGGTGGCATTCGGCTCCATGTTCCGTCCCACTACCTCACCCCTTCTCCAGCCTGTCCCTGAAATATTGAACAGTCCGGGCAAGCCCCTCCTTGAGGGACACCTCCGGTCTCCATCCCATCCGCTCCTGTGCCAGCCGGGGTGCAATCACGCTGCGCTGCTGCTCCCCCATCTTCGCCGGTCCGTGCTTCTCCCCCATGGCACTGCCGGTAAGATCCTTGAGCAGGCGAAATATGGCGTTGATGGAGGTCTCCTGCCCGGTGCCGATATTCATGCAATGGCTTCCCTCCAGGTCCAGGGCCTTCACATTCGCCCTGGCCACATCACCCACGTACAAAAAGTCCCTGGTCTGCTCGCCGTCACCATTGATGACGGGCTGCCTTCCCTCCAGGAACCGCTCCGTAAAAATCGCCACCACCCCTGCCTCCCCGAAGGGATCCTGCCGGGGACCATAGATGTTCGAATACCTGAGGATGCAATAATTGAGCCCGAAGATCTGATGGTAGTAATCAAGGTATCTTTCGAAGGAGAGCTTGGCCACACCATACGGACACAGCGGCCGGGTGGGGTGTGATTCGGTGGCCGGGAATTCCACCTGCTCTCCGTAGATGGCGCCGCCGGTGGAGGAAAAGATGAACCGCCTCACCCCGAACTCCATGGCGTACCCGGCGAGCTTTATCCCTCCGATGATGTTTATCTCCGCGTCGAGAACCGGGTCATCCACGGAAATCCGGACACTCACCTGGGCCGCATGGTGACAGATCACGTCCGGCCGCTCCTCGGCCACCACATCCCTCACCCGCTCATCCCGGATGTCCAGGTGATGAAACCTGGCCTGCTCGGGGATATTCTCCCTCCTGCCGGAGGAGAGATCGTCCAGGATCACCACCTCGTGGCCTGCCTGCAGAAATGCATCCGCACAGTGCGAGCCGATAAACCCCGCGCCCCCGGTCACCAGAATCCTCATGTCAGTTTTCCTCTTGCAATGTCATAGTCTCTTTTTATACCACTCGATGGTTGTCTTGAGGCCGGTCTTCATGTCGACCTTCGGACTCCACGTGAGCCGTTCCCGGGCCTTGGTGATGTCGGGCTGCCGTACCTTGGGATCATCGACCGGAAGCGGCAGGAATGATATCTCGGTCTTCGAACGGGTGATGTCCTTCACGAGAAAGGCGAAATCAAGGATGGACATCTCATTTGGATTGCCCAGATTCACGGGTGTCACACAGTCTGACATGAGGAGCCGATAGATCCCCTCCACCAGATCCTCCACAAAGCAGAAGCTTCGTGTCTGCTTACCGTCGCCGAATACCGTAAGGGGTTCACCCTTCAGGGCCTGGGCGATCATGGTCGGCACCACCCGCCCATCCATCAAGCGCATGCGAGGGCCATAGGTGTTGAAGATCCTGGCGATCCTGGTATCGACCCCGTGAAAGCGATGGTAGGCCATGGTGAGGGCCTCGGCAAACCTCTTTGCCTCGTCATAGACACCCCGAGGGCCGATGGGATTGACATTCCCCCAATAATCCTCGGGTTGCGGATGAATGAGAGGGTCTCCGTACACCTCGGAGGTGGAGGCAAGGAGAAAGCGGGCCTTTTTTTCCTTGGCCAGCCCGAGGGCCTTGTGAGTGCCGAGGGAGCCCACCTTGAGGGTCTGAATGGGCAGTTCCTGGTAATCGATGGGGCTGGCCGGACTGGCGAAGTGCAGGATATAGTCGACCGGTCCGTCGATATAGATGTAGTTGGTTACATCCTGCTTGATGAACAGGAAGTGTTCCGACCTGATGTGGTCGATATTTTCGATGGTGCCCGTAATGAGATTATCCATGCAGATAACCTCGTGTCCCCGCGCCAGAAAGAGGTCACACAGATGGGACCCCAGGAACCCGGCACCCCCGGTAATCAGCACGCGCGCCATTGCCTATTCTCCCCTTTCTGATTCTTCGGACAAGGGAATTAAATGGTAGACCACCTCGTTGGGACGAACCAGATCCAGTTCCTCCCGCGCCACCTTTTCAATCACAAAGGGATCCTCCCTGAGTCCCTGGATCTCCTTGCTGAGGGCATCGTTTTCCTCCTGAAGTGCAACGACCTCTTTGATCAGGGACTTTCGCACCAGCTTCAATTCGCCGATCTGGAGGAGGCCGTTCTGACCGAAGATGGATAAGACGATAAAGAAAAGGGCAAGGAAGAGGAGCCAGATGACCCAGTATTCAAAACGCTGCCTCTTCTTGTCTTTCCCTCTTGGCTTCGCAGAGGGCCTTGTGCTTCCAGGACCGGGGCCGAGTGTTCTCATGGTGTGATGTCTGATCAACCCTTCTTGAGATTATAGAAGACATCCATCCCGCGAAAACGGGCAACTTCCCCCAGTTCCTCCTCGATTCTGAGAAGTTGATTGTACTTTGCGATACGATCGCTCCTGGACACCGATCCCGTCTTGATCTGACCGGCGTTGGTTGCCACCACCACGTCGGCGATGGTGGTGTCCTCCGTTTCTCCGGAACGATGGGATACAACACAGGTATATCCGGCCCTCTTCGCCATTTCAATGGCATCGAGGGTCTCCGTCAGGGTGCCGATCTGATTGAGTTTGATGAGAATGGAGTTCGCGACACCCCGGTCGATTCCCTCCTTGAGAATTCGGGTATTGGTGACGAAGATGTCGTCCCCCACGATCTGTATCCGCTTCCCGAGCTGCCTGGTAAGCTGTTCCCAGCCCTCCCAATCGTTCTGGGCCAGGCCGTCTTCGATGGAGATGATGGGATAGCGGCTCACCAGATCGTCGTAGAAACGGATCATCTCCTCTGCGGTGCGCTCCGGGTTCTTCTCCGCACGGAGCATATACTTCCCCTTTTCATAGAACTCACTCGCAGCGGCGTCGATGGCAAGGTACACATCCCTGCCCGGCTCATACCCCGCCTGGGTAATGGCCTCCATGATCACCTCCAGGGCCTGCTCATTGGAACCGAGATCAGGGGCAAAGCCCCCCTCATCCCCCACCCCGGTATTCAATCCCTTGCCCTTCAGAATCTTTTTCAAATGGTGAAAGACCTCCGCCCCGGTCCTGAGGGCCTCAGCAAAGCAGGAGGCGCCCACCGGCATGATCATGAATTCCTGGATATCCACGTTGTTGTCGGCATGCGAGCCGCCATTCAGGATGTTCATCATGGGAACGGGGAGTTCCTTGGCGTTCACCCCCCCTATGTACTGATACAGGGGAAGGCCCGCCTCCATGGCAGAGGCCTTGGCCGCAGCCAGAGATACCCCGAGGATGGCGTTTGCACCCAGCTTTGATTTGTTGTCCGTGCCGTCAAGCTCGACAAGGGTTTGATCGAGGAAGACCTGATCGCTCGACTCCAGTCCGATGATCCTGTCCGCAATGGTGTCGTTGACGTTTTCGACCGCCGTAGTCACCCCTTTCCCCAGGTACCTCTTTTTATCACCATCCCTGAGTTCCACTGCCTCCCGCTCCCCGGTCGAGGCACCCGAAGGTACGGCAGCACGCCCGATGTCACCAGAATCGATGAAAACATCGACCTCGATGGTCGGATTTCCGCGTGAATCCAATATCTCCCTTGCCTGAACGCCGACGATCTCCCCCATGTCTCTTCCCCTCCAACCTCTTTTCCCAATATGTTAGGTATCAGATTAAGAACTATGTCTCGTTTTTTTTCTCTCTTCCCAAAATGTTAGGTCTCCGGTCAAAAACTATCTCGGGTATCCCTTTATCAACTCTTCCCAATATGTTAGGTATCAGATTAAAGACCATGTCTCGTTTTCTCTTTCCAACTTCCCAAAATGTTAGGTATCCGGTTAATACATTATCTCGGGTCTTCTTTAAAAAATTTTATGCTACTTTACAGATAATTATTTGTTTTTTATAAAATTTAAGCCTTCGTTGTAATCGAAGGATCATGGCTGTACTGTCTGGTAGCGGTACTGTCTGGTATACGAATACGGGATTCCGCGATACGACACAGATGCAAGAATGCACATTATCATATATCGTCACGACTTTCAAATACACACAAGGGTTTTCTCCCCATTCCCCCAAGCGAAACTTGGTGATTCGGATGCATGCCTCCATTGTCTATCGCCCATGGAGCGGTGTAGTTTCGATAACGCGGCAATCGCCCTTTGTGGCATCATCAGTTTCAAGGATACCATAATGCCGTTATTCGTCCGCAAGCAATTGAATTAAAAATCTATTTATAAAATAAGTTATTTATTATCGAAAAAGTATACTCTTTCAATTTCTTAATGAGAGTTTCCACAAAACGTGTGGATAACCAGTGGATAACCATGACGGAACCATCCCCGCCCGCTTTAAACACAGGGGGGATACCATATTGCTCACAAGATGGTCAATGTTTGTAATATACTTTTATACAAATAGTTGGCTTAACCTAACCCTCCTGTACCAAGACATAGGCCCGGGCTTTCATCACACGAGGAAAGTTATCCACAGATCAAAACGGGTCGAGGGGCGCGGAGGCCTTATTTTATGACTTCTTATGTGAATATCACCCAAAAGAAGTGCCCGGAAAAAGATGAATGGATGGGAGAATAAGAAAGCTCATGAGAGAAAAATAGAGAAAATGTGATCATTCACCCTTCTAAAGGGACGAAACATACCTTGACAACACAATATATTGTGGAGTAGTATTTCCACACTACCAAATAGTGTAGTATCGCCAGCCGCAGGATTTCACAACCTGAATTCTCGACGCCCTATTCCAACGGACAGGGGGTCACGTCATGCCACACAGTGGGGGGGGGAGAGGGAATTATGGATTCTCTACAACAGGTGGAATTGAATGCCACGAATCAATCGTCAGTGACTTCTCAGGAAAAGAAGATCAGACAGTTCCCCTATTCGGATTCGGAAACCACCGATCTTTCCCTGTTTGTCCGAACATCGGAGGAAGACTTCGTCTCGTGGGACAGGGGCAGGATTGTAGAGGCCCTCATCAGGGAGACCTATATCGACACCGATACCGCAGACCACATCAGCCGGGAAGTGGAACATCAAATCATGTCCTCCCGCATCAAGATCATCACCGCACCGCTCATCCGGGAGATGGTCGATGCAAAACTGATCGAGTATGGCCTGGAACGGGCGCGCCTCATGCACACCCGCCTGGGAATGCCGCTGTATGACGTCGATCAACTCATCATGCACCATAACAAGGAAAACGCCAATGTGCCTCACGGCCCTGAGGCCACCAATCTTACCCTTGCCGAAAATATCAAGAAGGAATACGCACTCCTCAATGTCTTTTCCCAGGAAGTGGCTGATGCGCACATGCGCGGGGACATACACATCCATGACCTGGGGTTCTGTGACAGGCCGTATTGTTCAGGCCAATCCCTGGAATATGTCAAAAAATTCGGTCTCAACCTTCCCAATGCGCTCTCAATAGCTAAGCCTGCAAAACATCCCGAGGTCCTGCTGGCCCATATGGTGAAATTTGCAGCCAGTCTTCAGGGGCACTTTGCCGGCGCCATCGGATGGGATGCAGTGAATCTTTTCTTTGCACCGTACCTCGTGGACCTCTCAGACCGCGATGTCCGTCAGCTCGCCCAGATCATGATCTTCGAATTCTCACAGCAGGCGGTTGCTCGAGGCGGACAGGCCATTTTCAGCGATATCAATCTGTACTGGGAGGTGCCAAAGCATTTTGAAGACGTCCCGGCTATCGGCCCTGGGGGGGAGTACACAGGCAAGACCTATTCGGAATACATCCACGATGCGCAACGTTTTGCCTGGGCCTTGTTCGACGTCTACAAAGAAGGAGATGGTTCGGGACGTCCATTCTTCTTTCCCAAGCCCCTGGTCCACCTTACGGAAAAATTCTTCAAGACCCCTGGGCACCAGGATTTCCTCCTCCACATCTGTGACATTGCATCGGAAAAGGGAAACACCTACTTCGTGTTCGATCGCGGGGACACGGCAAAGATCTCGGAATGTTGCAGGCTTAGCTTCAAATTAAAGGATTCGGACCTTTTGGATGCCAAGTATCCCTGGAAGATGCGTTACTCCGCCCTGCAAAACGTCACCCTCAACCTCCCTCGGATCGCCCTTCAGGCGGAGGGGAATGACGCCATCCTCTTTTCCCGTCTCACCGAACTCATGGAGCTTGCGGCAGAGACCCACATGCAAAAGCGGGTCTTCATCGAAAGACTCCTCTCCCTGGGGGAAACGGGACCGCTTGCACTCCTTACCATGAAACAGGACGGTGAGCCCTACCTGAGACTGGAACGGGCCTCCTACCTCGTCGGTATGGTAGGGCTCAACGAGATGGTGAATATTCACATAGGACAGGAGTTGCACCAATCCAAAGAGGCTTACATGCTGGGGCTCAAGGTCATCTCCCACATGAAACTCATGGCGGATCGACTCTCGGAACGACACAACATGCACTTCGTCCTGGAGCAAACCCCTGCCGAGAGCACGGCCTACCGATTTGCAAAGCTGGACCAGAAGCACTACGCCCCCCGGGCAAACGATTTCCTCCAGGGGAATGCCGCCGCGGGTGAGGTCTACTACACCAATTCCACCTATCTGAATGTGAAGACCGACGTCAATCCCATCGAACGGGTGAAAAAGGAAGGCGTGTTTCATCCCCTCATCGAGGCGGGGTCCCTGACGCATATCTGGCTGGGTGAATCACACCCCTCCAAGGAGTCTTTGGCCAATTTCGTGGTTAAGGTCTTCCGAAATACGAGCAACGACCAGATTGCCTTTTCCCCTGAATTCACCACCTGTACGGAATGCCACCGAACCACACGGGGACTCAATCCGGCCTGCACCTTTTGCGGCTCGGAGAAGGTCGAGGGGATCACCCGGATCACCGGATACTTCACAAAGATATCCAGTTGGAATAAAGGGAAACTCGGAGAATTGAGGGATCGTTACCGTATCAACACCATAACATGAGATGGTTTTCATGCATCTGCCGGCGTGAATCATCGATACAGAGAAGAGACCATAAAAGATACACACCAACCACCATATAATGAATAAGGGGGGGAGCCGCCTATGTCCTCGATCAAGCTATTCTGGAAAGAAAATTGCCCGAAATGCCCTGCAGCGAAACAGGTTTACCACGATCTGGTGTCCGAAGGCTTTGAAACCAACGAGTACGACCTCAACACCGCCGATGGCCTGGCAGAAGGAGCGTACCATGGCGTGCTCTCCACCCCGACCCTTTTGGTTATCGATGAGAATGATCGGGAACTGCTCCAGTGGCGAGGGGACGTACCAACCTTTGCCGAGGTCAAGGCAGTCTTGATGAACAATGATATCAAACCCCGGCACCACTGCTAACAGAGGGGGAGAACTCCCTGCGATCAAGGCCGTTATCCAGGCATCCTTCTTAGATTGGCGGGGCATGATCAGTTCCGTCGTATTTCTGGGCGCATGTAATTTTCGTTGTCCCTATTGCCATAACAGCGATCTGGTTCTTTGTCCGGAGAGGCTGGTCACCTTCCCGCTCGATGAGGTTCGGGACTACCTGAACACCTACGAAAACTGGCTGGACGGTGTCGTCATAAGCGGCGGGGAGCCTTGTATCAATTCCGGGCTCCCTGCCCTTATCGCGGAATTAAGGGCACTCGGGCTGAAGATCAAGCTGGATACCAACGGTTCCCGCCCTGAGGTGCTCGAGCAACTCATACAGGATGGGATGCTCGACTATGTGGCCATGGATTTCAAGGCGCCGCTCAATGAATTCAGCTATCGCCGTTGCACCGGCGTGTGGACGGATGTCACCGCCATCGGCCGCAGCATCGATCTACTGCGTGCGGGAGCCATCGACTATGAATTCAGGGTGACCATCTGTCCGGGGCTTCTGGACACGAATGATCTCCTCAGCATGGGGGAACGAATCCAGGGTGCACGACGCTTTACGCTCCAAGGCTTTGCGCCCCACAACACCCTCGACTCCTCATTTGCTGGACGTGTACCCTATTCCAATGAAAAACTGGATCAGATGAGGCACGCCGTGGCCCCTTACGTGGAGGAATGTCTCCTCGTCCCCTCCCCCTGACACCCGCCAATCCCAACGGGATAAATTTCTCTGTCATTGCATCGTACAAAAGAACAGGATTTGCATGTCTTTTATAGATAATACCCTGAATCTCGAGGTATGGATTATAATCTTTTAGTATGAGATAATGTTAAATTATTGTATATACTTAATTCTTGTACATGTGGACAGGGAGTGAGTACACGACATTCATTCGTTGAACAGAAAGATTTTGCATACAATGAGACAACTTTCACCCTCTTACAGGGGCATATGGTGTGCCCTGTATATTATACTGCTCATCCTCATGCCCTCCCCTCTTCCGGGAAATATCGTGGTGCAGGGGGTTACTCCAACGGTGAGCTTACAGACCTCACAGGAATTGTTCTCCATCTCCGGGCAGGGTTTTTCATCAGAGGACACCGTTGTCCTGGTGGGGAGTCCGCCCCGGACCAGGTGGCGGGTACCCGCCATCGATCCTGAAAAATATGACCAAGGGGCCCGGATAAGCGCCATCAAGGTGCGGGGCAGTCGTGCCTATGTGGTCGAGGATACCACCACACTGCATATCCTGAACATCGAAACCCCCGAGCAACCCGTAATCCTGGGCACCCTGAGCGATAACCGATTCGGAAACATCACCCAGATCTGGCCCACCGATAAATACCTCTATATGGCCGATTTGAATTACGGCATCTGGGTGGCGGATATCGCCGATCCCACACACCCGTTTCTGGTGGGTAACGGCGGACCGAATTATTCCTTCCCTGCACCGACCACCAAGGGCCTCTATGTGCGGGGAACCACAATCTTTTCCATCAACTGGCAAACAGGTCTCCAGATCATTGAACAGATCACGAACGGCCAGCTCAAGCCCAGAGGGAGCATCCCCATATCCGGAACCCCGCTTGATATCGTGGTCAATGGGAGCATTGCCTACGTGGCCATAGGCCCTGCAGTACAGATCTTCAATGTGGGCAATCTGGACAATCCCACATATCTTTCCCAGATGACACAGATCCCGAGCAATGCGCCGAATATCCTCAAACTCGCCATCAAGGATGACATGTTCTACTTGGTCGACTTGGACTTCGGCATCCATGTCGCCGACCTTGTCACCCCCGCCGCTCCGAAGATCATCGCAAGCCTTTTTCTTACCGGACAGACCAAGGGCATCTATGTCACCGGCACCTTTGCCGTCACCGCCAACGGCTATAAAGGGCTTCACATCATCACCCTCGCCCGGAAGGAAAGCCCTCGGATATTCGGGAATATTTACACCCATGGCGATGCAACGGAAATCGCACCCTATCCCGGGTACCTCTTCGTTGCAAACGGCCTTGACGGACTGGGCATCGTTGAGGCGCCATCCTTTACCCATCCTGCATTCCTGGCATCGTTCCCCACCGGGGATTATCCATGGGCCATCGCCTGCAAGGAGGATTTCGCCTTCCTGAGCAACGGCAGATCAGGGCTCAGGGTGATCCAGACCGCCCAACCGCGGCTCCCCAAGATCGTGTCCACCATCCCCACCACACAGACGGCCACCTTCTCAGCGGTGAGCGGCAATACATTGTATCTGGCCGATTCCACCCGGTTCAGGACCTATGACATCTCCATTCCCTCCCTGCCCCTTTCCCTGGGGAGCCTGGCCCTGAACGACATCATCATGTCCTTTGTGATTCATGGAAACTATGCATACCTCGCCAACTTCGGGTTCTGGGTAAAATCCGTCGACATATCCAAACCAAAGACCCCCCTGCTCAAGGGGTCCGCATACAGCGACTACAGTTGGGGACTTTCCTCCGATATCGACTTCGACCAGGGGATCGCCTATGTGGCGAACGGCCCTGCAGGCCTTTGGATCATCGATTTTTATATTCCCTCGTCTCCATTAACGTTATCAGATGAGCTCACCCAGTTCAGCATGGCCAGCAACATCAAAAAATATCAGGATCACATTTACTTGACCAATGGGTCTGATGGTATCGAGGTCATCGACGTGACCAACCCCGGAGCCCCGGTCCCGATCGTGACCGTTGACTACAATGAGCTCCTGAACGGAATCGATATCGAATCTCCCTTCCTCTATACCGCAGGCCAGAAACAGGGTGTATGGATCAACTACCTCTCCCCGGGGGGTGAAATCATCCCCATTGCCCCCATCAACCTCCCCGGCGGGGCGGTCGCCGTGAAATCCTTCGGTGAGTTGCTGTATTGCGGAGACGGCGAGAATTATTTCTCCATCTTTTCAGCCCCTGCAGTGGCCGAGACCCTCTCCGTAAGCTCCACCCGCCTTTATTTCAGACTGCACCGCGACCTGCCTCCCGGCACCTACGACCTCCACCTCATCAAACAGTCGGGTGAACGTGCCAGCCTCTTGAGGGGACTCAGCGTGTATGAGAACACGGTCACCTTTTCACCGGGATTCAACATCATGGGCTATCCCGGATACGTTCCCCCTGAAAATTCCCAGGCATTCCCCCTATTGGCAAATCTCACTGCCCAGGGAGAAGGGGGTCCCCTTTCGGTCACAAAGATCATGGCATTGACGCCCACCGGTACTTCATCCGGGTCATTCCTCAGGGTCTATCTCAATCAGGTAAATCAGCCGGCCGGGGACAATTTTGACATCTTCCCTCTGAGGGGCTACCCCCTGTATGCCACAGGTGCCCAGGAAGAGGGATACCTCCTTGCATACCATCCCCTTGCCCTGACTCATGAGGCATTGACAGCGATCCTGGAGGATGAAATCGCCCCCGGGCGGACCCTTATTGCATTGCCTGCCTTGGAAGGGGGAGGGATCACAGCGGAGTCCCTGATCAAACCGGGTGCGGAGGATACAGTCAGTGCCATCCAGGAATGGGATCCGATCAGGGGCGCGTGGAAGGCGACCTACCCGTTCTTTGGAAGGATTACCGGAAGGGTGAAGGAGCTGACCGGAGGCCGGGGATACATGGTGTACGCGCATTGATCATCGGTTTCGGAATCCGGACATAAGGGGGTCAGACCTCGGAATATTGAACATGCATGTCCAGGGCATGTTCTGCCTCCGGGCATTGTCGCCTCTCACATGTTCAATCCATTGGACCGGCGCCCACAGGGCATATATTTTCAGGAAGTCGTATGCCTCAGGACACCGTCGTGCCTTTGTTCCGCCTCATCGGAGGGGATTTTCTTCGGAATGGTGAACCAGAAGGTGGCACCCGCTCCCCGGTGCGAGTGCACCCAAACCCGCCCTCCATGGTCCTCCACGATCCGCTTCACAATGGTGAGCCCCACCCCTGTCCCCTCCACGTCCTTGAGCTCCTGCAGCCGCTGAAAGATAACGAATATCTTTTCGTGATGCTCCTTGTCAATGCCGATGCCGTTATCCCGAACAAAGAACTCATGCTCGTTCGGGGTCTCGCGGTAGCCGATTTCCACCTGGGGACGCACCGTATCCCCGATGAACTTGACGGCGTTGGACACAAGATTCATGAAAACCTGCAGAAGCCTGTCCGGATCACACAGACAGACTGGAAGCACCTCGGCCACCCGCACCTCGATCCCCCTTTTTTTGATGGTGCCTCGGAACTCCTCCACGGCCCGGCCCACAATATCGGACACGGCATACTCCCGCCATCCCCCTTTCATTCGCGTCACCTTTGAAAATTCCAGCAGGTCCAGGATCAATCTTTCCATGTACTCCGCATTGGCCTTGATTCGCTCCAGGTAGTACCGCCCGTCATCGCTCAGGGAATCCTGATACTCCTGGAGGAGAATGACGGCAAAGTCCTGGAGGATATACAGGGGGCTCTTGAGATCATGGGAAACGATGGAAAGGATGTTTTCGAGCTCTTCGTTGTCTTCGGCAAGCTCCAGATTCCTTTCCCTCAGTTCCTCGATCTGTGCGGATAGCTCCTCCAGTTGATCGTAGGACTCCTCGAACTCCCGGTTGATGGACTCCAACTCCTTGTATCTGCGCCGGAGATGTTCGCCTGCGCGGGAGAGTTCCCTGACCAGGCGGTTGAGATTCCGTCCTATCCTGCCCACCTCGTCCCTGCACCCGGTGCTGAACCTCTCTCTCCCCTGGGCGAGGCCCTCGGTAAATTGGTACAGCCTTACCAGAGGCGCCGTCATGTAGCCGATGATAAGGAGCACGGCAGCAGAGGCGATGACAAAGATACATGAGGCGAAGAGAATGATCCCATAACGCACCGGCACTATCGGTGCAAACAGTGCGGCAGCATCCTCCTCCACGATCACCCCCCACGCAAGCTCAGGGCACACGGCGAGGACCCCCAGCACCTTCCGCCGGCGCAGGTTCGCATACACGAGAGGGGCGTGCAACCGATCCTCACTGATCCCGGAAAGGTACTGCCGGACCTTCTTGACATGTCCCGCCATCCCCCAGAAAGGCACCAGTCCCTGAATATCCATGGCGGACTCCCGGCGATCCCCGGAAAAGTAGGCAATGACGGAACCATCGGTGTCGACCACATAAAACTCCCGGCCCCTTCCGATATCCACCGACTCGAGCACCCTGAACACCTTTTGCAGGCTCACCACTGCGGTCAAGATTCCCCGGACCTCATCCCGGTCAATGGAGATAAGAGGGATCGAAATATCCACCACGGGCAGGTCCTGGGGGGCGGGAAGGACCTGTCCGATGAATATGCTCCCCCGGATCACGGATTCAACGATATCCTCCCGCATCCCATCCCCCACGGGATCAACCGGCCAGGCTGGCGAAGAAACCCGTAACAGGGGGTTGCCCTGTTGATCGAAAACCGAGAGCACCCGGATATCCCCTTTGCGCTGCACAAGGTCCTCCAGGACAACGCGCAGGTCCCCGGAGACCTGATCCTTCCCATCAGGCCACATCGGAGACACGGAAAGCAGATCGCGAATAATCGAATCCATAGACGATTCCACTGTGCGCCCTATGTCACTGGCCAAAGCAAGATTCTCCTCCCCCGCCACCTTCATCCAATGGGATCTGACCATATGGAGGGCAACCAGACTTACGCTGGTAAGGGTTATTGCCAGGAAGGCAATGAAGAGCAGGGAAAGCCTGCCCCTGAGGCTGAGCCACCAGGGTACGGAACGGACACCGGGTTCACGGGATAATTTCATAGTAACAATCTGCTTTTATTGTCTATATTTGATTACTATTAGGCAATTTGTAAAGTAGTATCATTTTGCCGCAATTCTATCAGGATATTAACAACAACATCCCTGTCTCGACGGTCAACCAGCCCCTTTTCATTCCCCAGCCATTTCCCCGGGGAATACCATGCACGCCCGGGTGATCCGTTCCCGCCGATGATCACGGTCGTGCCGGTGCAGGGAATACATGCGCGCCCTGTGATCCCCATTCACCTATCAAGAGCAAAAAAAGGGAAAAAGGTGGCGGAGGGACTCCATGGAAATCCTTCCGAAAAACCATTCTTATATGGTACAACTAATTGTTTAATAATTCAATATTTTCCTTACCTCATCCCCTTTATATCCTGAATCCGAAAAATGATTTCATTATCTTAGAGTTAGTAACCTCAATCCACCGACCCGCCCGTGCCATCCCCCCTCATTTGACATTCCCGGGGGCTGCTATTATATTAAACAAAGATTTTAAAGGATAGGACTGTCCGACGACATATGCAAATGCCGCCCGCATGGCGGCTTCTCTCATCAATCCTACAGGAGGATTGGCACCTGCCGATGATAAAGAAAGATTACTATGAAATCCTGGTCGTTTCCAGGAGTGCGTCCCAGGAGGAGATCAAAAAGGCATACCGCCAGGCCGCCCTCAAATACCACCCTGATCGCAACAGGGGCAATAAGGAGGCGGAGGAAAAATTCAAGGAGGCATCCGAGGCTTACGAGGTCTTGAGTGATCCCAGGAAAAGGGACCTCTATGACCACTACGGGCATGCAGGGCTCCAGAGCTCCGGGTTCACCGGATTCAGCTTCGATGACCTGGCCACCGATATCTTCGGCAGCTTCAGCGACATCTTCTACGACTTTTTCGGCTTCGGACTCCGCGGGGGGACCGGACGCACCAGGGCCCGCAGGGGAATGGATATCGAACAGTCGCTGGAAATCGAATTCAGGGATGCAGCGGCCGGCCTGAAGACGGAGATCCAGGTCGAACGGCACGAATCCTGCCCCACCTGCAACGGGGAGGGGGCAAAGCCCGGCACCTCGGCCGTTACCTGTTCCCTGTGCAAGGGAAAGGGACAGGTCATCCACGCCCAGGGATTCATCAGCATCCAGTCAACCTGTCCCCAGTGCGGGGGAACAGGCAAGATCATCGAACATCCATGCCCGCAGTGCCATGGACGCAAGATCGTCCCGGCAAAGACCACCTTGAGCATCACCATCCCGCCGGGGGTCAATACCGGATGCCAGCTCAGGGTCCCCGGAGCCGGGGAACGGGGGATGAACGGCGGTCCGCCGGGGGACCTCTACGTGCACCTGATCGTCAAAGAGGACCCCTTCTTCAAACGCCACGGGGACGACATCGTATGCGAGGTCCCCATCTCCATGGTCCAGGCCGCTCTGGGCACGGAGATCGAGGTCCCCACCCTCAACAGCGCGCACATGCTCTCCATTCCCAAGGGGACCCAATCGGGGGAAACCTTCACCATAAAGAAGGCCGGATTCCCCCGGCTGCAGAGGCACGGCCAGGGAGACCAGATCGTGAGGATCCTCGTCAGGACCCCGACCGACCTCTCCAAGCGACAGAAGGAACTGCTGCATGAATTTGCAGAACTCGACGAAACAAAAAAGGAAAAAAAGGGGGTCTTTCATTTTTTCTCATAGGCGCACCGGATACATACCATCTTTGATCATCGCCCTCATCCTTGCATGCAGTGTCGTGTCTCCTTCCTGCCAGGCGGACCCTGCACCCGATGAACTTCCCCAGCGTGAAACCCCCGTGGTCATCACCGTCAAAAAGGTGGGCCCTGCGGTGGTGAACATCAGCACCGAGCGGGTCCTCACCGAGCGGATCAACCCCTTCGGGGATCCCTTCTTTGATCGATACTTCGGTGATTTCTTCAACATGTTCCCCCAGCGAAGCTACAAGCAGCAAAGCCTCGGTTCGGGGGTCATCATCGATCCCGAGGGATACATCCTCACCAACGAGCACGTAATCCTGAAGACCTCCCAGATCAGCGTCACCCTTGCCGACAAGAGGGAGTTCGAGGCGAAGCTGGTGGGTGCGGACCCCAAGTCCGACCTCGCGGTCATAAAGATCGAGGCACAGGAGGCACTTCCCCACGTCAAGATGGGGAAATCCGATGACCTCATGATCGGGGAGACCGTGATCGCCATCGGCAACCCCTTCGGCCTCTCGCACACCGTGACCACCGGCGTGGTGAGCGCCGTCAACCGGACGGTACGGGTCAAGGAGGACCGGGTGTACAAGGACTTCATCCAGACCGACGCCTCCATCAACCCGGGAAACAGCGGCGGCCCCCTCCTCAACATCAGGGGGGATCTCATCGGGATCAATACCGCCATTTACCAGGAGGCGGAGGGGATCGGATTCGCCATCCCCATCAATCGCGCAAAGAGGATCATGGACGACCTGATCCATTACGGCGAGGTGCACAAGGCCTGGATCGGCATCTTTGTTCAGGACCTCGATCAGAACATGGTCAAATACTTCGATCTGCCCCGCAAGGAGGGGGTCATCGCCACCCGCGTCCTGGAGAAAAGCCCGGCGGCACAGGCGGGGATCCAGCAGGGCGACCTGATCATCAGTATCGGCGGACAAATCATCGAGTCCCGGGAGGACTATGTCTCCCTCATCGCCGGATACACCTCGGGTGATGCGATACCGATGGCCATCATACGGGAGGGGAAAACCCGGGAGATCACCCTCACCGCAACGGAGATCCCCCTGGGGGTGGCGGAGGAGGTGGCGCTGAACTGGCTCGGGATCAGGTTCCGCGAGATCGGCCAACGGGATGCCATGCAGCTTCGCCTTGCCGATCGCAGGGGGGTGATCGTGATCGAGGTGATTCCCAAGCGTGCCGCAGCACTGGCGGGTTTACGGCCGGGGGACATCATCAGGCAGGTAAACAATCGGATCATCGACGGAGAGGAGACATTCAAAAAGGCCATCGTGGCGGCAAGCCAGCAGGAAGGCCTGCTCCTGTTGATCCAGCGGGGTCCTTACATCTATCCGGTAACCCTGCAACCATAGCGACCAGGAACAATGGCAGACCTGACCCATTTCGACGAAAAGGGACAATCAAGGATGGTGGATGTGAGCGCAAAGCCGGTCACCGCCCGGTCGGCCCTTGCGCGGGGAATGGTGACCATGCAGCCCGCCACCCTTCGCAGGATCATGGACAAGGACATCGCCAAGGGGGATGTGTTCGAGGTGGCACGCCTTGCCGGGATCATGGCGGCGAAGCGCACCGCCTTTCTCATCCCTCTCTGCCACCCGCTCCCGATTACCGCCATCCACATCGAGTTTCAACCCTTGAACGAGACGACCGTGCAGATCGAGGCACTGGTAAAAACCGTCGACCGGACCGGGATCGAGATGGAGGCCCTCACCGCCGTGTGCGTAGCGGCCCTGACCATCTACGATATGTGCAAGGCCATCGACCGGGGAATGACGATCCAGAAGGTGGAGCTTG
The DNA here is from genome assembly GCA_049472315.1 of bacterium. GTDB lineage: Bacteria > SZUA-182 > SZUA-182 > DTGQ01 > JAFGSM01 > JBLIRM01. Next base: position 38,515 of record JBLIRN010000026.1, read on the forward strand.
TCCGGAAATCGGGCGGAAAGAGCGGACTATTTGTGAAAAAGGAGAACCCATGAAGATTGGTCCCATTGACTCCCATGCCCATCTCAGCCATGCCGATTTTGACCAGGACCGGGATGAGGTACTCACCCGTGCAAAAGAAAAGGGGCTCCAGGCGATCCTCAGCATTGGAACCGAACCCCAAGAGATGTTCAAGGAGGTGGACATCGCCATGCGGTATCCCGGCTTCATCTTCCTGGCCATGGGATACCACCCCCATGTGGCAAAGGATATGACCGATGTCCACTACGAAAGGCTCCAGGATTTCATCTGGGCAGACCAGGAGGTTGTGGCCATCGGTGAGATCGGCCTCGATTTCCACTACAACCATTCCGATCCGGTGTCCCAGGAAGGGGCGCTCAGGGAGCAACTCAGGATCGCTGCGCGAAGAAACCTCCCGGTCATCGTCCACTGCCGTGAGGCCTATCCCGAGCTGATCAAGATCCTGAAATCGGAAGAGGTGCCGCCAGAAAAAATCATGATCCACTGCTTCTCAGGCGATGCCGATCAGGCAAAGAAGCTGCTCTCATGGGGCGCCACCCTCTCCTTTGCAGGACCGGTCACCTTCCCCAATGCGGAAGGCCTCCGCCAGATCGTAAAGGCCACTCCGATCAACCGTATCCTGGCGGAAACCGACGCACCCTACCTCGCCCCCCAGTCAAATCGTGGGAAGCGGAACGAGCCTGCCTACGTGATGGAGGTCTATTCCACGATTGCGGCAATAAAAGAGATATCGGTGGAGGAGCTCACCGATAGGATTGCGGAAAATTTCTGCCGTTTCTTCGGCGTGGCTATGGATTAAACCTGCAAGAAATTACACCGGGAACCACATCCCGAAAAAGGGGACAGCAATGGATGAGACATTACAAAACCTGGACCACCTGGACCCGTGGGTCCGAGAACACGTCGTTCCCTTTTGCCACCACATCCTCCAGAGTTTTCCCGGGAGGATCTGCTCCATCTGCCTCTACGGAAGCGCCGCGGTCGGAGACTATATCCACAAGCGATCCAATATCAACCTGATGATCATGATCGATGCCCTGCATCTGGAGGATCTCCAGACATTACTCCACCTGATGAAAAGGGCGCGAAAAAAGGGGATCGCCGCCCCGCTCCTCCTCACCCCGGAGCATATCGCCACCTCCACGGACGCATTCCCTATTGAATTCCTGGATATGAAGGAAAAACACGTGAACCTCTACGGCACCGATCCCTTCATAGACCTCGACATCGACCTCAAGAACCTGCGGCTGCAATGCGAACAGCAGATCAAGGGGAAGCTGATTCGCCTGCGCCAGTCATACATGGAGCTGGGTTTGAAAAAACGGCCGCTCGCCGCACTCCTCACCGCCTCCCTGACCAGCCTGCTCCCGGTCCTGCGCAATACCATCCGCCTCGTACAGCCCACCCAGCAGCCCCCCCGGTCCAACGAGGAGATCATCCTGCGGGCGTGCAAGGACTTTCAACTGGACAACGAGGTGTTCCTGGATATCCTGAAGCTCAAAAAGGGGCACACCAAACCGGACATGGGGATGATCACCTGCATATTCGAGGGCTACCTTGACAATCTCACCACGCTCGCCAAGCACATCGATCAGATCAAGGTGGACTGCATCAGCGTGGAGGACCCGGATGCGGCATAATGCCATGCACCCCCTGAGATCACCTTCGAACACAACCAATCGAGGCGGTTTCCAGCACCGGCCTGCAGAAAAATACCCCTCCCGCCGCCCTCCCGTTCATATCTCTATTTCTGTGACCATTCTCGTATTCCTCGTCTGCATCCTGTGCGTCCTTTTCTCAGGAATCGCCCTCAACGCCCAAAACGAATCCTCCTTGCCCTTGCCCCAGGGGTATGTGAACGACCTGGCAGGGATCCTCTCTCCCCAGACCACCCGACACCTGGAGGGATTGATCACCGCCCTGAACAGGGCAACCACCGCGGAGGTGGCAGTGGTGACCGTGGAGAGCATCGCCCCCTCCACCATCGAGGAATACGCGGTGCGCCTCTTCGAGACCTGGGGGATCGGACAGAAGGACAAGGACAACGGGGTGCTCCTCCTGGTCGCCCTCAGGGAGCGGGAGGTGAGGATCGAGGTGGGCTACGGCCTGGAAGGCGCCATCACCGACGGCACCGCCGGGCAGATCATCCGCAGCATCATCGTCCCCGAATTCAAACGGGGCGATTTCGACCAGGGGGTGCTCGCCGGCACCGAGGCCATAATGCGCCTCATCACCAAGGAATACAACGTCGAGTTCCCGGAGGGGACCACCTTCAAGACCCAGGCCAGGGTCGAGCCCACGGGCTCGTCCGGGCTCAGCAGCCTGTTCATGTTTTTCCTGGGACTCTTTATCCTCTTTATCATCATCCGCAGCGGGCTCTGGCCGCTCCTCTTTATCGGCTTCCCCCCTGGCGGCGGCAGGGGCGGCTGGTCCGGGGGCGGAGGTGGCTTCGGCGGCGGATTCGGGGGGTTCGGCGGAGGCCTCAGTGGAGGGGGCGGGGCCAGCGGAAGCTGGTAGACCCTGCCCCACCGGCGGTCAGCCCGGCAAACGGTCCAGCGGGCTCTCCAGTCGCTGTATATCCCGGTCCATGACGTGGGTGTAGATCTCGGTGGTCTTCACGTCCGCATGACCGAGGAGTTCCTGAAGCACGCGTATGTTCACCCCGTTTTCCAGCATGTGGGTGGCGAAGCTGTGGCGCAGGGTATGGCAGCCGATCTTTTTGTCGATCCCGGCCTGCTTTGCGGCCCGTTTCACCGCCTTTTGCAGCCCGGATTCAAGCACATGATGGCGCATCTCCCTGCCCGAACGCGGATCGACGGATCGATCCCTTGCCGGGAATACCCATTGCCAGCCGGTCTCTCGTGCCGCCTTTGGATATTTCCTGGCAAGCGCCTCAGGGATATAGACTTCTCCGAACCCTTCCTCAAGATCCTGATGATGGATGGCCTTCACCGCCTCGATCTGCGCCTGCATTTCGTCATGCAGGTTCCGAGGCAGAATGGTGGTCCGGTCCTTTCCGCCCTTGCCACCCCGGACAAAGATGAGGCCTTGGCCGAAATCCACATCCTTGATGCGCAGGCGGATACACTCAAGCAGGCGCAGACCACCGCCATAGAGCAGCTTCGCCATGAGGGCATGCCTGCCCTCCATGGCAGCGAGCAGTCGCTGGACCTCCACCTGAGTGAGCACGGTGGGCGGCCTTTGCTTCCGTTTACTGCGGACAGGCGCGATTTCATTGACTAGTGGCTTGTCGAGGACATCCCGATAGAGAAAAACCAGCGCATTCAATGCCTGCCGCTGGGTCGACGCGGACACCTGTCCCTCGGTTGCGAGATGGGATAGAAAGCGCTCCACGTCGTTTGCCCCAAGCATGTTTGGGTGGGTCTTTCCGCCGAAATGATAAATATACCGAAGTATCCACTTGCAATAGGTCTGCTCCGTGCGGTAGGCATAGTGATGATAACGAAGTACCTCCCGCACCTGGTCCATGAGATTCAGGCGGGGATTCGGGTGGAATTTCGGTTTGTTTTTTTCTTGATTTTCCATATTCCATCATATAATATCGCAATATGTGGAAACAGACAAGAAAAAATGTAATAGGTGGACAGCGAAGGGGCGAATTTTCCATATTTTGCGTTTAATATAAGAATAAGTGGAAATCCAGTCCGTCTATAGGGGGTAATATGGCGGACAGCTTTCCACTTATTGCACTGATAGGACGGACCGCTCGCAAGCGAGCGGTCCGTCCTATCGGCGGCGGATGCTTCGCCATTACCCTTGCTAGGCTCCGCTCGCGCTCCGCCTATCAAGGGCAATGGAGCCGACTGCGATTCTCGGTTTTGGCTGGAGCAAGCTCCGCCAAAACCTGCGAGTCTCGCGGCTCATCCGCCGCCGATAGGGAGAATCCCGAAACAACGGCTGAAAGGGGAAGGAGTCAGAGCACCGCGCACATGGCAAGGACACCGCCCAT
>JBLIRN010000027.1:0-42057 GCA_049472315.1 bacterium
CCCCGGATGGCGGAATAGGGAAGATCGACGCTGATGAAGAAGGGCTGAAATACGCGCAGATCGTCCTCGCCGATCCCGAATCCCTTCTGTGGTGAAATTGCCACTGCCTGGAGCTTCCAGGTGGTGATGGTATCCGGGGCCTCGGCATTGATTTCGGCGTTTCCCTGTTCGTCCGTGATAAGATCCTCCCACAGCCATGTCTCGGGGAAGAACTGCCGCACCTTCTCCACCTGGGCGAGATTGCTCGTATCGAAGGTAGATCGGGGCTCGCTGTCGAATTCGTCGGCATCCTCCATCATATTGGGCGCAGCATTGAAGGCAAACATGGGACCACCGCCCCAGCCCCCTCCTTTCCACCACCAGTATCTCTCGTACCCCTTGCCCTGCGGCACATCCTTGCTGCTTACCACGATAACCCCGGCGTCCTCGAAGATATCCAGCGCGCCCTTCGAGTAGACTTCATTGTACACCGAAGAGGAGTGCAGCTCCGCCTGGGGTTCCATGTAGAGCCGCTCGAGCTCCGCAAATACCTGCTGGAGGTTGAGCCTGTTTTCCGCAAGGATAAAGACCGACCGGTCCACCGCGGCGATGCCGACCCGTGCCTTCCCCTCCGTCTGGATGGCGATGGAGATGTCGTCTCCTGGCCTCACCTCCTCGGAGTCGAACGCCGCGGTCACCTGATGAGGATAGTCCGCCGTGACATCGAAGGGGAGAAAGTCGGCAGCCACCTCGCTGGTGGGAAGGATCTGATACACCAGGATCTTTGCCGCAGGCGCCATCGCAGGTGTCACCATGAAGGAGATCTCCCGCAACTCGGTATAATCGCTGAACACCACCCGGTTCCGTGAAACCACCTCGTAGTAGAAATGGTACGCCTCGTTCGTTGCATGGACCTTGAACCGGATACTCTCCCCTACCCGGGGGATACCCTGGCTTATCTGCTCCAGGTGGATGAAATTCCCGGATGGTGAATAACCCGCCTCGACTGGCTTGGTCAGGGATGCATCCCCTGATTCGGCATAGCAGACGAGGGCCACACATTCCACCGGCGGGGTGATGGTGAGAAGAGCCTTTCCCCCTGCGGTCGTCACGGTGGTATCAACCCGCTGAGACATGGTATTCAACGAGCTGTCGACATAGGTGATCCCCACGGTCACCTGGGCGTCAACGGGTGCATTATCGGGGGTCGTGGTCACGATCAGCAGGTTGAAGGGCAATCCGGGCATGAATACGGAGCCCTCGGGGATCACCTGGAGCAGCAGCGGAGAGGAGGAAATGGTCACCAGCCGGTTCGTCTTCTCCTCGTAATTGGTGTTCCGCTCCTTCACGGTGAAGTCCAGGGTGATATTCCCCATTCCCCCTGCTGCGGGCACCCCGGCCACATACCCCACCGCGGGTATATTGAATGCGGTCTCCCCGTCGATCTCCGTGGTGAAGGTCTCGAACACCTCCCATTCCCCCACATAGCGTTTTGCCTCGATCACCAGATCGCCCCTGACCGGCTTGCCGAAGCTGTACTCAGCCTTCACCGTGCCGGTCACCGGCTCATCCACCAGGAACCACTCCCTGGCGAGCTCGGGCGTGACCTCGTATTTGGGAAGCACGTAGCGCTCCACCCGCACGTCGAGCTGCGTGTCCGCATTCTCGCACACCGCGACAATCTTCCACACCCCCAGGTTCGGCTCACTGGAGATGGGAAGATCGAGGGTGGCCATGCCGTATTCATCGGTAGCAACCTGCTTCCTGAATATCTTTATCCCCTTTGCATCGTTCACCTCCACCACCGCTGCCCTGCTCACCGGCCTGAGTGCCGTATCCAGGCTGATCACCCTCATGCGGATGGTCTGGCCCGGCTGGTAGATGGGCTTGTCGGTCTGCACAAACAGGAGGACCTCATCCACCACACTCACCTGGGTGCTCCCTTCAAAGTCATCCCCCTTGAGGGTGAGATGGTATTCCCCCTCCTCCACCTCAGGGACCGTGAACTGTATGCTCCCTTTTCCCGAGATATACTCAACGGTCTCCAGGATCTCCTCCCCGTTCTTGGAGAGGGTGAGGGTTACCCTGTGCGTGCCCCGCCTTCGGGTAAGGCTTCCCTCCTCGAAGAGTGTAACGGAGACCTGCTCATCCTCTCCGGCGTGCAATTCCCGGGGAATGACGGCGAGGTATTCCTTGGCCCTGACCGTCGGTGTAACGGTCTGAGGCGTATAAACCGGGCCCGAGGGCGCTGAATAGAAATAATTCCACGGTGTATAGGCGCCGAAACCCTGACCGAAGGAATGGAGGATGGGCAAGGAAGGCGCATAGCCATACGCATACATGAGCGAAGGGGAAAGGGACGCATACTGACGATTTCCCGCATAGGGCCCGGCATACCCCTGCAGACCGGCATTGTATCCGAATGAGTAGGTCATGGGGTAAGAAAAGGTGTACTGGTTTTGGAATGGTTGATTGAACTGGTATGTATTAAACAAGGAGGAAAACTGGGAGGCGCGATTGAAGGTATTGTTTTGCCATGCGTACGGGGAGGCATTCAAGGAATAAGCAAGGCCGGAAAACTGGTTGAGGTACGGGGGATACTTCACCTGGGCATTGCCGTTTATGCCCGCACAAAGACATACCATCAAAAATGAGGCTGCAATGACATACACCGTGATCGGTGCATGGAAAATGCTCCGAGACGTGCGGATGCATCTCATGATTGTGACCCTCCGCTTGTTGGGGTTGATCTATGATGGATTTTGAATCAATAAGGCCTTCTCCCTTGAATACCTCCCTTTCTTATCCATCCGGGATGGATGGGGTGGAATTGGTTCCATCTGGCACACAGTCAAATAGACGAGGCAAAATCTTTTATGTTACCCTTCCTGAATGAAAAGCCATTAATAACGTTCTCTCTTTCTATTATTTGTGACGACCTTGCTCACAGGATCCCCCTTTATCCTTATAGAAGAGCGAAATTTCTTTAATGACGGTAATTTCTTTGCGCAACTGTCTGATCTTACAAGATATGCGACATCCTTGCCGCGCCGGGTGATAAGGAGAAAGCTTAATTTGCCTCGTGCTTCTTTTACATGTATCTTCATACGAGCATACCCCCATTAAGGCGTATATATTTAGTATATATTCTCGAACGGCTTTATCAACACGTTGATGCCATTCAAATCGTACCTGAATCCAAAGGATGGGCCGCCGGCCAGCCGATGAGGGTCATCGTGTCCGGTTTGAGCACAATGAGGAAAGTCCCGAAGGATGTCAGGGGAGAATTCCATTCCGGAATGGCCTTTTTGAGGGTTTTATGGTATAAGTGGGTGTATATCTTGATGATATTGTTTAATTTATACATGGTGCGAGGACTGTGACATGCCGGTTGTGATCTCCGTGGTGGGGAAGAGCGACAGCGGGAAGACCACCCTGATCGAAAAGCTGGTGCCGGAATTGACCCGGAGGGGATACCGGGTGGGCACCATCAAGCACAATGCGCACGGATTCGACCTGGATCATGAGGGAAAGGACTCCCGCAGGCACAAGCAGGCCGGCGCGGAAGCGATAGCCCTCTCCTCCCCTTCGGGGTTTGCCTTCATCCGGGATGTGGAGCGGGAGCTGAGCATCGACCAGATCGTCTCCGGGTATTTCGGGGACATGGACATCGTGATCACCGAAGGATACAAGAGGGAGGGGAAACCCAAGATCGAGGTGTTCAGGAGGGGGGGGCCGCACCGGGAGATCCTGTGTGCGAATGACGATACATTGATCGCCCTTGTGACCGATGCGGAGGTCGAGGTTTCCGTGCCCCGCTTCGGGCTCGAGGAGGCAGGGAGGCTTGCGGATTACCTGGAAGGCCGGTTTCTCAGCAAGGCCCCCGGGAAGGTGAATCCTTCCAGGATGACCGGGATCATCCTGGCCGGGGGCAAGGGGGTCCGCTTCGGGGGGAACAAGGCCCTCACCAGGATGAACGGGAACTCCCTTATCGAATGGATCATCGAGACCTACCGGGAGATCTTCGGCGAGATCCTCATCTCAACGAACGATCCACCTGCATATGCCTTCACCGGGATACGGACGGTGAGGGACATCATTCCCCATAAGGGCCCGCTTGTGGGCATCTATTCGAGCCTCCTGGAAACCAGCCACGAGCTGGCCTTTGTTTCCGCCTGCGACATGCCCTTCATCCGGCCATCCCTTATCAGGCACATGGTGGACGTTGCGGAGGGATACGATGTGGTGATCCCCTCCCTGAGCGAGGGAATGCTCGAGCCCCTCCATGCCCTGTACCGGAAGACCTGCCTCCCGGCGATGAAGCGGGCGGTGGAGGGACATAAAAGGCGGGTGGTAAGCTTCTTTCCGGAGGTACGCGTATACACCATGAGCCGGGACGAGATCAGCCGGCACGACCCCGACCTTCTCTCCTTCTTCAACATCAACACCAGGGAGGACCTGGAAAGGGCCAAGGAGCGTTTCAGGCTCTTGAGATATAGCGCCTCTCCCGGGTGTCGATCTTGATGCGCTCCCCCTCCTTCATGTAGGCGGGGACCTGCACCACCAGGCCGGTCTCCGTGACCGCCGTCTTGGTCTGGGCAGCTGCAGTGGCGCTCCTGACCACCGGATCGCACTCCGTGATGACCTGCTCCACCACAAGGGGGAGGTCCATATTCACCACATTTCCGTTGAAGATGTGAAGGGTTACCTGCAAGCCCTCGACCAGGAATGGCTGCCGGTCGCCGATCTGTTCCTCGTGGAGGGTGTGCTGTTCGTAGGTCTCGAGATCCATGAACACGTATTCATCCCCGTTTTGATAGAGGAATTGTCCTCCCCTACGGTCGAAATCGGGCTCGTCGACCATGTCCCCGCCCTTGAAGGTCATGTCCAGGACCTGTCCGGTGAGCAGGTTCCTCCCCTTTATCTTGACCAGCATATTTGCCCCCCGCGCCGAGGGGGTCTGCTTGGTAATGTCCATGACCACATAGGGGGTGCCTTCCGTCTGAAACACCCCTCCCCTTTTCAGGTCATTCACGATGATCTGGGCCATAGCGTTGCATCTCCTCTCCCGGGAAATTCCGGCGTGTTGCGGTCACGATCGGCAGGACACATGTACGGTGCATCGATCGATGTGAACCGGCAATCCTGATGGTAACTCTATCATTTAAATTTCTTTTATTGTATCACGGATGTGATGGCAAGGGCCATAGATCATTTGTGAATACCCTTACGAAGCGGTATACTGGGGTGTAATCATAAAAGGGGAGTATCCCGGTCATTTCTTCGGCACCAGCGCGAAGGAGTGCTACTCGCTCAGGGCTGATAACAGTGCACCGCTGAGATAGAGAGATCCTGAACCACGGGGGACGGGCCTCTACAGTGCGATGGAAGGGAGAATGAAGACCTATCTTGATTGCATACCCTGTTTTTTCCGGCAGGCCCTGGAGGCGGCCCGGATTGCAGGGGCGGATGAGCCGACCCAGAAGCGTATTCTTGAAGAGGTAGGCAGAACCCTGCCCTCGGTTTCCCTGGAGGCATCCCCTCCCGAGATAGGGGAGACCATCTATCGCCTGGTGCGAGAGGTGACGGGCATCGGTGATCCCTACCGTTTGTTGAAGCAGGAGAGCAACCGGCGTGCCCTTGCAATCTACCCGGAGTTGAGGCAGAAGGTGCGCGAATCGCATGATCCTCTCCTTACCGCAGTGAAGCTTGCCATTGCGGGTAATATCATCGACTACGGCATAGGGAGTCCCATGAATATACGCGATGAACTGCAACGAATCCTGGGTATCGAACAGAATGCCATAGAACGGGAGGGGGCCGAGCTCTTCAACTACCCTGCGTTCAGCGATGCAATCGAGAAGGCGCATACCATCCTCTATCTTGCCGACAATGCAGGGGAAACCGTGTTCGACCGGGTGCTGATCGAGGAGATACGATGCCGGTGGGGGGAAAGGGAGATCGATTATGCGGTAAAGGCAGGGCCGGCCATCAATGACGCCCTGGCAGAGGATGCAACGGCCTGCGGGATACATGATAGCGCACGGGTTATCTCGGCGGGTCTCCAGGCACCGGGAACCATCCTCCGGCTCTGCTCGAAGGAATTTGTGGAGTTGTTCGAACAGGCCGACATGGTGATCAGCAAGGGACAGGGGAATTTCGAGGCCCTCTCCCAGGAGAGGCGGTCCATCTTCTTTCTGTTCATGGCAAAGTGCCCGGTGGTGGTCAAGGAACTGCACTGCGGGCTGAGGGATATCATTCTCCTTCATAAACCGGCCCACGGGAGGGATGTCTCAACAACCGCCCTTTCGGCATGGGTCCGATCCAATCGAGTAACCAGTTCATCGAAAAGGGATGACGGCCATGGAGATAACAATACTCTTCAATAGCGAAGGAATAAGTAACGATTTTGTAACCGGTTGGGGATTTTCCGCACTGGTCGACGGTACCATCCTGTTCGATACGGGTGAGAAGGGCGACGCCCTGCTTGCCAATTGCGGGTGGCTGGATATCGACGTGGCCGGTATACAGGCCGTGGTCATCTCCCACGATCACTGGGACCACACCGGTGGCCTATGGGCCATCCTGAAAAAACGAAAGGGAATCCCGGTGTATGCCTGTCCCGGATTCAGCAGGGAATTCAAGGAAAAGGTCAAGGAGGACGGGGGAAGGCTCGTGGAGACGGAGGATTTTTTGGAGATTAAAAAGGACATGTTCGTGACCGGGGAGATACCCGGACCCGCCGCAGGCCCCGCCATCCCGGAGCAGGCAATGGTCATCAAAAGGGGACGGGGGCTCGTCACCCTTACCGGATGCGCCCATCCGGGAATCCTTAATATACTGAAGGCGATGCAGGGGCACTTCCCCCGGATGGGACTCCATTTCGTTCTGGGTGGGTTTCACCTGATGCACAGCGGGCGGAGCAGTATACAGGACGTGGTGGAGGGTTTCCGCAGGATGGGGGTGGAAAAGGTGTCCGCCACCCACTGCTCAGGAAGCGAGGCGGAGGCCCTGTTCAGCACAGCTTACGGTGAGGCCGCGATTCCGCTTCGGGTGGGGAAACGAATCGAGATATAACCCGAAGGTGATCGCTCAAAAGGACCACCAGGGCTTCACCACCACAGGAGCCTGTATCCGCGCAAATCCACCCCTTTCGTCGTACACCGTTGTATTCAGAAGATATACTCCCGGAAAGTTCGGCGTGAAGCTCCAGTTGAGGGTCCCGGCTATCGGCTGGCCAGACGCCCCGATAGAGGAGGATGCATACACCTGGTCAGCGTCGGGATCGATAACCCCGAATGTCCATGACGCGGTCTGACCTGCCTTGGTGACCATGGGAAACGATGGGGTATACACCTGTATGGGCGGGTGATTCAGCCACCCGGAAGACGCATAGGTTGGGTAGTTATACGCCTGTGAGGTTCTAACGGTTCCAACATTCTGCAGGGACCATGATTGGTATGACGGGATATCCCCCTGGTATGAGACCATCCACTGTACAGGATTTGTCTGGGCAATTGCCTGGACAGCCAGGACCATCCCCAGAATCCCGATGAGCATTGCTATGACAGACTTTTTCATGACGACCCTCCGTGATGGGATGGACAGGACATGAAAGATACATGTATGGATTACCAAGATAGACGCTGAGCACTGCCGGGCGTTACGCTCCGTCACAGGCTGCAAGGTGGTCAGAAAAAAAGGCCCTGTGCATGGAAATGGGATGTGCGGGAAAAGGTGGTGATGGGTGACAACGAAACGCTCGCCGTAGAATACGAGCAAGGAGGATTTCCGCCTGCGGTCCTTGAGCGACCAGCGGCGTGTCTACTGATTGACGGAGGGCGCCAACAGGGTGTTGATGTTCCTGATGAGCTCATCCATATCGAATGGCTTGTACATCATCTGATCGGCAGCACTGAACTCCATAAAAAATTTCTCCCGCTCAGGATCATTATCCAACCTGCGGGCGGTGAGCAGGAGCACGATGATATCCTTTGCGATCTTTCCGACCTTCATCGCCTCCTTGATGAAGCGGGAGACCCGATAGCCATTCTCTTTCGGGAGCATCACGTCGAGGACCACCAAGTCCGGCATCTGCTCTCCAACCTTATCAAGTGCCTCATGTCCGTCATAGGCGGTCAAAACCTCAAACCCCTCCTGTTCCAGACTGAATTTTATGGTCTCGACGATGTCAGGTTCATCATCCACGATGAGAATCTTTTTCTTCGACATGACCTCTCCCCCTTACTCGTCCATGATCCCGAAATCCCTCCCCTGCTTGTGCGCATTCTCGCTGCCGGGTGGTATCTCAGTATATATCCTATGCGATCTCTTTCCTCTCACGCCTTAATGGTAATGAACACCCCACCCGTTTTATAACAGAAAAAGACTCGGGATTCGATATTCTCGATTTTCAATACCGTATGCGCACCGATCGCTTCGCTTCCATAGCAACGGGCCACCGCCTGAAATCATAACAAATACAGTTCTCAGTATAGCCGATTAGGTTCTTTCTTGTCAATAAATATACAATCACCGGTGTCCCGGTATCATTAACGGTCAATGCATTAACGACGCATCGCGTCCCGGTGCCATGGACCTACACCATTACCTTTGCGATCAATGTCTCTCCGGTTGTCCCTTCGTCGGGATAGGTAGCGGTCCCCAGCGACAGATTCGTCTTGGACGTCTTCTTTCCCGCTGCAAACCGATGCTTATAAAATTGATCCATGATCCTCTTTTCCACGACAAGGGCCCCCTCGTGAGGGGTGTCGTGCAGGATCACCACGACCCTTCCGTCCAGTCTCTGGTACTCCAGCGTATCACGATCCTTTCGTATGCTGTCGAAGACAACGCGGCAGACTTGATCCATCAGCCTGAACGTCTCCTTGTTCCCATAGGTTTTTTTCAGGTAGTCAAAGCTTTCCAGTCTCACCATCATCAATGAAAAGATGGTCTTATTGTCACGGGCATTGATGATGGCATTATCCACCAGGTCCGTCAGGATCTGCTGGCTGTTGTAAAGAGGAAGGATGAAGGCGAATTTGGTGCCTATGCCATACTCGCTTTCAACCCATATCTTGCCCTTGTGCCCTTCGATCAAGCCCTTTATGATCGCAAGACCGAGGCCGGTTCCCTGCCTCGAAGTGGTGCTGAGGGATTTCTCCACCTGGTAGAAGCGGTCGAAAATCCTCTCCAGGTCATCGGGTTGGATGCCGATCCCGTTATCCTCCACGGAACACTCGATGAACTTTCCATCATTCGATCCCTCACCAAGAACCTCCTTGATCGTGATCCGGACTTCCCCGCCCTCCTTGGTAAACTTTATGGCATTGTCAATGAGGTTGGTGAAGACCTGCTCGAGCTTGTCCTTGTCCCCGTGAACCAGCGGCATATCACAGGTCACCTCTTTGGAGATGGTGATGTTTTTCACCTCAGCCCGCTGCCTGATAGAGGATATGGAGGCATCAACGGGTTCGTTCAAATCAAGGCAGGTGAATATGAGTTTCATCTTCCCTGCCTCTATCTTCGAGACATCCAGCAGATCGGCAATAAGGGTCATCAACCGGTTGACGTTCCTGGTGGCGATGTCAAGAAATTTTCTTTGATTCTCGTTGATCTCACCTGTCTTCCCACCCATAATGATATCAACGGCATTCTTCACGCTGGTGAGGGGGCTCCTCAGTTCGTGGCTCACCACGGAGATCAGGTCCGTCTTCATCTCGTCAAATTCCTTGAGTGTCTCAATGCGTATTCGATTGGACACCAGGACATGCTTCAGCGTCTTGATCTCCATCTCCTTGACCACCATATACCCGCAAAAAAGAAGGATGAAGGCGGTGAAACCCAGAAGGAAGACATTCATCTCATAGGAATCGAGGATCCGCTCCCCAACCTCGGGGCTCCCCCAATAGAAAAAAACGAGAATGATGAAGGCGGCAAGGGCCAACAGCAAGACCAAGGTAATGGTCCACAACTGCCAGTCGCGCCGTTCCAACTCATGGAACTGGTTATCCTTTTTGGACATTGATATCCCCCCACAGCGTTCTGAAGAAAATCCTTACCTTTTGATATGGGACCTCATTCCCTGTCAAACGGATATGTGGATCGGGATTCTTCTTTAATAGGGGCGTGCATGAGATAGGTCTCTCCCCTAACCATCTTCCTTACATATCTATATCTTCGGGAATCCCGCCCATTTCCTTCTATCAATCTGATAAGTATATTGTATTCGTTTGAAATATGTCAATATATTTGTCAACATGGTTATAAACAAAAAATGCGGCCTTATATATCATTAGATATAAATGATCATGCATTATGGAGAAGGGGAAGGCCTTACGGAGATGACATGCAAAGGGGATTATGGTAGACTTTCCATGAAACGTGAACATAATAAAGCATAACGCACACCGCGGAGGATACAGGGAATGTCGAACATGGCAAAGACCGAAAAGATATGGTTTAACGGGCAATTCGTGAACTGGGACGACGCCAAGATCCATGTGCTCTCCCACGTGATACACTACGGATCGAGTATCTTTGAGGGGATGCGCTGCTACACCACCAAAAAGGGACCCGCCTGTTTTCGCTTGAAGGACCACATCAACCGCCTCTTCGATTCCGCCAAGATTTACCGCATGCCCATTCCCTATGCCAGGGAAGAACTGTCGGAGGCCATCCTGGAGACGATCCGTACAAACAACATGCAATCCTGCTACATACGACCGATCGTATTCAGGGGATTCGGCGAGATGGGGGTCAATCCCTTGAAATGCCCGGTGGATACCGTGATCGCCGTGTGGGAATGGGGGGCGTATCTCGGCCAGCAGGGCCTGGAAAAGGGGGTGTCGGTGCGATTCTCCTCCTGGAACCGGCTCGCTCCGAATACCATGCCGGCCATCGCAAAGGCGGGTGCCAACTACATGAACTCCCAGCTCATCAAGATGGAGGCCAATGCAGACGGATACATGGAAGGGATCGGACTGGACACCATGGGATACGTGAGCGAAGGGGGAGGCGAAAACATCTTCATGGTGAAGAACGGAAAGATCTACACACCCTCCACAGGCTCCTCCATCCTGCCGGGGATCACCCGTCATTCGGTCATCGTCCTGGCGCGTGAGCTCGGCTACTCGGTTAACGCACGCTCCATCCCCAGGGAGGCATTCTATATCGCCGATGAGGTCTTCTTTACCGGAAGCGCAGCGGAAATCACCCCGATTGCCCAGATTGACCACATCGAGATCGGCAACGGAACCCGCGGCCCTGTCACCAAGGCATTGCAGGATGCCTTCTTCGGCATCACCACCGGAAATGCAGAGGACCGGCACGGATGGCTCACCCTGGTATAAGCAGGCGGGGATTCCTTGAAAACCGTGCTGATTCAAAGGCGACATTCCCATGAGGATCCATAAACGATTCATCCCCCTCATCATCATCCTGGCCGTGGTCATTGCAGGTGCCGGTATGGCAGGGCTCAAGTGGCTTGCGGGAAACGGCAATCACCGGATCACCTTTTCAGGAAACGTGGAGCTTACGGAGGTAACCATCTCCTTCAAGATCCCGGGTAGGCTCGTAGAACTCACTATGGATGAAGGGGATTCAGTACGCCAGGGGATGCTGGTCGCCCGGCTCGATCAGGAGCAACTCGAAAGCCAGCACGACCGGGCAAAGGCTGCACTTGCCGCTGCGAAGGCCCAGCTCGCCCAACTGAAAACGGCCATACAATATCAGCGTGAAACGGCACTTGGCCAGATCGAGCTGCGCACTGCTGAGCTAAAACAGGCGGAAAGCCAGTTGCAGGAGCTTCTCTCCGGCTCCCGGTCCCAGGAGATCGCTAAGGCCCGGGCCGCAGTGGATGCCGCACGCACCGAGTGGGTCAGGGCAGGGAACGACTGGGAGCGGGCCCAGGCCCTCTACCGGAACGAGGATATCTCCACCGCCCGGTATGAGCAGATCAAGACCCGGTTTGAGAGCGCCAAGGCATCCCTGACCCAGGCCGAGGAGCAACTCGCCCTGCTGATCGAGGGACCGCGCAAGGAGGATATCGAATCCGCACGGGCGCAGGTGGACCGGGCACGGGCATCGGTGCGACTGGCAAAGGCGCAGAGGATCGAGACCCAGAGACGGGAGCAGGAGGCGGACATGGCCGACGCCGAGGTGGACCGGGCACGGGCGGAGCTGGCCCTCATAGAGTCTCAGATCAAGGACACGGTCGCGCTCTCCCCTATTGAGGGGATCGTCCTGGTGAAGGCCGCAGAGAAGGGTGAGGTGCTGGCAGCCGGCACCCCCGTGGTAACCATCGGGGACCTGTTCCATCCCTGGATCAGGGGGTACATCAACGAGAAGGACCTTGACCGGGTCAGACTGGGACAGGAGGTGCGCATCACCACGGATTCGGGGAAAACCTTCCAAGGCACGCTTTCCTTCATCGCCTCCGAGGCGGAGTTCACCCCCAAGCAGATCCAGACCAAGGAGGAGCGGGTGAAGCTCGTCTACCGGGTGAAGGTGGATGTGGAAAACCCGGAGGGCGCCCTGAAGCTGAACATGCCGGTGGATGCCGAGATCCTCCCCGGCGAGGGAAAGGATCCCCATGGGAGCGGATGATTCGACGGTCATCCGCACCTCGAATCTCTCCCGGCGATTCGGCGACCTGACCGCGGTCCATTGCCTGACCCTGGAAATCGAAAGGGGTGAGATCTTCGGCCTGGTGGGGCCGGACGGGGCTGGAAAGACCACCACCCTGCGCCTGCTGTGCGGGCTCCTTGATCCCACCGAAGGCCAGGCATTCGTGGCAGGCGCCGATGTGTCCCGTCACCCTGAATCGGTAAGGGACCGCATCGGGTATATGGCCCAGCGTTTCGGTTTGTACGGCGATCTCACGGTGGGGGAAAACATGGCCTTTTATGCGGACCTGTTCGGCATCTCCCGGATGGACAGGGACCGCCTCACCGGAGAACTGCTCAGGATGACCCGGATGGAGCCCTTCGTCACACGGCGGGCCCAGCAACTCTCAGGCGGCATGAAGCAGAAGCTTGCCCTCATGTGCACCCTGCTCCACCGCCCCCGCATTCTCCTCCTGGATGAGCCCACCACCGGGGTGGATCCGTTGTCCCGCAGGGATTTCTGGGCCATTCTCTATGGACTGGTCAAGGAGGGGATGACCATCCTGGTGACCACCGCATATATGGATGAAGCGGAGCGGTGCAACCGGGTGGGCCTGATGCACGGCGGCCGCCTCATCCGGTGCGACGCACCCGGGGCGATCCGGAAGGGCCTGGAGGAGGAGTGCTACGAGGTGCAGGCTTCGGACCTGCGGGAGGCCCGAAAGGCCCTTGTCGCCAGCGAAGGCGTGCTGAGCGTCGAGCCCTCCGGCTCCCTCCTGCACCTGTTTATCTCTCCGAAGACAACCTCACCCGAGGTGCTCCACCGCACCTTGAAGGCCCAGGGGCTTGAGCCAATCATCATCACCCCCATCACCCCCTCCCTGGAGGATGTATTCATCGCCCTGATTCAAAAGGCCTCCCATGAGTATGCAGGCGCCTGCACAAGCGGTTGAGATCGAGGGCCTGGTCAAGCGCTTCGGTGACTTCATTGCCGTTGACCATATCTCGCTTTCCGTGTCCCGGGGGGAGATCTTCGGGTTCCTGGGCCCGAACGGCGCAGGGAAATCCACCACCATCCGCATCCTGTGCGGGCTCCTCCAGCCCTCGGAGGGACGGGCCATGGTGGGGGGCATTGATGTGTCACGCGACCCCGAGGGGGTGAAACGGAACATCGGATACATGTCCCAGAAATTCTCCCTGTACGACGATCTCACCGTGGAGGAAAATATCTCCTTTTTCAGCGGCATCTATGGGGTGCACGAAAGGGAGCGTCAGGAGCGGTGGGAATATGTGCTCGGGATGGCAGGGCTTGAGGAGCGCAGGAAAACCATGACCCGTCACCTTCCCGGGGGATTGAAGCAGCGCCTTGCCCTGGGCTGCGCCATCCTGCACCGCCCCCCCATCCTCTTTCTGGACGAACCTACCTCGGGCGTCGACCCCCTGGCCAGGAGGGGATTCTGGGACCTCATCTACCGGCTCTCGGCGGAGGGGCATACCATCTTCGTATCCACCCATTACATGGACGAGGCCGAGTATTGCCACCGCCTGTCCCTCATGTACCGGGGGAGGATCATCGCCCTGGGGACCCCGTCGTCTCTCAAGAAATCCTTCTTCGCTCACGCCCTCCTCTACCTGGATTCCTCATCCCCCTTGGAGAGCATGAGGGCGGTCGAGGGGCTGGAGGGTATCCTGGACGTGGCGGTATTCGGAAGTGGGCTGCACGTGCGGGTGATGGATCCTGCAGCCGCATCCTCCCGCATCCGCTCCACCCTGGAGGGGCGCAATATCGAGATACGGAGGCTGGAACCCATCCGGCCCTCCATGGAGGACGTGTTTGTGGCCATGATCGAGGAGGAGGAGCGAAAGTCACCATGAACCTCCGACGCACAGGTGCTGTGGCGCGAAAGGAGTTCCTTCACATCCTGCGGGACCCGAGAAGCCTGGTCATGGCCCTTGCCCTCCCCATGGTCCTGCTTCTGCTCTTCGGCTATGCACTCACCCTCGATGTTGACCGCATCCCCACCCTGGTGTACGACCTCGACCGGAGCCCCCAGAGCCGCGCACTGGTCGCCCGGCTCGAGGGATCGCGCTATTTCAGGGTATGCGGTTTTGTCTCCACGTACCGGGAGATCGAAACAAGGATCGATCGTGACGAGTGCCTGGCCGCCCTGGTCATTCCACCGGGATACGGCAGGGACATCCTTGCCGGCACGGAGGGGAAGGTGCAGTTCATCATCGACGGGAGCGATTCGAACACCGCATCTATCGCCCTGGGGTATGCGGAGGCGCTCATCACCTCCTTCTCCCGGGAGCTGCAATCCGAGGCCCTGGAGCGAAAGGCGGGGGAGGCGCCTCCGGTGCCGGTGGAGGCGCGGCTGCGGGTGTGGTACAACAGCGAGCTTGAGTCCAAGAACTTCATCGTGCCAGGGCTGGTGGCGGTGATCCTGATGATCATCTCCTCCCTGCTTACCTCACTCACCATTGCCCGGGAATGGGAGATGGGCACCATGGAGCAGCTCCTCTCCACGCCGCTGCGCTCCGCCGAGCTGGTGCTGGGGAAGATGACCGCCTTTTTCGCCGTGGGAATGATCGACGCCCTGATCGCCATCGGGATCGGGGTGCTCGTGTTCGGCGTTCCCCTGCGGGGGAGCGGCATCCTGGTCTTCGTCACCTGCTGCGTCTTCCTGTTCGGGGCCCTGTGCACGGGGATCATGATCTCCGCCCTCACCAGGCAGCAGCTCCTCGCCTATCAACTGGGCATCATCACCTCCTTCCTGCCCGCGTTCCTCCTGTCCGGGTTTGTGTTCGCCATCGAAAACATGCCCCGCATCATCCGGATCGTCACCCACATCATCCCCGCCCGCTACTTCATCACCATGCTCAAGGGGATCTTCATGAAGGGGGTGGGACTGGGGGTGCTGTGGATGGAAATGGGGCTCCTCCTTGCGTATGCGGTGGTGGTCTTTTCGATCGCCACCCGAAAACTGAAACAGAAGCTGGGGTGACGGGGATGTGGAAACGGGTCCTGGAGATCGTGAAAAAGGAGTTCAACCAGGTGCTGCGCGACCCGCGGATGCGGGTGGTGCTGCTGGTTCCTCCCCTGGTGCAGACCATCATCTTCGGCTATGCCATCAACATGGACGTATCCCATGTCCCCATCGGCTGGATGGACCGGGACCGCACCCCGGCGAGCAGGGAGCTTCTCGCCGCCTTTGCCGGCTCCCCCTATTTCGAGGTATCGGCCCTAATCACCAGGGAGGAGGAGGTCAAGTCACTGCTTGATAAGGGTGATGTGAAGGGGGTGATTCGGGTGTCGCCCGGATTCGGCAGGGATATCCTCAGGCAGAAGACCGCAGGGGTGCAGATCCTGGTGGACGGCACGGATTCGAACACCGCATCCATCGTATCGAGCTACGCCCGCCATATAATCGCCGGCCATGCCAAACGGGTGCAGCGAATGCAGCAGGAGGCGCGCCTGGTGGGGAAAACCAGCGTGCCTGTCGCCATGGCCCTTCCCTCCGTGCGAACGGAGAGCCGGGTGTGGTTCAATCCGGACCTCTCGAGCAGGGACTACTTTGTGCCCGGGGTCATCGTAAACATCATCGCCATCGTCACGATCATGCTCACCGCCATGGCCATTGTGCGGGAAAAGGAGATCGGCACCATGGAGCAGTTGATGGTCACCCCCATCCGCCCCATCGAACTGATCCTGGGCAAGACGATCCCCTTCGCCATTGTAGGACTCCTCGACGTTGTCCTGATCACCGTGGCAGGGCTTGTGGTGTTCCGGATACCCCTCCGGGGGAGTTGGTGCGTGCTGACCGCGGCCTCCATCCTGTTCCTCATGACCACCCTGGGTACGGGGCTCTTCATATCCACCATCTCCCAGACACAGCAGCAGGCCCTCATGTCGACATTCTTCTTCATGATGCCAGGATTCCTGCTGAGCGGGTTCGCCTTCCCCATCCGGAACATGCCCCTTCCGGTCCAATACCTGACCTATCTCAATCCCCTGCGCTACTTCATGGAGATCGTGCGGGGGATCTTCCTGAAGGGCACCGGCATCGTGGTGCTCTGGCCCCAGATGCTCGCCCTGCTGGCGTTCGGTATAGCCGTGCTCGGCCTGAGCGTGCTGCGTTTTCACAAACGGCTTGATTGAGCCGGCGCCATAAATCCGGAAACCTTTCTCATAACCCGCTTGTATGCCCCGCTGTTTGCACCACATGAGAATCATCTCGACTATAGACCAGCCGGAAATCATCAAAAAAATCCTCATGCATTGTGACCTCCGGCAGCCTCTAGCGCACGGCCCTCCGATGATGAGCGATGCCCCTTCTCCAGAACATCATTCCCTGCTTCACCATCTGCTAAGTTCTAATTGAATATTTGTATTGACAAAAATCAGAAATCCTGCCTATAATTTTTTTCAGAAAAGCAAATTCTTGTCATCCAAATGCTTATCATCAGAATCCCTTTAGTTCTGGCTTGTCCAGGGTAGGAGGTACTATCATGAAAGAGTTTAAAAGAATAACCTTTAATCCTGATGTCATGGGCGGACAGGCTTGTATCAGGGGCATGAGGATACCCGTTTCTTTGATTGTCAACCTTGTAGCCAATGGAATGAAAACAGATAAAATAATTAAAGAGTATCCTGATCTCGATCCTGAAGATATAAAGGAAGCCCTACAATATGCTTCATGGTTAACCAGGGAAAAGATGCATCCCGCCATTGGAGCGAAAAAGTGAAATTTCTCGCTGATATGGGTATTGCTCAGTCTACTGTTGGTTGGCTTAAAGCGAATGGTTATGATTCAGTTCACCTGAGGGAAAGAGGACTGCAAAGCATATCGGATACAGAGATTGTAATAATTGCAAAACAAGAGAAGAGAGTCATCCTCACCTGTGATCTGGATTTAGTGATTTAATGGCCGCTTCACAGGATATATGTCCAAGCGTAATAATTTTCAGGCTTAATAATGAAAAATCAGAGAACGTGAACAAAAAATTGGCCCAAATCTTAGAGGAATCTTCTCATACCCTCGAAAAGGGGGCCATTATAAGTGTTGAAGAATCAAGATATAGGGTACGTTTATTACCTGTTTGATATGAGAATCAATAGCTCCAATAACTGACCTCCCTGCGATTTTTCATATCCCATACACGCACAGCGCCATCTGTGTATAGAACGGCAAACCGGCACTATCCGGGCTGGAGGAGGCAGCGCTTATCGCAGCATGAAGGGTCATGTGAAGGGATTCCCTGTGATTGATCGTATCCCGATGCGGAGGCTCTCATCGACTCGTTCTAACGGGAGCCGCACGTGGAGGGATAAGAAATGAAAAGGGCAACATTATTTCTTATGTGTCTCCCCTTGATATTGATGATTATCGGTTGTGGCGGCGGAGAAGGTGGCGGCGAAGAAGACGATAGTGGCGGCGGATGGGTGACCATTGAAGATCCGACAACGGAACCGGCGACCTCCACTCATTGTGACTCCATATATATCGCTGGGGAAGCCTTTATCAGTCCGACGTGGTACAGGTGTTGCTCAGGCTCGGCTGAAGATACCGGCGTAACGGTTACATGGAGAAACATAACATCCGGTGAGAGTGGAAACGCTGATCAAGACGTTGATATCTGTTATTTTTTTGGTTCACCCTATTTATGCAATCACAGATGGGGTGCAACCGTACCTCTCATATTAGGAGAAAATCACATTACCGTCACCGCCTCAGACCCCTCCGGCGTGTCAGGACAGGGTTCGATTACCGTGTCGAAGCCTGTGGCGTCTTTTTCCATTCATGGGAGAGTGACCAACACATTGGATATCGGCCTCTGGAACAGTGGTATTTCCGGATTTACATTGACACTGACGGGAACGGACCAGAATACCTCTGTTTTTACAGATAGATACGGAGATTATACCTTTTCATGCATTCAAAACGGTTCTTACACAATTACGCCTTCATCGACGATAAACTTCACCTTTAAACCCACAAATATGTCAGTAACCGTCAGTAATGCGGATGTGACGAGCCAGGATTTTGTGACTGAGGCCTATTTTATTTCAGGAACGGTTACCAACACAAGCGGCATAGGTATTTCAGGCGTTCACGTCAGTCTTGCCGGCACAAATGCATCAGCAACCTGTTTTACAGACCAACATGCATACTACGTCTTTGCAGCCCCGAATGGTTCATATGCCATTACGCCCTCTGACTGTGACTGGTTGGGCTGCTATTCCTTTGCGCCTGCAACCAGAGATGTTACCGTCGACAATGCAGACGTTACGGGACAGGATTTTGTAAGGCAGTGATGATGTTTGAACTCCACGCCCCCTATGATACAGCCGATAGGAGGCATGATGATGCTCCCATCTTCCGGAATGCCCCCTCGGGTTTTATGGTCTCCTTGCCGCTATGCTAATAGATAAAGGGGTACGATGTGACATACGAGACAGCGTAGGGATTCAACGCATAATACGTAAGGAGTTGCTGGACATCAACATAATTGTAATACGGATAACTAACCGCCAGCCCGGCATATGTGCTCACACTGTCAAGGCCGAATGGCCCGAACGCCCCCGGCAGGGTGCTGCCCAATGGAGATACTCCAAAGTAGAGGTTCAGGTAATCAAGGTATAACGGCCAGGAGGTTGTTAAATAGAGCTGCGGATCAACCAGGCCGGGATAGCCGGAATATACCCCGGGCACGGCATAGGATATCGCGGCGAGAGAGGTCGCCGGAACTTGTGCGCCTGCCGGCCAGACAAATGAATCGAAGGCGGTTATTGTATCGCCGACATAGGGATAGATAGGGGGCAGGCTCCCAAGGCCTATCGGCGCATATGCAGTTCCCGCAAACAAGGTGTTGAATGCAGCGATAGGAGGCACGCCATATGCGGAGGGCCAAATGATCTGGGCAGTACATATCCCTATAGAAAAGAGAGTCAATACAGAGATAACAACAGCAAAAATTATAGTGTTACGATATCCATTATTCATCGCAATGTCCTCCCTTTAAAATTGATGGTCCTGTAACGAGTCCGAATCGCCGGTAATTATCCAGTATGGAATACAAAGTCAATGTCTGATAGGAATCCGCCTTATCTAAATAAAAGTATAGATAGGGGTTCTATTGTTGTCAAGATAAGGATTAAGGGGAGACATACTGGAATATAAAGAGAGGGATGATAGAGCCTATCTTCTTTGACGCCTTTTGTTTTTTTGTACAATCGCTTTTATAAAAATGTCCACGAGTTGGGGGCTGAAGTCATTGCCTCGCGCACTTTGCAGGATGTTGACAACCTCTTTTTGCGGCCTTCCCTTCCGGTACGGACGGGTGCTTCGTAATGCATCGAACACGTCCGAGATGGCGATCATCTGGCTTACGATGTTTGGTTTATAGCTGCTCCGGACACGCGGGTATCCCTGTCCGTTGAACTTGATGTGATGTTCCAGGGCACCCAGCACGGCGATATTTGGAATATCCTTTAATTCCATGATGTAGCTGGCACCTTTCACTGCATGGCTCTTTATGATCTCCCGTTCCTTCCGGGTAAGCTCGCCCGGCTTATTGAGAATTTCGTCAGGAATAAAGAGCTTGCCGATATCATGGAGGGACGAGGCAACACCGATATGATGCAAAAGATCCCCTTCAAATCCCATGGCCTCCGCTTGAGACATGGTGAGCACGCATACATTGATACCATGGGTAAAGGTATATTCATCCATCGATTTAAGAGAGGTCAACAGGCTGATCGGACCCATGCCTTCTCGAATACCCTTGATGAATCCCTTGACAATGACATCTATCCCGTGGACGTCGACCTTTTTCTTCTTCTTCATCGAGGTATACAGCTCTTTCAGTATATTCAGATTGGCATCCTTGAGATCGATCGATATCTCGAGGTCTTCTCCATAGGTGTTGGATAAGGAGACATCTGTATCTTCTTCCCGATCAACCCTGAGTTCCACCTTGCCGAGCTTTATATGGGTACTGGTTTGTAATGGGGAGGCACCGGATGCTCCCAGGTTCTGGATCAAATCCTGAAGGTCCTTCCTGGGTAACCCTTCCATAAAGGTGATTCGCTCGATCCCACTTTCCTGCATAATACGGACAAATTTATCAAACACCTGTCCATTGGACGAAATGGGCCTTTTATCCACAACCAGATCGTCATCGATCAAAAATACCGTAATCTCCGGCCTGTGACGCAAAATCTCGGAAAGATCGTTATATGCCCTGTCAATGCATTGGGTGACCTGAGGATGGCTGATGGCGTACAGGTGGGAATTGGTTACAGCGGCAGTAAGGTGGGTGATGACCCGGAAAAAATCCTGATGATCACCAGACCTTAACATAGCCCACCCTTCTTGGCAGGTCTCTGATTTTTTTTCACCAGTTTTTTGCATGCGTTGTGAATCGTTTCATCCGGGAGGCGGCTACCGATAGCGACCAGATTTAATATGACTTCGAACGGATAATGATCCAGGGATTCAAACAGCACCCGCTTCATATGTAAAAGGCATTTCGGATAAAGCGTCCATGAAGCCTTTGCGAGCTTTTCCAGCATCGGTATCGCGGCAGGATCAACGATTTTCCCCAAGGAAGTGATAATCTTTTCATTCATCTCGTAGTCGGTTTTAAAGAAGGCCATCCGCCTGATCTTCGCTATAAGGTCCTGAGTCACGTCGGTGATCCGGTAACTTCCCGCCAGGGCTATTGCCTGACAGCGCTCTTCGTGCTCCTTGGACTGGAGCGATTTACGAAGCAGAATGGTGGCCCATGGGTCCTTCAAGCGAACCAGGGCTCCAAGGGCGTCCAATCTCACGTCCTGGTCGTGATGATGAAGAAGTCGCTTCAAATATGCGACATCCGTCTGACCGTCCAAGCGGCTGGTTAGCCTCAAAAGATTCCTCACGATTTGTATATCGGGAAGTTTGAGTCTCTTCTTAACCAGGTTAACGGTACGGTGTTTGAAATGGTACAACAGGTTAAAAAGGATATCCTCTTCTTCCTGATCGTCCTTCGCCATATAATGATCAAGAACCGTGGGAATGGTGCGTGGCCCCAGTGCCACCAAAAAATTGAGGGCATCCCTCCCTTTCCGTTTTGAAGATGTCTCAATCGCATGCACAACCTTGGTGATGAACTGGGTGTCCTGGAAACTCGTCAGGGCCTTTTCAGCCAATGTCTTAACGCCCTGGCTTCTCTTTGTAAATCGATGTTTCGACAGTGTCTTGAAGGTAGTCAAGAGGAATCTGAATTCTCTCCTTTCAAGAAGGATGTCCAGGGTGGAAATCAGCCTGTTGAGGAAGATATTGTAATCATCCTCGTCCATCTTCCTGTTCATATAGGCTTGAAGCACGCGGGCTATCTGGATATCAATATGGTCCTTATCCATGGTCGGCATGAGTTCTTCAAGCGGAAACGGGGCTTCATCTCTTGGCAGGTCGACTTCCGGAGACTCGGTCAAGTTTTGGAGCATTGCCCCATAATTCGAACCAACAAAATTCTCAACCTGCTCGCGCTTAAAGAGCTCTTGAAATTGTTGCCTTGACATCTGGGCGGAGTGCCTTTTGGAGGAATAATCCGATTGTGCGTCATCATCCCGGACATTAGAGATTTTTTGAACGAACCTCAACAGGGATGGTGAGATCTCCCTTCCCTCCCTGTTGGCCTGACTTATCATTTCAATAACCATATCATCCGGAAAAGACACCAGGGAATCATGGGTGCCTTTTGACGAGCATTGATTAAATGTGGCCGATAAAAACTGCTGTTTGAGCTCCGGGTTCAGTTGTTTTATAAGGGTATTGAATTTTTCGAGAATGGGAGATTTTTCACCGATTCCTTCCTTATTGAGCGTTGCTTCTTGAACCTGATCGGATAGAATCCTTTGATAACTCTTGATCGCCGTATGTGGATCCAATTTTTGATCATTCATGAGCTGGGCGAGTTTTGCGGGATCCATCTGTGCGGGGTCTCTGATATCCAGCCCGATCTCGGCCGCCATGGTTGTCCCGGACAAAAGATTTGCAGCGAAATCCTGCCATACATCCTTTTCCTTGACCATTTGGGGCCGGACGATCTCCGCTTCCTCGGTGAATTGAAATTTGCCGAAATCAATACACTGCACCTTGATATGGAAAATGTGGGCATCGGTTATGGCCTTTTCCAGGCCCCCTGCACCTCGTATGTCCTCGGGTTTGGTCGAGAGCAGGCTCAGGAACTCAAGGAGTTCGCTCTTGCCCAAGCCCTGTGAAAAGGTAATAGATGCGATATCATATTGACTCAATGTCAGGGCAAATTCCCTATGTCCGGGATTTTTGGGATCGAGACATTCCTGATCAACAAGCAGGGAATCCTTTACAATCCCGAATGTTATTTCCGGCATTATGTCAAGTATCCCCCTCATCCTGCCATATGTCTGATCGGCGCTGATGTTCACTATATTGTGCCCTTGTGGATACATCAGGATATTCTTTCTCAGGATATTGAGATCAATGACCAATCTGGCCATGCGCTTATTGTCGATTCTCATCCCCTTATTGATCCGCGGCGATTCCGATGAAGCGCTATGTTTTTTGTCCTGCAAATCGATCTTCATTCGGTTCCCACCGGCGATAATTGTATTAGTAACATTAATATATCAGAGTGTTTTACAACCGTGGCAATATTTCTACTATATATATCGTCTTTTCATCATGTTGCAACCATGATTCGATGCGATTTCTCCCTCATACGATAAACCACAAAAAATATTCCCTGTACCAAAGGTAAGGAAATGAAGCTGCTCAGTGCATTATCGAACAATGAAAAGGAGGGATGATGATCGGTTGTGAAAGGTGCATCGCTTGTTCGAGCCCAAGGTGAGGACTTAGGTACGCCCTTCCGGGCGCACACAAAAAAAAGACCCGCATGGAACCATGCGGGTCTGTATATTTTTTCTTTTTATTGAATAGGTCGCCTTAGATGAGACCGGTGAGCCCCAGGCCACCGCCGAGTCCAAGACCCAAGCCGCCAAGTCCGCCCAACATCAAAGAGGGAGACATAAGGCCGCCAATACCCATGAGACCGCCGCCTAAGCCAAGGCCACCGAGGCCCATGAGACCGCCGCCCAAGCCAAGGCCACCGAGGCCCATGAGACCGCCGCCCAAGCCAAGGCCGCCGAGGCCCATAAGACCGCCGCCCAAGCCAAGGCCACCGAGGCCCATAAGACCGCCGCCTAAGCCGAGACCACCGAGGCCCATGAGACCGCCGCCCAAGCCGAGACCGGACATGCCGTAACCGCCGAGGCCCATGAGACCGCCGCCCAAGCCGAGACCGGACATCGTGTAGGGAGTCATTGACGTGGTACCGTATCCATATTGGGAACCCAAGCCATACATGCCGCCATACATGCCGCCATACATGCTCCCGTAACCGGAGCCGTACATGCCGTAGCCACTGCCGTACATACCGTAGCCGCTCCCATAGCCGGAGCCGTACATGCCGTAGCCGCTGCCGTACATACCGTAGCCGCTCCCATAGCCGGAGCCGTACATGCCGTAGCCGCCATAACCGTATGAACTGGGATAGTAACTGCCTGTATATTGGGCGTAAGTAAGATTGGATGACACCAGTAAGAGCGCCACAAGAAGGATCGAAACGAACAATACCATCTTAACCGATGCTTTATACATACTATTCATTAACCTTTCTGAAGTCATCAAAAAAGATTTTGAAATACTTTCTCAACATCTTCAATTTCCACATATTTTCGAGCGTTAATGATTCAGATTGTATTCACCTATAAGCTTATATAAATCACCACCCATCCTCCTGTTCATAATCTTTAGCCACTATTCAAATAGTCTTCAAATAGACGCCCCTTTTCTGTTTTCTTTACGCTTTCATTAAATGTCATCGATAATGCGATCTAATTCTTCAAATAAATTACTATTTTTGTCAAGGCACGTAAATACTCCAAATTCCAATGCCTTCGCCATGTTGATGTCATCAAGAAAAGAGGAAACAATAATGATCTTCTTGGTGGGATACAACTTTTTGATGATTTTCAGGAAATCAATGCCGGTAGCGTCTTTAAGCCGCATGTCGAGCAGGATGAGATCATATTCCCTGACGTCGATACCATCTTGAAACTCGGAAAAAGAACTGCAGATCGAAACATCGTAGCTTTTTTGTAACAAATGATACTTCATTGCGTTACAAAAAATTGAATTATCATCGATAATCAAAATCTTATTAACCACTGAACGATAAACCTGCTTTCGAATACTCACTGGCAAAGATCATTAACCTCACGCACACATTATGGCCCTTGTTAGAGCATTTGTCATGCCATATATAAAACCCTTTTCTTTCAACAAATTAGACAGATTGTCTCATATCAATGTTCCAAAATGAGACGCTCAAAATGACATGGAATCCTGAAATGGGACGCCAGGGACACAAAGAGGAGAGTCGAGAGACCTCAATGCTTGTCCAGGAGGGCAAGCTTTCTGAAAAGTGTTGACCTGCCGATTCCGAGCAACTTGGCAGCCATATTCTTGTTTCCGCCCGCCCTGGAGAGGGCCTCGCGTATGTGGCGTTCCTCCACCTCGGACAGGGTGGGAAACACCCTTTCCGAACCGGATTCTTCGCTGGCCTGCGCCCCCCTCGGGGTAATCGGTTCTGCAAAGTATGAATTCCCGCGAGGGAAGTGGAGGGATGAGGGGGTGATGCAATCCTGCTCCTCCATGATCATTGCCCGTTCAATGATATTCTTCAACTCCCTCACATTCCCCGGGTAGTTATACTGCTCGAGGAGCACCCTGGAATCCTGGCGCAAGCCGGTGATGTGCTTAGTGAACTCATGATTGAATCGCTCAATGAATTGGCCGGCCAGGGGGAGGATGTCCTCCCTCCGTTCCCGCAAAGGCGGCAGGGTTATGGGAAATACGTTGAGGCGGTAGAAGAGGTCCTCCCTGAATGAAAGGGAGGCGATCATCTTTCTCAGGTCCCGGTTGGTTGCAGCAATGACCCGCAGGTCAACCTTGAGGTCCACCGTTCCGCCGATCCTTCTGAAGGTCCTCTGCTCGAGAAACCTGAGCAGCTTGGCCTGGATCGAAAGATCGAGGGTGGCAATCTCGTCCAGAAACAGGGTTCCGCAGTCGGTCAGCTCGAGAAGCCCTCTTTTCTGTGTCTTTGCATCGGTGAAGGCGCCCTTTTCGAACCCGAACAGCTCGCTTTCCAGCAGGGCTGTGGGCAGTGCAGAACAACTGATGTCTACAAATGGCTTTTCAGCGCGAGGACTCAATCGATGGATGGTACGGGCGACCAGTTCCTTGCCGGTGCCGCTTTCCCCCACAATGAGCACGGTGGTGTTTTCCAGCCTGGACACCCTACGTATCATATGGTACACGTGTTTCATTGCCCGGCTTTCGAAAACGGTGAGGCGCTCATCCTCGAATCGCCGCTGAAGCTGCTTTTTGAGCAGCACGTTCTCGGTGGCAAGATTGTACGTCCTGAGTGCCTTTTTAACGGCTACCTTCAGTTCCTCGACATCGGCGGATTTGATCAGATAGTCATCGGCACCCTGTCGTATCGCTCGAATTGCATCGTGGATATCCTGTGAGGCGGTCAGAATGCTGATCTGGATATCGGGATGTTCCCTCCTGATATGTTCCATGGTCTGAAATCCGTCCATCCCCGGAAGGGAAAGATCGAGTAGAACGAGATCGAAGGGTTCCTCCTTGAAACGGCGCAGGGCGTCTTCTCCGCTATACACGCACGAACACAAAAAACCCTCCGATTCCAGGGTTCGGCAAATACTCTTGGAGATCAGGCGATCATCATCAACGATCAGAATGCGAAACGACATGAATACCCCTATGCCTTGTTCTCACTGTCTACGGGCCGGTCAATGGGAAGATATATCAGGACAGTGGTGCCCTCCCCTTCCTGGCTTCGTATATCAATGAATCCCTCGTGGAGATCCAGTATCCTGGTAACGATGGAAAGCCCGAGGCCGGTTTTCCCCGGTGATTGTGAGTAGAACGGATCGAATATGCGGGGCAGATATTCCTCATTGATGCCGACCCCGGTGTCCTGAATCGATATTCGTGCAAACTGCCTTTGTCCCTCTTCCTCACGGAATATATCCGTAGTGATGCTGATGGTCCCTCCCCCCGGCATCGCATTGATTGCGTT
The DNA here is from genome assembly GCA_049472315.1 of bacterium. Classification (GTDB taxonomy): domain Bacteria; phylum SZUA-182; class SZUA-182; order DTGQ01; family JAFGSM01; genus JBLIRM01. The sequence continues at coordinate 26,784 of JBLIRN010000027.1, forward strand.
GAGAAGGATGTTCAAAAAGACCTGTTGCATCTTCGAGGTATCGATCTGAATGGCGGGGATAGTCGAATCATATGACTTTCCGATGGTTATTCTGTGCGAGCTTAACTTTTTCTTAAGCAGATTCAATGAAATATTAATTGGCTCATGGATATCTTCGCTCTTGGTGATGAACACCTTTGGCTTTCCGAAATCCATCAAATCGTCCAGGAGCCCTTCAAGTCGTTTGACCTCATGGAGGATACTTTCCACATCGCTGTGCATCTCCTCCTCGACCTCCCTGTTTTTCATACGTTCCAAAATCGACGCCGCCATGAGGCCTATACCCACCAGGGGGTTCTTGATCTCGTGGACGATGGAGGCCGCGAGTTCACCCATGATCTTCAGCCTACCGTGATGCTGGAGCTCCCGCTCCATTCTGAGTTGATTGGTGATGATCCTCCCTATTTCGACAACACCCACAACCTGCCCGCTGTTATCATACACCGGATGCCTGCTGATGGATACCCTCTCGCTGCCTACGGAAATAAGCAATGCCTCATCGACGAGATTTGCCTTACTCTCGCTCAGTATGGGACAATCCCTGCACGGTTCGCTCCGGTTGCGAAGAAGGGCATAACATTTCTGACCGATGCATTCCACGGAGGGTTTCTTGAGCAGCTGTTCATAGGCCTTGTTGACCATGAGGATGGTGTAATCGGTATCGATGATTGATATGATATCAATCACCCCGTGGAACACACTCTTAAATCGCGCCCGGTATACCATCCATCCCTTCCCTTGCTGTAAAAAGCGGCCCTTTTCCCTGTCCGATTTGCAAAAATCTCTCATAAGACTCAGTACATCCGTTGACGCATCCCGAAACAGGCGAGGACACCCCGCATGCATACTTATTCATCGGTTATTTCCAATAAAACATGTAGAAACAGACACCCTGAGGAAAAACCCTTGATCCGATATCTCATGCGCTGGTTGAAGGCATCCCTATAATATCATATTTTTGATTATGTTACCTTACCATGTCCCATGTTATATAACCTTTATAAGACGCGCTCAAGGGAGAATCGCGTACGTCAGGAACCGGGAGAACGGGCAAGGATGACGGATCGGTACGTGGACGGGTCACGCGGACTGGATGACCACATGCACGAACGTATCCGGCACCGCTGACAGGGTGCTCCATGCAGCAGATTAATCCGCGATTCATTCCTCGGGGTGCAGGCCGCATATCCCGAGCACCTCTCGGTGATCATCCAGGTAATACCGTGCATTCAGGTTCTTGTTCTTGTACGAGGCAAAGGGTACCCCCGCCCCCTCGGAGACCAGATAATCAACCTCGGAATCCCCTATATACAGGGTCTCATGCGGCAGCAGACGAAAGTGCTCCAAAATAGTGAGGAGGCATTCCGGGTGGGGTTTTGGATGGTGCACATCAAGGCAGGTCACCACAAGATCGAAGAGGTCCCCCAGACTGTGTTCCTTGATGATCAACGGCATGCTCGTCCCCCTGTTGGTGGCGATCGCCGTCCGGCAGGCGGTATGCAGGCGTCCGAGGGTGGTGCGAATGTGGGGTTCCAATCGCAGCAAGGGGATGAAGGGGGTATTGTCTACCACCTCCAGATAGGCTCGTGCCTCCTCCATCCGTGGCGTATCGCGGAAAAGGTATTCCACCGCCCCCCGGGCCGTGGAAACGTGGACGAATTCCAGTTGCTCCCCGTGCAGCGGGGGCATGCCGAACCGTTCCAGGATATGATTGTAGAATGCCTCGTTCGCCCCCTTCGAGTCCAGAATCACGCCGTCGCAATCATAGACCACAAGCTTCGGCCATCCGGCATCACCCAGGCCGCGTCCGCTGCATGGAGGTCTCTGCCCGGCTCCCTTCCTACCCTTCATAGCTCAGGATGACCTCGATGTATTCGGAAGGATTCTGGTCGAGGAATGCAAAGGCGTTTGCCGCCTTTTCCAGGGGGAATTTATGGGTAATCAGATATGCGGGTCGTAACCGGCCGATCATGTCGAGTGCGAGCTTGGTACGCCGTGCCCTTGTCCAACGGGAAGAGAGTCCCGGGGGTATGACACTCCCCAGGCTGCTTCTTACCTGGATTCGGTGCCGGTAGAAGCGGCCGCCCAGATCCAATGCCGGGCGTCTCTTGCCGTACCAGGAACCGACCACCACCCTCCCCCCGAATCCCGTGACCGCGATGGCCGTGTCAAGGGCATTCGGGTTTCCCGAAACCTCGAATGCCAGATCAGCCCCCTCATAGATACGGTCTCCCTTGAGCATCGAGTGAAGCTGGTCCATCACCTCGGGGAACAGGGGGTCCAGGCTCGCCTGGGCACCGAGATCCATTGAGGTGCGGCGACGGCGCGGATAGCGATCCAGGCTGACCATGCTGGCGAGGGGAAACTGCGCCAGCAGGGCCGTGGTCAGCAATCCCAGGATACCCTGCCCGAAAACCACCACCTGTTCACCCACAAGGGGACAACCGTCGGCAACGAGATTGAGTGCCGTCTCCATGAACGGTATCAGGAGGGCCTCCTCAGGGGAGATGCCGTCCGGTATCGGCACGAGCTCGTTCGGGGGAATGCAAAAATGACTCTCGTGGTGGTGGAAGGAGAAGACCATCCTCCCCCGCCAGGAGGAATGCACCCCCTGCCCGCACTCCGTCACCCTTCCCACGGCCGAGTATCCGTATTTCAGGGGAAATTCGAATCCCTCCCGTGGTGAGGGAATGATCTCATCCATGCCTGGCACGGCAGGCGCCTGGCCCTGGTATATAAGCAGATCGGTCCCTGGGCTGAGGGCGGAGAAGAGGGTGGTGACCATCACCTGCCCGGGGGCGGGAGGCCTCAGCTTTTCCTCCCGAACCGCCACCTTATAGGGTTCTTCAAGATACAGAACACGCCTGTTCATTGGTGCCTCGATCCTTATTTCCCATCAGATCCGTTTCCATCCCGCGTGCGCGCTCTCATACGCCATAGGGCACGAAAATCGAGGAAAAAACGGCGATTACGTTTCCTCCCAAAGGGTCTGCTTCGCACTGCCCCGCCCGATGATGTCCGATATCTTGATCTCCGGATGCCGGTAGCGTTTCCGGCCTGGGGTTCTTGTGCCGAATTCGATCGCCTCCTGCGGACACCAATGCAAACAGGCAAGGCACTGCTGGCAGTGATGCAGCCAGTTCGGCCTTCCCTCATTCATCTCTATATTGTTCACCGGACACACCTGCGCGCAGATCTCGCAGCTCGTGCAATGCTCGTTGACCCAGAAGTCCTTGTCCGCCTTGGGAAGATGCGATGCCCCCATCCTGTAGATGAGCCCCGAAAAGAGCATATTCGCCACAACAAAGCTCGATTCAATGCCACTGCGCCTCTCTTCGCCAATCACCTCTGCGATGCACGGCACCCTTTCCGCTTCACGGGAAAACAATCGCCCCTGTTTTTCCGCGGAGTATGCCCCATAGAGCGGTGTGTAATTTCCCGGCATCTGCACGCCAAACCCTGCCGAGAGTCGATGCCCCTTGGCGGCAAGCAGCCTGTCGAGCTGTTTGAGTGTCGCGCCCTGCAGCGCCCCGAAGGTAACGATCCCGAAGAGGTACGGTTCCCCGATTACCTCCAGCCTGCTCACGAAATCCACGACGATGAGGGGCAGTCCAAACATATACACAGGGCATACGATGCCGACCTGATCGGCGGAAACATGTATGGTTTCCTTATCCATGAGCGATGCAATGGGTGCGAGGTGCGTGGAACCGAGTTCCTTGGCAAGGTCCCGGGCGACCTTGAGGGAATTCCCCGTGCCGGTGAAATAGTAGATGATCCTGCTCATGCCCGTATCCCCCTTCAAGGGTCGTTGGGAGTACCCCTCCAACAAAACTATGTCAGGCGGAGCGAAGCGGAGCTACTATGTTGCTATTTCAAGTTACCTTTATCTGTAGTGCTCGTCCGCAGGCACACAGGGGCATCCACCTTCCCCGCCTCCCGCAATGCAGGCAGTAATTTCGATTGCATGGTCCATTATACTAAAATTTTGAGGCAGGGCAAAAACCTTCTGCATCATCCTTGATTCATGGGCGGACCATTGCAGTGCGCGAACAGGTGGGTAAACGAGCCCCGGTGGCGAGGGTCTGCAAACGCATGGAAGGGCAACACAAAGAGGAAAGGCATGACGTCAGAATTCTTATCAGGGGGGTAAAGGGACAGAGGGGAATACCGAAACGGTGAACAAGCTGGCCAGGAGTGCTTATTAAAAAGACCCTTCCGAAGTTTTTTTACGCACATGTAAAACCCAGGCCAACTCATTCACCGCCGTCGATAAACTGTTCTTTCATGTGTCAAGGGATGTGAATACTGCGACATCCCTCACCGATCGATGGGAGGATTGTTCAAGAAATCATTGCCATATCAATTGGATTAACGAATATCCGCGCTGAATGGGCAATTCCAATGGTGAATCCTCGTCCCTTTATTGTGGGCGCTCATGTCTGCCCGCGGCCGTGCCCGAAGGTTCACTATCAGCATTGCAGGTTCAGGCGGATGGCATTGCCAAACGGGTGAAAAACATGTAGCATCATGGGGTGCCAATATTCTCACGGAATTTGTCATGTGCCCGATCTAACCGATACTATTCTCTTTATATTGTGGGGGAATGGGATTCGATTTGATACAATGGTGCGAAGTTACACAATTAAAACCCTTTTCGGATTAACAGACGCCCGTTGATTCCATTTCTTACGAGAAAGACGTAATGTCATTACCGTCGTTGTATTGGCCCATGGACCTGCATACGATACCATGAAGGGAAACGGCAAACAGGGAATCATCAGTTGGTGCATGTACGACTGGGCAAACTCTGCATTCGCCACCACCATATTGGCCGCGGTCCTTCCCATCTTTTACAGCGAGGTGGCGGCCAATGGGATACCAAAAACAACGGCCACCAGCTACTGGGGATATACCAACACCATCGCCATGCTGGTGGTGGCCTTCTCCTCGCCGATTCTCGGTTCCATTGCCGACTACACCGCAAAGAGAAAACGATTCCTCTTTCTGTTCACCGGCATGGGCGTCACCGCCACCGGACTGCTCTTTCTCATACAGCAGGGCCAATGGCTCGCCGCCTCCGCCCTCTTCATACTGGGACGGATCGGATTCGGAGGCGGGAATATCTTTTATGACTCGCTGCTTCCCTTCGTGGCCCACGAGGAGATCATCGACCAGGTATCCTCGCTCGGGTATGCCCTCGGATATCTCGGAGGGGGAATGCTCCTGGCGATCAACCTCCTCATGATAGTGAAGCCCGGGCTCTTCTTCATTTCCGATGCCGTGCATGCGATGCGCATCTCCTTCGTCTCGGTGGCCCTGTGGTGGACGCTCTTTTCCCTTCCCCTTTTTCTCGTGGTGCCGGAACCGGGGCATTCCCCGCCCAGGGGTCTTTCAGGCGTGATAAAAAGGAGCATACGGGATCTGCTCGCCATCCTTGACCGGATCGCCGATTACAGGGAGCCCTTCAAGTTTCTTGTGGCCTTCTGGCTTTACAACGACGGCATCGGTACCATCATCGTCATGGCCGCCATATTCGGCTCCGAGATCGGAATCAACCGCAATCATCTCATCGGCTCCATCCTTCTGGTACAATTCGTGGGTATCCCGTGTACCATCATGTTCGGGAAGATGGCGAGATATCTTGGGACGAAGACCTGCATCCTCATCGGGCTCATGGTGTACACCATCGTGGCCATCTACGGATATTTCCTGAAGACCCCGTGGGACTTTCTGATATTGGCCATCATGGTGGGAGTGGTTCAGGGTGGGACCCAGGCCCTGAGCAGGTCCTTCTTTGCACGGATGATCCCTGCGAAGGATTCGGCAAAATTCTTCTCCTTCTATGATGTCACCTCGAAATTCTCCGGCATCATGGGCCCTGCCCTCTTCGGTCTGGTTGCCCAATTCAGCGGGTCGAGCAGGTATGGGATCGTTGCCCTGGTCGTCTTTTTTATCACCGGGGGGGGCATCCTCTTCTTCGTCAATCCGCCAACTGGACCTCCTCGACCTCCTGGGCAACCTCGGCCCATTTCTCATATGCATCCCGGAGAAGGTTTTCCACCTCACGGTGGCGTTTGATCTTCACGGGATAGACCTCCGTGTCGCTCATGACCGCAGGATTACAGAGCTCGCAGGCGATCACCTCCATCTCCTGCTCAAGCTCCGCGATCTCCCGCTCCAGTGCAGCGAGCCGAATCCTGAGGGGCTTGAGCAGGCGCGATTTTTCCTGAATACGCCCCGCCCGGACACGGCGCCCTTCCTTCTTGTTGAGGAACCGTTCCGGTTGCATGCAGGATGGATCATCCGCGGCTCGTGATGGAGGGGGGGCAGGCATCGCCTCCTGCCCCTTTTTCCACAGGTAATCATCATAGTTTCCCGGGTAACTGGTGAGCCTTCCGTTTTTGACCTCCACCACCCGATTGGCGATGGAGTTGATGAAGGCACGATCATGGGAGATAAAGATCAGGGTGCCCTGGTAATCGGCGAGCGCATCTTCGAGCACCTGGCGGGAAAGGATGTCCAGGTGGTTGGTGGGCTCATCCATGACCAGCAGGTTTGCAGGACTGGCGAGCATCTTGGCAAGGGCGACCCGGGCCTTTTCCCCTCCGGAAAGGACGGAAATCTGCTTGAACACCTCGTCCCCCGAAAAGAGGAACGCCCCGAGCAGGGTTCGGCACCTCTCCTGGGTGAAATCGGGGGCCGCCCGCTCCAGTTCCTCCAGGATGGTGGCTGAGGGATCGAGGCACTCCAACTGGTGCTGGGCGTAGTAATCCATGGTGACATGATGCCCCAACCGGACAACGCCTCCCTGTATATCCACCCTGCCGGCGATGATCTTCAACAGGGTGGACTTTCCCGCTCCATTGTGCCCTACCAGGATCACCTTTTCACCGCGCTGGAGGTCGAAGTCAAGGTTTTCATACACGGTCTTTTCACCGTAACGCTTGGTGACGCCGCATACCTGCACCACCTGATGTCCTGAACGCGGGGGCTGAGGAAGGCGAATCTTCATCGCCCTGGATGCCACTTCAACGGGTTGCACCCTCTCCATCTTCTCAAGCATCCTGAGACGGCTTTGCACCTGTCGTGCCTTGGTGGCCTTGTACCGAAAGCGTTCGATAAATCGTTCGGTCTGCTCGATTTTCCGCTGCTGATTCCTGTACTCCGCCTCAACCTGCTCCTGGCGTACCGCCTTTTCCTCCACGTACTGCTCGAAATTCCCCACATAGGTATGCAGGGTTCGATTGGTGATCTCCAGGACACGCTGGGCGATACGCTGCATGAACACCTGGTCGTGGGTGGTCATGATGATGGTGCCCGGATACTGGAGCAGAAATCCCTCCAGCCATACCACGGTTTCGAGATCGAGGTGGTTGGTGGGCTCGTCGAGCAGGAGCACGTCCGGTTTGGCCAGGAGGAGTCTCGCCAGGGCGACCCGCATCATCCATCCGCCTGAGAGTTCATGGAGGGAGCGCGTAACGTCCTCGGGGGAAAATCCCATGCCGCAGAGGATGGCCTGTGCCTGATGCTCGATTGCATATCCCCCCTTCGCCTCGAAAATCTGGCGCACCTCACCGTAGTGATCGAGGAGTTCCGATGAATGGTCCTCCTTGAGCCTAAGCTCCAGATCCGTGAGTTCCTGCTCCATCCGCTGGAGTTCGGGGAAACCCGCAAGGATTTCGGCAAGGATGCTCCGCCGTGGATTGTCCCAGACCTCCTGCTTGAGATAGCCGATACGCGCACCCTTGCCGATGACGATACTCCCGTCCTCGACATCTTCCTCGCCGGCCAGGATTCGAAGAAGCGTGGTCTTGCCCGACCCATTTGGGCCGACCAGCCCTACCCTGGTCTTGGGCGGCACGTGCGCCGATGCGCCGTCAAAGATCACCTTGGGACCGAATCGCTTGCGTATGTTCTGGATGTGGATCATTGTCGTTCAGGCGTACCCTTTAGTTACACACAGAGGAACTCACCGGGCATATTGTCTTTCCATTATAATATATTATTCCTGCAGGAGTGAAATATGGAGCAGGTCTCCGTCCTCCAACGGATCATCCCCACCGCACGTCCTTCCGAAAAAACGATGGCATGACTTCCAGCGATGCGTGGTTTCGGCACGGATTTGGATGAAACAGCGAGAACCGGATGTCTGATTCAGGAGTTCCTGTGCACTGCTGTATCTGATATGGGGCGACACGCATAACTCATCCTGACCCATCACCGTGGTCGTATTTCCCTGGAAGGAGACATTGATGAGGATGGGCAGGGGATCGTCTTCGCATATCGCCCCGCCGCCGGCGCAGGTATTCGGCCAGAGGGTTCCCGACAGTGCGGTATTTCCGGTGATTCTACAGTGGATGATGCGTGGTGTAGAGTTATACGCGCATGCGATCCCCCCTCCCTTAGAGGCGTCATTCTGGGTGATGTCGCATCGGATTATGTCCGGTGAGGTGGCAACACAAAAAATCCCCCCGCCGTCACCCTCTGCATGATTCGATTCGATCAAGCATCCGGTGATCGGTACATTCGGGGATGCATAGCAATAAATCCCTCCCCCTCCGGTGAAGGCATACGCAACAGAGCCGTGCGAGACATTATGACTGATGCGGCACATCGTGATGGTCGGGGATGAGTAAAAACCATAGATCCCCCCGCCGGAGTATGCTGCTTCATTATCCCTGATTTCACAATTCATGATGGTGGGAGAGGAGGAATCGGAGCAGTAGACGCCGCCGCCCTGGGACGTAGATCGATTATCCCGCACCACGCAGTTTCTCAGGACCGGTGATGCATTTTCACAGCGTATGCCCCCGCCGTTCATACCTCTTCCGTTGGTTATGGTGAAACCGCTCAGGATTGCATGTTCATCCTCGCCGGACTTGAAAATAACGACACTCTCCACCTGATTGCCATCGATGACGGTGTCGGCGATGATCTGCGGGTCATTCGGATCCTCGCCCGTCACCAGGACCGGCTTTCCATTGAAGTTGATGTTCTCCACATATACCCCGGGATGCACGAGGATGGTGTCATGATCAGATGCTGCATCGAGTGCGGCTTGTACGGAATCATACGCATACCCTGTCATACCCACCTCGAGTGTGTCCGCGGACACGAGCGTGCGCACGGACACGGCACACAACATGAATACCGCTATTAACAGCATGTGTATGCACAATCTCCTCATGACGTCATACACCGTTCTATATCCTTTTATTGCGGGATTATAATGCATGTAACACAATTTCCCTCACTCCGGGTGGCCCCTCATGGTGTCCCCTGCACATGACTCCCTATGCACACATGATACCATGGGATACATCTTCGGTATCCGCAGACAGGGATAGAGGAAAGCATATATCATACCATGAGTTTCACGTAAGGGGGTGCGTAGAAAGTCTCTTAAGGAGTGAGTGGAGATTGAGTATTCGGTACAGGGGTACCCGGTACTACTTCTTCGTGCAGGGTGATCGTTACATGGGCTGCCCTCCTTATGTCGGGCAGCCCACTCAACAGACCCTAATATCGACTATATAACCGGAGCGGTGAGGCTCAGATTGAAATTGCCATAATCAACATTGAGCTTCGCCAGATCCTGGACCATATAGGTTCCGGTCATGGTGACCGGACTGGTCATGGTGCAGTCGAGCTCGATGATATATATGGAAAGCGCGCTTGGGAGCAATATGAACGTGGTGGTGGTGAAGAAACTTTGATTCCCCCCTGTCAGCGTGAAGGTCGTCACTCCACCAACGGGCAAGACTCCACTGACAGTGGCGGGGATGGAATTGGTCACCTTGTTGAGGATCAGGTTCACCTCGCCGCTTACAATTCCTGCTAAAGCATTCTCCACCAAGGTCATACTCATAATCCCTCCCTTGAGTTGAACAAGACTGAACCACGAGCCCGACCAGGTTCCCGCCTGCTCGGCAGTCACGGGAGGCACTGCCGGTGTTGCTACAGCAGGAGTTGTGTTGAGGAGCCCGAGGCCTGAAAGGAGCCCCGCTGTGCCCATAAGACCGCCGAGCCCGCTGAGCCCGTACATCCCCAGCCCGTAGAGGCCGCCGTACATGCCCAGACCGTAGAGGCCACTATATCCGTACAGTCCGCCATATCCGCCATAGAGGCCCAATCCGGAGAGACCGCCGTACATACCCAGACCGTAGAGACCACTGTATCCGTATAGTCCTCCATATCCGCCATAGAGCCCCAATCCGGAGAGACCGCCGTACATACCCAGACCGTAAAGCCCGCCGTACATACCCAGCCCGGAGAGGCCACCATACATGCCCAGACCGTAGAGCCCGCCGTATCCGTATAGTCCTCCATATCCGCCATAGAGCCCCAATCCGGAGAGACCGAGCCCGGATATCCCATAATAGGCATTTCCAACAGGAAGAAAGGCGAGGAAAAACATCAGTACCAGCAAGAACAAAATAAATATGATGGCCAGTACCTCGATACTGAACCCCTTGCGCCTTTTTTCATCACTCATTAACCTGTGCATCACGCAACCTCCATAAAGCAATTCAGATTGAATCTTGTCGTGCCTGAAGATCCCGCCCTCCTGTGTTGCTCCATCAGGCAAACACGACCGGAATCATTTGATTCCGGGAAACTATCCCCATGATATCTCTTGGAAACAAAGCATACTGCCCCTGCTGAATCGAATGGCTGAATTCAGGTGATGGAACAAAACGGCATATCTCAACAGTTGTAGTGTTGAAGAAGGAATAACCTCTCATGGTATCCTTGAGCGTTGATATGTTCGACAAGGAAATTGGACGTCACAAGACCGATGAGCCAGGAATACGGTACTTTTTGAAAAGACACCGGGCACTCCCTATGATTAGAGAATGTGCAGCTGATCCTCTCATTTGCTGCCGTAAGGGGTATGGAAATGAAGCAGGGCAAATCCAGGATCTCATCGGGGAAGATACACATGCATTGCAGATAGTGCGCTCCCTGGAGATACTGCAGGGAGACCAGGACGCCTATCAGGAGAAGAATAATCCTGAAATAGGTGGAAACATTTATATAGAGTATGTGCGGTTTTCTTTGAGACATATGGAGACCTTTAAAGCCTTCTTCTGATCCCTATAACTAAGCAAAAGGCATTCCAGAAAAGGAAACAGGAAAGGAAATTTTTTTGTATTGTAAATTCAATCTGATATGCGATTTCTATAATTTCATAGCAAAGAAATTTGATATCATTATCATATTTTTTATGGGACGTTTCGAAAATTTATGGCATAAGAAAGGAAGACAATGGGGAGGGCCCAAAACAGCGACGAGGATCAGCCCCCGGAAGCGTGCCCCGGGGAGGTCTGATCCTCGATCCCCTGCAAATGATCAAAACCGATAGTCGATTGTTATATATAAAAGCTGCCGAATGGCGGTATTCCCATGCCGTAGGTAGTCCTCGATGACGGAAGACCCAAGAACGGCTGGTAGTAGCCGCCAAACAGGCCCGTGGAGTAACCGTACGGAAATCTCCCGGAAGTGCCGGCAAGATATCCGCTCATGAATCCAGTTTGATAACTGGAGGGATAAAAACTTTGATAATTGTAAGGATAGTAGCCGGGATAGCTACTGCTGTATGAATAGGGGAAAAACGGGTAATTGCCTCGAAAGCTTGAAAGGGAGCTGCCCGGATAAAAGCTCGACATATTGCCATAATAGACTCGCGAGGAGGGATAGTAGGAATAGTAGGGGTTGTAGTAGTACGGTGTGGAATACTGAGCGGGGATGGTCAGGGTGAGATAGAGCACATCATCGTCATCCACGATAGCCGGAACACCGGTGTTGGGGGTGAGGTTTTCCCATTCCGTATCCTCAAACTCGTCGAAGTCTTCGAAATCCTGGGAATCCTCGTGCATGTTTGCATCGCGAAATTCATTATCCCAGAATTCGATATACTTTATACGCGCCTGGTCCGACGATATCGTGATATCGGTGATTCTGGCAGTATTGCTGTCATATTCATAGGTCCATTCTTCCTCCACTGCAGTGGCCTGAAAGAACATGTCGCTGATGCCCGGTACCACCACGTCGTCATCACTTGAGCCGATCGTATCATAATCCGACTTCGTGGTAGCATACAGGCCGGACCCAAGATAGTAGGTTAGGGTCTTCTCATCGACCGTGACCACCGGATCATGGGTCCCCGGAATCAACCGTACGTAAAGCTTATTGTTTTCGTTATCCCGGACGGTAAATTTGATCTCAAAGGCGGCATTCGCAAGAATTCTTGTCTTGAAGAATTCATAGGGATAGGGGATGTCGACATCCCTTCTTACGGTACAGTTGAAGATTTGGGCGGGGGCGTTTGTCGCGGGATACGAGAGAAGGAATAGTAGTACGGCAAGGCCTATGACAGCACACAATAACCTTTCACGTTTCATCAAACGTCCTCCTTGTGGTGTGGCCATGACGAAAAGGGTTATAAAACTCGGTTGAAAAGGATATCTTGTTCCCCATACATCACCTCCCCCGGACAGGTTTTGTATACCGGCGTCTATTCCTTGGAGCATTTTATATATTAGACTATTTTAACTTTCATGCGGTTACGAAATAATTTCACCTGCGGAATCCCCTCTGTTTCAGGACCTTTCCGGTTTGATCCATTACTGTCGGGTCATGTCTGCGGTTCCTCCACCCGTTTCACAATGGCCCGGGCAGGGGCACCATCCCCGTTTTCTATTCTCAACGGGAGACAGACCAGATGGTACCTCCCCCCTTCCACAGATGACAGATCGAGCCCCTCAACAATCCAGATGCCGGCCTGAAGCAGGATGGCATGCGTTTCCGACCCGTCATTGCGGAATCCCCCCACGGAGAGGGAATCGATCCCCACGGTCATCACCTTTATATCCGCGAGCATGTGAGCGGCTTTGCGGGAAATATGCACGAAATCCTCCGAAAATGCCATGGATTCCCGGCACCTTGCCGAATTTTTTGTTTTAAAAAGGATGCGTTCCCCGCGACGAATCCGGTATGGAAGGAGTTCATGAGGGGTAATGACGTGCTCATCGTCAATCTCGATGATACGGCATATTCCGATGGTTGCGTTGAAGGGCATCGTGTCCACCCCCCTGCCGCCCTTCAGGTAATGAAGCGGGGCATCGATGTGGGTACCGGTATGCGAGGAGAGGGAGAGCTTGGATAGCGTGCACTCGTCACCGCGGTCACGATCGAGCACCCGTGCGATCTTCACGGCAGGATCACCGGGCCATACCACCATATTATTCCTCAGGGGGATAGAGACATCAATCCACCCCTTCTTTTTCGTTGCCCGCATATCTTTTCCTCCGAGCGCAGACCTGACAAAGGCCCTAAGTCCATACAAAATTAGCGAATAACAGCTATTGAGTATACCCCAAATACGCCCCGCGTGAAAGCGATATCGCGCATCGAACCTCCTCAGGCGAACCGGAGCTACTCTGTTAGGCGTTAGGCCCTTTGAAATGTATTAAGCCAGCTGCGATCAACCGATACCGGCATGTATCGATTCATGAAATGACCCATGGAACAAAAAAGAGAGGGAGAGGGATCGCCATGCGGGGGAAGGATTCACTGCAGGAGTTCTTCCCCGCAACAATCCTTTGATCGATGGATTGCCCTATTTACGGCGTGACGCGCAGTAATCAACAAGGACTCCGGCCAGGATCGGAACGGGAATCGAGAAGAGCACCCAGCAGAAAAGGATGATTACCGCTATTGATCTCATCATGGTTATGCCCTCACTCTATACGAGAGGTTGTCTGGAAATCCCCGCATTCGGGTATCATTGGTTTCAATAGTGTAGACGTGGGGTCCCATCGATCACTTATTCCGTGATACGTGCGGGAAGTTCTACGATACCTGGCGGCAACGGGAGAGGTCATGCAGGAAATGTATGACGGTGCGCATGCCGGAGAAAAGGTTTTCAATGTCGATGTGTTCGTCGGGTGCGTGCGCGTTTTCGTCAGGCAACCCGAAACCGATCAGCACCGGGTCAAGGTCGAGAATCCTCTGTAAATGCGCTACCACCGGGATTGACCCTCCCTCCCGCTGGTAGACCGGTGTGGTTCCGAATCCCTTCTCCATGGCGGAAACGGCAGCCCTGATCCATGGGCTTTCAATGGGGGTAATGACCGGTTCACACCCGTCGAACGTCCGCACCTTGACCTGCAATGTCTTCGAGGCGATTGTGCGACAATGGGCGGAAAAAAGCTCGGCAATCCTTTCGGACTGCTGTTTGGGCACGAGCCGCATGGAGATCTTTGCGAAGGCCTTGGAAGGAAGCACCGTCTTCGCCCCCTCCCCGGTATAACCGCCCCAGATACCATTGCACTCCAGGGTCGGCCGCGCCCATAGACGTTCGAGTGTGGAGAAACCCGTTTCCCCCCAAAGCGTGCCTACGCCGAGTGATCGGGCGAATTCCTCATCGCTGTGAGGAAGCGACTCAAATGCCTCGCGTTCCGCCCGGGTCAGCGGGAGAACGTCATCGTAGAAGCCGGGGATGGCAATCCTGCCGTTTTCGTCATGGAGACCCGCAATCAGCTCGCACAGCCCCTGGATCGGATTGTGCACGGCACCCCCGAAGGCACCCGAGTGCAGATCCCGGTTCGGCCCGGTTACCTCTATCTCAGTGAAGGCAAGCCCCCGTAATCCATAACACACCGATGGGATACCCTTCCCGAACATGGAGGTGTCGGAGATGACCGCACAATCCGCGGCCAGAAGATCCCGATGCCCCTCGAGGAAGGGGACGAGATTGCCGCTTCCGATCTCCTCTTCCCCCTCGATCATCACCTTGATATTCACCGGGAGGGCACCTCCCGCCTTCATCCATGATTCAATGCTCTTCAGGTGGATAAACACCTGTCCCTTATCATCCGCCGATCCCCTGGCAAAAAGATTGCCATCCCTGACGGTCGCTTCAAAGGGAGGAGACGACCAGAGTTCCAACGGATCCACCGGCTGCACATCATAGTGCCCATAGACAAGGATGGTAGGCCCGTCCGGCGCACCCATCCACTCACCATAGACGATCGGGTGCCCGCCGGTTTCGAATACCCGGACGGCATTCAGGCCCACCACACCCATGTGATCGGCGATCCATCGCGCACAGGCGCGGATATCATCCCGGTGATCGCTCTGGGAACTGATGCTGGGTATGCTGAGAAATTCCTTGAGCTGATCCAGAAAAAGGTCCTTATGTGACTCGATATAGGAAAAAATTTTATCC
>JBLIRN010000028.1:0-41205 GCA_049472315.1 bacterium
AACAGGCGAAGGGAGATCGCCGTGCTTCGTTCCATCGGTGCGCTCAAGGGACAGGTACGCAGGATGATCGTGCTCGAGGCGGGACTCATGGGGCTCATCGGCAATCTCCTGGGCATACTCGCCGGGATCGCCATCTCCCTGATCATGGTGTTCGTGATCACCCGGCAGTCCTTCGGCTGGAGCATACGCTACCGTTTCCAGGTGCCCATACTGCTTTTCTCCATCATACCCGTGCTCATCACATCCATCCTCGCCGGGTATTTCCCCGCCCACCGGGCATCGGGGCTTCCCCTGTCGGAGGCGCTGCGGTATGAGTAGGCGTCCCGTGCTGTGCATCCTACTGTGGATCCTGACCATAACATTCATAATGACGCCTTCAGGCGTGAGCCCCGAATCCTTCTTCAGGCAGGTCCTTCCCGGATACGAGTATGCATTCCCCAGGGACCACTTCTCCCATCCTGATTTTCAGACGGAGTGGTGGTACTACACCGGCCACCTGAGGACCGAAGAGGGGAAGACCTACGGGTATGAGCTCACCTTCTTCAGGACCGGGATCGAGTCCCAGAGGAAACGGGAATCCCCCTCCGCATGGGTGATGAGGGACGTGTACTTCGCCCACCTCGCCCTGTCCGACGAGAACAAACGAGAGTTCCGCTTCTGGGAAAAGCTCAACCGGAAGGGCCCGGGACTGGCAGGGGCCGAGGAAGGGCGGCTCCTGGTGTGGAACGAGGGATGGCGCATCGAGGGGGTAAACGGCGCACACCGCCTTCTTGCTGCGGAGGCCGGATTCGGTATCGACCTCCTGCTCACCCCGCTGAAGCCCCTGGTGATCCACGGCGAAGAGGGGATAAGCAGGAAGTCGCTTGAACCGGGCCATGCATCCCACTACTATTCGCTCACCAGAATAAGGACGAAAGGGAGCATCACGGTATCGGGAACGCGGTATGATGTCAGCGGGCAGAGCTGGATGGACCACGAGTTCTTCAGCCACATGCTCGCCGAGGATCAGGAAGGATGGGACTGGTTCAGCATCCAGCTCGACAACGACCGAGAGATCATGCTCTACCAGCTCCGGCTCACAGGCGGAGCCATCGATCCGGTATCGAGCGGTACGATCATCGGGCCCGAGGGGGAGGCCCGGCACCTTACCTTTGCCGAGTTCTCCATCACCCCGCTTTCTTCCTGGAAAAGCGCGCGAAGTGGCGCGAAGTATCCTGCAGAGTGGGAGGTGAGCATCCCCGGCCAGGGGATACGCCTGCGGGTGCGGCCCACCTTCCCCGATCAGGAGCTCAAAACCAGGCAGACCACCTACTGGGAGGGGAACTGCACCATATCCGGCACCTTTCAGGGCGAAGAGGTGAGCGGTGTGGGATATGCCGAACTCACCGGGTATGCAGCGTCCTTGTGAGCACTGCAACGTCCTCCTGGTGTCCCTCCGCCCTTGAGACACACTCCATACCCAGGGCCTCCAGCTCCCTCACCGCATCATCGACGGAGTGGGAAAAGCGGGCGTGCTCCCGATCCTGAAGGCCGTGCACCCGATTGATGATCCCGAATCCCTCCGGGGTGAAGTCGGCGAGGATATATTTTCCTCCGCTGCTCAGCACCCGAACGGCCTCTGCCAGAATGGGACGGGGTTCGGGGAGGTGGTGGAGGGCGTTCACCATGAAAAGCGTGCTGCAGGACCCATCCGGGAAGGGGAGCATGGATGCGTCCCCGTGCACGAGGTGCACCCTGTGCTCCTTGCCGAATGCACCGAGGTTGATCCGGGCAAATGAGAGGTCCTCGGCAGAGAGATCCAGGCCGATGACGAATGGCGCCAGGCGGGCCAACGCCAGGGAGGTCACCCCCTTGCCGCACCCTATTTCCAGAACGGGCGTCTCGAAGGGGGAGGCCTGGCTGCAGATGAAGCGCATTGCCTCTTCGCGGTCGTGGCCGCAGGACCGATACACGGCGAGCCGCTCCTGGTACCGGCTGCGACAGCGGGCTGCCTCCTCGCGGTCCATCATGCTCCCTGCGTCGCTGAGCGGTAATGGCTCAATGATCGCAGATATTCTCGCCGGTCTTGAGGGTGCCGGCAAGGTGCATCGCCACCAATGCCTCCGGCCCCTCGCAGGGAGCGCCGGTGATCACCTTGATGCCGCTCTGGGTAAAGAGACTCTGCGCACGGCTCCCCATGCCTCCGGCAATGACCAGGTGCACCCCACGCTCCTTCAGCCACTTCGGAAGCAGGCCCGGCTCATGCTCCGGGGCCTCCACGGTCTCCTGCTTCAGGATGCGCCTGTTGCCGGGATCCACATCGATGAGGGCGAAGCGCTCGCAGTGCCCGAAGTGCATGGCAAGCTTTCCTTCGGCCACCGGTATGGCGATCCGGAGGGTCCCGACGTTTGCTTCCTTCTCCACCTGCCCCACTTCATCGCTCGCAGGTGCCTGAGAATCCTGCATCTCCATGATGGGACGAATGACCCGGTTTAACGCCTTTGCGGTCTCCGTGCGGGGGAAGTGAAAGAGGTAGGGCTTCCCTTCATCCGATGCCTCCACCACCTGCGGATCCAGGGGCACACTGCCCAAAAACTTCACCCCCATCTCGTGGGCCATCTGCTCGCCGCCACCGGTCTTGAAGATGGCGGAGGCGGTGCCGCAGTGAGGGCATACGAACCCGCTCATGTTTTCCACCACCCCGACGATGGGCACATTGAGAGACCGGCAAAAATTCACCGACTTCCTCACGTCCGCAAGGGCCACCTCCTGCGGTGTGGTCACGATCACCGCATGCACCCCGCCCCCCTCCTCGAGAAGGAGCTGGGCCACGCTGAGGGGCTCGTCCCCGGTGCCCGGCGGTGAATCCACCACCAGGAAATCAAGATCACCCCATATCACGTCCTGCAGGAATTGCCTGATGACCCCGAACTTCAACGGTCCCCGCCAGATAACCGGCTCGTTCTGGCCCTGGAGAAGAAGGCCCAGGGACATGACCTTGAGGTTCTCCCCGAAACCGATGGGGATGATCCCGGCATCCGTTGCCTCGATCTTCTTCCCTCCCAGGTTGAGGAGTTTCGGAACGCTCGGCCCGTGCACATCAACATCCAGGAGCCCGGACTTCTTGCCTGCCAGGGCCAACGCCACCGCCATGTTCACGGCAATGGTGCTCTTGCCCACGCCGCCCTTTCCGGAGAGGACCAGGATCTTGTGCCTCACCCGGGCCATACGCTCCCGCAGGTCCTCCCCTGCGGGAAACGTGCGCTCCTTCTTCTGCGAATCCCCGGAGGCGCCGCAGGTGCCCGATCCGCATCCTGGTCCCCCGTGATTATGATTGCCATTAGTCATACATATACCTCCAAATCTCGAACATTATGTTCATTTGCGTATGATCATTTTTTTACTTTTTGTCAATGCGTGGCGTGCTGTGACGATTCCGACGGAGAGGAGGTGCGGCATGTGTCCTTATGATAGGATTGGGTGATCCGCAATTCACCTTATGTACGACACGACATGGCTCAAAAAGCAGTCCGCCAGTCACATATCCCTGCGCCACCATAAAGGGCTCTGTTATGCAGGGTGCCTGCATCCAGACATCATATGTAACAGTGTAACAGGCCTGGCTGTTGAGCAGGCCTAAGCAAGTGTGGAACAGATATGATAACTGGCGGACCCTCAGTGACGATCAAAGGGGCGCACGCGCTCATCCTTTGATCATGTGCTCGATTATCATTATCCTCCCTGGTATTAATTACCAGTTGACGATCAATCAACCGTTATGGCTTCGGAGGGGCACTCATCCACGCACGAGCCGCAATCGACGCATTTTTCCTCATCCACGACGGCCACGTCATCAACGGTGATTGCCTCGGTGGGGCATACGTCAACGCAAGAACCACAGGCGGTGCATTTTTCTTTGTCCACTTTTGCTGCCATTCCTTATTCCTCTCTCGATAGTTGGATTATACAACCAAAAAACAACATGCGGAGTTATGACTACATTTTCATATCACATGCAAAACATAGTTACCGCACATCCGCGTGCGATAGCCATGAACTCGGACCTCAGTGCCCCGGCAGTACAATCCGGGGGCGTTTGCTCACCTCCTTTCTTCGCTTCAGGTTACCGCGAGTATAATACCTCTTCATGTTCCAGCATTAAATATAACCATTACAATAAACAATAGTCAAGAAGGAGTCAAAATTGATATTCCATACTGAAACCCGATGAGGCAAAAGGGAATCCCCGGAACCCTTCGTTATTCTTAAGGATTGTATTGACACAAGGGTCGGAACATGCTAAAAATCATCTGTTGTTCAATGCAATGGAAAAAAATGCCGGGGTGGCGGAATTGGGAGACGCAAGGGACTTAAAATCCCTCGGTACTTTGTACCGTGCCGGTTCGATCCCGGCCCTCGGCACTCCAAAATCAAAAAGAAATCCTCCATGCCCGGAAGCTGCAAACAGGAAAGTAAATCGGATGTGCAGAAGGTCAAGATACGTTTGATTGGCCAGTAATACGTAGCCGCACACCGGGGGCATCTGAAAGGTGTGCGGCGTGATGGTTGTACCCAATGCATCCGTGACAAAGGTCGTTTCAAGGCCCAACCCATGCACCCGTGAACCTACCCAACGTCCCTGTGAATGTTCCATCTTATCGGGCTTCGATCCTTATGGGGCCAGTTGGTCCTCCTCGGATGCGGACAGGAAGCATCCACCTGCGGAGTCTCTGCTGGCATTGTCCGCAATATACGAACCATTTCCGAATACCACGAGTCCGCCTGGATCGGTGATGATGCCGTTCGCTACGCCATCGCTGTCACCCAGCCCCCCGTCCTCTATTGCGATGGTTATCGACCTGCCATCCTCGTTGAAGCTTATATTGTCGGTGAATTCCTGCCACCCATTGATGGTATCGTACTTATAAAAGGTGGTGGCTTCGGAGATATCCTCTGAAAAATAGACCCGGATCAATGCCATTGCCCCAGGCTCATCAACGAGGAGTTGGTATGAGAAGAGGCCCAGGGAGAGGTCGGCCGGTGCCTCGCCGTCATCCGGAATGCTTTCCAGATCGATGGTGTCCACGGCCTCGATGGCGGTGATGGAGTCTGAGACCTTGCACACCCCAATGACCGTGGAGAGATCGGACAACTGGATACATTTAATGACCTCAGGCTGGTCGGCGTCCACAATGCCATCATCATTGATATCCGTTGTATAGACGACCTCCTTGTCATCGGGGATACCGTTGCCGTCGGCATCACTTCCCGTATACTGCGTGGTGAAGGAAACGGGATCGGACCACTCCGATGTGGCTTCATAGACATCCCTGAATCGTACACGGGTATAGTAGGTGGTGTCTTCCTCGAGCACCAGGTGAGGAACGGTCATATCCTCAAGCCTCTCCGAGGTATCGATATCGAGGGCCAGGGTTGAAAAGTCTTCCTCCGTGCTTATCTGCCAATTGGTTTCTCCGTGTGGATCCTCTTCGGGGTCCGTATAGGACTCTGTGGAAATCTCAGTCATGAGCATGCAATCAAGATCCTTATCCTTCGGTTTCTTCACCTTCGGTTTGTAAGGTGCGAGGTTCGGAAGGGGCCTGTAGACCTCTATTGCGCATGCATCGCTCGATTGAAGGCCCTCGTCGTCGGTGACGGTTAGTATGAAGCTGAATATCTCGGGAATCGGGCCGCAATTTGGGGCGGTAAAAGTGACCTGCATGGTTGTTCCGTCGAAATTCAGCACCGGGGTCCCTCCGGTTTGCACCCACAGGTAGGTAACGATGTCACCGTCCGGGTCGTATGATCCACCTGCATCCAAGGTGACCGTATCCTTTTCGCATACCCTTTGATCAATCCCCGCATTAGCGACCGGGGGCTCATTCACGGGGGTGATGTCCGCTACAGTGATGATCACCTCGTCGGTGTCCGTCAACCCTCCGTTGTCGGTCACCTCGAGCCGGAAGGTGAGGGATGTGCCGGAAACGCCTACCTGGGGCGCCGTGAAGCTGGGCTGACTCGTATCTGCATTCACAAGGGTAACCGTACTGGCGGGGATCTGTGTCCACTGGTATTCGTCAATGCTTCCATCGGGGTCGCTGGAGCCCGTGCCGTCAAGGGTGACCACCGTGCCCTCGTTCACGCTCCGGTCCACACCCGCATTAGCGACCGGAGGATTGTTTGACGTCGAAGAGTAACACACCTCATTTGAATTCTCGCTCTCCAGTCCTGAGGTGTCGAAGGCCCGCGCCACGAAGCAATAGGAGAGATCATCATCAAGTCCGGTAATGATGCAGGTGGTATCCGTACCTTCCCAGGCAGGGGTAGTATAATCGTAGTCATTCACCCCGGCTTTATAGAAAATCCTGTACCCGGCAAGGTCCGGTTCGGTGTTCGCATCCCATGCCAGGGATATATCAACGGAATAGGCATTCCGAGGGACACAAAAAAGGACCAGTGAAAAAGAAACCACGAAAAGAAGGCAGGCGATGACAATACGAAAAAGGGTACTTGCACAAAGATGTTCCATATCCTGGTAACAGGGCATCATGACAGCACCTCCTGTTCTTTTTTCCAATGATAATCAATGATGAAAGAAGGTGATGTTTCTGTTCGGCAGCCCTGCTACCGTATCCAGGTTACCGCGGACTTAGGTCAGAGGCTTTGCGTCCCACCCTTTCAGGTGGTTTGCCTTTTTCGAACCCTTCTGCTCCCGTGCGCATATACGTTTTTTTCGTCCATATCGACGCAATTCCTTAGCCTCCTCTTATGTTCGTGAACTGTTGGGTGCAAGGCGAATGCCAGAGAAGTTGCCTTTCTAATTCGCTTTTTTTATAAGGGGTTATATTTGCCTGCCTGATGGGAAGAAATGCGATGGTATTATTTTGATGCCCTCATGGTACAGATTCAGTGCCCTGAGGAGCACAATTGAACCCATGCGCACATCTGCCGGATTCAATGGGCCGCATAGGGGAGATGTAATTAATTTGAATTTGAATTTTTGCAGATTTGTAAGTAGAGTTTTTTCGACCGGCTCTTAATCCCAGCTTTCGAGTGCAATAATGAAGGGTCGAATAGCGGGGAGGACTCCCCGCTATCTTCCGGGGAAGGTCCGGCCCGGTGGATAGGGAATCCTTCCCGGCGGGAACCCGGGTCGATTGGGCAGGGTCCTTTGTTGTGGGGATGGGATGGGTGGAGACGGAACCTGCGCAGCCGGGGCCTGTTGCCCCTGAGGGATGCCCTGTGGCGGAACGTATCCGGGGGGAACGGGCATCGGATAGGCAGGGACAAAGCGCGGATACATGGGAACACCCGGAGGAACCGGATAGGGTTGGCCGCCTGGCTGCATCAACTGGCCGGGGCCTCCCTCCTGGCCACCCTCTCCCTCGCCCTCTGCAAGGGCCGGCTTCCACATCTCCAACTCGGCGGGCTCCCTCAACAACAGATCGTACCGTTCGCCGTTTTCCTGCTCCATGATCACCTTTTCGGGCATGATATCCACCAGTTGCGCCTCAGACACGTAATCCCCGATCCGGTATGCCTCGATCTTGTCCTTACTGATCTTGCCGGGGATGGGGGGCAGCGGCACCTCTCGAATCTGCCCGTTGCCCAGTCTGATCTTTCGCGTCCTTTCCTGCTGTTCTTCCCTCATCCAACCCTGCATTATGGCGTACTTATCCTCGCCGATGATAATAACCCCATAGAGATTCGGCTTCTTTATCTCCTGCTGGGGAGGCTGTCCAGGAAAGCCCGGATAGGCAGCGGTTTGCTGAATCTGCACCTCCTCTTCCTCCGGAGGCGGAGGGGGCTGCCACTCCTCCCGTTCCGGCCTGAAAAGGTCCTTCTCAATAATAGGCTCATAGCTCATCCGGGAAGAGGGCTCATAGTCGGGCTCCCCGCCTTCCATCGCCACCGTCGCAATGTCCTCCTGCCTGGGTTGTGAGGTGGACAGCGTGATCTCATGGCTCAGGACCTCCGACCAAATGCTGTAGAGATTATAGGAAAGAAGGATAATGATCGTCACCAGGGCCACGTTTATCCAGAAGATCTTTCGAAACATGCGTATTCCTCACCACCCAACGTTTCAAGATGTAAGAAACGAATATTTAATATTTTCAGCATAATAATTTATAACAAAGTAAATACTTATTTACATAATACCACACTCACGGCTCCTGTCAAGGGGACGTATCCAGGAGGCAGCCTCGGCGGTGATGAGCTCTGAGCACATAACAGCAGGCCGAACGGGGTACTGATTATCATTTATGCACAAAAAACCGATTAATTGAATAAGGGCATCGGATAAAGGGAGAATACCCATGAAGGAAAAGATATTTTTGGTGGATGACAACAGGACCATCTTGAGGTCCTTCCAGCTCCTCTATCAAGGGGGCCCCTATGCAGTCTTCACCTTTACCAATCCTCTCAAGGCGCTGGATGTTATCAAGGAGACCGGGGCCGATGTAGTCATTGCCGACCATGATATGCTTGAAATGGAGGGTACGCGTTTTCTGGAGGAGGTCAAGCGGATGCTCCCGGATGCGGAACGAATCCTCATGACCGGCTTTGCGGAAAATGCCGCGGTCACTGCAGCCATCAATAAAGGTGACATCTACCACATACTGCGAAAACCCGTTGACGTGCAGGAGATGCATCTGACCATCAGGAATGCCGTTGCGCACAGGCGGATGTCAAAAAACCGCCAACGACTGCTGAGCATATCCCGGAGGAACAGGGTGCAACTCGAACAGATCGAGCAATCGATGGAGCAGCGGATTGAAAGGGATACCAGTGAACTCAGGGACCATCTGGAGAAGAGTGAACACACCCTGGCAAAGGTCCGCAGCATGCTCGGCTCCACCATCCGTACCATGCAGATGATCGTGGAGACAAAGGACCCGTATACCGCAGGCCATCAGCGGCGTGTCGCCAACCTCGCCCGAGCCATCGCCACGGAATTGCACCTTTCGGTCGACCGGATCGATGGAATCCGTATGGCAGGGGTGCTCCACGATATCGGGAAGCTCTATGAACCTGAGGAGATCCTCAACAAACCGGCGCCGCTTACCGACTCTGAATTCGACCTGATCAAGGCCCATCCCATGATGGGATATGATATCCTGAAAAAGATCGACTTTTCCTGGCCGGTTGCCTCGATCGTGCTTCAGCACCATGAACGGATGGATGGCTCCGGATATCCCTTCGGCATATCAGGGGATGACATACTCCTTGAATCCAGGATCATGGCGGTCGCCGACGTGGTCGAGGCGATGGCGTCCCCCCGGCCTCATCGGAAGGCGCTGGGTATCGACAGCGCATTGAATGAAATCACCGTCAACAAGGGGACCCTCTACGATGCCACGGTCGCCGATGCCTGTATCCAGCTCTTCAGCGAAAAAGGATTCTCCTTGACGTAGACGCCGGCTCAACCGGAATACACAGGGGATGCCGATTACGCCATCCTCCCGCCCGCTCCCTGCCTGCCGGTCCCTTACCTTGCCAATACCGTCATCTCATTCATGTCCGATCCTTGCCGTTTCATGGGGAAGACCGGGGCCAGCCGTTTTCTGTGGAAGTGGAACCCTCGTAGGTGAGGGGTATGTGGCAGCCGGCTCATGCATTGACATCAGACGTGCGAGCTTTTTCTCAATATGTTACTCAAATTACCTATGCCCTGAGGGAAGTTGGGGCAACAATTCAATTTAACAGTTTGAAATATATAGTGCTATTGCCTACCGCCTGCCCTGGCACCGCCATTGCTACGATCAGTAAGGGAAGGCATTGTGTTCATGGATTCGCAGGAAGGAGTGGCAGTACCATGATGAAGGAATTGATCAACCTTACGGAAGAGATATTGACGTTCCGGGCCGACAGGCCGGAAACGATTGGCTCGACCATCGATGTGGAAATCCCTTTGCCCGCAAAGACCCCCATACAATGCATTGTTCTTTCCGGCACCATTACCGGGTGTAAGCCTGCCGATACCAGGAAGGAAAAGACCTTTCTGGTGGAGATGAGAATCAAGGGCACGTCCCCGATGAACCACAAGATCCTCATTGCTTACATTGATTTCCTGAAACGGGATAAGATGCTGCGTGAGGCCTGTACGGACTTTGACAAGATCCATCAGGCTCTCACCGAGCTCAAGATACGATTCGCCCAGTTGTCTGCCGCTGTTGAGCTGTTGCACCGTAATGTCCGGGGAAACCTCGAGATGATCAAGAGGGACCGCTCGGGGAAAACGACCCTCCACTGAAATGGGACGGCATGTCACCCGCCGATTGTCACCATATTGACAAAATTTGTCCTGATTTGTATAGTAACTATGAGAATAGGTCGTATCCGCCCGGCTTTAACCGAATAAAAACAGCGTCCTGCATTCGATGCAATCGTGTGCAGCCTGATTGACTGAGTTCTTCCATACGTTTCCGCATCTTTTCCACGATACCGTGATACAGCGATGGACATCAGAGGGATACCCGTTGAAAACGGGAAAAACCCCTTTTTATATGCACCCGCGGACACCGACGATCATATTCGTTTTTTTGCCTGACCCGATAACCATCGAACGGGGGTATGACCATGGCATACAAAAGCCCCGGTGACGCACTGACCGACACGATAAGGCTTTGGGAGGCGATAGCCCGCTTCACCGACGATGACTTCAAATGCCTCGAGTCAAAATGCGCCTTCAATCACATCCTCATTGAAATCGTGAAACGGGAGGCAATGCTGCAGCTTCGCATGGACGAGGGGATCATCAATTACTGCCCCCTGTGCGACTTTTACAACTGTTCTCAACGCTGCCTGCTCTCCGAACCGAGTTTTTCCGAATCGTGCAATTTCGGATGCACCAAACGGTGGAGCTGCATGGAGTTTCAGGAGCATATCCTGGAAGGCGATTGGGACAAGGCGCGGGATAGTGCACAAAAATTTGCCCGCGAATTGGAGGGGATGCTCCCCCATTGACCTGCACCAGGCCCACCGCAAGGCACATCGATTACCGGACCATGCCACCGGGAACACGCTGATTTCGCTGTCCCAACCCATAATCCCTTTTGTTATGAGTGATGAAATGGATTATAATATAGATAGATGCCCTGCAGGGCGCGAGTGATATGTACCCCGATTAATAGCAGTACTATTGTTTGGAAGAAAGGAATTTCATTCTATCATCATACGCACAATCGTTCGTGTCTATTCTTTTTGAAAGGAGATGATGCACATAGCGCCTGTCAGGAGCCCTGCAGGGCATTGATGTATCATTGCTCTCCTGCTGCATGAAACGCAGCTTTTTTTATGCCCGGGGCAACCGCATGAAACGCCCGCTGCAGCCTCCTGTCCGGTCCATTCTCAATCAATCGTGTGGTATATACCCGTGGGGCACCACGGGTGACCGGCCAGGTAATCCTTTCGGGTAACCCTTCGTATAACCCCTTCGTGTATATTGATTTTTATGGGCGTATGCACTATACTTCCCTTCCAAAAGGGCCCGCTCCTTCGCAAGGTCCGGTTATGAGCTGCCTGCCCTTACCACCGAGGGAATGATGCAACGGGTGATACGGCGCCTTCTCCACAATACGGCACCAAGGACGTGAGCAAATGGGAATTATCACCATCTCGAGGGTGTACGGATGCGGGGCACGGGATATGGCCAGAACCCTTGCCCAGAGATTGAAGTATACCCTGTTCGAGAAGGAAATCGTACCGATGCTGGCCAGGCGGCTGGATCGAAAGGCCGAGTATACCATTGAGCACGACGAATTGCACGACATGCTCTCATCCTCGGTCATCGATTTCGCCTCCTCGCGCTTCGCCTTTCTCAAAAAGGATGCCATCACCCCCCAGGAATACTCCGCCGCCCTCAGGGATATATTCCTTCACCTTGCCAAGGAGGGAAACGTCATCCTCATCGGCAGGGGATCTCAGTTCATCTTGAAGGATCATCCCGGGGTGTGTCACATACGGCTCGTTGCCTCGATCGAGGACCGGCTGGAATACCTCAGAAGTAACCGTTTTATCACCCTTGCCGAAGACACCCTCATTCAGAGGATCAAGGCGGAGGACCATCGCCGCAGGGAATTTCTTCAGACCCACTTCCACAATGACGGCGAGGACCCGCTCCTGTATCACCTCACCATCAATCTCAGTAAGATACCGCGCGATACGGCGATGGAAATGATCATACGCCTTATCGGGGAAGGGGCGTAGCACCGGCCCCTCGCCTGCGTGGAACCGCGGCACCCTGTGTATCCTCCTTCCGGAAGTTGTCCGCATCAACCATTCCTCGGCCTCTTCCGCATGTACCTTGACCCGCGAGGGATCTTTTCCCCGGACCGCGGGACGGCAGGGCTATTCCTTACAGAGTGATACATTCCAAAGAAATTACCGATCAAGTAACTAACCGAATCCCTGCGCGTGGGAAGCGCGGGGCAACATCGCGCCGTTCATTCACACGACGCGATGTCCCTCACAAGGCCTGTAAGGATAAGGAGCGGACTGCCATGGTGAGAACAAGGAACATGCTGGTGATGCTCGCGACCCTGTGTATATGTTCACTCTTCATCTCCGCCAGCGTCGCTGCATCGAGTGTCAGGCGGCACGACGGGTTCTACCTGCGGGTGCAATCCGGGTATGCCAATATCCACTCCAAGGCAACCGGATATAGCGACGGGACCGAACTCGTCATCACCGGTACCGATTCCCTGTTTCGGCTGGACATCGGGGGTGCGCTCAAAGAAAATCTGATCCTCTACGGCACGATCGGGGGGGCAGGGGTGTATGAGCCGGAGGTGCGCTTGAACGGGGTAGAATATACCGCCTCGGAGACCTTTGCCCTGATCTCCGATATAGGGATCGGCATGACCTACTACATCATGCCGGCCAATGTCTATGTCGGAGGGACATTGAATATGACCCAGAACAAGCTGGTCGACGACGACTACAACTCCCTGGGCTCTTCAGATAACGGTTTCGGCCTGTATATGAATATCGGCAAGGAGTGGTGGATCAGCGGCAACTGGGGGCTCGGCCTTGCAGTCTTCGATTATTTCGGGTACGTGCCGGATACGGGCGGGGGGAATATCAGGAACAGGGTGTTCGGCATCCTCCTTTCGGCCACCTTCAATTGAGCCGTCCCCATCCCTGGTGCAGGGGATGTTTACTCAGCGCTCGATCTCCTCGGACTTGAAGAGCAACCCGTGCAAGGGGAGAAGCTTGGTGCAGAAGCTGTATCGATGGTGGAATGCCGATCTATCCTCGGTATGGTAATCCGCTACCCAGTTGTGGCCGTTTCCGCCGAACTCCTGGGCATCGGTATCGATCACCTTGCAGTACCTCCCCCGGAAGGGGACCCCGATGCGGAAATCATGGAAGTATTCCTTCGAGAAGTTGATCAGGTACACCATGAGCTGTGAATAATCCCTGTTATACCGGATGAAGGCTACCAGGCAGTGTTTGTAGTTCTGGCACTCGATCCATTCGAACCCGTTCGGTATATTGTCACCCTCGTGCATGGCGGGGACGTACCGGTACACCTCGTTCAGCCGCTTCACATACCACTGCATGGTCTTGTGCTTGTGATCCCACAGCGAATCCCAGGGCAACTGGGCCTGTTCGTTCCACTCGTTCATCTGGCCGAATTCCTGCCCCATGAACAGGAGCTTCTTGTGGGGCATACCGAACTGGTACAGATACATCAGCCTGAGATTGGCGAACTTCTCGAAAGCGCTCAGGTCCTCCGTCTTGTTGACCATGGTCCGCTTCATATGCACCACCTCGTCATGGCAGAGGGGGAGCAGGAAATTCTCCGTGTGGTGGTAGAGGAGCGGATAGGTGAGATCCCCGTACATGTTGCTTCTCTGGCTGTAGGGCTTCCTGAAGAATTTCATCATGTGGCTCGTGCACCCGAGGTCCCATTTATAGTCGAAGCCGTGGCCGCCGTGCTCCACCGGTTTGGTGACCCCGCTGGCGATGGTGGAGTCCTCCACGATGAGCAGCACCTCGGGATGCTCCCGTTTCACGACGTAATTCATGGTCTGCATGAACCGGTATCCCTCGGGATTGTGACAGTTTCCGAATCGCCTTACGAATTCCCGGTGTTTGTGATCGGAGGAGAATTCGTAGTAGTGAAAATGCCCCCCTGCGTCGAACCTGAACCCGTCGATGTAATATTGTTCGATCCAGTAAAAGAGATTGGATATGAGAAAGCTCTTGACCTCGTTTCTGGCAAAATCGAAGTAGTAGGTATCCCACGCCGTCATCTTTCGCTCCGGTATGGGACACTCGAACAGGCATTCACTGTCATAGCGTGCAAGGCCGGTCTCGTCCTTGGGGAAGTGCACCAGGACGATGTCCAGGATAACCCCGATCCCTTCCTGATGGAAGGCGTCCACCAGTTGCTTGAACTCACCGGGCGTGCCCATGCGGGAGGTCGGTGCATAGAAACCGATCACCTGGTATCCCCATGAGGGGATGTAGGGGTGCTCCAGGATCCCCATCAATTCAACGTGCGTATACTCCATGTACTTAACGTAGGGGACCAGCTCATCGATGAGCTCGAGATAGCTCAACGGCCGCCCATCCTTGTGCCTCCATGAGAGGGGGTGCACCTCGAAGATATTGAGGGGCCGTGAAAACTTATCCTCATCCTTCGGCCTGGGGTGCTTGAATTCATAATAATCCTCTACCAGGATGGGGGAACGATGGGCATCGTTCTGGATGAAGCGCGCAAACGGGTCCGTTTTAAGATGCCACCTCCCGTCCGGCTTGCGAATGGCGAACTTGTAAAAAATGCCATGCCCGATTCCGGGGATAAAGCGCTCCCATACCCCTGTGGAGCCCCTCCTGGTCATGGCGTGGGCGTGGACATTCCAGTCGTTAAAGTTTCCCACCACCGACACTTCCTGCGCATTGGGCGCCCACACCCCGAAACGGACGCCGTTGCCCACGCAATGAGCACCGAGAAAACGGTGAATGCGTTGATGCTCACCCATATTAAAGTAGTAAATGTCCTCCTCGGGAATCGACTCGAATATCGATGAATCGGGCATACTGGGTGTTTCTCCGTATTATGGAACCATTTGAAAAATCGGGAAAAAGCTCATCCGCTCCGGTGCACGAGGTCCCTGCAGATCCAAAACCGAGATCTCAGGAATCCGGCAAAAAGTATATTCAAAATCGTTCATGGTTGTCAATACACAAGGGGCTGTTTTTTTATAAAAAAATTGTCGCACCCCGGACATTTCCGGGTGATAGATTTTTTGTCATTTGTCCGATCAATTAGTAGAGATGGAGGAAAGGGTGGGGTCTCCCTTGGGTGGACTCCGCGTGATTCCATCGCGCGTTTTCCAGCATCGGAGATTTTTCATCACTGCATAAGGACTCGCATTTCATCGAGCAGGGTACGAGTGCTCTCGTAACCGTGCCGGTCAAGCGTAATCGCAGGGGCGCTCCACGGCAGTGCCCCTGAAAAGGGGAAAGGGGGGGACCGTGGTGACGTCGACCATCCACACGGTATCGGACCGGGATGCCCCGGGGGATCTGCTCCAGGCAATCACAAATGAATCGGGTTTCTCTTTGAAGGGGTGTATCATCTTCCTTCTCTTCGTCGCCCTTTCCGTGTTCCTCGCCATCCACCTCATCCGGCCGTCTTACTGTTCCGGCCGATTCAAGACGGAAATCGATGGGATTACCATAGAGGGCTTTTCCAAAAGCGACAAGGAAATCGTGGACGAGATCAGGACCCAGGCGGATAAACTGGGCATTATCGTCGAAGAGCAGGATGTGGGGATATACTGGGGACCGGGACGTGAATCCGTGAACATCAAGATCGACTATTCCTATCCGGTGGACCTCCTGATCTATCGTTATAACCGGCAATACAGCTATGAAATCGACAAGAGGCTTTCATTTCCCAAAAGGATGATCGATCGGACCAACGAACGGCTGCAGGGAAGCCATCAGCGCATGCTCGAAAAGGCCCAGAAGGCACGGGAGAAAGTGGAAGATTGAAAACGGGAATGACAGAGGACACCGTTACCATAGGCTACGAATTCAGGCTCAGCAACGGGATCCGGAAACAGTTCACCATCCGCCTGACCAGCCCGTCCTTTCACCTGGTGGGGGTGAAAAGGAGCGCGTACCCGCGGTGGACGCAACTGGCATACCATCAGTGTCCCAACTGCCCCCTGGATGCCAGGGAACACCCCTATTGCCCCATTGCGGTCAATATGACGGAGGTTATCGAGTTTTTCAAGGACTATGTATCATCGGAAGAGGCGGAAATCAGCATCTACACCCAGGTACGGGAATTCCGCAAATGCACCAGCCTCCAGGAGGGGCTCAGCTCGATCATAGGGGTGTACATGGTATCGAGCGGGTGCCCCATCATGGATAAGCTCCGGCCCATGGTCTTCACCCATCTCCCCTTCGCGACAACGGAGGAGACCATGTACCGCGCCGCCTCCATGTATCTGCTCGCCCAGTATTTCCTTCAAAAAAAGGGGAGAAAACCCGAATGGGAGCTCAAGGGCCTTGTGGAGATCTATGACAATATCAATGAGGTGAATCATCACTTCCACAAACGGCTCCTGGGCATCAATCCCAAGGATGCCAGCCTTAACGCCCTCTTTCATCTGAACTGCTTTGCGGCAATCACCACGATGTCGATCGTGGATGACTGCCTGCAGGAGTTGGAGGGACTCTTTCAGGCATACCTCTAACCGCATCCCTGCGCAAGGCATCCTCCCCTTCGAATCCCGTGGAGATGTTACGCCTTCTTCTTCTGCGACCGTTTCATCCGGTACTCGGCGAGCTTGCTGCCGAGCTTCATCTCCTTGGCAAGCTTTCTCCTCTTGGCGGTCAACGATTTTGCGGTCAACGCCTGACTCCCGGGAATGCCGTATTTTTTCTTGTACTCCTTGGGGGTAAGCCCATGGGATCTCAGATGCGACTTGGAGAGCTGCTTGAACTCCTTACCGCACTCGCAACAGATGATCTTGTTTCTCTGAATCGACGACCCAGGTTCAATGCAGGGCTTCTCCCCTTCCTTTGCCTCGGCAGCGCCCGTCAGGAGGGCCTCTTCATCCCTGATATCCTTGAGGGTGACATACAATTTTCGCAATGAATCGCTGATCTCTTCAGAGTTCATATTCGTCTTGGATGCCTGAGCAGTTACAATCTCAGCCGCCATCTCTACCAGGCCCTTCGGCATGTGTGCTTCCCTCCTTGCTTTTGGTTACCGGTTAACAACATAATCGTAATAACTATATAGATAAAATAAAAAAAATCAAGTTAAGGGGCATACCTTGATTAATTTTCATTGTGAACCTCACATACGGAAATCCTTCACTGATTCTCATTGTGAAACATTAGCCCGGCGATATGAGCAGACTTGCCTGCTCAAAATGATGCAATGCCGCAACCGGAATTAACTGGATACTTGTTCACTGAAAAGAGGCACATGGTGCAGACAGTCATGGGACAGCACATCCCGTTGCCGGGATAAAACCGAATGAGCCGGAGGAGGTCAGACCATTACCGGTAGTGGAAGAAGGCGCGGGCATCGGCGATCTCCACATGGAAAAAACCAAGGAAGATATCGCAGCGCATCTGCACGGGGATCCGCCGGGGGTCATCCGAAAACCAGATAAAGACATCCCCCTTCCGGTTGAAGATCCCCTTGGTCAGCATGATAATCTTCGTCTTCCACGTAGGGATCGACTCCCCCTGGAGGTCGAGGGTCTCCCGTTTGAGCACCTGGATCGCCAGGAGGTACTCCTTGCCGTCATCGAACACGCGGATGTTATAGGAACCGCCCTCCGCGAAGGGAAGTGTGCGGGCATAGTACAGGGCGGAGAGCACATCGTGGGTGTACCCCTCCAGGTTGAAATAGGCGGGCTTTTCATCCTTGTCGATGTACTCGACGAGACGATTCTCCCAGTCGAAGGTGATGGTCTTCATCTTAAAGTAATCCGTCTCCTTGATATTCGCATGGAAAAAATAGGAGAATCGATAGTTCGGATCAAAGGAGGTCTCGATCCGGTCCTCCACGTCGATCCCCAGCACCTTCATCCAGTCCGCGGATCTGGCGATCGCCCGGGCGGTCAGCACCCGGGTATCGTCCTTGTAGGTACCGGGTGCAAAGCTCAACTGTGCGGAGCCGGCGTTGATGAAATTGGACCATCGCACCGTATAGTTCAACTCCTCGTTGAGAAAGGGGAGTTGGGAGGGTCGCTGACCCCCGGGCACCTCCACGCCGGGTTCGGCCCAGGCGATGGCGGGCAGACAGGCAACGGCGAGCCCCACGGCAAGGGTCAAAACAACAGTAACGGCAAACCTCTGTGTTTGATGCATCACCTGCTCTCCGTCATCCGTGAACCTGCTGTGCAGCCATTTCAGGTAACCCCCTTCATGCTCAACCCGATCCTTTTTCGCGCCAGGTCCACCGACAGCACTTTGACCCGGACAACGTCCCCGATCCTGCACACCGTGGTCGGGTCCTTCACGTATTTTTTTCCCATCTGGGACACATGCACCAACCCGTCCTGGTGGACGCCGATATCCACGAATGCCCCGAACTGGGTGACATTGGTCACCACCCCCTCCAGGAGCATGCCCGGCTTCAGATCCTCCACGCTCAGCACGTCGGCACGAAACTCCGGCCTTGTGATATCCTCCCGGGGGTCCCTTCCCGGCTTCTTCAATTCCTCCAGGATGTCCAAAATCGTCGGAAGACCGGCCTTGTCCGTGAGATAGCGATTCGGATCGATCGTTGCGATGGGTGCCTGGTTGCCCACCAGACTCGCCATGGGCACCCCCAGGTCGCGGCACATGGCCTCCACAATGGGGTAGCTCTCCGGGTGCACCGCCGAGTTGTCCAGGGGATGATCACCCCCCCTGATACGAAGGAACCCTGCCGACTGCTCGAATGCCTTGGGGCCGAATCCCTGCACCTTGAGGAGTAGCTTGCGGCTTCGATAGGCGCCGTGCTCATCCCTGTATGCCACGATCTGCCGTGCAAGACGCGGGCCTATACCCGATACGTACCGCAGCAGGGAGGCGGAGGCGGTGTTCACGTCCACCCCCACAAAGTTTACACCCGACTCCACTACCGCATCAAGGGCCTCCTGGAGCATCTTCTGATCCACGTCGTGCTGGTACTGGCCCACGCCGATGGATTTCGGCTCTATCTTGACCAGTTCCGCCAGGGGGTCCTGGAGGCGGCGGGCAATGCTGATCGCCCCCCGGATGGTGACATCGAGATGCGGGAATTCATCCCGTGCCGTGTCCGAGGCCGAATACACCGATGCGCCCGCCTCATTCACCACCACCGACTTGATCGGCCAGGGGGCGCCCTCACGGGCCCTTTCGGCGAGCACATCCCGTATAAACACCTCGGTTTCCCGCGAGGCGGTGCCGTTTCCAATGGCGATATATTCCACGCCGAATTCATCGATCATGTCCAGAAGGCGCGCCATTGCGTCGCCCTTCCTGTTCACCGGGGGATGAGGGTATATGGCCGAGGAATCGAGGTACTTCCCGGTGCGGTCCACCACGGCGACCTTGCACCCGGTCCTGAGCCCGGGATCGACCCCCATGACCGTCTTTTCCGGCAGGGGAGGTGCGAGCAGGATTGCCTTCAGGTTCCGGCCGAAGATGTCGATCGCCGTTGTGTCCGCATGTTCCTTGACCTCCTGCCAGACCTGGTTCTGGATCGATTCGGCGACCAGTCTCCGGTAGGCATCCTCAATGAAACGCACAAGATACTGGACGAATATGCATCCCCAATTGGTGATCACCCGCTGGTTCATCCCCTCCAGGATCTCATCCACCGGCGCGGCTATGGAGGCCGAAAGCACCCCCTCCCGCTCCCCCCGCCTGATGGCGAGGAAGCGATGGGAGGCAATGCCGCTTACCGGCTCCCTGTAGTCATAGTACATGGTGTACTTGGTGGGCTCGGTCTCGAATCCGGGCTTGACCCGCGAAACCACCTCTCCCTTCCCCATGGTGAGGTCACGCACGAACTTTCTCAGGGAGGCGTCCTCTGCGATCATCTCCGCACAGATATACCCCGCCTCCCGGTATACCTCCTCGGTGGTGGCAAGGCCCTTTTCCTCATCCAAAAACGGCCGCGCGATCTGCTCGGGATCACCCTCAACCAGTTCCTGGGCCATGATCACCTCGGCGAGAGGGCCGAGTCCCTTTTCCCGGGCGATGGTGGCCTTTGTCCTGCGCTTCGGACGGTAAGGGAGATACAAATCTTCCAGGTCCTGCTTCACCAGGCAGGCCTCGATCCTGGTTGCCAGTTCGGGGGTGAGCTTCTCCTGTTCCCTGATGGATTGCAGGATCACCGCCTTGCGGGCCTGAAGCTCCTTCAGGTACTCGAAGCGCTCCTTGATATTACGCAGTTGCACCTCATCCAACTGCCCGGTCCATTCCTTGCGATACCGGGCAATGAACGGGATGGTGTTCCCCTCTTCCAGGAGCTGAAGGGTGTTCGCAATATACTCCCTCCTGAAGGGGAATTCCCTGCAAAGCTGCTCCAGAACAAGGGGATCGATCATGGTTTTTGGTGCGATGACAGGCTCAGCCATACCCGGTCAAAGGTCCTCCAAAAGACGATATAATGGATATAATGCACAGATTACATGGTAGGCGGTGATACCGGTTTTGTCAAATATTGTCACCCTTCACCGGCAAAATTTCAAGAAAGATTTCACCGATGTATTTATAGGGACGTTTGGGATATAATCGTTCAGGGAACTGATCGCCATCTCACTTTCAACATCACATGAATATTCAACTGCTGACAATCTTTGATTTCTCGATCCTCTTGGGCAGGAGAGGAATATATATGCAATCGGTTTTTGAGCACCAACACACCGCAAGGGAGGGGTAAACACGATGACCAGCATCGAGGGCCTGGACCCGAAACTTCCGCTCATCCAAAATGCCAGCCTTAACGGCAAGATCGTCCTGGTGCGCGTGGACCACAATGTGGTCAAAAAGGGCGTCATACGGGACCCCTATCGCATCGATCAAACCCTCGGCACCCTCTACAATATTGTGGAACGAGGCGGTAGGCCCATCCTGATGACCCATGTGGGGCGCCCCAAAGACAAAAAGACCGGAAACATCACCACAGACCAAAAGGACTCGGTGGAGCCCATCGTGGAGTATCTCGAACACAAGCTTCACACCACGTTTTTCATCCCAAAGTTTACCACCGATCCCGAGAAGGGGATCCTGGGCATCGATACCTCCATCAACCTTGCCATCAAGGATTTGAAGAGCCGGAAGATCGGGGGCATCTACCTGCCCAATACCCGATGGTTCCAAGGCGAGGAGGCCAAGGATGAGAACAGGGAACGGTTCACCCTGCAGCTTGCAGGGCTTGCGGATGTGTTCGTGAACGATGCATTCGGCTCCTGGCAGAGTCACGCATCAACCTGTGACATCGCCAAACTCCTCCCCTCCTATGCCGGGTATCTCATGCAGCAGGAGATCCTCAATCTGAATCATGTGCTCGATCCCCATCGCCCCTTCCTGGCAGTGGTGGCCGGGGCAAAATATGACACCAAGATCGGCCCCCTGCACGCCCTCTATGAAAAGGTCGACTACCTCATCCTGGGCGGGGTTATCTACAACACCTTCCTGTGCGCGAAGTACGGCATCAAGGTCGCCGGGGTAGCGGACGAGGACATCCAGGCAGCCAGGGATCTGGTGGAACGGGACAAGGTCCAGAAGAAGATCCTGGAGATGCCCTGCCTCGTGGAATCCGATACCCTGGAGGGGAAGGTCCCCGGCAAGTACCGCACCATCTGCACGGATGAGTTCAAGGCAGGCAAAAACTACGGGTACTTCCTGGACATCGACCACACCTCCTTCGACAAACCCGAGGTGCTCGACGTGATCACCAAGGCGAAGACCATCTTCGTGAATGCGGTCATGGGATTCACCCCCCACTTCACCGAAGGCTCCGAGGCGCTGGATCAGACCATCGACATGAACAGGGATGCCATGAAGATGTACGGCGGGGGCGACACGCTCCAGGAGTTCAAGAACCTCTGTCCCGGTTTGTACCTGGCCGTCCTTGACAGCAGCCAGTACTACTTCTTCACCGGGGGAGGCACGGTGCTGAAGGCAATCGAGGAGGGCACCGCCTATGGTCTGAAGCCGGTGAACATCCTCATGACCAACGGGAAGGCAGCCTGAGAGAGATACGGGGGCACATCGTGGCCGTGGGGTATATCCCGGGCCCAAGGGGATTCGTTACACTGCCCGCCACCCTTGCAAGCACGGCCCATTAATGCTATAAATCATACCTGGATATGACAAAGGGAAAGTCTTCGTGCGCCCATAGCTCAGCTGGATAGAGCGACGGACTACGAATCCGTAGGCCACAGGTTCGAATCCTGTTGGGCGCACCATGAAAAAATTGGGGTGGGCAGGTCACCCTCCGCAACAAATCCGATATTATTTCCTTTCGTTTTATCCCCCCTCACTATGCGTGATCGGCAACTGGATGGTAAATCGTGTCCCCTTGTTGACCTCGCTTTCTATTCTAATCCTGCCTTTATGCATATCGATGATACCTTGACACACGGAGAGTCCCAGTCCGGTGCCAAGGTCCTTGGTGGAGAAAAGGGGCTCAAATATCTTGTTCAGATTCTCCTGCGGGATTCCTTCCCCTGTGTCCAGGATAGCAACCTCCACAAGGCCATCCTTCTCGCTGCCTGTTATCGTGAGTACGCCTCCGGCAGGCATGGCCTGAATCGCATTCACGATGATGTTGGAAAAGACCTGCCTGAGCTGGATCGCATCTGCCATAATCGGGGGTAGGTCATTTTTCATATCCATGTGCACCTCTATGATGTCGGGCACATGCACCTTTGACAGGGACGCCGCTATAACCTCACCGATATTGACCTTGGACAACTGGGGCCTTTTTACCTTGCTAAAGGTAAGGATATCACCGATGATCCTGGTCGAAATATCGATCTCCTCCTCAAGAATATTGAGATGTCTCTTGATCTTTTCATCCTGTATATGGCTCAATTTGCCTTTCAGGAAATATACGGAGTTTGAAATGGCGCCGAGAGGGTTCCGCAGCTCATGTCCCAACGTCCCGCTCAACTTACCCAGGACAGCCAATTTTTCCGAGCGTACCAGCCGCTCCTGTGTCTCCTTGAGCTCCGTTATGTCCGTAAAAACCTCTATGATACCGATGGTGTTTCCTTCCATGTCCTTATAGGGGGAAGCCATGAGCCTGCAGAACATCCTTTTACCGTCAACGCGCTCCTTTACGACCTCCGTATCAATAAGTTCCTTACCGTTCAATATCTGCCTGAGGGTGCAGTATTCCGTATCACACAGCGCACCCTTCATCTGGTCATAGCATTTCATTCGTATGCCATTTTTCTTGGCGACACCCGATAGCTTGGCCATTGCCTCATTTTCACTCATGATATTGAAATCCGTATCAATCACCCTGATGCCGCTCGGTGAGCCGTTGTAGATCTGGTTTAATTCAATCGCCTTTTTCTTCTCAACCGCTGCCGTTGCCTCTGCAGCCGCCAGTGCATTCGTTTTTTGCATAAAGTTCTTTAGGTCCCTGACCATTGTATTGAAGCTTTGTGCAAGATCCCCAATCTCATCACGTGTCTTAATCTCTATCGTGGTATCAAGATCGCCGCGTGCAATCATGCTCGATGCATTGGTCAGCGTGCGTATGGAGGTGCTTATTCTTTCTGAGATCACAATGGCTATCAAAAGACTGATAATCATGGAAGGAAACATCACGATGGCCATCAGAATCAGTGAAATTCTCCCGGTTGCCTCATATTCCCTTTTGGCAATGGCTATCTGTTTCATTGAGAGATCCATCAGTTCCTCTATTTTTTGCTGCAGCTCTTCAACAGCGGGCCCTGTCTCTTCCACATATACCCTCTTTGCCTCCTCAATCGCTCCGGCATCACACAACTCCCTAATCTTGATTGCCGAATGATGAAGCCTGCTATGCGGTTCCTCCATAGATGCATGAATCTTCATCAATTCAGGATCATCCGACCGAAAGGTATAATACCACTTCCCGAAATCACATCTGGAGGGGTCCAATTCACCTTCGAATGACTTCCCCAATAGGATCTTATCGGACAACTCAATGACCCAGCGAAGATGATCCCCAATCTTTTCATCAAGAAACATATCGAGTTCCAGATTCTCGATCAATGTATCGCTGGCCCTGTTCATCCGTGCAATGGAATAGAAAACAACAATGCTTAACGTGATCATCAACACCAGAATGATGCAGAAACCCCCGATCAGCTTCTTCCCGATTGTCATTCTCATTGTTTTGCCCCGGGTGCTACATTCCTTTGCGATCCGATACGTGCTTCCCCTGCCCGTTGACTACCATAAACCGGCAGAGTCATCAAAAAAGGCCTCTCATGATAAAACCGTAACAGTCTAAATTGTCAATATTTATCTCGCATGAAGCATACGCTCAAAGTGAATATTTTGAAAAATTGGCAATGTAATTGATACGACATGACGTATTACGGCATCATGAATAGTGCCGCAAGGCACAATGTGCCTAACTAAATTATAATGCTCGACATAAAATCCTGTCAATCTTAATGATATATTTCATGCATTACGAAAAATCCATGAAGATGCCTCCGGGGGCTGGGGGAATCGGCCTCCTGTGGATTCCCCATCACCTCTCCATGGAAGGAAAATCGGTCCGCAGGGCATTGCTCAGGGAATAATTGCAATTATCCATGGTTGATGCTATAACTGGATGCCAATAAGGACCTGCAGCGCACTGTACAGTGTATAGTAAAGAGACGCCGTTTCCTGTATACGGTTACACCTTTGTTTTTTCATGTGGCAATATTGAAATCGGACTGCCGCCCGAAATACGGGAAGACCACGCCGTCGCCATTCTGATCAATGAATTATCCGGAGGAAGGCCGTGCCTCATACCCTATCAGGCGCAAAGGACATCCCGCTCGACAAACGAATCATCTTCGCGCTTGATGTGGCATCCGTGGAGAAGGCAAAGGAGTGGGTTTCCCTGCTCAAACCCCATATACGGTTCTATAAGGTCGGATTACAGCTCTTCCTGGCAGGGTGGTTTCATATTGTGGACTGGATCATCGATCAGGACCTGGATGTCATGGTTGACCTGAAATTCTTCGATGTACCCCAAACCGTTGCCTCAGCAGTTGAACAGCTCCGGGACCGGCGCGTCACCTTTGCAACGGTCCATGGAAACGACGCAATCCTCAAGGCCGCTGCCGAAACACGGCACAACGTCAAGATCCTTGCGGTGACGGTGCTCACCAGCCTGGATGAGGCAGACCTGAAGGACCTGGGTTTTCAGTGCTCGGTGTCCGATCTCGTACTGAGCAGGGCACGGCGTGCATTGGCCCTCGGCTGCGACGGGGTGGTCTCTTCAGGGCTGGAGGCACCCAACCTGAGGAATGAACTGGGCAGCAATTTCCTGGTGGTTGTCCCCGGGGTCAGGCCCCTCAAGAACCGGGAGGACGATCAGAAGAGGGTGGTCGACATCAGGGAGGCATTCATGAACGGGGCCGATTACGTGGTTGTCGGGCGGCCGATCCGGAATGCCCGCGAACCGGTACAGGAGGTCATGCGCATGCAGCAGGTCATCACGGAGACACTCCGCTCCTCCTAGCACCCGGTGGCAACCCCATGCCCCTTTCCGCCGGCACGCCAATGGCCATGCCCCTTTTGTCCGGCATCCAAGGGATTTTCTCTCTTCCTTCACATGGCTGAAGGGCACATGTGCCCAAATACCATCCTTCGCGAATCGCGGTACTCCAACAACTCCCTGGCGAGCGGATGCAAGTGCCGAAAACTAAAGACATCGAGGATATCGAAAACTTGCAAAAAAACGCGGATACATGCATAATACTGCGCTTACATACCACCTGGTGTATACCTCGCTGATGAATGTGAAGGGATACATCAGTTCTCCAATGAGAGGAAAGCGGTTGGTGCCATGGAAGTAATCAGGGCTGATGATCTTTGCGGG
Source organism: bacterium (assembly GCA_049472315.1). Lineage (GTDB taxonomy): Bacteria > SZUA-182 > SZUA-182 > DTGQ01 > JAFGSM01 > JBLIRM01. Next base: position 26,042 of record JBLIRN010000028.1, read on the forward strand.
CAGGTCCTCGCTATGCTTACGATTGCGGAGATGCATGCGCTCGGATTCAGCCGCCACAACGGCCTTGCCTGCCCCCCCGGCTGCAGTGATTGCTGCCGAAATGACAAGCCGGAAGACTCCGTGCTCTCCGCCCTGCCGGCCGGGCTCTGGGCGGTAGACTGCGGGCTGCTGGAACTTTTGGAACAGGCGGCATCCGAGCGACCCCTTGGCCCATGCGTATTCTATGGCCCGTCCATGGAAAGGCCGTGCTCCATCTATCCCCTCAGGCCACTCATCTGCCGGCTTTTCGGTTTTGCGGGAAAGAGGGATAAACATGGCACGGTGCAGTACCGCCCCTGTTCACGCATGACGAGACCGCTTCAGGTGATACAGGAAACGCCCCCGGTTTTCAGCGATCATGCCACCCGCATCGAGTTTCTGTATCCGCCCCTGGGCAGGGAACGCCTCCCCTTAAATGTGGCCTTCTACAAGGCTGCCCAGTGGATACTTCTGCGCCGTCAGTACGATCCTGAAGATCCCCAAAACGATCATCCACCGGTCTGCCGGCCCCCCCGAAGTCTGCCACGGGCGGCTTAGCGAAGCACGGTGATCAGGCATCCCACCTGGAGATACCCCCGGGAGCCGTCCCACAGGAAGAGGTCCCCCCAGAGGCACCCCCTGCCGCTTTGCCTGGCATCCTCCTCGGCAGCCTCCAGGCGACTGGCATACCTGTCATCCGGCTGACGGGTGATGGCCCATGCATACCCATCGCTCACCATCACGCCATTCACAAAGGTATCACCGATAAAGGCATAGCGCAGGAGTCTGTCGTACTCGTCGGTCTCGGTGGTATCCCTCTCGAGAAACACGGCCTTACCCAGGATCAATGAGGTAAGCATCCGGCTGGCCTGCTCCGAGCAGAACTCGCCATGGTCGGGCGCATCGATCCCTATCAGCCGCACCCTTTTCCCGCCCGCAATGATGAAGGTATCACCATCAACGATCCCCTCCACCGCGTAAGACCCATCCGGATATCCAACCTGCGCCGTGGCATGGGGGACCGCCGATGCAAGGAGAAGGAGCATCAGCAGTGTGCATACAAGCAGTTGCACGGTATGGGAATGGGCGCGGCCCATCCCCCTTGTCTGTCCGATCAATGAATCCCCCATTATTGCCTGCCTGTGTTCCCCGTTATTGCCCTTGCCTCATAGTATACACCAATTGTCCTGCACATGGTGTGCAATAGGGCACTGATCATTACCGTATGCAAAAATAACACCATGGCACACGATGCGGCATGCGGGGGATGTCCGGGGGCCGTTCGCGCACGCCACACAAACAGCGACAGCCGAACAGGCGATGAAGGGGAGACCAGCGAACCATGCCTGGTGCGATGTTTTGAAACGACGCACAGGGATTGCACCGATTGGGGCGTTTCGGCGTTCGAAGGGTTCCGTTGGGGGCGGGCCTTGAAAAACCCGATTTTGTGGGAAAACCATCGCAGCGGAGGCAGAAGGAAGGGTACTATCCCTCCCGCTCCGTGTCGAAGAGTCTGGTCAGTTGATCATGGAGATAGAAGAGTCTGGTCTCCTTCATGTTGGCATCGAGCACCACGGTGACATTGCCGTCCGCCCAGATAAGGTTCCCGGATTGCATATCCTTACGTTTGGGTTTCCCGTATTTGTACATCAGGACATGCTTTGCCCTTTCGGAGACATCCATCTGGGGCCACACCAATTCGATCTTATAGAGCCTGAGGGATTTGGGGGTAAAATGAAACCCGATGGTGCATTCATGGCCGAATAATTCCTTCAGCCGTGCGCGGACATCCTCGCTATCCGTGTCAAACGAATATCCCTCTTCCTTTAATTGCTGGAGGATATCCTCCTTGGAGGAGCCCAGTTGAAACGACCTGAATTGCAGAACGGTATCCGCTTCGGCAGGCAGCTGCGCGATCGTGGAAACATACTTTTCGGTGATCCATCCGGTTTTGCCGTCAGGGAGCGTGACCCGCGCCCACCCATTGAGGCTCTTTGTACGCTTCAATTCATTATTCTTCTTGGCCATTGTTACTATGGAATAATTGGTCCCAGGGCCCTTGCGGACATTTACCTTATCCGCGGTGACATAGACCGTTTCCGAGGAGGGACTCTGCCTCGTGGACGAGATGAGCCTTTCGTGGACCCACCCTGTTTCGCCATCCGGGAGGATGACCCGCGCCCACCCATTGAGGCTCTTGAGAAGCTCGAGTTCGTCACCCATCCGGGCGGTCCTGACAATGGAGTGCCTCGTGCTCGGACCTGAGCGGATGTTCACCGTTTGGCCGGAGACGAACACCTTTTCAGCCATGACCCCGGCAGGCCCCAGCATGATCACAAGGGCTGTCACAAGGGGAAGGAATTTCTTCATTCCCATACCTTTTTTCTCCCCGCACCGGTCAATGACCGGGTCTCCCATAACGTGATATCATGCACCGAACCATGCATCAGTGTGGCTTGATGAGGCATGGTTTATTGAGTAGCATACCACTACTATCGGGACAATGTAAACCCGTGGAAATCGAAGATACGCCCCTCTCTCTCGCACATTATTGATTGTATCCGTCAATGGTGATAATGATAATACGCAACAAACACCACACAAGAAAACGGGGGCAACCACTACGATAAGGAGGATACAATGGATAGGATTCCGGCAAGGATCGGTGCGGTGACATTGGCAGTCATTCTGTTGTGGGGATGCGCTCCCCAGGGTGCCGTGAGGCAGCGTGAATATCCGCTCGGGGCCGACAAGATCGAGATATTCTCCGGCCCCCCGGAAAAGGCCTATACGGTCATAGACACCGTCAGCGCACAGGTGTTTCTCTCTGATTTTGCCAACGTCCGTGATGCGCAGAAGGCAGCCCTGAGGATGCTCAGGGACCGGGCTGACGAACTCGGCAGCGACGGGATTTTCGAGGTATTCCTCGAGCTTCGTGATGGGGAGGACGTCATCTCCTCCACCCTCTTGACACCTTCTTCAACGCTGGACCAAACGGCGATCCAATCAACCCTGGGCAGCGGGTGTGTCCTGTCCCCTTCCCTGCATGTCAAGGGAAAGGCCTTCAGATTCAAGGGGACGAAGGAAATCCCGAATCTATGATGCGCCTTCGGTACAGATAAGGCACGCAGGATTTCCTGCGGAGGGCTCGGGGCAGGGATATGCTTGATAAAAAAAGCCCGCCCGGGCGAGCAGGCGGGTCCATGGATCCGTGAAGGAGGTGTTAGATAATACCGCGAGGTACGTTATTAATCTAATTCCCATAGAACCGGTTGTCAAAATTCTCGTTGCATCCTTTTTTTTGACTTACATCTGTTTGACCAGCTTGTCCTTGATATCTGCGTAGCCCTTATCGAGCTTGAGCATGCGCTTGAAAATCGCCAGGCAGATGTACGCCATCAATCGAAAGGCCAGTTCGGACCTTGTATCCAGAAAGTCTATGAAATCATGTTTTCGAACAAAGGCAACCCTGGTCGGGACGAGGGTCACGACACTCGCCGACCTCGGCTTGTTGTCGATGAGTGCCATCTCTCCGAAGATCTCTTCACTGCCCAGTTCCCCGAATCGTATCTCCTTCCCGGTGGAGGAAAGGGTAGTGACCTTCACCCTTCCTTCCAGGATAAAGTAAACGCGGTCACCCTCATCTCCTTCGGACACGATCACCTGACCGGGGCCGAATGCCTGCTCGTCCTCGAACACCATTTGGGCCTCTTCCTGGGAAAGGGGGGGAATGAGCTCCATCTTGACCACACACTCGGCGGGGATGTCCTCGATCTGGGGTATCCTGGTGTCATCCCCTTCCAGAAGCAGGTATATCGAATCGACTGCCGTCTTGTATTTGTCGTTGATATTCCGCAACCGCTCCGGGAGGATGTTGTAAAGGCGATAGATGAGGTCGTAGGAATAGGGCTGGCTCCTCCGTAAGAGATTGATGAACCCCTTGCGGTTAAGGATCCCGACCTTGGTTTTCTCCCTGACCGCCTTGACGGTGGCAGATCGTTTGACATTATAGAAAAGGCTGATCTCCCCGAAGATCTCCCCGGGCCCCAGGGTGGCGACTTGGGTGCCCTTGACCGTGACATTGACCTCCCCCTCCTTGACGAAATACATCTCATGGCCTATGGTGCCTTGACGGCAGATGATCTCGTCCTTGCGGTAGATCCTGGATTCGGTAAAAATCTGGTTCAGATGTTCGCTGTTTATGGTCCCAAACAGGGCCCCGTTGATATTCTGGCAGACCGAATCCAGTTTGTTTTTCTGGATGGCGCCGCTGTCGTTTTGAACAGGCAGAAGCAGGTCATCCATATACCGGATCAGATGGGTCTTCATCTTTTGCGGCATCTTCATGAAATCATGCGATATCTTCTTTGCGTCCTCAACGGAGAGGTATTTCCGGTCCTGAAGCTTGCGATAGAAGAGGTATTCCCGGAGTGAATCGGTGCCTTTCAGGCCGGCCAGGAACAAATAGGCACGCTCCTTCAAAACCGCCGGCGTAATGAGCTCTTCAATGCGGCGGGAGGAGAACTGTTCCTGCCCCTTCACGATATACTCATCGAGATTTTTATCCAGATGATCCGTCTGCGCCTTATGGATCAGGGAAATGTCATCGGGGGAGAGGGGCTTGATCTGCTCGGCCACTGTATCAAACCGGAGCCCCATGCTGCGAAGAAGCTTGATGATCGCCTCATTATTGATGCCCAGACCCGCCACATTGCTGTGAACATCCGCACTGTAGGTGGGAGGGCTGAAAAGAAGGTTCCCGTAGTTGTCGGTGGCATGGAGGCGGAGGAACACCCCCTTATCCATACACCAGCGTCCGATCATCTCAGACGCCACCAGAGGGTCTTCCCCTTCGATATTCAGGTGCCCGACATCGAGGGTGATGCCGAAGTTTCTCTCCCGCACCTCATGCGGAAGGGAATTGTAAATCTCGTCAACACATTCGATAAAATACCGGGCCTCCTGTTTCTTCCCGGTCAGGCAGTAGTTTTCCACCGTTACCCGCACATCGCTCCCCCCGGCTGCCATGACCAGTTCTGTCATCCCTTTCAGGTTCGAGGTATCGATCAGGTGAACAACCACGGACCCTGCACCAATGTCCTTTGCCAATTGGATGTTCTCACATTGAAGATCGAAGCACTGCAGCGGATTGTGAAAAAGCTGTTTCCCTGCACGCGGATTGGGGCTCGGATAATAGGGCCCCACAATAGGGCTGTGAAGATCGAGCCGTATCCCGGTTGTGCGGACCGCATCCCGTATCCGCTCCCGTTTCTCATCGCTCAGTTCCTCAGGAAGCAGCTTGGTGTAGTTGAAGGGGTGGAAATCGATGGCAATCTCAATGCCCTCGATGTTCTCATTCATGGCCTGCTCCATGAGCAGGAGCGGGTCGAAAATCTGTTTTTCCCAGAAGGAGGATGCCATCACCCGATAGGGATTGTTCATTGCACCCCAGTGCTCCTGTGAAACATTCTTGCTGAAAAACTGCTTATCGTATTCTTTGGCAAACTTCGTGATGTATGTGTCGAGGTCCTCGGGCTTATATTCATTGAAGAAAAAGAAATAGGGCGCATGCTCATAAAGCCAGCATGCCTTGATCAGAAAAAATGGCGATTCGGCAAGTTTCTTAAGGGATGATGCCTTTTTGTCATGTTTCACGAGCCGCAGGATGTGGGAGAGGGTCCCGGTTGCAATGGCATAGCCATATTTTATCTTCGATTTATATTGGGCAAGGAGCATCAAGGCCTCGTTTTTTGTGAGGCCGATGCCGTTCAGACGTGAGAGGCATGTGCGGCAAAAAAAATCCCTCTCCTTGAGGCTTTCATCGAGCACCGCCACCAACTCTTCAACAGCAAAGGGTTTCTTTTCATTGAGGGCGTTAATGCACTCCATTGTCTCTTCGATCCCGTTGATCATAAGCAGCCTGTTCAATGCCTTTCCTCCCAAGAGCACTCAGAACCCGATTTGTGTATCAGCATCCCCAAGGGGAACAGCCCCTCAGGGCACCCCCGTTCCATCTTCCTTCCGGTTGCGCATTCTTCCCGTGCGATCACATCCTGCACACCCTTTGTTCGGGATCACCTCCATTTATGCAGGCCTGTGTGGGGGATACCACCCTTCTCTCGTGAGCATTCCCCCCATGTATTTTCATCGTTGTGACATTAAATGTTAGAGAGCATGGATGAGAACCTGTCGACGAATTGCTACTCAAGTCCCTCCCTCTGATAAACATCCTCTCCAACCGGTAAGGCAACATGATATTCACATATAACACAGCTTATATATCTGATCGGTAATATGGTTCTTTTCTATCGGTTCCTCATGGAACCATCACCAATGCCGGGAGGCATCGAAACCTTGCGCATCCCGATCAGGTTTCTTCATCTGCCTCATGTGTGATCCGTTATCCCGTTTCGTAATCGTCCCCCTTCCATACCCGCCATTTCTATTGATAGAAACAGCCTTTCCTGCTAATATATATTTACATATCACTTTGCCAGCACAACAGAGACGCATGAACGAAAGAAGGGACAAAAAACTGTTCTCCGCGAGGCGATTCCCCCCCCGCTTCTGTTTCCGGTCATTGTATACCCATCGGCCCTGCCGGTAAGCGGCGTCTCCCACTTACCACATTCCTTCGTGCCGGGGATGTCTGAACAAAAAAAGGGGCGAATGCCAATGAGACGACGACAATGGAGCAGTAAGGAAAAATTCAGTATCATCCTTGAAGGTCTTAAGGGTGAGGCGGAAATCGGCGCCCTGTGTGCACGGCATAAGATTTCGACGGCGCAGTACTACCGCTGGCGGGAACAATTCATGCAGTATGGGCAGTGTGCCTTTGATCTGCCGAGGCACTCCCGCGAAGAAGAGCGATTGCGGGAGGATAACCGGAGGCTCAAACTTCTGCTCGAAAAGGTCAGGACGGGGCTGGAACGGATCGACTTCGAGACCGGACCTCCAAAACCTCCCCGCAGATCAACAAAGGTCACCTGACTGACCTACGTCGAAAAGATCCCCCGTTTCCCCCCCCTGAACGATTGGAACGGCGTCAGTAAACAGTCGCCTCACCCGCCTTAAAGATGGCGAATTTTACCAGGGGCGGGGCTATCAATTCATTGATGACTACGGATCCCAGCACCCCATTAACCATTACCTCGCCGAAGCTTCCGAACGCCGGGTTTTCAACGGCGAGGAGAATCAATCCCAACGTGACGCCTGCCTTGGGAAGGAGCCCGAATCCCAGATATTTTCGAACGGCCGAGGGTGCGCCTGACAGCGAGGCGCCAACCCGCGAGCCGAGGAGCTTGCCGGTAAACCTACCGATAATGATCATGAGGGCCAACGTCCACGCCACCTTCATAACCGACAGATTAAGATGGGCGCCGGCCAGGGTGAAAAAGGCGGCAAAAATCACATCCTCGATCTCATCAATAACCAAAAACATATCCTTGTTGTAGCTCATCTTATTGACGACAAAAAATCCCATGAAGATGTTTACCAACAAGGGAGAGAAGCCTGCCATCTTGGCCATTCCCGCTGACAGCATGATCATGCCGAATACAACGGCAAGCAGCGCCTGTTTGTTGGTGGCGAAACGGCTCATCCCCATCAATGCCACGGCAAACACCGCACCGAGCACGATTGAGCCCACGATTTCAAACAGCGGGGTAATGACCACATGATACACGGAAAAGCTTTGCATTCCTGCCACGCACGCCCCTGCGATGCTCAAGGCGATCGCCGTGCCGATAATGGCATAGGCATCGTCCAATGTCACCACCCCCATCAATATGGTGGTCAAGGGGCCCCGTGCCTTGTATTCCCGGATGATGGCAATGGTGGCGGCAGGGGCGGTGGCCAGTGACACGGCACCCAGAATGATGGCCATGGGAAGGTACGCCTCCGTAAACCCCGACTGCTCGGCCGGCAACCTGACCACGAAGGGCCCGATGAGCATCAGGATCACTGTCACAAAAATCCAGGCCCCGAGTGCCTCAAGCAATGAAATCCAGGCAATGTCCTTCCTCACCCTTCGCAGCGACTCAATGCTCAGACTGCCCCCCACCAGATAGGCAATGATCCCCAAGGTGATATCGGTGATTATGTTTAATCCCCCGTGTATCATCTCCTGGGATATGATATTCAAAAAGGACACGCCCAATAACATGCCGATGAATATGTAGCCGCTGATTCGGGGAAACTTGACCTTTTTGGCTACCATGCCGCCGAGATACCCGATGATGATCAATATTCCCACTGCCAATAGAGGATTCATTGATAACGAGGTATGCATCGATCCTAATCCCCGATAATCCCTTTTTCGCGGAAGAGGGCCACCAGGATATCGAAAACCCCTATCATTCCTACGAGCTTCCTTTTTTGATCAACCACCGGGAGCCTGTCCACGGAATGGATCTTCATGAGGTTATACGCCTTCTCCAATGTATCCTCTTCGGAAACGGTGAGGATGTTGGTTTCCATCATATCATCAACCACAATCAAGGTTGCCATTTCCGGGGTGATCTCGAGATCGAATATGTCGATCTCCTCCCGCTCCATAAACGGGATGGCCTTTAAAAAACTCGACTCGTACGGTTGAAATACATCGATAAGATTCTCAAAGGACACGGTTCCTATCAGGCGGTAATCCTCCCCCACCACCGGCACCAGGGGGAAGGTATGAAAGTCCTGTAATCGGGCGATCAACTCTCGCAGCATGGTGGAGCGCCGGACGGTCACCAGGTCCCTCTTCATGATTTCCTTTACCAGCATACCATCACCCTATCTCACGTTCAGTATTAAAGAGCACCCTCACCCATCTCATGGACCCCTCCTTTCTCGTGATCCGTCGATTTACCATGCGGGTAATTGCCCAATATCTTAGCGGAAGTGATACAATAGACCCTTCGTATACAAAAAAAATCTACTATTAAATTATACCAATTATCCTTTGACAATTGTTGAGATTTCATATATAATTTTTATTGAAAAAAAGAATTGTTTTTTAACAAGCTCTTTTATATAATTCTTATTATCGGGCTCCATCGAACCTGGGTTCCCCATAAATCATCGTCCCCTTCCGCTTCATATGTAAACGAGAAAAATCCGGCGCATTACCCATGCAGCCATAGATGCCTGTACTATAGGGAAGGCATTGATGTTGCCATATTTTCTGAGGGCATACACTACCACTCCTCCATCCTTGTTGCCCATTCTCTCATTCCTTCTATTTATATCCTCATCAACGATTTCAATCAACCCCATGTACTGAAAAGCCGACGGCTGCCTCACCCGTACGCTGAACGACATTCGCATACGTCCGTCACAACTCTGTTATACGACGTCCCATATTCTTCCCCTTGAACCGCTGTGTCCGATGCAAGGGACAAACCTTTAATAAAGGGAGGTGAAGGCGAACGGCGTGATCAATACTTCCAAGCCCTTATCAACCCTGCAAACAAAAGACACGTAGAACAAAGGAGTATGGAATGAAAAGCGGAGTATGTACCTCGGTAGCACTGTGCGTGGTTATCGTTGCGGCCATCGCGGTCCTCTGCGCTCCCGCGTGTGCCCAGTGGTGGCTGACCGCCTCAACATTCGGCGTTACATCCATAGGTCCTAGCTGGTTCCAGACCGGCATCGGCGTACCTTCATGGGTGACCACCGGCATCGGCGGACCCTTCTGGGCGCCTTTCATCACCGGGCTGACCCCCGCGCCCCCTGTCATCGGAGGCATCCCAGGCGGCCTCGGGGCACTCGGAGTGCCTGTGGCGCCAACGCCGGCAGGGGTGCCTGGTCTCGGTGGAGGTGCAGCCTTTCCCGCCGCAATGGTGGCTCCAGTCCCAAGTTTTGCCCCTGGAATCGCCGGGGGCGCCATTACGCCTGCGGCCATGGTCGCTCCCACAACGGTTCTCCTCCCGGCGCTTATGGCAGCCGTGACCGCTCCCGGCATCCCCGCAGCAGCCGGGGCATTCCCGGCCGCCATGACGCTGGCGACCCCTCTGGCCCCCGGGGTGGCGGCACTCATGGCCCCCGCGGCTGGTGTCGCACCCGTGCCCGCAGCAGGCGCCGCCTTCCCCGCTGCAATGGCAATTCCACCCACCGCCCTTTTTCCTGCCGGCATGCTGCCGGTTATTTGATCCACCGGAGGAGCATCCCGTTCCTTTCGGACGGCATGGACATCCGCAGGGGAGACACAGCCCCCTGCGGATGTCCCTTCCTTTTTTCATGATCGTAAGACAAACGCTCATCAAAATGTAAAATGGGGTCAGGTCTTGAATTATCAGTTTTTTGGAACAAACCCTAATGCCCTTTAAGGCCGCCACGAAGCATGTAAATCTGTAAATCTATTTTCGAGACAAACCCTCATGCCACTTTGTGGCACCACGAAGTATGAAAATATGATTCTATTTTCGAGGCAAAAACTGATAATTCAAGACCTGACCCCAAGCCCCATTATGGGGAATGGCTGGTCAGCACAATCCTGACGATCTCCGATCGGGAGAACAGGCGCATGGGCGGTCCCCAGATCCCGGTCCCGCAAGTCGTATAAAGGTATGATGAGTGATGGCGGTAAAGTCCGTAGGGATATCGGTAGGAGAGCAATACGATGAGATCCATGGGGGGGATCTGCCCCGCATGGGTGTGACCGGAAAGCTGCAGGTCGACCCCCATCCGGACCGCCTCCGTGAAATGCAACGGCCGGTGGAAGAGAAGGACAACCGGCCTGGTGTGTTCACCCTCCCCCAGGATGGATGCAAGGTCGGGGCGCGTTTCCGGGAACATCTCCCCCGCCGGGTCATCCAGACCCACAATGTCGAGCCCCTGTTCAAGGGTGATCATTTCATTCCTCAGCACCGTTATGTTCGCCTTTCGGCAAAGCTCATGGAAGTTCTCTATGCCCGTATAAAACTCGTGATTCCCCGTAATGGCAACGACCCCTTCCCGCGCCCTCAATCTCCTTAGGATCTCGATAAAGCGCCCGCACTCTTTGATGTCATCCTCGATCAAATCACCGGTGATGACAATCAGGTCAGGGGCCAGGGCATTCACCCGCTCCACGACACCCTCTATCCACCTCGCATGCGTCCACCGATGCAGGTGCAGGTCGGACAACTGCACGATAGAAAATCCCGACAGCGCCGGGGAAAGGCCCTCCAGGGGGATCTCGACGTCCCTTGTCCGGGGAAGCCTCGTCCCCCGATAGAGTGCAAAGGATGAGACGAGAAACACCAGCAGGAGGGTGGCCATGGTGACCGCCCGTGAACGATTGGGGAGGATGAAGAGGAGCACATACTGCACAACGAACAGGGTGAACGCGATCGAGATGACGCCGAGCCAGACCGCCCCCGCCTGAAAGACGGCGAAGGCGAGGGGATCAGGCAGCACGCGTCTGGTGATGAGCCTGTCCACAAAAAATGCCGCACCGCCCAGGATGAAGATGATCAAGACGGCCGTGCGATACGCCGGTGCAAGGGTGAGCCCGCGCGTGAGGCGAAGAAAGACGAAAAAATGGATAAGGAAATAGATCGAGAGAACGATAAGGAGAAAGATGATGAAGTTGAGCCTGCCCATAATCGCCTTGTTCACCGGGTGATCATCGTCTATTGCGTCTCCTGGTTGGAGTAATAGCGCATCGCCTCGGGCAGATGCTCCCTCATGGCCGCGATCCGGTTTTTATCCGCAGGATGGGTGGAAAGGAATTCAGGCGGCTTGGGTCCGGCCCCTGCGCTCATACGCTCCCAGAAGGCAACGGCCTCCTCGGGATTATACCCGGCCCTCGCCATAAGGATGAGTCCGATGCGATCGGCCTCGTACTCATGGGTGCGGCTGTAAGGGAGGAGAAACCCGATCTGGGCACCAAGCCCGAATGCCTGAAGCCACAGGTTCTGGGTGGTCCTGGGCTTGCTCTCCATGGCCTTTGCCAGGGTGAGCCCTCCCAATTGCACCAGAAGCCCCTGGCTCAATCGCTCGTTGCCATGCTGGGCCAGGGCATGGGCGACCTCGTGCCCGATCACGGTGGCGAGCCCCGTCTCATCCTGCGTATAGGGCAGGATGCCGGTATACACCGCCACCTTCCCCCCCGGCATGCACCACGCATTGACCGTTTCATCATCCTGGATCAGGATGAATTCCCAGTCCATGACAAGGTTCAGGCGCAGCTCGGTGATGAATGCATCCGCAGCCGCGGCAATGCGCCCCCCTACCCGCTGAAGCAATGCATTCGCCTCCCTGTCGGCGGAGAGCTTTGACTCCTTCTTGATCTGCTCGTATTGCCGGAAGCTCATCGAGAGGATCTCCACCTCCGGAATGAGCGTAAGCTGCTGCCGCTGGGTCAGGGGAACCGTGGCGCACGAGACCAGGAGTAGCGCGATCAATACCGTGCACCATACCTTGAATCGCGGGTTCATCATACCCTCTCTCCTCTTCGGGTATACATTGTATTTCGGGTACGCATTACATACGGGTGCAAACATGACCTGTACCCTGCCATATCCCTATCGAAAGTATATTCAATCCCCGGCAACCATGTCAATTGCAGTTGACATTCAAGGGGGAATCATCAATAATAATTTCGGCCTTTATTTCATGGTGTTGGGGGAAACCTTCCCAAAAATCCATAGATATGATACCATACGCATACCGGAGGATATCCTTGCCTGAATTCCCTGGGGCAGAAGGTTTGAAAGGCGTGATCCCGATTCCGTTGATCGTGCCCGTTCACACAAGGGGAAACCGGAATCGGTGAACCTATGAATGACGATGAGCGGTGTATGTGGTATGCCCTGGAAGAGGCCAGAAAGGCCCTGGCAGAGGATGAGGTCCCGGTGGGAGCGGTCCTGGTCAATGAACAGGGGCTGATCGCCGGCGGTTACAATCAGGTGGAGGGGAGCAACGACCCCACCGCCCATGCCGAAATGCAGGCAATTCGGAGGGCAAGCCGGCATCTGGGGCGCTGGAGACTGACCGGCACAACCCTCTATGTAACGGTGGAACCGTGCTGCATGTGCCTCGGGGCCATCATCCTGGCGAGGATCGAACGTCTGGTCTTCGGCATACCGGAGCCCAAGACAGGGTGCTGCATATCCCAGGCGGACCTTCCCTCCGGGATATTCAGCAGGTACGGGCTGGTGGTTGCGTCGGGTATCCTGGCCGACGAGGCACGGGCACTGATGCAAACCTTTTTTAAAAAAAAACGGAGAGGTACCGAAGTCAGGCCGTAACGGGGTCGACTCGAAATCGACTTGTCTCGTGATGAGCGAGGCACGTGGGTTCGAATCCCACCCTCTCCGCCAACTATTAGAACATCGGAGAGATGTCCGAGTGGTTTAAGGAGCACGATTGGAAATCGTGTGGGTGGTTAATAGCCGCCTCGAGGGTTCGAATCCCTCTCTCTCCGCCAGATTTTTGGTCGTGCTAGGCGGGGAGTTAGCGGTGCCCTGTACCCGCAATCCGCTATAGCGGGGTCGAATTCCCGGACTGAGGTCCCTACCCGTAAGGGATCGGCCTCGGATAAGTGCGTTGATGTCCAGGTCCTGCGCAACAGAACGTTACGAACCCCGTCAGGTCCGGAAGGAAGCAGCGGTAAGTAATCATTTCTGTGTGCCGTGGGGATACCTGGACGGAGCAGCCTGTCCGTGTTACCACCTTGGGGGTGTGATCGAAGCCGGGTGCACGACCATTTTTTTAGCACCTCCCGGAGAGGTGCGGCGTGAAAAATGACCGACCGCGGCCTTTCGTAGCACACCGCTTCAGCAGGCCGCATGGCCTGTTGAATGTCATATGGTTGAGGCGAGCAGCTTCCCGCTCTCGGAAAAACCGATCCCCGAGGAGAATACGTTGTCCTATCTGGTGTTGGCAAGAAAATGGAGGCCGAAACAATTCGATGATGTTGTTGGCCAACGGGCGATCACCCAGACACTGAAGAATGCCATCCTGTCCGGACGCATTGCGCATGCCTACCTCTTTTCAGGGCAGCGGGGGGTTGGGAAAACGACCACCGCCAGGGTCCTGGCCAAGGCACTCAACTGTGAGAAGGGCCCTACCCCGCACCCCTGCGATGCATGTTCCCTGTGCGAGGAGATCAATAAGGGGAGTTCTCTCGATGTCATCGAAATTGACGGGGCGTCCAACAACAGCGTCGACGATATCAGGGACCTCAGGGAAAAGGTGCACTATATCCCGGCAAAGGGCCGGTTCAAGGTCTATATCATCGATGAGGTCCATATGCTGTCCAAGCCCGCCTTCAATGCACTGCTGAAGACCTTGGAGGAGCCTCCCGCGCATGTGGTGTTCATCCTGGCCACCACCGAGGCCCATAAGATCCCCATCACCATACTCTCCCGGTGCCAGCGCTACGACTTCCGCCGAATCTCCTGCGAGGACATCCAGGCATACCTCGACAGCCTCCTCGCCCAGGAGGGGGGATTGAAAGGGGAGAAGGATGCAGCGCTCCGCCTGATTGCAAAGACGGCGGACGGGAGTCTCCGGGACGCCCTGAGCCTGATCGATCAGGTTATCTCCCTGGGCAGCAGCGAGATAACCATCCAGCAGGTCCTGGACCTGGTGAGCCTCGTGGATTATCACTCCATAGGGGAGATGATGACGGCGGTGGCCGCAGGAAACGCCAAGGAGGCGCTCATCTGCCTGGAGCGGGTCATCGAGCGTGGACACGATGTCAAGCACTTCGTGGAGCAGATCCTCGGCTATATCCGGGATACCATCATCCTCATGATAGGCAAGGAGGACGAGAGGACGTTGAACGTTCATCCGGAGGAGGCCGGGGAGATGGCATCCCTTGCCGGTTCCCTCTCCCAGGACGACCTTTTGCGCTATTTCGACCTCCTGGCGGCAAGCGTGGAACGAATGCGATGGTCGTCGCAAGCACGCCTCATCCTGGAGATGGCGATCATACGCATGGCGGAATTACCCCGGCTGCGGCCCGTCGAGGAGATCATCCACCGGCTGGAGATCCTGGAGACGGTGCGGGGGAAGCCGGAGGTTTCCGGGCATGCCTGCGCCACATTCAGACCCGATGAGACTGAGCCTTCTCCCCCGGACACCGAGCAGGAGGATGCTGTTCAACCTCCCGCACCGGACCCGATGACCGCGGGGACACCCCCTGTGCCGGGCCTCGATTCCCCGTCTGT
>JBLIRN010000029.1:0-39240 GCA_049472315.1 bacterium
TTTCCGATCGGATGGGAATGGGGATCCGTTCTCTCGGAGATAATCACCGGGACGTTCATTCCACGGGTTGCAATGAGGGTGAGGACATTTGTTTGATCCATGAAGGATATGACCGCATGCGGTGCCTTTTGCCTGATCGCCCGCCGCAGGCGATGGATGCGTTGTATATTCCGTATGGAGGCCTGAATGACGTTTGCGGGACCCCCGGTGAGATCAAGGGAACGATGATCGATTGAAGGATCAAGGTGAAAAAAGGGCGGTTCCCTCCCGTCATCGAAGGTCAGCACGGAGATCTCCATGCCCTTCCGCGCCCAATAATTCGCCATGTGCGCGAGGATCTTCTCCGCCCCTCCCAGGGCGACAGAGGATATCACAAAGGTGATACGAATCGGCATCCAAACTTTGTCAGGCGAAGCGAAGCGGAGCACTATGCTCCTCCTGGGGCCATTAAAAGGGCCCCGTACTCAGCATTCCAAACTTTGTCAGGCGAAGCGAAGCGGAGCACTATGTTACCCCTCCCGGCCACCACAAAAGCTCCCCATATCCCTCCTTAAACATCACTGCTCATGACGATGCGATCCCAAGATTAGAATTAATGGGTCCGTATCGAAACGATCATCTCCATATGCTGCGAAAGCCTCCATTGTCATGAGGCATCCAGGCCCAACTCTTGAAAAAGACGGAGCCATCGTTCGATTATTGTATCAATACCAAAACGGTCCGTCACATCCTTTGCCGCGTTCCCCATCCGCACCCTCAGATCTTCGTTCCTCATCAATGTCTCCAGCGCCCGGCCAAAGGCCTCGATGTCACCTGGAGACACCAGGAAGCCATCCACCCTGTCCCTGATTATGGTGGAGGGGCCTGAGGGACAATCAAAGCTGACTGCCGGCAATCCGCACGCCATCGCCTCCATCAGGGCCATCCCCTGCCCTTCATAACGGGATGGAAAGGCAAAGATGTCGCCTTGCTTGAGAAGGGAAAAGGGCTCAAAAAGCACGCCGGGCAAAATGATCCGGTCTGCCAGCCCCGATGCGGCAATCTGACTCTCCAGGGCCGCCCTCAGGGAGCCCTCCCCCAGTATAATCACCCCCCACTCGCTCAATGCCGGGGCGATTTGGGAAAAGGCCCGGATCAACTGATCGAACCCCTTTTGATGCTCCAATCGACCCATGGCAACGATGTACCTTCTCATGGTGCCGGGCATGGGATGAGAGGGCATTCCTGCGGGAATTGGGGTCACGGGATTCGGGATACCGGTTGTCTTCCATCCCAGGAAATGCCCGGCTGCCCATTGCGCCTGGACTTCATCCAAAAACACGATGCGGTCCGCCAGCGGATACACCAGGGACCGCACATAATACCAGCGCCTGTTCGAAGTGGGATGGCAGCGGATGTCCACCTGGCAGGAGATCAGTTTTTTCACCCTCCACAAGGGCGTGGCAAGCAGAAAGAGTTCATTGAGGCCATCCAGGAAGCTGATGACGAGATCCGGATGCAGCCCTCGCAAGCACCGTCTGATCAGGTATAATCGCCTCAGGTTTCCCCACGCATCATACCAGGGTATGGAAAGGTATCTTCCCAGATGCAGCGTTTCGCGGCGGATCCCTTTATCAAGGGTATAAAAGTCCGGGAGATCCCCCCGGCAGGTGACCACGGTCACCTCATGGGACCTGCTGTGAAATCCCTTGGCAAGGAGCACCACGCTTCGCTCGGCCCCCCCGCCAGCCAAAGACCCGCAAAACAGCAGGATCTTCATTGTTTCATCCCGTATGCCGATACCAGGGCGTCCACGGTCATATCCACTGTCCGGTGCAGGGAAAATCGCTCTTGCACACGCTGCTGCAGGGCAATGCCCATATCCTGCCGTGCCTTCTCGTTGTCCCGGAGCCATAGGATATGTTTTTGCAGTCCCTCCACATCCATGGGGTCGATCAGGAATCCCTGTATTCCGTGATCAATGACCTCGGGGTTTCCCCCCTTGTTCGAGGCGATGCAGGGAATTCCCCTGGCCCCTGCCTCCAACAGGGTGTGCGACAATCCCTCATACAGTGAGGGCAAAACCACGACATGAATTCCGCTGAATTCTTCGTTCAGACGCTCACTGGAGATGCGTCCCGTAAAGGTGACCCTTTCGGTAATCCCCAGGCGTTTACAAAGGTCCATCAGCATGGGACCTTCGGGACCATCCCCGATGATGCGGACATGCACCCCGTCCAATGCCCTGACCGCCAAAAGAAGGGCATCCACCCCCTTCCAGTTGGTCAGTCTTCCGATGAAGGCCACCTGCAGGGCGGATCCCTGTGCCCTTTTATACCGTGCACCGGACAAGGCCCGCCCGTCCACACCGTTGTAGATCCTCATCACCCTCTCCGGTGCCACCCCCCACCCGATCACCATCTCTCTTAGATAGTCGCTCGGGGTGATGATGTGCGAGGCTTCCCGGACATACCGATAACGCCGGACGCTGATTATGCCCAGGGATCCCGGCTGTTTGGAGATCGCCTGATATGCATCGATATCCATTGCCGTTTGCCCGCTGTTCCGTGCGGTCTCCCACACCGTGTCCCCGGCGATCTTCAGGACGAACGGCTTGCGCAAGATAAGGGAGACCCAGGAGACATAGTGTTCCAGCCCGTTGGCGAACACGGCTGATGCGCGGAACATCTCTGCAAGGAGTCTTGTGCGAACCTGCAACTCATGGATCACATGTCTTTTGTTCCGTTCCAGTCGAATCAGATGAAAGGGAAACCGGGAATCGTCAGGATAGCGCTTACGGTCGGAGGTGCACAGCACCCTCACCGGATATCCCTTCTCGCACAAGGCCTGTCCCAGCATGGGAATAAAGGTGGCAGGCCCGCCGATATCCGGTGGGAATATGTTCGTCACGAGCAATATATGCATTCTCTGTTTGGTCACTATCCGGCAACCTCCTGCAGGTTTTCTATAACCCGCACGGCATACGAGTGAAGGTCGTGCCGTCCCTTCACAAGCCCCCGCAATGCCACTGGATCATACTGATCACGGCGGCCGTAGATATATTCCACGCGCTCTGCAATCGCCTCCGGCCGATCCTCCTGCATGAAAAATTCGGGATATCCTGTGAGGAGATCCCTGAACGCAGGATTTGTGGTAAGGACCGGGCAGCCGGAGGAGAGCGCCTCCAGGACCGTTTTATCCATGCTGTTCGTGCGGCTGACATTCAGATGCAAAAAGGCGGTCCGGTATAACCGGGGCACGTATTCCAGGGGAACGTATCCGACCATGTCCACGTCGGACTGGATCCCTCTCTCCCAGATGAATGCGGATATCCCCTGCCCATAATCCACGTCCTCCATGGTAAGCATGGGACCGGCAATCTTGAGCCTGCACCCTCGCAGCCTGTCCCTTGTTCTTATTGCCTCCATTGTCCTGACAAGCAAATCAACGCGCTTCCTGGGAGAGATCCTACCCACGTACAGGATATCTTGCGGATCGCGCTGTACAGGGATTCGAAAAAGGGACGTATCCACGCCCTGGCCGATGACGCGGACCTTCGGTGAATCGATGCGACACCCCTCCGAAGAAGAGGTGAGCACCCGGTCGGCACACCGAACCGCCCATCGCAGACGCCGGCTGACCGTTCCGTGCGCATACCAGACCACAACCGGCAGGCCGAGCAGGGCAAAACAGGGGTACAAGCGATAGGACCACTCCATGTCCATGTGAATGAATACCGCATCGATCCGGTGCCTCCGGCACAGCCGACAGACCGACCAGTTCAGAAGCCACCTTCCGCCGAACCGGTGCGGAACGCCTATGGGCCTGCGCGGTACCTGATATATGCTCACATTTGAAGGCGTGTCAAATGTGCCGACCCTTGAGGTGAAGACAACAAGTGCCGAGCACCGCGCTGCAAGCTCCTTGACCACCCTCGCCTGCCAAGCCAGGACCCCGTGCAGTTCATCCGTTACGAAATTAACCAGAAGAAGGTTCATGGGTTTTGATGTCAAATACCAGCGTGTTGCAATATAAGGAGGGGCCCATGAACACCTGTCCCAGACGGGTATAGAGCGTATTCACCATCCCGACGCTAGAGAAGGAATAGAAATCCCTGCACCCGATGATCCTGGACACCCTCACGTTGTTTCTAAGTGATCGTGATTCAACAAAGGAGACGGTGTTTTTGAAGGTGGTCAACCAGCGATGACGATCCCCCTGATGATCCCCGTAAAGATCGTATTTGCCCGTCTTGAGGGAGCCCCTTAACAGGAAATGCACCCGATGGATAAGGGTGGACATATTGGGCAGGCTGACGATCACCTCTTTCCGGGCTATCCTTACGCATTCGTCAAACGCCCGATGGATGTTTTCAAGATGTTCGAGCACATCCAGAACGACAACATAATCGAACTGTCCGTCCTTAAAAGGCAAAGGCTTCTCCAGATCGACCTCATAATCATGTCCGTGGTCGATATCGGCTGAATAGTAGGTGAGCGAGGGGTTCGCGCCGCCGGCATCGAGGAACTCCAGCAGCCTCCGGTCCCGGGAACCCAGATCGATCAGGGTCCCCTTCTTGCCGGAAAGGAGGACTGCAGCCACCTCATAGCGGGAGAGATATTCCGATTTCACCACCGGAATCCCGCTCCCTGATTCCTTGTTATCCATATGCTCCATTTTTATCCATATGCTCCGTTATAAAACCCGCATTATTCCCAATCGCTCCCGGATGACAATCCCTTTTCCAACACCGCCGGCATTTCCAATTCTGCACCGGATCGTCATGGGCAGACATGTTTAGAATTGCTCTCATGCCGCTTGATCGACCAGCAATCGGACCCAGGCCTTGGTCAGTCTGTCCGGATCAAAGGCATCGCGCACCTTGGTATTGCCGGCCGATCCCATTTTTTCCCGCAGCGCACCGTCCTTCAGCAGGCGAGCGGCGCTCCGGGCCATTTCCTCCGTCTCGTTGTGATGGTGCAGGAATCCGGTGATATCATGATCAACGATATCCTCCACGCCGGTGATCCGTGTGGCCACCACTGGGAGGTGATGCAGATAGGACTCCACCAGAACCCTCCCGAATCCCTCATACAGGGAGGTCAAAAGGAATACCGAGGCCTCGTTATAGTGACTGGAGAGCTGATGGTAGGGGACCTCACCCTGGAATTCGACAATACCTTCCAAACCCAATGCTGAGCATTCCTCCTCCAACCTCTTTTTAATAGGACCATCTCCTACAATTTTAAACCTTGCAGCAGGCTCAAGCTCAGCAATCCGGCTTGCCACCCGCAGCCATAAAGGGAGATTCTTTGCCCATACCAGACGCCCGACAAAAAGCACCACCGGCCTTCTGGTCGCACGATCAGCAGAAGCGCCGGTACAACTCTCATTTTTCTCATTCGCCATGCTCACGGGAACCGGAATGAGGGCGATTTCCTTTTTGAATCCCCTTCGGATAAGCCCCTGCCGGATACGGCTCCCCACCACCCGGAGGGCGGAATAAAGCGGCAGGAGACTCAGGGTGATGCGAAGACGGATACTCCCCTTCCAATCATCGCCAAGGCAATCCCTTTGGGCATACAAAGAAAAAAGGTCATAGTGTATCTGCCCAACCACCGGTATCCGAAGGAGCAGGCCGAAGAGAAGAACCCACCATCCCATCCCGGCAACATCCTGACAGGTAAGGACCCGGATCGGAAGACGGCTATGCAGCTTTAATAGTGTCCAAAGAAGCCGGACGAAGCTCCTTCTCCCATGGAACTGAAGGGGTATAAGGCGGAGATTGGATTGACGGATCTCCCTACAGTCGGAGGATCGAACTAACACGGCGATGGTCATAAACGAACCCGGGCACTGGGAACAAAGCTCGGCCGCGTAACGCGCCTGACGCGTCCAGGCATCGGACCCGGCATTGTGCCGGAATACGGTTTCATCCCAGCTTACCTGCACGATATGGAGGTCCCTTTTCTTCACCGCTCAATGTCCTTCCCTGCACACGCCGCTTTTGACATGAATCCCCAACTGTGGATCCAGCACGGCATGTGATTGAGCCCGTCCCTGCATTGTGAAACCCACCGGATCCAGGAATTTAATCACCTTTTTCAGCGTGGTTTGATCAACAACCGCAATGTACGGAAAGAAATGGTGTGAGGCCAAATGCAGGTCCGGAAACTCAATACAGATCGTATGCTCTCCGGTGACGCCTTCCAGATCGCTGCAATGAAAGGTTTGATTGATCACGGGCTGCATTGCCTCATTAAAGAGGACGATATCGAGGCCTACGCTTTCAAACTTCCGGGAAAGCATGATGGTGAACCATATCCTGAAGGAACCTTTTGACAGTACCTCCCTTGATGGGACTCCCCCCTGCTCGATACCCCACCCAAGGAATTCCATCCCTTCGGCAACCATAAGTCCCTGCCCCTTCATACTGGCGCCCTTGGCAATTTTGAGGTTCTGGGAGTGGACGTAGGTATCGATTACCTCATCAGGCTCTCCGTAGCAGGTCATCCTGCCATGATCGAGGAGCAGGCATTTTGTGCACAACCGACGTAATTGATTGACATTATGGCTCACGAATACCACGGCGCCTGCCTGTTCCCTGATCCTGGCCACCCTTTCCAGGCTCTTCACCTGAAATCCGATATCCCCCACGGAGAGAACCTCGTCCAGGATAAGGATCTCGGGCTGTATGATCGTTGCCACCGAAAAACCCAACCGCACCCTCATGCCGGTGCTGTATGTTGCCACCGGGCTATCGATAAATTCCTCCAATTCAGCAAATTCAATGATCTCATCCAATCGTTCGAGCAGATCCTTTCTGGGGATTCCCAGAACAGCCCCGCTCACCAGGATATTCTCGCGGCCCGAGAGCATGAGACTAAACGCCCCACCGAGCTCTATCAAGGCCTGCATGGAACCGTTGACGACAATCCTTCCCCGTGTCGGCCTTATTATGCCATTCAACAACTTCAGGAGAGTCGATTTACCCGCCCCATTATGGCCGATAACCCCCAGCGTCTCTCCTCGTTTGAGCTCGAAATTGATATCCTGCAACCCCCAGAACTCCCTTTTTCGCAGAGACAGGTTTTCATTCCTGAAGCAAAAGGTATCCCGGGCGATATCGCAGAGGGCGTAATAGAGAGAAGTCTTGAGATTACGGCAGTACCGCTTCCACAAATCCTTCGCTTGAATGAGTATCTCTTTATCGTGCATGGTTACGCATTGAGCCTTTCAAATATGATGGGCAGGCTGATCTTGAAAAGGATCCATCCCGCACACAACACGAGCATGCCTCCTGAAAGAATCCATAGGAGAACTGGATAGTATGATGGTGAAAGCCTGAAAAAGAGATCCCTGGGGAAATTGACAAGATACATGAGGGGATTCGCCTTGAAATACCACGCAATGGAATCGCTCGACGCATTGACGTAATACCCCACCGGGGTGATAAACATGAGTAGGGTTGTGCTCAGAGCGACCGATTCGGCAAAATCCTTGTATAACAACCCGAGCGGCATAAGTACCAGTCCCAGGCATGTGCCGAAAACAAGAATGGGAAATAGCGAAAAAATGATCCCCGGCAGGGCGAACAATCCTGGGATATACCTGAACCAGATGCAAAAACCGAGCAGCAGGATCAGCCTTACCACAAAACTCGTAAGGCTCTGATAGACGGAGGCGAGAATGAGGCCCTCCACTGGAAGGCTGATCTTGGTAACGAGACCCTTGGATGCCTCCACCACCTTTGTCGGATTTAAAAGGCAGTCCACAAAAAGCTGCCAGAAAAGCATACCTGTCAGGATAAACAGAGGCGCCGGAATGCCAGCAGGGCCGCCCTGCATGACGTTGGTGCGGTTGAGGAATACAAAAACGGCGGTCATGAGCAAGGGGGGGAGAAATGCCCATAAAAGGCCAAGCAGGGTTTGGCGGTATTGGGCATTAAAATCCCTCAGGAATATCTGCAAGGCAAGGCCACGGGAATTCCATAAATCCCTGCACATGGACCGAAGCAAGCGTTTCGGATGTAATAGCGGGCTTTCCGGAGAATAGGTGATCATGTCCTATTCCTTGATGTATTCCCTTCCCATGCAACCGTATCCGAAAATGGAGAATAAGTGCAATTGCTCAACATCAGGCAGGAAGGAGGATGCACCTTCTCCCATAACGGATTGAGCAAATCCAACTATATAATCCCATTTTTTACAAAAGGTCACCATACATATATCATAGAAGGCCGTTCCAGGAAAGCACGGCATGCCGATGCCTGCGGCCATGGTGGGTATCTGTGCACAGGCAGCCAATAATCCTTATATATCGTATCCTTCTCATCGACCATGACAATGACCCGTGCAACCCTGTATTCTACAGTAGTCCTTGACATCAAAGGGGCTTCCCCTATAAGTATTCATCGGATGTTCCGGACAAAAGGTCGGCGCCCTGTCAATGTTGTTACAGAATATCCGTTAATTCCAGTGGTGCCCCACCGGCTGGTGTGCAAAGACAGACATGCCTGCCCGCGACAATCCAATGGGCCAATCGGTATTGTCGAAGACTGCCATCATCGTATGCCATGGTTTACCCGATAAGAATATGTGGCGCATGTTCGACACCGGAATGAAAAATTACGGGCAATGCCATTTTGTGATATGATGTGACCGCACAATACAATGCCGGATAGAAGGAAGGGGAAACAGGGTATTCTGCATGTGTGAAATAAATAACCGCATTGATGTGTGCCAATCCACCGGCATGGGGATACGGAACATCCAATGATACTCAATCCAAAAAGGCTCACATGGCAAAGGTACATCGGAATGATACGAAGTCCCTACTCCATGCTGAGGACCTTACAATACGAACGGATTCAAGGAATGCCCTTGGAGGGACCCGTACTGGACGTGGGAGGCGGCAAACGCAATAGCTATGTACATCTTTTTGATGTGAATGGGGTCGTTGAAAGCATCAATATCGACCCGGATATGGAACCGACCTATTGTGCCGATCTCAACCATCCCCTGCCGGTTCAAGACGATACATACAACACCATCATATCACTGAATACCCTGGAACACATACATAAGGATGAAGCCCTGCTGCGAGAGATGTATCGGGTGCTTAAACCAGGCGGAAGGATACTGATTATGGTACCCTTTCTTTACCGAGTGCACGCATCCCCGTCTGATTATCATCGACATACCGCATACTGGTGGGACCAACTCCTTGAAGGGATCGGCTTCCAAAAACAGGACATCATAGTGGAGCCCCTCATGTGGGATGTCATCGGGACCGGTTTTGCGACCAGCGAATACTGGTGTCCACCGCGTGTGCCTTTTTCCAAATCGTTTCGTTATGTCCGAAGGTGTCTCCTTCTGCTCATAGGAACAGTCTATCAAACCATTCGATGGAGGGGCCATGAAAGGCTGCCGGACATCATTGGATTACAGGACAGGGACTACGCCCTCGGATATTTCATAGAGGCAAGGAAGCGGTGAAATGACATATATGGATCTTTGGTTGCATCGCTTATACATGAGAGCTCCTTATTCATTCATCCCGTCTTTATGGCGACACGGCATGTATAATCGATGCGATTCAAAAGAATACGAATATTATTGTCTGAAATATATTCATCCACCGCCTTTCTCGCCCCTTCCCAATGTCCGTAATCATCAATAATCAAAACACCATTTCGCGTCACACGTGGGAACAAGTGAGTCAGTTCATGCCTTGTCGATTCATACCAATCCGTATCAAGCCTGAGTAATGCAATTTCCTTTGGGACATCCTTTGGTATCGTATCTTCGACCTTTCCCTTAATGAAATGAATCCTTTCTTTCTGATAGCCCGTGCTGAACATGTTTTCCTTTACTTCATCCAAGGGAGACAGGCACCAGGCTGATGCATTCTCGGATATCCTTGCCCTGCAAAACTTCTCATAAGCATGGTGCCCATGAATCGAAATATCGGCATCACTGGGGGCACTCATCCCGGAGAACGTATCATATAGGTATAGGTCCCTGTTCTCAGCGCCCAGCAACTTAAGTGTTAGCGCCATTGCCATTGTTGAGCCACCCTTCCACACACCGCATTCAACCATAGCCCCGTCTATTCTGTTTTTCACGACATACTTAACCGCATCAATCAACGCATTCAGTCTTTCCGGGCTTGTCAAGGTGTATGGTTTTACGATCTCGCATATCTCTATATTCTGTTCACTGAAATCGCATGGGTAGAGCGGTTTGACGGGGCATTTCTGTTGATATCGAACAATATCAAATCCAAATCTCTGTATCAGAGGCCGAATCGTGGTTGTAAGGATCTTTTTCATTATTCTCCTTGTGTTGTCCGGGCATTCCATTGTTGAACAAGGCTGTGCTGCCCACAAGGATCTTCTCCCTATTGGTGCTGAGCAAGGATCCGAACCCTCGCCTGCACGCCCTGTCAGATGAGACTGGTGCTGAAATATCGTTCGGCCCGGTCCGGGAGCACGGTGACCACGGCACCGGGACGATGCAGGGACACCTCGACCGCCGCCCACACGTTCGCACCGGATGATGTCCCCACCAGCAGACCCTCCTCGCGTGCGAGCTTTCGGGTGGTTTCAATGGCCTCGTCGTCACTCACGGTAATGACCTCATCAATGAGAGAGACATCCAGGACCTTGGGGATGAATCCGTCACCGATACCCTGTATCTGATGCAGTCCCGGCTCCTGTCCGAGGAGTGCGGAGCTGTTCCGGGGCTCCACGGCGATGATCCGGATATGGGGGTCCATTTCCTTTAAATACCGCCCCACCCCGCCGAGCGTGCCGCCGCTTCCCACTCCTGCAACAAAGGCGCTGATCTGCCGGTCCATCTGTTTCCAGATCTCCCTGCCTGTGGTGAGGTAGTGGATTTCGGGATTTTTTGGATTCTCGAACTGCTGGGGTATATAGATCCTGGGGTCCTTTTTCGCCATCTCCATGGCGCAATCCACGCTCCCCTGGATGCCTTTGTCCGCAGGGGTGAGGATCAGCTCAGCTCCGAAGGCCCTTATGATCTTCTTTCTTTCCTCGCTCATATTCTCGGGCATGGCGATAATCACCCGATACCCCTTCTGAACGCCGACAAAGGCCATGCCGATGCCGGTATTCCCCGAGGTGGGTTCCATGATGATGGAATCCCTCTTGAGCAGTCCTTCCTGTTCCGCCTCCTCGATGAGATGCTTGGCCACGCGGTCCTTGATGCTTCCGCCAGGATTCAGAAACTCGGCCTTTGCATAGACCTCCCTGTGGGTAATATGCCGTATCTTCACCATGGGGGTATTTCCGATCGCATTCAAAATCGACGAGTAATGCATGGGATCTCCTCATTTATTGAAACATGAACCCGCGGCGCAGGCGCTCCCGCGGGTACTACACCGGGGTATTATATAGCTTCGAACCGAACATCCGGTCCGTCGGTATCGAGAATCGCAAAAAGGCCCTCCTTGAGAGGGCCCGGATTGACCACCAGGGTTCTTCCCAGCCATTCCTCTCCCCGTGCGCCATGGGCGTGTCCGCAAAACACGAAATGCGGCTTGAGCCAATCGATCAACTCATTGACAAGGACGGATCCCTTGTGCCCGCCCTTCTCAAAGTCAAGCTTGGAATGGGGGGGCGTATGAAGGATGAGGACCTTGTCCCCCTGCACGTATGAAAGCCTTCTCAAAGAGAAGCGGACGTGCTCCCCGGGATACTGAAGGACAAAATCCCTCTCCGCGTGCCCCTGTGTGATCTCCCCGCCGAACCCGCTGAAGAAAAATCCCTCGAAATAGTGGATATTCTCCTGAACGACCCGTATATTCGGAAGGGTCAACTCATAGTGAAACAGGTGGCCAAAAAAACGCCCCTCCGGGGCGTCCATGTTGCCGGGGACAACCAATACCGGAACCCCTATCGTATCCATCGAAAGAAAAAACGATTGAAGCACCCTGTGATCCTCCTCTGCCTCCCTGAGGATCTCGGGGGAATTGAAATCGGGTCTCCTGTTCTCCTCCTTCCCCTTGAGCCAGAGGGTACCCCGTGCCTTTCCCTTCACTACATCACCGCAAAACACGATCAAATCGGGTGAAAGCTCCCGAAAGACCCTGGTGATGTCATCAAGCAGATCGGTATTACCGTGGAAATCGGAGATAACAAGGATCTTCATACACTCCCCTCATGCTGCACCATAGAGGAGGTCTATCCCGATCCGGGGATCACCTCACTACGCATGATTGCAGTGCCCACAGGTGCCTTGCCGATATCATGCGTGTTCCGTTCGATAACGTATTGTATAATGACTCAATGTCATGCGGGAAGGTGGATGCCTTCTCCCGCCGCATGATCGGTCAATTATCGTATTATGACGCCATCCGGTCAAAACGTCAAGTAACCCTTTATTTTTTCTGATGGAATGTATCTCCTGCAACGGTTTCCCGTTGCCGTGCATATGGCGAAATGGTAGATGGTATCTGCAATGCCGATGTTAGACCTTTGGGTAGGGAGTGCAAACATGTCTGCTCATGCTTGTGAACCATCAAAACCAGAATTGCCGGAATGACCAGCTTGGGAAGGCATAGGGGATGAAGGGGCGGTGTTTACCGGCCGATTCCCTTGCGCGGATGTGTCATGCAAAACGCCGCATCCATCAGATGCGTCACCAGAAGTGTCAGGGGTCTTCCTTCAAGCGACCGCACCATGCCCCCCAGCCATCTCCTGGCGGGATTGCGGTCGGCATACAACAGGTCCGCCTTGGCCCGAATCAGGTGATCGGTTTCGTTGCTGCAGGAATCAAAGTAATAGGTGGCGAGGGATACGAACTCATTCATAAAACGATAGTAGGTGCATTCAGTTAAATAGCGATCCTGCCTGTAAGCGGTTTCCTCGGCGGTGCAGTCCGGCAGCCGGGGACGCAATCTCAGCGCATAGAATATGCTCAGATATCGTGCGCGGCATCTTCCCGGCGGAATCCAATGCGCCCCAGGGATGCCGATGTGCGCCTCAAAGGGGGAGGTGGCGAGCGGGAAGGTGGCAAGGAGCACCCCATCAGGCCTGAGCACCCGCGCGCATTCCTCGATCATCCGGTCGATAAACCGGACATGCTCAAAGACCTGGTTGGCATAGATGACATCGAACAAATCGTCTGCAAATGGGATCGAGCGCTCATCCGGGGCAGTGCGAATACGGTCGTTGCCCGATCCATCAGCATATGCAGCCACCCGATCCCTGAGGGAGCCGATCCCCCCTTCAAGATCATAGCCGTAAAGATCATACCCGTAGTCGAGAAGGTGCTCGATCACGCTCCCATCCCCGCATCCCATGTCCAGGATCGACAATCTCCTCCCCTGGGCGAGGTCATGGAGCCTGCGCGCGATATAGAGGGCGGTGCATGAATTCCATTGCATGTCTGTCGCGCGTATCCCCGGATCCCTATGCATGTGTTCCTTGTTTCCCTTTGTCATAGCTCCACCAGGACGATGCCCCCCCTCCTGCAGAGCATGGCTGCGGACCGAACCAATTCCATCAGCATCGTCCGATCCCTGTCCGTAAATTCAAAGGCTTTGAATGACGCCTCCGATCGATCAATCTCGGAGAAGTTAACCAGGAGGTGGGTAATTCCCATCCCCTTGAGCCGCTCACGGACCTCCCCGATGGTGGCGGCACTCTTGACAATGGGGACAATGGGATTGATATCGAAGACGGTGGAGGCGATGACCTCCCTGACGCAGTAAAAGTTTATGGTCTCCCCGAGAAAGAGGATGCGCGCATGGGAGGGGAGTTTCTCGTTGATGAATCCGAAAATGGGGTAGCTCGGTATGGCCCGGGATAGATATGCTTCAGGTGCTTCCGCCCCGCTGAGATATTCCCAGGGATTATATACCCGGGACATGGTGGCGGCGGCATAAAAGAGGTTGTAGGCAAGCCCTGCCATAAGCAGGCTGATGACCAATACCCTGACCACCCTTCCTGTGCGCTTGACAATGCGGCTGAGGGTATTGGTTTCGAGCAGTATGAGTATGGCAAAGCACGGGATGGCGAAGCGGGTCATCCGGAAGCTAAAGCCCCAGAGGAGGTAGTATGCCGCGCAGTAGAAGGCGGTCAACGACCACATGGGGTTTTCCCTGTCCGGAACGAATGCGAGTGGAATGAGAAGAACCACCAGCAGGCCGATCGACCCCCCGACGCCGAACCGGCCGGGGTGCGCAAGCATGTCGTAGGGGATGGTCAGGATGTCGATCGGTAGACGACCGCTCAAAGAAACGCCATGGGCCGAGCCACGGAAGGCATCGAGCCTTTCCTTTGACATGCCCGGGCTTCCCCATACATCCGCCCACTGGGGATAAAAGGGATTGCGCGTCCATACCAGATTTTTGATGTACCAGCCCGATCCGACAACGATCGCGATAACGACAAAGAGCAGGAGCGCGGCAACAGCGCCGCGAATGAGTCTTTTTCGGGTGAGGAACACAAACAGTATGCAGAGCATGCCAAGCCCCAGACAAAAAATAATGGCGGTATATTTGGTGCCGAGGGAAAATCCCGTCATAAGCGAAGCGGCGACGAGCCACCCCTTCTTGCCGGTGACCGACCACATGCACAGGGCATAGAATGCGAGGATTGCATACAGGGAAAACCCGAGGTCCACGTTCACCAGTGATCCCATAATGAGCATGGTGGGGGTTATAAGGAGGATGATCCCGGCAAGCCATATAAAGGGGCGCCGGGTCATTCTCAGGGCAAGGAGCGACAGGCAGGCCGCGTTTAACAGGGTGAGGATCATGACCAGGGATTTCGGCGCACCCTGCCCTCCCAGGAGGAGGCAGACGGCAAAGAGATTCTGGATCAGGAAGGGATGGTACGAATGCATGGAATACGGCATACAAAAAATGGCACGCCGAACGATGTATTGGTTGGGAATCCCCAGGTGATACACCAGCGCATCATAAAAAACCGGGGGAATGCGGGACATGAGCGCCAGCCAGATGAGGGTGATGATGACAAGGGGAAAGAACACAAGGGTAAGGGAAGAACGGCGAAGGGAGCGGACAAGGGGCCCGGCGACGGATGCACAGGTCGCCACGTATGCCTTGATGGCGCGGAACCCGGCGAGAAAGAGGAGCGTGAAAACCGCCAGCACGGCCCAGAACGTCAACAACCCCGACACCCCGAGGATGAGAATGAGAATGGCGATGATCCCGAGCCCCATGGATATGCTGAAGATTCCCTCCTCCAATACCTCGAACGGCCCCTCCGGCGCACCGAGCAGCAGGGACCAGATTCGTTTCCCGATCCCCAGTGATATCGCCAGGAACACGGCAATAAACAGCATGTCGGTAATCATCGTACCAATGAGCTTAAACAATCGCCTTCACCTGCCCTCACTCTATGCCTGCCGGTTGAACAGGTATGTGAACACGAAGACATTCTGCAGCCATGTCAAATCCGCATATAACCGCACATATCGGCACACACACGTGGTTTTTTCAGGTACTTCCAGTCTCGATACACTCGTAATACAGGTCCGCCACCTTCTGCAGGGTATCCTCGAGGAGGAATCCCCTTTGTATACGCTTCCGTGCCTCATTACCCATTCGCTGCGCATTTTCGGAAGATCGGATGAGGGAAACGACCGCCCTGCACAGGGCATCCACGTCCCCCGGTGGTATGAGAATCCCTTCCACCCCCTCCCTTCCGATAACCTCACCGGTCCCTCCCACCCGCGTGGCCACCACCGGTCTGCCCAGGGCCATTGCCTCGAGAAGTGACTGGGGAAGCCCCTCCTCTTCGGAGGTCAGGCAAAAGATATCCAGGCACGCCATCCAGGGAAGTACGTCAGACTGAAATCCGGCAAACATGACCCGTTCCGCGATCCCGAGCCTCTCAGCCATGGTCCCCAATGCCTCCCTTTCAGGCCCGTCACCCACAATGAGAAGCCTCACACGCGGTATGGATGCGACAATACGGGCGAATCCCTGAAGAAGCATTCCAAGGCCCTTGTCCCGGTGAAGACGCGCTGCAGTGCCCATCAGCCACTCCCCCTCTTTGATATCCAGTCGCGCCCGCACGGATGCCCCTGCCCTTCCCTCTTCCAGGAACCGATCCTCCACCCCATGATAGATCACCCGTATTGCATCCGAAGCGATGCCCTCCCGGTCGCTATACCTTTTTTTTACCGCCTTGGAAACGGCCATGACCATATCGGCCCTTTTCAAGGCCCACCGGTCGAGGAGAATGCGCCACCGCGCCTTGTTTCTGTCGATGCACCGCACGGACGCGATATTTCGCCGTGCACCCTTCCCCCCGGAAAAAATGCGTCCCATGCCTGCCATGAGATTGGCCTGAAAGAGAAAGGAATGCACGATATCGGGCGCTGCCTGCCTCAGGTGCCTCCGCCACCGGAAGAACCCCATGATGAAGTGCAGGGGATACGTGACGGTGATGCGCTGCGGCAGGTTCAGGTGCGTCACTTCGATTCCCCTGCTTTGCAGCTCCTGTGCCATACATCCCGGCCGCTTCATGCTGCAGACGCCCACCTGCATTCCCCTCTGTTTCATCCCGCACGCCAACCTCAGAACCGATGCCTCGGTGCCGCCGAAATGGGAATCGGTGACCAGGTAAAGGATCCTGATCGCCCTGCCCCTGTCCGTTTTACGTGATGTCCGCTGCCCGGTATCCATCCATTCACCCGTCCGCAAAACGGAGGTGCCACAGCTCCAGGATGAGCAGCGCCCAGATCCGGTAGGCGTGATCGGCCTGTCTCCGGCAGTGGGCATCGAGTAATCCCCTCACCTCTTCCTGCCTGAAATAGCCCCGTTCGATCGCCTTGCGGCTCAGGAGGGTATCGTACGCCATCTCGCGTAACTCCTTCCTGAACCATGCATCGATGGGAACGCCGAATCCCATCTTGGGCCTGAAAAGGATCTCCTGGGGGAGAATCCGCTTGAATGCCCTTTTCAGGAAGTACTTGGTTTTCCATCCCCTGAGCTTGAGGGTATGGGGAAGGGAGGCGGCGAATTCCATGAGCCGGTGGTCGAGAAAGGGGGAACGTGCCTCCAGGGCATGGGCCATGGTGGCGATATCCACCTTGACCATGAGATCGTCGGGCAGATACGTGTGCACATCCACGTACAGGGTGCGGTCCAGGAATGCATCCGCCCGTGCCCGGGCATACCATTCCTCTATATATGCATAGGAATCCAGGTTCCTTACCTGTGATGCGAATTCATCCGTATACAACAGTGATTTTGCCGTATTGTCGAAGGAGCAGATCCACCGGCAATACCGGCGTTCCGCCCGTTCACCCAGGGCATTCACAAAACGCTTGAGCCTGCGGGTGAATCCCTTGTACCGGTAATCACAGGGAAGTGCGTTCACGATCCTGCTGATGGCCGCAGGTCCCATCCAGGAGGGGATCTTTGTGTATACACCTGCAAGCCGGTCTGCAAGGTAGCGCTCATACCCGGCAAAGGATTCGTCACCCCCGTCTCCGTTCAATGCCACGGTCACCCCCTGCCGGGTCATCTTCGCGAGGTAGAAGCTGGGGATGGCGGAGGAATCGGCAAATGGCTCATCGTAATGCCAGATCAGCGAGGGAAGGATCTCTGCGGCATTGGGGCGTACGATGAACTCGTGATGCTCCGTATTGAAGAGCCGGGCCACCTTCCGTGCATAGGCAAGCTCATTGTATGCGTGATCCTCGAATCCTATGGAGAAGGTCTTGACCGGGGCATTGATCAGCCTGCTCATCATGGCCACGGTCGCGCTGGAATCGATGCCCCCGCTGAGGAATGCCCCGAGGGGCACGTCACTCATCAGGCGTATCCGGACCGCATCCTCAAAACGGTCGATGAATTCGGCCTCCAGATCCTCCATAGAGCTCGCCGCATGTTTTGCCCTATAATCCAGGTCCCAGTAGCGGGCCGTCCGGACGGTGCCATTCTCCCAGACCAGGTAGTGGGCCGGGGGGAGCTTCATGATCCCCCTGTATATGGTCATCGGGTGCGGGATGTATTGAAAGGTGAGATAGTGATGCAGTGCTCGGGTATCGATCGCCAGGTCTACCCCGGGGCAGGCGCGGAGCGCCTTGAGCTCGGAGCCGAAGAAAAGCCCTTCCTTGGTGATCGCGTAGAACAGCGGCTTTTTTCCTATACGGTCGCGGGCGAGCAGGAGCCTTTTTTGTCGCTCGTCCCACAGCGCCAGGCTGAACATGCCCCAGAGGGAGGAGATACACTCCTCCCCCAATTCCTCGTACAGGTGCAGGATCACCTCGCTGTCGCTTCGCGAACGAAAGGTGTGTCCCCGCGTCTCGAGATCATCTCGCAAGGGGAGGTAGTTATAGATCTCCCCGTTCACCACCAGGAGCATGGATGAATCCTCATTCGGCATGGGTTGCCTGCCCAGGGGGCTTAAATCAATGATGCTCAGGCGGCGGTGTCCAAGGCCGGCAGGCCCGCTGCAATAAATCCCCTCCGCGTCGGGCCCCCGATGAACAAGCTGCGTCGCCATCTGCCGGATGAGCCCTCGGTCCATAACCCTTTGTGCATCGAAGAGAATACCACCGCAGATGCCGCACATGGTCACTCCCATCCCAGGAGTGCCAGTTGCTCCGATACCGATTTCTTTGGCAAGAAGATCCTCAGTATCCGCTTCCCGGCTTGCACCAGAAAGAATGCGGCCACCCACAGGGCTATGGGCCAGGTGTGGGCCACAACTCGGGTTTCAAGACCCACCGAGAAGAGGAAGGCGGTCTGCACCTGAAACAGGATGAGGATGAGGTAGAGAATCCAAAAATCGGATCTCCAGAGGATCAGGAGCCCGCCCAGGAGACCGGTGCCCACCAGGAGTGCGAGAAGGACTTGGAACGGATGGCGGCGCAGGAGCTCCCGAGATATCACTGCCGGTGATTTCAGCGATTTTTTGAATTCATGCAGGGTTTCAGTGGGAGTATGTCGCACGCGGTGCAGAAGCTCTCGAGGGTTCACCGCCGGTGATTTCAGCGATTTTTTAAATTCATGCAGGGTTTCGGTGGGAATATACCGCACGATGAGCGCGAGGTAAATCATGCCCAGTCCCTGGGCGTTTCCTCTCAACAGCTCAGAGGGGGTGTGCAGGCGGAGAAAGTATTCCTTGGGGGTTATCCTCGGGCCCATGAACATCCCTTTTTCCTTGATTTCCTCCACCGTGGGAAATCCCGGTTTTCCGGCGAATTCGAGATTGGCGTAAAAACGGGCGTTCAGGTTGCTGGTGTAGAAGACATCACCGTTGACCCGGTATACACCCCACAGGTGTGGGGCAAACATGAGGAGTCCAATGAGCAGCGCCAGGGGGGCGCTGGCGATTCCCCACCGGTCCCTTGAAACAAGGGGAAGGAAAAGAAAAAGAAGGATTGCAGGGAGCAGGAATTCCATTCTGGTGAGCAGAATCAGGCCGGTCACCACCCCTGCGAGCACGGCTCGCGTGTATCGCCCAAGTCCCTCATTGATACAGGTGACATAGAGGAGAAGGAGCACAAGAAGGGTGAAGAACTCACACCGCAGCCCCCGTACGCTCGCCTCAATGCAATAGGTCTGCACCGCAAGGAGAAATGCGGCGAGCAGGGCCACTCCCTTCCCCATCCATGCTCGGACAAGAAGATAGGTCAACAGCACCACCAGAATGGAGAAGGTCAGGGATACCCATCGAACGTTCACCTCATCGGCACCGGGAAGGTCCAGGAACGCCTTTACCACAAGAAGATAGAGGGGCTCCCGCATCCCGAAGCGGGCGGAGTAAAAGCCGGAATCGGTGAATGGCTTGAGCATTCGGGCAAAACCGATAAACCCGTCCACATCCGGATCGAGGGGCCTGCCCATTGATCGCTGGAGCGCGCCCAACCGGAGGTAAAGGGCCAGCGCAAGGATAAGGAGGATAAGTGCGGCCTCCTTCCATAGCCTCAACCAAGATCCTTTCATATGCTGTTGATGCCCGTCGCCCATACTATCTATTCGGATTTACCGATTCCTTACAATCAGGGTTGAGGTGCCCCGGAAGACCCTGCATCAATGATGTTTCAAGGATACCCTGCATACCGGTCGAATCCGCGCATGATACATGTATGCCGGAAGGGTCAATCCTGGAACACACCGGAACGTGATGAATCCCTCATCCTCCCGGCAGGGACTGCCTGCGCATGATTGCGGCACTGCAATATGAAAATTGCTCACTATCATGTATCTTCCCTGCCTTCAAGAAGCCTGTAATAGAGATCGATATGCATGTGCGCCACCAGGTCAAGATCCATATGCTCAACCACCCATCTCCTCCCG
This sequence comes from bacterium, assembly GCA_049472315.1. Classification (GTDB taxonomy): domain Bacteria; phylum SZUA-182; class SZUA-182; order DTGQ01; family JAFGSM01; genus JBLIRM01. The sequence goes on from JBLIRN010000029.1 coordinate 20,290, forward strand.
TTTGCGCCCCAGCGGATCCTTTCCTTTTCATTCGCAAACGAGGCCTTGAGGCATCGTGCAAGATCACCTGCATCTGCCGGGTCGAACAGGAGACCATTGTTACCGTCCTCGATGAGCTCCTGGTTTCCGGGTATACGGGAGGCAATGACGGGAAGCCCGCACGCCATTCCCTCCAGAATGGCATTGGAAAGTCCCTCATATCGCGAGGGGTGCACCAGGAGATCACCGAGATCCAAGTACTCCTTCACCCGGTCGGGAGAAACGCGGGATATAAGGGTAATGCCCTGTGCCACACCCTTTTTATGGATGAGGTTTCTTATAACACCCTCCAGGGGGCCTGATCCGATGATCCATAGTCTCCAATCACTGTTATGCTCCCGTACCTTCGACCAGGCATCGATCAACAGGGGAATGCCCTTATGGGGGTCGAGCCGGCCCAGGCAGAGGGCAAGATTCAGACCATCGAGACCCCGGGCACGTTTTACAGCCTCTTTTTTCTCCCTCTTCAGGGGGGAGAGGTACTGCGTGTCCACACCGTTAGGAATGATGGTGATCCGCTGGGATCGCACCCCTATGTCCATCAATTCCCGGGCAATCTGCCGCGTAGGGGCGATAAAGGAACACAGCCCCTTCCTGAGCCCGTACAGCTTCATCCTGCCCAGCCGGGTGGAAAGGGATGCACCAACATCCCCGATCCTTCCGCTCCCACCGAGCTTTACCACGACAGGGGTGGCGGTGAGCATCCCTGCGGCAAGACAGGCCAGGGCGGTGGAGGTGGCAAGATGGCAATGGATGACATCGAATGCGTGTCGTCTCCTCAGCAGAAAAGGAAAAAGGCGGGCCACAAACCCCACCGACGCTATTCGTTCCCTGCCGAACACAGGAAGCCGGTGAACAACCACCCCCCCGTGGCTGTCAGTGCCTGATGCATCCGGGCATCTCCGTGTCACTACCACAATCTTCAGGCCGAGCGAGCAAAGCCTTTCAGCAAGCCTTCGGGCCTGTATCTCACTTCCGCCGACCACAGGGTGGTAGTAGTCGATGGCCATACAGATGCGGAGGGGATTCATTCCTCGAAGAGTCCCTTTAAAGTCTCGGACAATCGTCCGGCTCGAAGGTCATCGATCTTTCGTTTGATCTGCACCCTCAACCAGGCGTCCTCGGTATTGTCATAAAGCTGCTGCAAAAAGGACATGGCACCCTCCTTCTTTCCCGATGTGACCAGCAGGCTTGCCGCAAGTCTGGGAAGATACTGAGGGTGTCCGGGAAGTTGGGCCGCCTTGACAATATGAAAGGATGCCTTTTCCGGATCCCGATGATAGTAGAGGTAGTTGAATCCCACATAAAAATGAAGCCGCCAATAGTCCGGATACGAAAGCAATCCCTTCTCCATGAGTGCGGTGCTCTGGTCGGGATTGCCCCCCTCCAGGGCGAGTATGATGCCTCCGAACTCATAGGGATAGCGGAAGTGGGGGTCCAGCGTGGTGACCAGATCCAGGATGTGATAGAGCCATGTGTAGCTTCGATCGGTCAGATAATGTCCGCCGAAGTAGCCGATTGCCTTTATCCAGAGAAGATCTGCGGCCAATGAGTCAAATCCGAGGCACAGCGGCTTCAGGAATCTTCCGGTGGGAAGGTACATCAGCCCTTCCTCCCTGCTCCGCTTGAAGGAGTGGTCAATTGATGTCTGCAGCGAATAGACAGCCAGGAAAAGAAGAAGGAGCGCAAGGATCCAGATTATACAGCGGGCGATACCGTCATTACGGCTGTTTATGGTCATTTTCTCACCCTCCCACAGGATCGTCTGTCATGACCGGCACATTCACCAGTTATCCGTCATACGCATGCATGCCGCACCCTATCGATTCAAGCTTAGGATATAGTGTGCTCAGATCAAAATCAATGAGTTCCTTCTCATAGGGAACATGAGCCTTCCCTTCAAGACCGAGTCCCCGTATCCTTAGTATCTCCTCGAATTCGGCGCATGCCCTTGGGGAATCGCCGAGTGCCTCGTGGGTCAATCCAAGCCAATAATGTCCGGATAGGCAATAGGGCTCCAGACGTACCACCTGTTCGAAGGCATCCCGTGCGTCATGATATCGCCCCTGGTGGAACAGGGCCTGTCCCAGACCGGAAAAACCCCGATGCAGATACGGGGCGAGCACCAGGGACTTTCTGAACGCCGCCTCTGCCCTGGTGAGAAGCTCAGGTTGGACAGGAAGGGCTGCATACAGATTCAGATATCCCATGCCCAGGGAAAGGGGAAAATGGTGATCCTCTGGATTGAGCGTCTGTGCAAGTCCGGCCTCGCTCAGCCCCTTTTCCAGGAAATCGCGATTTTGCGTCATGCCGAACATCTTGAAGTATGCGCCCCCCATGGAGTTATGGTAGGGTGCGCACCCGAAATCAATCCGGACCGCACGCTCAATGGTCCGCATGTCGGAGAAGGGATCCATGCCCTCAACCCCGTCAAATATCTTGAACCCGATGTATTCCCGGATGGGGATCCAGGTGAGTGCGACAACAACCACAAGGGATGCCATGACCGCCATCCTGTACCTTCTCTCCGCAAGGGGAATCCACATGGGTTTTCTTCCTGTTTCCATGATCCGTATCTGTCTTACCCACACCAGCATAAGCAGCAACAGGAATACGAGGGGAGGAATATGAAAGACAAAGTCCACCATGGAATGGGCAAAGAGGGTCATCATCCCCACCAGGAGGGCCTTTTTATTCCCGTGCATCTTGGCATGACCGGCCCCTTTGCTCAGGCATTCCCGAAACACTATCAACAGTGAAAGAAGTATCATCAGGATACCCGGTATGCCCATCTCGGCACCCACGTGGAGCAGTTCGTTATGGGCGTATCGCGCAACCCTCGCATACCGCGCCCACGCCCCCTCCACCGGAAAGGCATACCTGAACGAATAAAAAGGGAAATTTCCGATGCCCACGCCGAGCAGGCGATGATCCCTCAGCATGGCAAGGGCGCCTTTCCACATGGACCATCGGCTGTAAGCATACACGTCACCGCGTCCCACCTCCATGATCCGCACCATGAGGGGATTCGGAACAACAATGAAAAGCACGAAGGCCATGATCAAAACCGAGAGGACCTTCCATCTCGCTCGTGAGCACAGGACTAATCCCACGCCGCCCCCGGCAAGGGCAAGGAGCCCCCCCCGGGAGCCGGTCAGAAAAAGCGCGCCCCCCATAAGGGCGACCAGCCCTGCCTTCGGCATCCATTGTGTGCGAAAGGGAGGATGAAATACCATGCGAGCAACGATGAGCATGCACAGGCAGGCAAGGAAGGCGGCAAGGTGGTTGGAATTGTAAAATGTCCCGGTGATCCTCACCTCGTGTATGAGAAACGCCTGATAGAACCCTATCAGGGATTGCACCACCCCCATGCCCACCATCCCCCAAAAGAGCATTTCGATATCCCGGACGGAAAAGGTTTGGGCCATGTGAACATAAAAAAGGACGTAACATATTACCAGGACAAGACATCGCACTGCATTGTGGTGATAGCTGACAAAGATACTGGAGAACGCCGCAAGGAGAATAAATCCCAGGACCGGGAGATCGATGGCGGACCAGGTGATCCACCATCCCCTCCGTCTCAATCCCTCCATGAGACTTATGGCAAGGAGGAGCAGGGCCGAAATCTGGATGAAAAGGCCCGGTAACCTCGGTGTCCCGGCCTTGATCAGGGATGGCAGAAGCACCCCTGTCCATACGATGATGTGGATCAACCGGCGCGCATATAATTCACTGTGTGCCTCAGGCATTGGAAACATCCTTATCGAACGCAAGGGGGACTCATGCCCCCCTCCTCAATCGGGCGTATTAGGGATTTGTATCTTCAAGCGGTTGCGCCCTGCCGGGCGCACAAAGGAGAAAAGGCCGCCCGGAATCCCCGGGCGGCCTTTTCCGATAATTTACCAGGAACGTATCAATAGACGTTCTTGGCTTCAATCTGTGATATCTCACTTCCAGCATCAGAGGCCTGGTATTCGGCCTCCACGCCGTCACCGTCGAGGTCGCCGAATGCGCTCGCAGTAAATGAGCCTGCTGTGGTAGCGGGTGCAGTTACTGCAGACGTAACCGTGTAGACATAGTATACCTGGCCTGCAGGCTCGAACCCGAGGGCGGAGAATTCCGTGTCTTCAGGAACCCATTCCTGTTTTGCCGCAGTTGGGGTAGCCGACGGATAACGGGCGATGGTCCCGCCTGCTTCAGGATAGTACGCGTCCTCTTCGGCCTTGTAGGCCTCTTCGACGGTCCTGATGGCACCCAGGTTTGACTTTGCCTCCGAGGTCTTCGCCTTCAGACGGAAGGTCAGGAAGTTCGGGATAGCGATTGCAGCCAAGATGCCGATGATTGCCACAACGATCATCAGCTCGATCAGGGTAAAACCTTTTTTACTCTTTAAAAGCCTTAACATGGTGGTCACCTCCTTAGGGTTATATGGTTGATAATATAATATACCGTTTACGTCCGCAATGTCTTACCGTTGAACCGGACCGTTAGTATACGTTCTTCGCCGTCTCCTGCACGATCTCGCTATCCTTGGTAATATAGAATTGGGAACGCATGCCGTCACCGTCAAGGTCCCCGTATGCGTAAGCCCTGAAGTTCTGTGCATAGGTCTCGGCTTCGTTCTGTCCCACGGAATAGCGGAAGTAGACCTGGCCGGTGGGCTCGAAGGCGATGGCGGAGAATTCGGTGACCGTGATGAACCACGATTCCTTCGAGGTGGCTGGGTCACTCTCCGGATACTGGGCTATAGGCCCATAGTACATATCATACTCGGTGTGGTATGCCTCCTCGCCGAGCCGTATCGATCCGAGGTTCGATTTCGCCTCTGCCATCTTCGCCTTAAGCCTGAAGGTAAGGAAATTGGGGATGGCAATGGCGGCCAGAATGCCGATTATCGCAACAACAATCATCAATTCGATCAATGTAAAACCCTTTTTTTGGAGCATCATTTTCATCATGTTCATCGCCCCTTTCTTCAATCGTCATTTGATTGATTTCATTTGATCCCATAATAAAAGCAATCGATGTGCCACCAGGGAAAATATCATATAACCAATTGTAATTAAATATTTTATTCCCTTAATCGTTCCCGGGAATTATCCCTTTTTTGCCCGTGGTGACTGACAGATTTTGTCACCAATAACTGAATATTCGATAAGGTGCTGAGAACAACAAGGGAATATTAAGGATAATCCATTGAAATATAATATGTAATATGATTCCATTGTCGTGGTATGACGAATTCTGTTCGGAGTTGACAAATTTTGGCACCTCTTTAGAACACAAGGTTCAGACCGATATTTACCTGATAGGTACGGTAGTCGTAAGTATCAGGCGAATCCAGAGTATCTTGCTCGGAGATATTGGTATTTCGCTGCCTCATGGATCCGTTGATGGTGCCCCAGATCCACTCGAGGAACTGATAATCCAAACCCGCCCGGCATTCATACATCTCATCCTTGCGGGGGACATTCCTGTAATCGGAATAGGTGTAGGAAAGATCGATCCACGTCCCTATCTTGTAGGTGAGCTGGTGATCAAGCCCCAGCCTTCCCATGCTCGAGTAGTAAAATTCGGCTTCCCTGCCTGCATATAGAAAGGTAGAATCCTCGATCCTCCGCTCCATGGCAAGCGTAAGTGAGGTAAATTCCGAAAACGTCTGCTTCAAATCGACCGCCACCTTCCACGTCTCCGGCATGCGATCCCCTGTGCCTGATGCATCGTTGTATTCCTTCCACTGATACCCCCCCTTGATTGCGCCGGAGAGTTTTGCAGTGGCCTCCCATTCAAGGCCCGTGAGGACGCTCTGTGTCGTTGAATCGCTCCTCACCGCCTGGACCGGATCGCAGTAATCACTGGCAGTGTAACCGTATTCGAGGAGTATGGCGGTCTTGGTGAATGGCCTGAGGGTTGCCTTGGAGGTCAGGGTCAGCACATCCCGGTTTCTGTCGTCAGCAACTGAGCTATCCTCATAACGATGCTCGACAAGGCCCGCATTCAGGGCAATGCCGAAACGATCCCTCATATTCAACCTCACCCCGAGCCGTGCATCCGTCTCCCTCCTATTCTCCGCCCGGTCCTCAGTGGTGGGAGGATCGGAGGTCTTGCGATAGCGATACCCGCCGTCCACGAAAAGTCCATGGCCGGATTTTCCAAACTGCGTATCGAATGCGGAATCCAGGTCGAAAAGGTCCTTATCGTCCACGTCTCTAATGTCGTATCGGAATATTTCAAACAGGTAGCTCAACTGGAACCGGTATTTAGTCTTCTGCCAGTCACACCGCACCCCTGGCACATAGGAGCGGTAACCACTGGTCTTCTCATATCCCTTCCGCGCGAGGTAGGGATTATCGACGAATCCCTCGGTAACATTAAGAAAGGGGTGAATCTCCAGGGAGCCGAAATGGATGTTGCCTATGCCCTCGGCAGCCGATGCAATGAACGAACAAAAAAGAAAAAGTATAAACGCCGCCGCAAATAACCTGCCAGGATAATCTATCGCCATACCTTTCCTTTTTCTTTTCCCATCCTGTTGCAGAGTAGTCCTCTCCACGTGACGGAAACCCCCTTTAGTCATTATCGGCTCATCCGTGCATTTTCCTTGGACTACAGCTATAGCTTTGCCTGTATCCGATAGCGGATTCGCTCCTGTGATTTCGGGGCGATGGAAAGCTCAAACCGAAGCGCATGGGCATCCTCCTTTTTCCACTGGTGTGAGCTTTCCATAACCTGCCATTCTCCGGGTACGGATTCGATGACCACCACCCATGCTGCCTGGTCCTTTTGGTTGCGCAGGGTGATCTCCCAGGCCACCTCGATGAGGTCAGGGGCCGGTTTCCTCCAATCCGTCTGATTTCTTTCCACAACGAGATCGAAGGCATACCCGGTCTGTATCCGCACCTTTTCATCCTCAGGGGTATGGGGGATTCTGTCTTCACCCAGGAACTGGATCATGCCCTTTGAGTCGGCGATATATACCCGGACGATGCCCTCGGGCAGCGGAAGGCCCAGGTGAAATGTCTTTCTGTTTTCGAATTCCAGAAACACGCCGATCCTCTGGGGCCTTTCCTCATCCCGTGATTTATAGCGGTAGAACTGCTCACCCCCGTAATATCGAAGCTCCTTCTTCACCGGTATCCGCTCGGTGGAAAAAAGACGTATCTGCTTTTCCTGATTCCCTTTGATATCCACCGTTTCCGGGATATCGTACAGATGGTACTCGAACACCTCTTCCTCCGATACCCCCTGCGTCATCAGTCCGGCTTCTCCTGCCTCTCTCATCCGGATAAGCCGCGGCCTTTCGGTCTCGACCCTGCCGACCTTCCCGGCCATGAGTTGAAGATGCGTGTTGTTGAAGGGCTCTCCCGTTTTGTTCACGATGGTAACCAGCCCCTGAAGGTCCCCCCTGGTTTGTTCCGCATTGAGCACCAGCACATAATCCGCATTCCAGTCAATATTCTCCGTAAGATAGCTCACCGCAACCGATTGCCTTCCTCCTTGAGAGGTTGCAATCTTCAATGTCAATGAGGGTTCATTTCCCAGATCCGCAGGAAGTTCCGGCAGGACGACCCTCCCTGGATGCCCGATATGAATCTCCTCCCCGATCCGAAAGATGGGACCCTGTGCGGTGCTCACCAATTCCGCCTTGAGTGCGCCCTTCTTGCCCGAAAAATCGTCCTTATCCAAAAGCATGACCGTCTTGCCCACATACCTCTCCATAAGGGCTTGAGGGGTAACAGGATTATATTCATAAATCTGTTCTACAACATCCAGGGTCCCCGCGCTGCCCATGGATTTCAACCGCACCGAGGCCGGGATGGTATGGGATGATATATCCCGGAACCGCAGTTCCGCCTTACCGCCGGGAAGGGTTATCTCCCGTATGTCCTGAACCAGGGCAAAATTATCGTTGTAAATGGTTATCCTTAAGTCTCTTCGATCCGCTTCCGTGGTTTCAAGGGATGGGGTGCCCTTGAGTTCAAGCGATGTTTCACCGGCACCGGTGACACCCTGCACAATCCCCTTCTCTCCCGCCATCGGCATGACTTGGGCAGTGCACTCATGAAGGCCCCAACACATACCAGCGATAATAAAAAGCACAAAAACCAGGGTATAATACGGCCTCTTATTCATCCTTGTCCCCTCCATCAATTTAAATGATCGATTCTTCCAATGGTATCAATCCGTTCACCACGCCAAGCGCGGGCAGGCAACAAGGCCCTGTGCCCCTCAGCTTCAGCACATTGAAACGGTCATGAAGGTCGGTTCTCGACGCGTATGATATTCAGCTCCCAGTCGAATCCCACGCCAGGCCCCCAACACCAAGAGCGTTCCTTTTTGGTAATAGTAGTTCACTGAATGAAAACCCAATAATTCACACTGTTATATATCCCATTTGACATGCCGAATGCAATTGCCGTAAAGTACCCGGTATGATCGATCTTCACTGCCATATCCTGCCGGGGCTGGATGACGGCTCCCAGAATATCGAAGAATCAATAATGATGTCCCGCATCGCCTATCAAGACGGCATCAGAACCATCGTGGCTACCCCCCATACCATGAATGGAACGTTTGTCAATGATCGAGAGATCATCCTGGCAGAGGTGGATCGATTGAACAATTGCCTTGCAGGAGAAAGGCTGGACCTGCGCATTCTTCCCGGGGCCGATGTACATGTAAATTACAATATACCCGATCTGATCAGGGAGGGAAAGGCAATGACCGTGAATGACAACGGGAGATACATCCTCCTTGAATTCCCCCATCAGCTCGTTCCACCAGGAATACCCGAACTCGTATTTCAGCTCAAACTCCAGGGAATCACCCCCATTTTCACCCATCCCGAACGAAACAATGCAATTCAAGGAGATTTGAATATTATTCTTCATTTAATTGAGCAGGGAGCCCTGACTCAAATCACTGCAGATAGTCTGACTGGTGAATTCGGTCCCGTGGCTTATAAAACCACTGTTAAGATGCTCAAACATAATCTCGCTCATATTATTGCTTCGGATGCACATTCCTCTAAAATCCGCGTGCCGATACTTTCACATGCAATGCATAAGGCATCTCAGATTACCGGGGAAAAGGGAGTGGAGGCTATGGTCACGACAATCCCGCAGGCGATCATTGACGGGCAGGTCATTAATGACCTGCCTGATCCAATCAGGCCCCAAAAATCTCTTTTAAAAAAATTATTTGGATGATGGGGATTGAAATCCTTTTTGTAAGGCCATGGAAAAGCGGCCATACGTTGATAAGGATTAATAATGTATATCAGGCCATAAATAAAGAGATTTCCAATTTTTCCATGATCTTATATATGGGTTTTTCCTTATGTTTAATAATGGTCAGAGCGGCATCTGCCATCTGGCTTATCTCTTTAACCTCTTCTTGCGAAAGGTCGGCCTTCTTCAACGTTAAAGGCAATTGCTGCAGAAATGATTGATCGGATTCAAGTCTCATGGAGGCGATCAAAGGGATGATCTTAGAAAGTTGATTATATAAAATATTGCCGTTTTCAAAATCAAAAGGAAAACTGCCAAAGGAGCCGATCACTTCCTGCCCGATCCGTTGCATCTCATTTTCAACGATACCGGCATTTTCTCCCTGCCATGTCTTATTAAAAATCATCATCGTAATCTTTAGATCCAGGCCAATGGATTCTAAATCTTCTTCCTTCTCCAATTTTCCGGAAGGGGGCATTCTCTCCTTTAAATCCTGTCTCAATGCCTGGAAGAATCGGGTTAAAAAGCGCTCAATATCCATTGAATGCTTGAATGTCTCATTCAAGGGAAATAATTCATTCACCACCTGAAAAAATTTATGTTTCTGGCTGGATCTTACATTCAGATAACCCAAGAAATACCCAAAAGAAATGGCAGGATCAAAATGGATCAGGCATTGCATGATCCGGTGAGTAAAACCTTCTTTATTAACCTTTTCAAGGCTAAAGAGAAGAATCGGCAGTACTGATTCGGCATCCTGCCCCTGAATGGTTTCCATTGCGGCTTGCGCATTATCTTTGTTATATGATGAAAGAAATTGAGCCATGGTCGCCTTGCTTGAATATGACAACCGCTTTTTTGTTTCTCTCTTTAATGATTCTCTTGATCGTATAAGGGCGAAAAGTCCGTCAAGCCAAGGGAAAAGATCCAATTTACGTCCTTTCCATTGAGATTCCAAATCGTTAAAATCAAATTCGATTTTCATAAAAGCCCTTTGATAAGATTATTATTCATAGGAGATCTGAATATGATAAAAATATAAAAACATAATGCGGCCTGCCCCTTCAGCAATAATGAAATAGCATAGCCTCGCCATATTTTTTGCTGAAAATTGACAACTACGATTGACGATCGAAGAAAATTTCCTGGTGTATATCGTAATTAAAATACCACCGATTGAGAAAATCCTGAAAAATTCCACGATAAAATGTCAAAATCGGCGCTCGATTTCCCTTGGAATCAACGGCCAAAATGGTCTGTAATACGCACTTGACATGGGTTATATCTTAATATATAAGAAGGGCTTCCTTTTTACAAGGAATTTATCATTGGAATTCAGTGAACATTTAATGCGTATCGTTAATGGACCCATTTTCCCACAAAAGTGAATGAATATCCAGTAAATCAATATATTGACTTGACATTTTCTTTATAATGACATATTCTACTATTTTTGAATCTATATTCATAAACTCGTGAAAAGTGATGCACCAAGTCACGGGGAGGAACAGAGGAACAAATTATCCTCTTAAATACAATCAGTTATAAAAGATGGACCGCTTCGCTTCATTCCCCTATTTGTGTGATACTTCAGCCTTTTACAATGATATGTGCTTTTGAGAGGTTTTTGATTATGTTGGTGACAAGTCCAAATGTATAATCTTTAACAAGACCTGTCAAGTTTTCATGCCTTATTCAAATGGATTTGACTTTTTTAACCCTCAGATGCTTTAAAACTCATGAAGCAATAATGGATTATGATTCATAGCATTAAATGTGCATCACGTTTTTATGAATTATCTCTAATTGTAAAAATTTAGGGTCTTAAGAAGAAAGAATCGATATATGAAGATAATCATATTTGTTGGATTTATTTTATTAGGATTTATCCCTATCATTATTATTTTCAATCTGTTTCTTTACAAGCTTTACCACAATTTTGCTGAAAAATCTTTCGAAAATAAAAATTGTGTCGTGCTTACAAAAGAAAAAATATGTGATGTTCTTGAGAATTCCAGTCCTTCGAAATCAATAAGAATTTTTAAGTCTGCAATTTGTGACAATTGTGAAGTGGAAGGCTTGAGATATTATACGAAGTATCCGTTTGGGTCACATATTGTTACTGCGCATGATAATCATCGAAGAGCAATTATTGCGTATAACATTGGGCAGATGCTTTCAAAAGGGAAAATAGACCATGATGATATGGATTTATGTGCCGATATTCTTTTCTGTCTAACGAACTATACAAAAGAGACTTACTACACACAGCTCTTTGCCTGGCAAAGCTTGGGTAATTTATTTTATTTTCAAAAAGAGACATTAATTGATCGTATCACAAGTGATTATATAAAAGCCAGTATTACAAGAAATTTTCAGACAGGTATCGGACCTATTAAATATATTTTTGATATCAAAGCCCATAAGAATATAAAAAAGAAGTCAGAGGACTTTATTAGCGAAATGATACTGTTTGCTATGAAGCATGCAGCGATGCCTCTGCGTGCGCTTTTGGTATTCAAATTGAATAAAAGCCCTCATTTTGACCAGACTCGCAAGACCGAATATATGAAAAATTTGCCCAAGAATCGAGAATTTGAAAGATTTTTAATGCAGATGAGGGTTCTATCCTTTGGTTTCGCCCAGGAGGAATTAGAAGAAGGGATGAAGAACCTTGGCTTGCAGCCGCCCCCGTATTCCAGTAAAACGACAGAAGGGGAGATCGTTCAACTTTTACTCAACGATTTCATTGAAGAGATCTACGTGCCTATGTCCTATTTGATGCACAATTATGATCGTTGGGATATGCCGAGGCATCAGTCGGGAGATTTCTTATGGTATTAGATGGATGAGGACGAATTGATTGTTTATGTAGTAAAACCCCGGCATGACAAAGCAACAAAAGGAGGAATTGAATTGTACGATGAATGACAGAATTATTCTGAATGAGAAGAGGCCCTATAGAGCTCGATCGCTGATTTTCTAAGATCCGCCTCAGCTGCCTTTTCATCAAAGCCCACTCTTCCCACCTGGCCCTCCAGCCAACTCTGAACCCTTTCCCTTGCAATAACGGCTAAATCCACCTCTGCTTCCTTGGTCACCCTTTCGGCCCCAAAGGAAAGCACTGTGACCCTGTTATTCTTAACCTCCAAGAATCCTCCGGCAACCACGATCCAATGGGCTTCCCCATCCTTTTCATATCGAAGGGGTGCAATCGGTAAGCGAACCAGCATAGGGGCATGGTCAGCCAGAATACCGATATATCTCTCTTTGGTCAGTTCACCTTCCTCCTGCTCACCTTCCAGGTCCCTGACCACAACAATATCGATTTCATCATCCTTCAATACACACTTTTCAGGAGTGAGCACTTCAAGGGATATTTTTCCCTTCCCTTTTCTCAGCTTAGCCATAGAATCACATTCCCTGTCTATGATTTCTTGGACTTGATCTTATCGGCTTGTTTCAAGGCCTCATCAATCGTTCCCACCATATAGAATGCCTGTTCGGGAACATCATCATATTGGCCTTCAGCGATTGCTTCAAACCCGTTTAATGTCTCTTCGAGTGAAACATATCTGCCATGGATGCCGGTGAAGGTCTCAGCCACAAAGAAGGGCTGGGTCAAAAACTTTTCCAGTCTTCTGGCCCTGGTCACAACGACTCGATCCTCTTCGGAGAGTTCCTCCAGTCCCAGAATGGCGATCAGGTCCTGAAGGTCTCTGTATCTTTCCAGATATGCCTTCACCTTTCTGGCCACTTCACAATGCCGCTCTCCAACGATCCATGGCTCCAATATCTGTGAACCCGACAACAGAGGATCAACTGCAGGGTACAAACCCAATTCCGCTACCTTCCTCGAGAGGACCACCATGGCATCGAGATGGGAAAACACGGATGCAGGTCCGGGATCGGCCAGGTCGTCGGCAGGCACATAGACCGCCTGCACGGAAGTAATCGCGCCTGATGCGACTGACGCAATTCTCTCCTGAAGCATCCCCATCTCCGTAGATAGGGTGGGCTGATAACCAACCTCTGAAGGCACCCTGGCCCTTAGCAAGGAAACCTCAAGGCCGGCCTGAACATATCGGTAGACATTATCCAGGAACAACAAGACATCCTGGTGCTGTTCATCTCTGAAATACTCTGCCATAGTCAAGGCAGTAAAGGGAACCCTGAATCGACACCCCGGGGGCTCGTTCATCTGGCCGTAGACCAAGATTGCCCTTTCCAAAACCTTTGATTCCTGCATTTCCAACCACAGGTCATTTCCCTCACGGGTTCGCTCTCCGACACCCCCAAAAACGGATACCCCTTCATGCTCGATACCCACATTGCGGATAAGCTCCATGATAATAACCGTTTTTCCCACGCCCGCGCCGCCAAAGAGACCTACTTTGCCACCGCGCGGAAAGGGGGTGATCAGATCGATTACCTTTATCCCTGTTTCGAAAACCTGTGGAAATGTCTCAAGCTTTGCATAGGGAATGGGAGGCTTGTATATGGGGACATAATCACAATTCTCTACCGGCCCTCTTTCATCAATTGTCTCCCCCATGATATTGAACATTCTCCCCAATATATTCTTTCCCACCGGCACACTGATAGGCCTTCCGGTGTCGAATATCTTCGTACCACGCCGAAGTCCGTCGGTAATGTCCAGGGCGATCGTCCGCACATTGCCTTCACCCAGAATCTGCAGGACCTCGATCGGCAAACCATTTTCAGGATCCTCGGCCCGGAGCAGGTTACCAATATTGGGCAGGTTATCCTTAAAATATACATCCACCACCGGCCCCAGAACCTGAAAAACCTCGCCCATGGGTTTATTTGTAGTCACATTAGTTGGTCCTAAATTATTCATATTCAGATTTCCTCGTTAGAATGCTTGTTGTGATACAGACTCCTGCTCTATTACTCTGGCCGCGCTGAGAATACCTAATAAATCCAGTGTGATCAAGTCCCTTCTCATTCGATTATACTGGATACCCATTTCATGCAGCTTTTCTGCAGCCCGGTCCGAGGCATCCTCCATGGCCATCATCCGTGCGCCCTGCTCACTGGCATATGATTCCAAGAGCAGATCAAAGATCTGTATCTTGAAATACATGGGGATCAATTCCTTCAAAATGGTGAGCGGATCCGGTTCATAGATCCATTTGATGCGTGAGGTTTTATCCTTTGTGGTTTTCTCTTCAAGACCAAAACTGAAGGGCAGCAACTTAATCACCTTGGGTTCACGTTTGGCAGGTCCATGAAACTTTGTATAGGCACAGTATATCTCATCGATATTCTTGTGCAAAAAAAGATCGGTCATATTCATTATCAAAGACAAGGCATCCGATATGGAAACGCCTTGCTCGGACCAGGGTTCGATATTTAATATCGGAAACGGCGTGTTCTTTTTAAAAAAACGTTCGCCTCTTAACCCTTTGATCCAGACACCAACTTCGGCATTCTTATTCTTTCTCAAAATAGTATCCAAAAAAATCTGAGTCGTTTTGCCTATTCGGCCATTATAATTGCCGCACATACCAATATCCGAGGCAATGACGAAGACGATAATCCTGTTTTGTTTACGCTTTTTGATTAATAGAGGTGATATTTCGGTCATTACCTCTTCGGAAAACATATCCTTCTCAGAAAAAAGCGCGATCTCGGACTGGATTAAGGCAATTTCCCTCATTCTTTCAGCAAACATACTCAAGGTGGCCGCTTTAAAACGGGTCCTGGCCAGCTTTGCTGCCGCCACAGTGGACATGGTCTCAGTGGTGCCTTTGATATTCTCAACACTTCTCATTCTGTTCTTTAAATCAATCAACTTCTGTGACATAATTACGTACCCACTTTACACGAATTGCTTCTTGAATTCAGTAATTATTTCCCGCAAACCTGAATTGATCTCAGTGGTCAGGTCCTTCTTTTCATGAATCAGATCCATGATATTCTGATAATTCTGATGGGCAAAAGCCACCAATCCCTTCTCGAACTCCCCGACCCGTTTTACAGGAATATCATCCATCATGCTGTTGACCACCGCGTAAAGCACCAAGGCCTCCTCTGCCAGCGGCATAGGCGCATACTGAATCTGTTTTAATAATTCACGCCCCCTTTCCCCTCTGGCAAGCTGAGCCTTTGTGGCCTCATCCACCTCTGCACCAAATTTTACAAAGGCCTGCATCTCATGATATTGAGCAAGGTCTATTCTCAACCTTCCGGCGATCTTTTTGATGATCTTTGTTTGGGCTGCACCTCCGACCCTGGATACGGACAATCCCACATTGATTGCAGGTCGAAACCCTGTATTAAACAACCCGGATTCAAGATATATCTGTCCATCCGTAATCGATATTACATTGGTCGAGATATATGAGGTGACATCCCCGCCTAATGTCTCGATGATCGGTATGGCGGTCAACGAACCCCCGCCTTTTTCCTTGCTTAATTTGGCGGCCCGTTCCAATAACCTTGAATGAACGTAGAATATGTCACCAGGATACGCCTCCCTGCCGATAGGTCTCTTCAAGAGAGCCGACATCTCCCTATAAGCCACCGCATGTTTTGAAAGATCGTCGAAAATAACCAACGCATCCCCGCCCTGTTCCATAAATTCCTCACCGATGGCGCAGGCAGTATAAGGCGCCAGATATTTAAAGGCGGTCTGCTCATTGGCCAGCGCGGCGACAACAATTGTATGGTCCAATGCCCCCTCCCGTCGCAAGACCTCCACGACCTTGGCAACGGCTGCGGCCTTCTGTCCGATGGCCGCATAAATACATATAAGGTTATTACCCTTCTGGTTTATGATAGTGTCTATGGCCAGAGTGGTCTTTCCGATCTTTCTGTCGCCGATAATCAATTCCCTCTGGCCGCGGCCGATGGGAATCATTGCGTCTATTGCCTTTATCCCGGTCTGCACCGGTTCCTTTACAGGCTGACGCGTAACAACACGGGGAGCTATCCTTTCCACCAATCTGTAGTTCGTGGTGAGGATCTTGCCTTTACCATCGATCGGCTGACCGACAGCGTTCACTATCCTGCCGATCATTCCTTTCCCAACAGGAATTTCCAATTGATGCCCGGTACAAACAACCTTGCTTCCTTCTTTAATATCTTCTTCAGCCCCCAGTAGAATACAACCTACTGCATCCTGCTCCAAACTAAAGGCTAGACCGTAAACGCTTCCGCCAAATTCAACCACTTCCATCGAACCAACGTTTTCAAGTCCCGCTACTCGTGCGATACCGTCACCCACCTGAAGGACAATCCCTTCCTGGCGCATATCCTCAATCTTAAAAGTGGGTTTCGTGGCTTCTATAATCCGTCTTAGTTCCTTGGTAATATCCTCAGCTTTTAATTGCTGGACATCACCCTTCAATTCCATAAATTTCCTGTCCAATTCGCCCACAAAACTCTGCTTGACATCAAGATTGATCTTCCTGTTCCTGTCTAAAAACAGTATCGGGCTTTCCTGTTTCGCATCCGTAAATACCTTGATCTGTATTTTTTTCCCTGCAATCTTGGAAAGCTCTTGCTCTAAATTTTCCACAAAATCAGATCTATAAACAGTCGGGCTCAACAAAACCAAAGGCTGACTGGCTGTATTTAAAGCCTCCTTTAGACCTTCCTGTTTGACATCCATCTGTTTAACATTCTCCATAATTCTTGGCCTTCCATAATAGTTTGTGATAATTCAGCAGCCATATTCGATATTCCTTAACCATAAACTATATCTACAAGCAATAACCTAATGAATTCATTGATGCAAAGACTTTGCATTAAACTAATACAAATTAATACGCAGAAAAAATCACATGAAGGAATTTCATGTGCCTGTAATAACGAATAGCTACTAAATAATTATGACAAACTCCATGTTTAATAGGTCATACACTATTCAATACAACATACGCATTTACATTGAATAATTAGCCCTAATGAATTTAATAGGGACCATTTTACATTCAGAACCGATTATAGCAGGAAATCTGTATAGCTGTATCTTATCCTATTTCATGCATAACCGTATAATTAAAAAAACCATGATCAATGCAGGATCAAATAATTAGAATTAATGCAACGACCAAACAATAAAGACATAGCGCCTCGATGATGGCCATACCGATTAACATGGTCATAAAAAGCTTCCCCTGAATCTCCGGCTGTCTGGACATACCTTCCAAAGAGGCCATTCCAAACTTTGCTATTCCCAGGGAGGCCCCAAATGCACCCCAACCGAGCAATATTGCCGCTGCAACTGCCTTCAAAGCCTCAACCCAGGCAACTTCTCCACCTCTTGTGGTGATGGTGGCAGCGGTATCTTCCGCCCATAATACCAATGGAGATGACAAGGCTAGTAACATTGTATTGACAAATACCAAATAAATAGTTTTTTTGGACCTTATAACCCTTATAACCTTGTTCTTCGTTGAATTGTATAATGATGCTATAGACATTGAGACCCTCCTTTTAATGGTTGATATAATGGAATGTTAAATGGGTTATAAAAGGTTAACCTTGCTTATGATACCTGCCTTAAACTGTCTAAAATGACCTGCTCTACGAGTTCCTTATGACCGTCCTTCTTGGCCAAATCGGGAAGCGCTCTGTACGCGGCCGAACTGACGAGATCGATTAATTTAAGGTTTGTCTCCTGTAGCAGTTCTTCTCTCTCCTTGGCTATTTCAGCACGGGCATTCTCGATAATCTTGTCTGCCTCTTGCTTCGCCTTAGCTATGATGTCATTTTTCATCTTTTCGGTTTGATTCAAAATCTTCTGTGCATCCGCCTTGCTTTGAGCAAGAATCTCTTCCCGATCCTTTAACGCCTTTTCTTGTTCCTCCTTGGCAATCGCACGTTGCCTTAATCCCTCCTCGATTTTTTCCTTCCGCGCCTCCAAAATCTCCATTATGGGTTTGAAGAAAAACTTTTTCATAAGAAAAAGAAGAATGAAGAAATTAGCAACTAAAAAAATCGTTTTTGTGAAATCAAAGCCTATCATTGGTTCACCCCAAATAAAAAGTTTTTAGCCGAGCCTATTTTATAAACGATTTAACTTTTATCTGTTAATGTACGCCTAATTCTTCTTTGAAATAAAATAGACTAAGCATTACAAAAACTAAGGTCTGAATGATTGCAAAAAGAACATCCATGCAGAAGATCATAAAAGGAATAAACAATGGGACAACAAAATAATATCTTTTGATGGCAACATCTGTAACCATTCCAAGAACACTATGTTCACCAAATATATTGCCGAAAAGTCGAAGTGAGAGCGAAAGAAGCCTTGCTCCATTATCGACAAGATGTAAAGCGATAAGGAACAAGATAATTATTTTTACAGGGACTTGTTTTAAAATTCCTAGGGTAAAGTTTAGCAATTTTGCTATCGGTATCCAAAGTGCGGACAAGATTTTTTTATGCAAGCTTATGGTTCTATTTAAATATTGTAAAATAAAAAACAGAAGCAATATCATTGAATAGATACTGACAATATTTACGATCACCGTGTGTTTAAATGGAATGAACATAATGAACATAATTCCAAAGCACAAAAACAATGTAGCTATGCCGTAAAAAAATGCATATTTAAAAAATGAGCCCTCTCCCTCTTCCAAGCCCGAAATTCTTAGGAAGTACGCAATCATAGACTCCATAAGGCATTGAATTCCTTTTGGGATAG
>JBLIRN010000003.1:0-86759 GCA_049472315.1 bacterium
CCTCGCCTTTTCACCCTTACCGTCACCATATAGCGACGGCGGTATGTTTTCTGTGGCACTTTCCTTAGGGTCGCCCCCACTCCGCGTTACGGAGCACCATGCCCTGTGGAGCTCGGACTTTCCTCCGCTTCACCGTACAGTGAAACGGCGATCATCTGTGCCTCTTAAGCCAACAACTTTATAACCACTATAGTACTTATTTGCCTCATGGACAACGGGGAAGGGGAATGCGTCTGTGTGCAAGGGAGCCGAAACAAAAGACGCCCCCGCCTTCCTCTAAGATATTGTGCAATTGAGCAATACACTACAAAGTCGCTCAATAGATGCGGAGGCTTACGCCTCACCGGGCCCTATGCGCCGGTATCTTCAGCCATATAGAACAGGAAACGATGGCAGTTGGGGCACCGGAAGATCCTATCGTCATTTGCCTTTATTTCCTGAAAGAGCTGGGGCATGAGGTGTATGTGGCAGCCGATGCAGGAGCCATCCTTTGCCCGCGAAACGGCGAGTCCCTTTCTGAAATCGATGAGCTTGCTGTATTCCCTGAGCAGATCCTCCTCCACCTTCTCCTCTATGCCGCCCCGCTCACCGGAAAGTGCCTCGATCTCCTTTTCGATCTGGGCAAGCCGGGCGTCGATGCGGGATTTTTCCTCCTCGAACAGCCTCCGCTTTTCCTCCACCTCCTTCTTCTCGTGGCCGAGGGCCGCCTGGACCTCCTCCTGTTGATCGAAAAGGAGGAGTATCGCCTCCTCCTTGCTCGATATCTCCTCCTTGCACTGGTCGATCTCGTGAAGCATGGCGGTGTATTCCTTGTTCGTCTTCACGGAGAGGAGCTGGGTGTTGTATTTACTCAGCTTCGCTTCAATCTCCTCAAGCTCGCGCTCCTTCTTGCGCCGGTCCTTTTCGAGGTCATCCATTTTTTTCTTCGATGACTCCCAGGCATCCACCTCCCTTTGAAAAGCCTGGCGAAGCCGTTCGATTTCTTCGGGCAAGAGGGAACGTTCCTTCTCGAGCGCCCCGATGCGGAGATCGATCTCCTGGAGTTGCATCAGGTATTCCAGTTGCTGGTTCAATGGCATCTCCCCCGTTTTTGATGCTCGTTTAAACGATAGTTTGCAATGTAAACATGGTCATCGGCATCATGGACATCGAACAAATGCTGACGGCCATGATATGGGCGCAGAGGGCAGTGCGTCGCGATCCTCACGGTGCCTCTCGAAGGGGATCCTGCTGTGACCGTGACGTATGGATGACAACGTCTTTGCCCTGTTCCCGTTCCGACATTATTTTTTCCAGCCGCTCCTTCAGAAGCGGCACAACGATCCTTTCCGTGGCAAAATGCCCTGCATCGATGAGCGCCATTCCAAGTCCCTGCGCCTCCATCGCTTGATGATACTTGACGTCGCCGGTGAGCAACGCATCGGCACCGCAATCAATCGCTTCGTGTATAAGGCTCGCTCCGCTTCCGGAACAAACGGCGATTCTCTGCACCAGCGCATCCGCGCTTCCAACCATGCGAAGCGATGACGGCGCAAGCTGTTTCCTGAGATCTTCACACATGAGCGAGAGCTTTGTCGGCCGGGCAAGCATGCCGATCCTTCCAAGCCCTGATTCCTGTTCATGACCCGGGTGCGGCACCAGCGGCGAGACATCCTTCAGACCGACCAGATGCGCGAGCCGGTCGTTAATCCCTCCGGCAGCCTTATCCAGGTTGGTATGCATGACAAACAGGCCTATTCCTATGCGTATTATATCAAAAATGAGGTTGCAGGGATACCGCCCATGGATCAGCTTGTCCATGGGGGTAAAGATAAGCGGATGGTGTGCGATGATCAGGTCTGCGCCGCAGGCCGATGCCTCCTCGATAACGGACCTGGTGCAATCGAGACATACGATAACGGCCCGTACTTCGGCATCCGCGGTGGGGATGATCTGGGGACCGACATGGTCCCATGACTCAGCCAGGTAGGGTGGGGCGATATCATCAAGGATCTGAAAAAGGGAATCTCGATCAAGGGCCATCAACCGCCTCGTGGATCAAAAACACAAAACATATGTCAATGGGCCCACCTGGGTTCGAACCAGGGACCTTCCGGTTATGAGCCGGTGGCTCTTCCAACTGAGCTATGGGCCCTTTATTCCATGGCATAGGGGACGCAGAAGGCGCCCCGCACGAGGATACTATATACGAAAATGGCCTTCTCGATCAACCTCTCCCGTAATGTGAACGGTATCAGGAGCTGTAAAAGCTTTTCAGATGCTTGCTGCGGCTAGGGTGGCGCAGCTTCCTCAAGGCCTTGGCCTCGATCTGCCTGATTCTCTCGCGAGTCACATCGAAGTCCTGCCCCACCTCTTCCAGGGTATGTTCGCACATCTCGGCGATACCGAACCTCTTCCGGAGCACCTTCTCTTCCCGGTAGCTGAGCGTCTGGAGTACCAGGTCCGTTTTATCCTCGAGGTTGATATTGATTACCGAATCGAGAGGGGATTCAGCCCTCTTGTCCTCGATGAAATCACCCAGATGGGTGTCCTCTTCCTCTCCTATGGGTGTCTCCAGGGAGATCGGCTCCTGGGCGATCTTGAGCACACGTCTGACCTTATCCACATCCATATCCATCCGCTCGGAGATCTCCTCAGGGCTCGGTTCCCTGCCGAATTCCTGTACCAGCGCGCGGGAGGTCCTGATCAGCTTATTGATCGTCTCGATCATGTGCACCGGGATCCGGATGGTCCTGGCCTGATCGGCGATTGCCCTGGTGATCGATTGCCGGATCCACCAGGTGGCATAGGTGCTGAACTTGTATCCCCGCTTATATTCGAACTTGTCTACCGCCTTCATCAGGCCGATATTCCCCTCCTGGATGAGGTCGAGAAACTGCAGGCCCCTGTTGGTGTACTTCTTTGCAATGCTCACCACCAGCCTGAGGTTGGCCTCGACGAGCTCCTTTTTGGCGCGATCGGTTTCCTCATGCCCTTCCTCGATCTGCCTGTAGATCTCGCGAAGCTGGTTCGCGCTCAAGCCGCTCTCCAACTCCACCTTTTTTATTCGTCGCCGGGCATTTTGGATGGTCCTTTCGAAGCAGAGCAATTCATCGAGCGAAAAGGGGACCGTGTAGGGAACCTCCTCGTTCTTTTTGACCCTCCGAATGTAATCCCGCACCTCGACAAAGGTTAAGCACATCTGATCCTCGCAGGCCTTTATTTCCACAAGGGAATGATCCAGGTGATCCAGAAAGAGTTTGATCTTCTCGGCGATTTGCGCGATCTGCCGCGAATCGAGAGGGATCATCCGGACCATTTTGGTCACCTCATGGCGCCGCGCCTTTATATCGTTGGCCAGGACCTTCTTCTCCGCAATCGCAAGCCCCTTTCGGTTTCGCTCCTTCTGCAGGTATTCGATCTCCCCCTCAATGCCCTCGATTCCTTCTATGATATCGATGTATTTGCAGATGTCATCCTTCTGCAGCGATATATCGATGGCGATATCATCATCCTGCACGGTCTGCTCGCGTTTATCCTGCATCAATCGTTCCTTAAACCCGATCAGTTCCCGGCTGGCGATAGGGGTTTGCGTAATGGCCTTGAGCATCTTCAAACGGCCCGATTCGATCCGTTTTGCAATACTCACCTCGTCTTCTCTCGTCAAGAGCGGGACCATGCCCATTTCCCTGAGATACATCCTGACCGGGTCATCAGTTCGACCAAGATACTCTGAAGCGAGTTCCGCTTCCGCGATGTCCAGAGAATCCAATTTTTCCTCTGGTTCCAGGGTTTCGGCCATATATTTCGATTTTTCGTCCTGATCGATGACATTGATGTCCATGCCGTCCAGCATAATAAAGACATTATCGAGATCCGTTGAGGAGACGAAATCTTCGGGCAAAGAATCATTGAGTTCATCGTAGGTCAGATATCCCTTTTCCTTCCCCATGATGATCAGCTGATCCTTTACCTGGGCCAATTTCCCTTCAGACGACATTTTGACTCCTTTCCTAACGTCGATGTATTGTTATGGCGTTGTATAGGTTTGAAACCTACGCATAACATAAGATAGCATAATTCCACATTCATTGAATTTCAGAACAATACTCCCCCTACGCTCCCTCGAGTGTGCATGCATCCATCTTGAGGCGGCGATACTCGCTCAAAAGGAGATTCTCTTCCTCCCTTGACAATGCCGTGGAATCCAATTTTTTCCTGATTTCATTCAGCTGCTCGTAAATCCTGCCCTGGCGAAGGCCTTTGAGAAAATCACGCACCGCTTGCTCGGTATCCTCAAATGCCTCGGTGCCAATCATGACCTGAGATATCAAATCCTTTTTTCTCTCTGAATCCACCTCCATGAGAAATGATCGGGGCTCCACAGGGATTCCCTGCCGCCAGTGATCCAATATCATGCCGGCCAGTTCCCTGAGATCCGGGTTTCTGAAATCCGATACATCCACGTTTTGAAGCATGGTACTCGAAGGGCTTCCTAACTCGAATGCGAGTTTGATAAAGAGCCTTTCCACACAGTCCCTTCGCGATGGAGGGGAAAAGTCCTGCGGTCTGAGGGATGGTCGGCCCTGCCGCCCCTTCGTGGGTCCTTGTACCTGTCTGAGGCGCTCTCTCATGGCCTCCTCTGAAATACCCAGCCTTTGGGCGGTATACCGGATGTATCCATCCCGTTCGAGGGGATTTCTCATCCGTGCAAGAAAATGGATAATCTGGTCGATTTTCTCCGACTTCTCCTGTGCCATCACCTCCCCCCCAAGTAGCCCATGACTCTTCAGCAAAAAGTCAATAATTGGTTGGGCCTGGTCAATGGCCCGGGCAAAACCCTCCCTGCCCGATTCCCTGACCAGGTTGTCGGGATCCTTGCCCGATGGCAGCGTGGCCACTCGTGCTTGTATCCCTTCCTCACAAAAGATCTCAGTTCCTCGCTGCGCCGCTTTAACGCCGGCCATATCGGAATCAAACACCAGGATGACCTCGTTGGCATACCTCTTCAAGAGGCGAACGTGGTAAACGGTCATGGCGGTTCCAAGGGCGGCCACCACATTGGTGAAACCTGCCTGGTGGAGGGTGAGGAGATCCATATACCCTTCAACAACGATTGCCTGCCCTGTTTGGCGGATGGCCTCCTTCGCATAATCCAAACCATAGAGGATATGCCCCTTGGAATAGGCAGGGGTCTCCGGTGAATTGAGATATTTCGGCCCTTCATCCGCCGCGATGATCGACCTCCCGCCGAATCCGCATATATCGCCGTACATGGTGCGGATAGGGAATATGACGCGGTTCCTGAAGCGATCATAGAACCCGGTTCCGCTTTGCCTTGGGCAGATGAGTCCGGCCAGGAGGAGCATCTGGGTGGAGAAGTGTTTTTTCAGGTGTGAAAAAAGCCCCTCCCAGGAATCAATGGCATAGCCCAGGCCGAACCGCTTGATGAGGTCGTCTTCAAGCCCCCGTGACCTCAGGTACTCAATGCCGCCTTTTCCCGACCATAACCTTTTTTCAAAATAGCGTTGGGCGTGCTTGTTGATTTCAAAGATCTGTTGCTTTTCGCTCGCGTGGATATCCCCCTTGTTCCCCTTTGCAGCCGGTATCGATATGCCGCACCTTCTGGCCAGATGCTCCATTGCCTCCATAAAGGTGATGCCTTCCTTTTTCATTAAAAAGGTGAAGGCATCCCCGCCGGTGTGACAGCCGAAGCAATAAAAGAACTGCTTCTCTTTATCCACATGGAACGATGGGGTCTTTTCAGGGTGAAAGGGGCACAGCCCCTTGTATCTCCGCCCCGCCTTTTTCAGGTCGACGTACTCGGATACGATGTCGAGGATATCCACCCTTTGCAGTATTTCCTCTTTTATCCCGTTATTGGGCGACATGGTCATCACTCCGTTACGCAATCAGTTCCACAACGGTGACCCCGGTTCCCCCCTCGTGCATGGTTCCGCTTCGAAATGAGGCCACCTGCGGGTGGGAACGCAGAAATTCCTCAACCGCTCGTTTGAGTGCCCCGGTCCCCTTCCCATGGATTATGGAGACCGATGAGAGATGGGCACAAACCGCATTGTCGATATATTTATCGATCTGGAGAAGGGCATCCTCAACCTTCTGGCCGATAACCACCAGCCTGGTGCTTACCTCGTCGGTGGACACGGGGGCGGTAACGAGCACCGTACCGTGTGATGATGGTGCCTCCCTTCGCTCCTCCACCGGAAGCAATTCAGTTGAATCCACCTGCAGCTTCAGGGACCCGATCATGACCCATACCTTTTTTTCCGAGCGGTCCACCCGGCTTACCGTGCCCTTTTCCTTGAGCGCGGGGAGGTACACCGGCTGGCCGATCGATACACTCTCGATCCTCATCCCCTTCTGCCGTGCCGGCGGGGAAAAGGGAGGGATGTAGTGCCGCCCCACCTCCCTGATTGCCCTATGCGCCGTCTTGATAACCGGGGTCGTGGGCGTCGACTGCCTCAATTCCGCGACAATCCGTTCGATTTCCTTGCGGGCCTTATCGATAAGGGGCTGAATGCCGTGCCGGGCATCCGCGGCCATCCTGGCCTCCCTTTCCTGAATGCCTTCGAGGAGGCGATGGTATCGCTCCTTCATCAGGGCGATGTCGGTCCTCATCTCCTGTTGTTGCACCTGCTCCTCCCTGAGCCGTTGTTCGGTCCGCTCGAGTGACCCGATGAGTTTCTCGAGGTGGACCTCGCCTGCACCCATGATGTGCCGGGCATTTTCAAGGATTTCCCGTGGCAGCCCCAACGTGGCGGCAATCCCCAGGGCGTTGCTGCTTCCCGGGTAGCCTATGTGTAGCTGAAACGTGGGCGCCCTTTTTTCCGGATCGAATCCCATCGATGCATTCGCTATATCGGGGGCGTTCGTGGCGGCGTAGGCCTTGAGGCCGTTATGATGCGTAGTCACCAGACACAGCGCCCCTTTCTCGAGGATATATTCCAGCACCGCTATTCCCAGGGCAGCGCCTTCCGTGGGGTTCGTGTCGGAGCCCAGTTCGTCAAACAGTACAATGCTTCGGGGGCCCACCCTTTTCAGCACCCGGGCGATATTCCTGATATGGGAGGAAAAGGAGGAAAGATCCCTGGTGATATCCTGCTCATCGCCTATATCCGCCAGGATCTCGTCAAATATGCCCAATTCGCTTCCCTCCCTGACAGGGATATGCAGTCCCGATTGCATCATGGCAAGGAGGAGGCCGACCATTTTCAGGGTGACGGTCTTTCCTCCGGTATTGGGTCCGCTGATGACCAGTGCCCTGGTTCCCCCATGCAACTCGAGATCGATTCCTACCGGCTTCGTGCCCATCCCAGGCGTATCCATATGCCTGAAGATGAGGAGGGCGTGCCGTGCCTCCTTGAGCTTGATCACCGGATCGTTGCTGATGACCGGGGCAATACCCCCTATGGCCTGACTGAACAACGCCTTTGCCTGAAGGAAGTCCAATCCCGTCAGGATGTGGAGATCGACGGTAAGGACCTCCCTGTGCTGTGCCACCATGGCGGTCAATTCCAGGAGCACCTTTCTGATCTCTTCCCTTTCCCGGATTTTGAGCCGGCGATAGCTGTTTTGGGCCTCCACCGAGATCATCGGCTCGATGAAGAGCGTGGCGCCGCTGCCCGATTCATCGTGTATGATGCCCTGTATGCTCCCCTTTTTGCTTGCCTTTACCGGGATGACATAGCGCTCGTTTCGGATCGTGATAAAATCGCCCTGGAGCGCCTTTTGATCACCTTTATGTACAATGCCCTCCAAGAGGGCAATAATCCCCTCCTTCTCCCTGCGCAACTGCTTTCGAATCCGTGCCAGGGCCGGACTGGCCGCATCCTTGATCTCCCCTGAAGGATCCAGGCAGTCATCCAACCGCTGTCGGAGATGTTCCGGTGAAACAAGGCCCTCCTTGAACGGTTCGAGGGTCGGCGCGCCCTCAACGGCCCGGGACAGCCACTGAGCGACCGCACGGCTTAGGTTCACAAATGCGGCGATCTCCAGCAATTCGGGAACTTCCAGGGCAGTACCTGTCAGGGCCGCCTTGGACAGGTGAGGAGCGATATCCCTGAGGTCCCCCAGGGGGAGCCGGCCGAATATGGACACCGCCTCCCGTGCCTCCTGTACCTGACGGAGGTCATGTTCGATGACCCCTTTGTCCACGATGGGGATGATGTTCAGGCATCGGGCCCTGCCTGGATCAGAACAGGCAAATGAGGCCAGCCGCGCCTTAACCGCCTTAAATTCAAGTACTTCTAAGGAATGATGGTCCATGGTGCAATCGGTGGATACGTCAGTTCCTCGAATGATAAACGTAACCGGAACACGGTACGATTTCCAGGTCCCCCTGCGTGCGCACCTGATCAAACATGAGGTTCATCCCCAGGCTGTCGCTCCCGATGTGGCCAGCGATCACTACATTGAGATGGTTGGCCTCTGCCTCCTTTTTGTGTTCCTCACTCATATGCATGGCAACAATCGTTCCGAACCCCTCCTGTGCCAGGCGCTGGTAGATTTCCTTCGATCCTTCGGTTCCCCCGGTCATGTCCACAAGAATTCTCCCGCATCGCCTGGTCGCACTTCCCACCAGTATCTGAGGCCCCGCGTTGATCATGGCCTGATCTTGATATTCCGGGATGTCGAGGAGTATATCGATGATATCACCCATCCAATAGGGTCTTTTATCCTCGAAAAGACGCCGAAGATAGGCATACACCGCATTGTCCGCAGGGGTATGGCAGCACAGGAACGGCATATCAAGGAGCCGGGCTGCCATGACCGCCCGGTTGTGATTCACCGGCATGATCTTCCGGGCGACCTCCTTCATCCTCTCATCGAGAAGGGCCTCGGCAACGGTAACGGAGACACCGAACTGGTTCAGCAGATCGGTCTGCAAGGTCATGACCCGGTAAAAGGCTGCAAGGGCGACTCCTTCCGGGTGGTGCGCAATGACGGCATCGATTGGTATTCCTCTTTCCTTCACTTTTTCAGCCAAGAGGATTTCACCGACCTCGATATCTATCCCGGCCAGAACAGTGCGAATATCGCTCTCGAGATCACCATGGAGTATCCGGGTATCGGCATACGGATTGTGGAGCCTGTCGCGATCGAACCGGGCCTTGTCGCGATCCTTGATCTCTTCGTATTCCTTGTGCGATGCCTCCAGGGCCTTTTGTATTCCTTCCTCGCCCCGGGGGTCGTTTTGTATGCCGATTCGTATGATACTCTCGTATATCTGACTAAGCCGCATGAGCGTCAATGCAGGGTAAACATGTCAAACTGGGTAAAAAAAAGGACTCGGGTGGTTCAGGACCCGAATCCTTACCATTATGCAATGTGAAATTATCTTCTCCTGGAAAAATGGCCTCGCACCGTGCTATAAGGTAGCGTCTACAACTTCGTTTATACAACGAAAAAATGACGAACAACACGCGCTATTCGGTAATTAGTATCGCCTCCTCAGAGACTTTTTCTTCGCTGCTAATGCCTTCCTTTTCTTCCTGGTGCTTGGTTTCTCGTAGTGCTCTCTCTTCTTGTATTCCGCCAAGATTCCTGCCTTCTCACTGGTCTTCTTGAAGCGTTTAAGCAGGCTCTCAAAGGACTCGTCCTCTTTCGGCCTTATAACAGGCAATCATTATCCCTCCCTCCGCAGTGTTTTATTGTCTGGTGGACGTGGACCTTCTTAAAGAATTTAAAACTTAATTATATACGGAATTCACTTTAAAGTCAAGGAAAATCCGTTTCCAATGATCGATAAAAACAGGTCCTATTCCCTGTATGGCATGCCGCCCCTATCTGTTCAACCTTGAAAAGCAAGGTATCCATGTCGCAGTCGAAGAACACCTCCTTTATTCGCTGGATATGACCGGACGTCTCACCCTTGGGCCAGATGCATTGCCGCGAACGGCTCCAGAAAACCGTCCTTCCCGTCTTGAGCGTCTCGATGAGCGAGTCCCGATTCATGTATGCCATCATGAGTACCTGTCCATTTTCAGCGTCTTGAATGATCGCCGGGACAAGCCCCTTTTCATCATATTTGATGCCCGAGACGAAACGCTCTGCATCCTGTGCCGTTCGCATCATATAGTACCCTTCCGTTTGTCCGATTCAATTAAAAAGACAGCGTTTACCGGACACAATTACGTCGTTACTATCGAATCGCTTTGAGATAGATTTATACGAAAGAAAGGAATTGAAATGCAACAAAGAAACTGATATAAACGCCGTATAATTTTATTAAAAGTAGTATAGAAAGCCCTACACTTCCCGCAACCTCGTTATTATTAACTAATATTATAATACCAGATATTGACAATGCTGTCAATGTGAATACATCAATTCCATTGCACACTTTCACTCCCTTTCCAGGACAGAGGGATACACGACATTGCTTGATAGGCAACAACTCGAGGCACTATACACGCATCTGAACCGTCGCGTATACGTACACCCTGACCCCCTCGAATTCCTTTATGCCTACCCGGATCTGCGTGACCGGGAGATCGTGGGGCTCGTAGCGTCCTCCCTGGCATACGGAAGGGTTGCGCAGATATTAAAAAGCGTGTCCACGGTGCTCCGGCGGATGCCGCGGCCCTTCCATTTTCTCATGGATGCATCGCGGGCATCACTCCATGCGGAATACGCAGATTTCAGGCATCGCTTCACCACCGGTGAGGATCTTGCGGCCCTGCTGTATGGCGCGAGGACAGCCATTGAGCGGTATGGATCCCTCAATGCATGTTTCCGTTCCGGGCTTCGAAATGAGCATGAAACGGTGCTTCCCGCACTTTTATCCTTTATGCGGGAACTCTCCGAACCGGGCTCGGGGAGATGCAACACCCTCCTCCCCTCACCCGATACGGGGAGCGCATGCAAGCGTATGAACCTGTTTTTGCGCTGGATGGTACGAAGGGATGCCGTGGATCCGGGCGGATGGGAAGGGGTGCCTCCGGCCAAGCTTCTGGCCCCTCTGGATACCCACCTGTACCGGATCGGATGTGCCCTGCGGCTCACCACGCGAAGGCAGGCGGATATGAAAACCGTCCTTGATATCACCTGCGCATTTAGAACGATCTGCCCTGAAGATCCGGTACGGTATGATTTTTCGCTCACCCGCCTGGGGATGCGAATGAGGCCCAAAGAAGATCCCCTGCAATACCTCTTTGAATGCCTTAGGCAATCAGCATCCAAATCGGACCAATCCATTCACCGGGAATTCCCTGAGCCATAGCACTGAGGCGTGATCCCTTGTCGGGATGCATAAAAAATCCCCTCCCCGTATAGTTTCTATACCTGTCTCGATGGATGTATGCCTGGCTGCAGAACCCCGAAAAGGTTCAAAATCGGGTGGTTTCCCTCCATTCAGGCAGGGCGATGCGCCTGAGCCTTTTGGAACGATACTTGCTTTTTCACGTAAGCAAACTGAATATGTATGGTTGCAGCAGATGAGACAATGGAGGCTTACAATGTTTTTCATTACCAAGGACCACTCGGCAAGGATACAATCCTGTATCTTTTTTCTTTCACTCGTCATCATCATTGTGGTGGGCGCATGCCAGGGGGCGGAGGCCTATTACGGACTTGGGCTTTATGGCGGCGGGATTTACGGAGGGTCAAGCCTGTACGGCCTTGGCGGATCATACGGACTCTCAGGATACGGCAGCCTTTACGGGCTGGGCAGTTTGTACGGCATGGGCAGCCTGTATGGCCTCGGCGGATTGTATGGACTTTCAGGTATGGGAGGTCTCTACGGCATGGGCAGCCTGTATGGCCTCGGTGGATTGTATGGACTTTCAGGTATGACCGGTCTCTATGGTCTGGGGAGCCTATACGGCCTCGGCGGGTTGTATGGCGGCCTTGGAGGCATCTATGGTTTGGGCGGCCTGTCCGGGCTCGGCGGCGGTCTCACTATGCTCGGCCTGGCCTACGGACTGGGCGGGAGCTCGGGGCTTCAGAATCTCCAGGCAATGGCCGGGCTCGCCAACCCCCTGAATCCTTTTGGCAGCCTGGGGCTTTCGAATCTGGGGGTGCAGTCCCCGGCGCTGACGAATCTCTTGGGAATAACGGCTGAGCAGGCAGGAACGTGGACCGGTACCTGGTACAGCCTGGTAAAGCTGAATGCGGGTATCATGAATATGACGCTCGTCGAGGATGCGGTGAACGGAATCCTGACCGGAGAGGTGACCCTCATCCTGAACAAATTCACCAATTCGGTACCCGCCGAGGTGAGCGGACTGTATAGCGGCGGTGACACCTTTATCCTGACCGGAGGAAATAACACCATATTCTCGACCACCCTCTTGGTCACGACCGCGATTACCCTCTATGAGATCGAGCTGAATTGTACCCTGACCGGTCCCTCAACCATGACCGGCACATACACGATCAACGATCTGACGAAGCTGCTCGGGTATGATTATGGGAACTTCAATCTTACCCTGAGTGCGGCACCGATTATATAACCCAAGGGAAATGGCAGGTGAAAATTGGGTCGCAGCATGCCCTTTAGGTGGTCGGCAGGGCTGTATACTGCTGGGCTTCGCTTTGCCTAACATGTTTGGTGAGTGTTCCGCTTCGCTCCACCTGGCAAGCTTAGATGATTCTTACCTCGGCCTCCATCACCCGGTGACCGGTCAGTATCTCCGCGATTTGGACCGCATTGAGGGCTGCGCCCTTGCGAAGGTTGTCGGACACGATCCACAGGTTGAGGCCATGGGCCACCGATTCATCCCTGCGGATACGGCCGACGAATACCGGGTCCTCTCCGGCGGCATCGATGGGAAGCGGATATATATTCTGGCGGGGATCATCCACCACCACGACTCCCGGGCTTTTTTTCAGGATTTCCCTGCATTCATCAGGTGAAAGTTCACGATCGAGCTCTATGTTCACCGCCTCGGAATGCCCGATGAACACAGGTACCCGCACCGTGGTTGCGGTGACCCGAATGGTGTCGTCCCCCATGATCTTCCTGGTTTCGTTTACCATCTTCATCTCCTCCTTGGTATACCCGTTGTCCAGGAATATATCTATATGGGGGAGGCAATTGAACGCAATCTGGTGGGGATAGACCGATGGCTGGATGTCCTCTTTCTGGAAGTTCAACAGCATTCTGCTCTGGTCGAAGAGTTCGTCCATGGCCTCCTTGCCCGTGCCTGAGACCGCTTGATAGGTGGACACCACGATCCGCTTGATCCTCGCATGGTCGTGGATCGGCTTGAGCGCCACCACCATCTGGATGGTGGAGCAGTTCGGATTGGCAATGATACCCTTGTGACGTTGGACATCATTCGGATTGACCTCGGGCACAACCAGCGGCACCTCCGGGTCCATGCGAAAGGCACTGCTGTTATCCACGACCACGGTCCCCGCCTTGACCGCATAGGGGGCGAATTCGAGGCTCACGTCCCCCCCTGCAGAGAAGAGGGCAAGATCGACGCCCTTAAAGGAATCCCTTTTCAGCTCCTTGACGATGAGGGAGCGATTATGAAAAGAGACCTCCGTACCCGCCGTCCGATACGAGGCCAGAGGTACGAGTTCGCTCACCGGGAATTCCCTCTCTTCGAGGACCGCGATCATTTCCTTGCCCACAGCCCCGGTTGCACCGACAACGGCTACCCGATATCGTTCCTTTTTTTCCATCCGTTTTACCTCACTTTGCTGTGCGGGATGGCTGGCGCACAAGGTCCGCTACCATATCCCCGATCTCGTGGGTCTTGAATCCGCTTTTAGCGGACAGGTCCTTTATCTTCCCGCTCGAGAGCAGGCTGATGATGGCCTGCTCGATCAACCGGCTCCCTTCCTGTTCCTTGAGGTGCTCCAGCATCATCTGGCATGCAGAGATGGTGGCCAGGGGATTGGCTACCCCCTTTCCCGCATATTTGGGGGCGGAGCCATGGATCGGCTCAAACATGGAGACCCCATCCGGATTGATGTTTCCGGAGGCCGCGATGCCCAGGCCTCCTTGGATCATCGCCCCGAGATCGGTGATGATATCCCCGAACATGTTGCATACCACGATCACATCGAACCATTCGGGGTTCTTCACCATCCACATGCAGGTTGCATCCACATACGCATGATCCATCGTGATGTCGCTGTATTCCTGACCCACCTCCTTGAACACCCGCTGCCAGAGATCATGGGCATAGGTGAGCACATTGGACTTGTCGCAGAGGGTCAGCTTTTTCTCCTTGTTTCGTGTGCGGGTCAGGTCAAAGGCATATCGGACGCAGCGCTCAACGCCCTTCCGGGTGTTGATCATCTCCTGCATGGCCACCTCGTCCCTTGTCCCCTTTTTGAAGAATCCACCAATGCCCACATAGAGCCCTTCGGTATTCTCGCGCACCACCACGAAATCGATCTCATCCGGCCCCTTGTCCTTTAAGGGGGTCCATACCCCGGGATAGAGTTTGATCGGTCTCAGGTTGATATACTGGTCGAGCTCGAAACGGAGGCGCAGGAGCAGGCCCTTCTCCAGGATGCCGGCCTGCACGCCCGGATGACCTACTGCGCCCAGATAGATGGCATCCATGTCCCTGAGCTCGGTCATGGCCGAGTCAGGGATGATTTCACCGGTCTTCAGGTACCGATCCCCGCCAAAATCGAAATGATGCGCCTTGAATGAAAATCCCGCCGCCTCGGACGCCGCCTGGAGCACCTTGAGCCCTTCCTGGACGATCTCCGGTCCGATCCCATCCCCGGGGATAACTGCGATGTTATACATGATCCGCTAATCTCCTTCGTTCGTTGTCGTTTTCCCGTGTTCTTCACAACAGTTCTTGTACTTTTTCCCGCTCCCGCACGGGCAGGGGGCGTTCCGATCGAGCATCGGCGAGCTTCCCATGACGATGATCTTGCCCTTTCTGGATTTTGTCCGGGGGCGTTTGGATTCGGTTTTGCCCCTGTTCTCCGCCCATTCCTCGTCGTCCCAGTACATGTAATCCTCTTCCATCACCCGCATCATATCCTCGATCTTCTGGTTGATCATCAGCAGGGGGAAGAGGATAAGGATGCAGCAAAAGGGGGCCATGAGCAGCATTGCCGTCTGGAAGGGGGTAAGGGGAAGAAAGAAACTGATCAGTACACCCATCCCTACGAACGCCAATGTCACCAGGATACAGGATAGAATTGCGACGACACAGAGCACGCCGATGTTTTTCATGAAATGACTCCTTTGATATAATTCATCAATCCCCCACTCTCAATCAACTCCTTCATAAACGGTGGATAGGGGACGATCGCGTATTCTTCATCCCGGGTACGATTGATTATTTTTCCCTTTTCGACATGAACCTCCAGGGCATCGCCGGTGCGTATCCGCGCCGACGCCTGTTCGGACTCGATAATAGGCAGCCCGATGTTGATCGCGTTGCGGAAGAAGATCCGGGCAAAGCTTGCCGCAATGACGCACCCGACCTTGGCAGCCTTGATGCACAGGGGTGCATGTTCCCGTGAAGAGCCGCACCCGAAGTTTGTTCCTCCCACCAGGATATCGCCGGGCTTCACCCGGGAGGCAAACCCGGAATCAAGGTCCTCCATGCAGTGCTGGGCCAGCTCGAGGGGGTCGGTGGTGTTCAGATAGCGCGCAGGGATGATTTCATCGGTGTTTACGTTATCGCCGTATCTCCATGCCGTTCCCTTGATGATGCTGATATCAACCATTACTATGAATCTCCTCGGGCCCGCCTATCCTGCCGAGAATTGCGGAAGCGGCCGCCACAGCAGGATTCGCCAGGTAGACCTCGCTCTTCGGATGTCCCATCCGTCCGACAAAATTCCGGTTGGTGGTGGCGATGGCCCGTTCCCCTTCGGCCAGTACCCCCATGTGACCTCCAAGACAGGGTCCGCATGTTGGCGGCGAGATCACTGCACCTGCATCCAGGAAAACGGCCAGGAGCCCTTCCTGCATCGCCTGCTTGTATATCGCCTGGGTTGCGGGGATGACGATGAGACGCACCCCGGGGTGGACCCGTTCCCCCTTGAGCACCCCTGCGGCGATCCTCAGGTCTTCGATCCTCCCGTTGGTACAGGAACCGATCACCGACTGGTCGATCACCACCGTTCCCACCTCGCTGATGGGCCTTGTATTCGAGGGCAGATGGGGGAATGCCACCTGGGGCTCCAGGTCATCAACGTTCCATTCGTAGACCTCCTTGCAGGGGGCGTCCTGATCGCCGTACACGGGCTCGAAGGGGCGAACCCCCCGTTCCCTGCAATAATCGATGGCCTTCCGGTCCGGTGAGATGATGCCGTTTTTGGCCCCCGCCTCTATGGCCATGTTACACATGGTGAATCGGTTGTCCATAGAGAGCCCGTCGATGACCGGTCCGGTGAATTCCATGCTCATGTACCGGGCGCCGTCCACACCGATCCTGCCGATGGTATACAGGATGAGATCCTTGCCCCCCACCCATGCCCCGAGCTTCCCGGTATAGACAAATCTGAGGGTTTCGGGAACCTTGAACCAGATCTCCCCGGTAATCATTGCAGCCGCAAGGTCCGTGCTGCCCACGCCCGTGGCGAACGCCCCCAGCGCCCCGTAGGTACAGGTATGCGAATCCGCCCCACTGATAAGCTCACCGGGCAGGATGAGCCCCTGCTCCGGGATCAGGGCGTGTTCGATGCCCACCTCTCCCACCTCGAAATAGTACCGTATAGTGTGTTTGCGGGCAAACTCGCGGACCTGGCGTGCCAGCTGGGCGGACTTGATGTCCTTGTTCGGGGTGGAATGATCGGGCACCAGGTAGACCCTCTCCGGGTCGAACACCCGGGTTGCCCCGATACGTTCGAACTCGTTGATCGCAAGGGGCGCGGTGATGTCGTTTCCCAGGCAGCAATCGATTCGCGGCTTGATGAATTCCCCTGGTCGGACGAATTCCCTGCCCGTATGGCGGGCGAGAATCCTTTGGCTTATGGTCATGGCGGTGGACATCGTTTCGGTTCCTTGAAGGATTCAGAGGGATGGGGCGTTTTTCGCGCCCTTCTTCTCGTTGCGGAAGACCGCCTTGTTGAATGCATTGAGGTAGGCCTTTGCGCTCGCTACGATGACGTCGGTGGACACCCCTCTTCCCGTGAGGACCTGATCACCGATTTGCACCGAGACATTGACCTCCCCCATGGCATCCTTCCCCCCTGCCACTGCATTGATGGAATAGGACACGAGGGTTCCCGTCATATTCGTCAGGCGGTCGATGGTCTTATACGTCGCATCCACCGGGCCGTCGCCGCAGGCGGAATCCTGGAGTGTCTCCCCGTTTCGTTTCAACTTTATGGTTGCCGTGGGGATGGTGTGGTCACCGCTGGTGATATGGATATAATCCAGGGCGAAGATCTCCGGAACGGCATGGATCTCATCCTCCACCAGGGCCTGGAGCTCTTCATCAAACACCTCTTTCTTCTTGTCCGCCAGCTCCTTGAATCGCTGAAAGGCCTTGTTCAGCTCATCCGTGGAAAGGTCATAGCCCAGTTCGGCCAGGCGGGCGGAGAAGGCATGCCTTCCGGAATGCTTCCCCAGGACCATCCGGCTCTGCTTCAATCCGATCGACTCGGGGGTCATGATCTCGTAAGTGGTCTTTTCCTTGAGCACCCCGTCCTGGTGAATCCCGGATTCATGGGCAAAGGCGTTTTCGCCCACAATGGCCTTGTTCCTCTGCACCGCTATCCCGGTGAGGTGGCTTACCATCCTGCTGGTCTTATATATCTCCTCGGTGCGGATATCGGTATAGTTGCTGAAATGGTCCTGCCTGGTCCGGACGGCCATGACGATCTCTTCCAGGGCCGCGTTTCCTGCCCGCTCCCCCAGGCCGTTCATGGTGCATTCCACCTGACGCACGCCGTTTTCAACAGCGGCAAGTGAATTGGCCACGGCGAGTCCCAGGTCGTTGTGGCAATGGCAGCTCAGGATCGCCTTATCAACGTTGGGCACCCTCTCGCGGATCAGCCTGATCAGCCCTCCGAATTCGGGGGGGGTGGCATATCCCACGGTATCGGGGATATTGATGGTGGAGGCCCCGGCATTGATGGCCAGTTCCACGATCCGGCACAGGAAGTCGCGGTCGGAGCGAAAGGCATCCTCCGCGGAAAACTCCACGTCAGGGCACAGGGACCGCGCATAGCTTACCGCATCCTTGGCCATGGCCAGTACCTCTTCCCTGTCCTTTTTGAGCTTGTACTTCATATGGATGTCCGAGGTTGCGATAAAGGTATGGATGCGCGGCCGTCGAGCATGCTTCACCGCCTCCCATGCCCGTTCGATATCCTCCCGGGTTGAACGGGCAAGCCCACAAATGGCAGGCCCCTCCACCTCCTGGGCAACCCGTTTGACCGCCTCGAAGTCACCCGGTGAGGCAATGGGAAAGCCCGCCTCTATGACATCCACATTCAGCTTTGCCAGTTGTCTGGCTATCTGCAGTTTTTCGGTTATATTCAGACTCGCCCCGGGGGATTGTTCGCCGTCCCTGAGGGTCGTGTCAAAGATGATGATTCTGTCTCTGCTCACCTTTTTCTCCTTTCGGAATCCTTGATCGGTATCGTTTCGCCACTGCATGAGGATTGAGTCCCTTCGCATGCACGAGGAGGATCTCCGCCGGCCCGGAGACGACGTAGCCAAGAAAGATGAGGAAAAACATCACCCGGGGCTCGGCAGCCACCACGAGGAGCAGCAACATGATCATGACCAGGGCGTGAAAGGGTTTTTTCTCTTTCAGATTGATCTGTTTCAGGCTTCGATACCGGATGGTGCTCACCATAAGGAACGCGAGCACGTAAGCAAGCCCTGCGATCACAACGGGCTTGAGGTCCAGGGGCACCGCGAGCAGCTGACTGAGTATGATAAAGGACGCCAGTGTCCCGGCCGCAGCGGGTATGGGGAGCCCGGTGAAGCTCTTGCTTTCCGATGTGGTCACCTGGCAGTTGAACCGGGCCAGCCTCAATGCCCCGCACACCACAAAGAGGAACGAGGCAAGCCAGCCGATCCGGCCGAATGGCCTCAGTGCCCACATATAGATCAGAACGCCCGGCGCCATGCCGAAGGAGATCAGGTCGGCAAGCGAATCGAATTCAACGCCGAACCTGGTGCAGGAATTGGTAAGCCGCGCCACTCTCCCGTCCAGGGCATCGAAGATACCGGCCACCAGGATGGCGATCGATGCAGCTTGAAAATGGTGGTTCAGTGCAGAGATGATCGCGTAGAACCCGCAGAAGATGTTGCCCAGGGTAAAGATGCTGGGCAGTATGTAAATCCCCTTTTTCATTGTCTCCTTGTCCTTAATCATTTGAAAATTTCACCATAATGGCCGGGGATCGATCGCGGCGCATGACTCCTTTATCGGTCATTCGGTGAATATGCATATAGTCGATATGCACCACCGGTTCATTATGGCATTTCATGAGAAATTATAGGGCAAAGGGAGCTAAAAAGCAAACGATTAGGACCCTATCCGGGCAATGGGATGCAGCCCTGCCTTGACCTTCTGGCCCGGTGTCACCAGGATCTCTGCCGAGGAGGGGATGACGACGTCAACCCGGGAACCGAATCTGATCAATCCGAACCGGCTTCCCTGGGTGACGGCATCCCCGCAGGTGACCCGGCAGACAATCCTCCGGGCGATGAGTCCGGCGATCTGGCGTACACCGACCTCCATGTCATTGCCCCGGATATGGATGGTATTCTGCTCATTCAACACCGAGGCCTTTTCCCTGAAGGCAGGCAGAAATTTCCCGGGATTGTAAAGGCATGTACTCACTGTCCCAGAAAAGGGGATTCGGTTGACATGACAGTTGAACACGGACATGAAGATACTGACTTGCTGTGAAGGGCCCGCCCCTTCCTCGGCCACCGGGATGATTTGAAGGATGCGTCCGTCCGCAGGGGCCAGGATGAGGTGGTCGTCCTGTAGCGTTGTGCGCTCCGGGTCGCGGAAAAAAGCGGCCACGCACAGGGAGACCACCGCGAAAAAAACGGCGGGGATCATGGCCCCGAACATGATGCATATAAACAAAAGGAGCAGCCCAGGGAGGATGAACGGCCATCCCTCCCGGGCAACCGGTATCCTGACGCTCATTGGGATATCCCTGTTCGGCTTATTTCTTCAACCAGCTCATCATACCCCGCAGCTTTCTGCCGACCTGCTCGATGAGGTGCTCGGACTCCTTCTTCCGAAGGGCATTGAAAACCGGCCTTCCCGCCTTGTTTTCCAGGATCCATTCCCGTGCGAATTCCCCGCTCTGTATCTCCTGGAGGATATACTGCATCTCCTCGCGCGTCTCCTCGGAGATAATCCTTTTTCCCCTGGTAAGGTCGCCGTATTCCGCGGTATCACTGATTGAGTAGCGCATGCCGGTGATGCCGTGCTCGTTGATCAAATCCACGATCAGCTTTACCTCGTGCAGGCACTCAAAGTAGGCGACCTCCGGTTGATACCCCGCTTCAACCAGGGTTTCGAAGCCAGCCCGGATCAATTCGGTGAGCCCCCCGCACAGGACCACCTGCTCGCCGAAGAGATCCGTTTCCGTCTCCTCCTCAAAGGTGGTTTCCAGCACGCCCGCCCTGGTGGCGCCGATGCCCTTTGCGTGGGCGAGGGCCATATCCTTGGCCTTGCCCGTGTAATCCTGATACACGGCAATGAGGGAGGGGACGCCCT
The DNA here is from genome assembly GCA_049472315.1 of bacterium. GTDB lineage: Bacteria > SZUA-182 > SZUA-182 > DTGQ01 > JAFGSM01 > JBLIRM01. Next base: position 20,634 of record JBLIRN010000003.1, read on the forward strand.
GCCCCTGCTGATATACCCTTCTGACGAGGTGCCCCGGTCCCTTGGGGGCGACCATGTATACATCCACCTCTGCCGGAGGAATGATCTGTGAGAAATGGATATTGAAACCGTGGGAAAAGACCAGGGCGTTCCCCGGCTTCAGGTGCTCCTTGATCTGTGTTTCGTAGACCTGGGGTTGAAACTGGTCGGGCACGAGGATCTGGATGATGTCCGCCTTTTTGCACGCCTCGGGCGTCTGCATGATGGTCATTTTGTCCTTTTCCGCCTGCTGCCAGTTGGTGCTGCCCGGCAGGTCGCTGACAACGACATCGAGCCCGCTATCCTTGAGATTCTGTGACTGGGCGTGCCCCTGGCTTCCATAGCCGACCACGGCAATCGTCTTATTCTTGAGGATGCCCAGATCCGCGTCCTTATCGTAGTACATCGTAGCCATAATCCAATCTCCTGAACATGGTGGTTTATCCGGTGAACATTATGTCAATATCAATTTTTTAACTTGAGAATTCCCTGTAGCCTGCTACAGGGTTACCTGCAATATAAAAAGAAAAATTTTTGCCTTTGGATACCCCGCAGCTTGCTGCGGGGAGGATTCAATGATATCCCTATTTCTTTCCCCTGGTCATGGCCACCTTGCCGGTGCGGGCGATTTCGATGATCCCGAATGACTTGAGGAGGCCTATGAGGGCCTCTATCTTGTCCAGCACCCCGGTTACCTCCAGGGTGAGGCTCTTTGGTGACACATCAACGATCTTTCCCCGGAAGATATCGCAGATCCTCAAAATCTCGGCCCTGTTCTGTGAATCGGCAAACACCTTCAGCAGGACCATCTCCCGCTCCACGTATTCCGCATCGGAAAGATCGCTCACCTTTATGACGTCGATCAGCCTGCGGAGCTGTTTTATCACCTGCTCGATGATCTGGTCATCACCCGAGGTGACCAGGGTCATCCTGGATATGGTGGGATCGATCGTTTCGCCGACCGAAAGGCTGTCGATATTGAATCCGCGGGCACTGAAGAGCCCGGCTATCCGGGCCAGGACCCCGAACTTGTTTTCTACCATTACCGTTATCGTATGGCGCACTGTTCGATTCTCCTCAGCCCAGGCTTCTCAACCCGAGAGCGATGAGTCCCGTTCTGGCCATCTCGTCGATGCCGTAGGGATTTAGCAGGTTGACAATATTGTTGATGACCCGTTCCTCCCCTGCAATCTCGATGGTGATGGTCTCCTCCGACATATCCACCACCTTGGCGCCGAATACCTCGGCGATTTCGATGATCTCGTGGCGCGTCTGCGGTGTGGACATCACGGTGATGATGGCCAGTTCCCGGGTCACTGCGCGTCCGAACTTGAGATCCGCGACGCTGATGACATCGACCAGCTTCTGGAGTTGCTTGCTCACTTGCTCCAGCACATACTCATCGCCGCTTACCACGATGGTGATCCGTGAGATCGAGGGGTCCTCCGTCTCTCCAGCCACCAGGCTCTCAATATTGTATGATCGCCTGGTAAACAACCCTGCAACGTGAGAGAGCACGCCTGCGTGGTTTCTCACCAGCACCGAGAGGATATGTCTCATTTCGTATCCCCCCTGTCCAGCATTTGATTGATGGCACCCCCGGGGGGGACCATGGGATAGACATTTTCCTCGGGAGAGACATGGAAATCGATCACCACCGGCTTCTCGATTCCGATGGCCTCCTCTATGGCAGGCCGCACCTCCTCGGGTCTGGTCACCACAATACCCTCCGCCCTGTATCCCTTGGCAATGGCGGCAAAATCCGGGTTTTCATTGAGGCAGGTATGAGAATAGCGGCATCCGAAGAAGATTTCCTGCCATTGACGAACCATTCCCAGAAACCCGTTGTTGAGTATGGCGATCTTGACGTTGATCTTGTTCTGGACGGCGGTTGCAAGCTCCTGGATGTTCATCTGAAAGCTCCCGTCGCCGGCGATGTCGAATACCACCCGGTCGGGGCATCCCACCTTCGCCCCTATGGCGGCGGGAAATCCGAAGCCCATGGTGCCCAACCCTCCGGAGGAGATAAAGGAACGTGGGTGTTTGGGATGGTAGTACTGGGCAGCCCACATCTGGTTCTGGCCCACCTCGGTGGTGACGATCGCCTCCCCGCCGGTGATGTCGCATATCTGCTCGATGACATACTGAGGCTTGATCTCGCAATCGGACCGTTCGTAGCTCAGGGGGTACTCCCTCTTCCATTCCTCGATGCGGGTGAGCCATTCGGGGTGTTCCTGGGGATCGGTCATGGTGCAGAGGTCGGCCAGGATCTCCCGTGCATTCCCTATGATGGGTATATGCACCTTCACGATCTTGCCGATCTCCGCGGGGTCGATGTCGATATGGATGATGCGGGCATGTGAAGCAAACTTCTTGACATCCCCGGTCACCCTGTCGTCAAAGCGGGCACCCACGGCGATCAACAGATCCGATTCGGTCACCGCATAGTTTGCATAGCGAGTGCCGTGCATTCCCAGCATGCCTAGAGAGAGGGCATGCGATTCAGGGAAGGACCCCTTTCCCATGAGGGTGGTGGTGACCGGTATGGACGCCTTTTCTGCCAGTTCCCTGAGCGGTGCCTCCGCACCCGAGGAGATCGCACCTCCCCCCACATAGAAGACAGGTCGTTTCGCGTTTTTGATGGCCTCCGCAGCCAGCTTGAGATACCGTTGATTCTCTTCTCTATACCGTGACGAGGAGGGATTGGGATACGCCTCGCGGTTTACCCGTTCGTACCGCGTGGTTTCCTTCACCTGGACATCCTTGGGGAGATCCACCAGGATCGGCCCTGGACGGTCGCTGGTGGCGAGATGGAATGCCTCATCCAGGACATCCCTCAGGTTTTCCACGTTTCTGACAAGGTAGTTGTATTTGGTGATAGGGATGGTGATGCCGTAAATGTCGGCCTCTTGAAAGCTGTCATTACCGATCATGGAGGTGGGTACCTGTCCGGTGAAGGCCACCAGGGGCACGGAATCCATGCATGCATTGGCAAGGCCCGTCACCAAGTTCGTTGCCCCAGGTCCGGAGGTGGCAATGCAGACGCCGACCTTGCCGGTGGCCCGCGCATACCCGTCCGCCGCATGCACGGCCCCCTGTTCGTGCCTGGTGAGAATGTGACGGATGGGGGATTGATAGAGCTGGTCATAGATGGGAAGCACCGCTCCCCCGGGGAACCCGAAAATCGTATCCACCCCGTGTTCGATCAGCGTATCCACGAATAACTTGGCGCCACTCTTTTTCACGGCAGAATCATCTCCTCGATCCCGGCCCCTGCGGGGACCATGGGGAAAACGTTTTCTTCTCTGGCAACGCGCACATCAACAACCACGGGTTTATCGGTTGCGAATGCCTCTTCAAGCACCGGACGCAGCTCATCGGGTTTCTCGGCCCTGAGGCCGACGGCGCCGTATGCCTCAGCCAATTTGACGAAGTCGGGCGAGCAGTCCAGGCAGGTTCCGGAGTACCGCTTCTTCATGAACAGATCCTGCCATTGCCTGACCATGCCCAGGTACTGGTTGTTGAGGATGACCACATTCACCGGCACATTGTACTGCACCGCTGTGGCAAGTTCCTGGGAGACCATCTGGAAACTCCCATCGCCCGCCACATCGATGACCAGTGCGTCGGGCCGTGACAGTTGCGCGCCGATGGCTGCCGGGAATCCGAATCCCATGGTCCCGAGCCCGCCCGAGGAGAGGAATGTCCTGGGTTTCGTAAAGGTGTAGTAGTGGGCGACCCACATCTGGTGCTGCCCGACCTCGGTGGCAATGACGGTGGTGCGGTCCTTGGTGAGATCGTAGATCTCCTTCACCACGCACTGTGGTTTTATGATCGTATCCGAACACTCGAAGGTCAGGGGGAAGTCCCGTTTCCAGGTCTCGATACGCTCGAGCCATCCCGACCGGTCCACCGGATGGATCTCCTTGGTCAGTGCGGTGAGGATGGCCTTGGCATCCCCCACGATGGGGACCTGGACCCTGATATTCTTGCTTATGGCTGTCGGGTCAATATCGATATGGATGTAGGTGGCATTGGGTGCGAACTTGTCCAGCCTACCGGTAACCCGATCGTCAAACCGCGCACCGATTGCTATGAGCAGGTCGCACTCGGTCACGGCCATGTTGGCGTATTTGGTTCCATGCATCCCCAGCATGCCGAGAAAATGGGGGTTGAGGCCGCTGATACCCCCCAATCCCATAAGGGTTGTGGTGATCGGAAGATGACCTGTGTCTACCAGCCGGGTCAATTCCTCGGCAGCGCCCGAGGCGATAACACCGCCCCCCGCATAGACCACCGGTCTTTTCGACTCGTTGATGAGCTTCGCAGCCATGCCGATCTGCTTCGGGTGCCCATGGAAGGTGGGCTTGTATCCCCGCAAATCCAACTCCTTGGGATAGTGAAAGGGACAGCTATCCAGGAGCACATCCTTGGGCAGGTCCACGAGGACCGGCCCCGGACGTCCGGTGGTGGCGATGTGGAACGCTTCCTTGACCGTCCTGGCCAAGTCCTTGACATCCCTCACCAGGTAGTTGTGTTTGGTGATCGATCTGGTGATGCCGACGATATCCGCCTCCTGGAATGCATCGTTCCCGATCATGCTGGTGGGGACCTGCCCGGTGAAGGCGACCATCGGGATGGAATCCATGTAGGCGGTGGCAAGGCCGGTGACGATATTGGTGGCACCCGGCCCGGAGGTGGTCATGCATACCCCGGCCCTTCCGCTCGCCCGGGCATATCCGTCTGCGGCATGGACTGCGCCCTGTTCGTGGCGCACCAGGATGTGCTGGATAGGGGAATCAAGGAGCAGGTCATAGATCCCCAGGACGGTCGCCCCGGGAAAACCGAATATGTGGGTAACCCCTTCCTTGCGAAGGCTTTCCAAGAATATCTGAGAGCCTGTCATGGTCATTGGTCTCACTTCCACGTATTATAGGTGTCTATATGATCGGGGAATCCCGACTGGGTGCCGCACCGGAGGGGTGGCCTGCCCAGGAATACCCGATGCATACCATATGCGAGATTTACATCGTATACTGTCACAAATGTTCGTATGAAGGCTTACGCCTTCCGGGGATTTCTGAGGATCGCCCCGGTGCTCGCCGATGTCACCAGGCTGCTGTACCGTGCCAGGTACCCTGTCTGGATCTTGGGTGCGGGGGCCTTCCATCGTTCACCCCTTCGCTTAAGCTCCTCCTGGGAGACAAGTGCCTCCAGCCGTCTGCCGGGGATATCGATCCGTATGGGATCCCCGTCCTGGATCAGGGCGATGGTACCTCCCTCCATGGCCTCCGGTGATACATGCCCGATGCACGGTCCCCTGGTCCCCCCTGAGAAACGCCCGTCCGTAATGAGGGCGACGGAATCGGCAAGCCCCATACCCATAATGGCTGCGGTGGGGGAGAGCATCTCCCGCATCCCCGGCCCTCCCTTGGGGCCTTCGTAACGGATGACCAGCACATCCCCCGGATGGATAGCCCTTCCCATGATCGCCTTCATGGCGGCCTCCTCCGATTCGAAGCAGCGGGCCTTCCCCTCGAACACCATCATCTCCGGTTTCACCGCCGATTGCTTGACAATCGATCCATCGGGTGCGAGGTTCCCCTTCAGTACCGCCATACCACCCTCCTTGTGGTACGGCCGGTCCAACGGCCTGATGATATCGTCATCACATATAACGGCCTGGTCGGCGATTTCATGGGTGGTGGAACCGGTCACCGTGGGGGTGTCATGCAGCTTGTCCTTGATTCTCTTCTGGACCCCGGGAACCCCCCCGGCTGCATCGAGGTCCTCCATGAAATGGTCCCCGCCCGGCCTGAGGTTGGTCAAATGGGGCGTATCACGGCTGATGTCGTCGAAGAGGTCCAGGGGAAGGTCCACCCCTGCATCCGCCGCGATTGCGGGCAGATGGAGGGCGGTATTGGTGGAACCCCCCAGGGTCATATCGATGCGGACCGCGTTTTCAAAGGACTTCCGGGTGAGGAACATCCGTGCGTGCTGATCATTCCTTATCAAATCCACCACCCTTCGGCCGCTTTCGAATGCAATGCGCCTTTTTTGTGCGGAGACCGCAAGCGCGGTGGCGGAACCGGCCAGGGACATCCCCAGTGCCTCCGTCATGCAGGCCATGGTATTGGCGGTATACAGCCCCTGGCAGGAACCCGCACCGGGGCACGCCGCGATCTCGAGGTCGGACAGTTCCTCCTGTGAGATCTCCCCCTTCTGATAGCGGCCCACCGCCTCAAAGGTGTCCCTCACCAGGGAGAGACGTCGCATCTTATGCCTGCCTGCAAGCATCGGCCCGGCGGTGACCACGACGGCAGGCAGATCGAGACGAGCGGCCGCCATCAGCATGCCGGGGGTGATCTTGTCACAGTTGGTGAGAAGCACGATGCCGTCGAGGGAATGCGCCATGACGATGCTCTCGATCATGTCGGCGATGAGCTCCCGCGAGGGGAGGGAATAGTGCATTCCGGAGTGCCCCATGGCGATGCCGTCGCAGATTCCCGGGACGCTGGTTATGAAACTATATCCCCCGCCCGAATGGATGCCCTTCTCGACGAATCGTTCCATGTCACGCATGCCGATATGCCCGGGAATGAGATCGGTAAAGGAGGAAACGAGCCCTATCAAGGGGGTTTCGAGTGCGGAACGCGGGAATCCCGTGGCGTACAGAAGTGCACGGTGAGGCGCCCGCTCGATACCGGCAAGGATCGTTTGACTTTTCAGGTTATTCATATTTACTCCTTTGTCCGTCACCCCTTTGGGATGCCTTTTCATTACACCGGCCCTCCCTTGAGATGCATCCCTGGATGATTTCAGCCATTCTGTCCTTCGTCCAGAGTTTTTGTTTCTTTATCTCCCTTTCCATCTGCTCCTGCTGAGGAGTGAGAAAGGCATGCCGTGTAAGCTCTTCGAGCCTTTTCTCATATTCCCTGTGTTTTTCTTCGAGCTTCTTGAATTCCCTATTATGCTGACGAAGCACTTCCACGATCTTGGACTTGTCAGGGTACATCGTTACCATCTCCCCTAAAAACGCCGGTAGGTTCAATGACATCATGCCGTGGTCCGCGCATGGGCAGTGGACTACGGCCTTAGTTCAAACCCGTCCTCGAGGACCTTGTTGATCTCTTGCAGGCGAGATCGTGTCTCGGGCGTTTGAGGGGACCGTAAGAGATTACCCTTTTCGCTATTGAGCCTGATCCTGTCCGCGTGGGTGAGGATATGGATCTTGTCCGAATTGGCGAGGAGAACACCCGGCACCTTTATTGCCGTGCTCTCTGCCCCGTCACTCAATTCCTCCTGGTGCACCTTGGTGAGAAAAAGCTGGGCCAGTTTTTCCGGTTCCTGAGTATCCTTGGATCGAAAGATTGCCAAAAGCTCATTTCTCATTTCGGATCTGACCAGAATGGAGCTCTGAACCGATTTCATATCCCCGGGGATGTATGCCCGCAAGATGGTGCTGTCCTCAGGAGGAGCGAGGGAAGGGGGAGCAGGCTCCGGTGCGGGGATGACCACAGGGGCGGGTGGTGCCACCGTGGGGGGCGCCACCGGTTCTTTTGGAACCGATGCCACCTCGATCGGTTTTTCCAGGACCCCCTTGGTGAAGGGCATTGCTTCATATTCAGCCTTTCCTTTAGGGGGAAGGGGCTTTTGAACGACAACCGGAGGTTCCGGGCTCGGCGCCGGCGCCTTTTTGGCTTCGGCCACATCCATTTTGGCCTTGGTGAGCCAGGTTTGCACCTCTCGGGCATCCGCGCTGTTCGGCTGCTCGTATTTCAGGAATCCCTCGTAATACATGATCGCCTTTTCATTGTCATTCAGTTCGAAGTCATAGGTTTTGCCGAGATTGTACAGCGCATCCGTATAATTCGGTCTGAGATCGAGGGCCTTTTGATACTCCCTGACCGCCATTTGATGCTTTCCCTCCCTGCTGTAAAGATTCCCCCGGTTTTTATGGGCAATCGCCTTTTTGTAGCTTTCCTCATCCGGTTCCTGGGCCGCTTTTTCAGGCGGTGCCGGTTTCTCCGGCACAGGGACGGCAACGGGGGGGGCAGCCGGCAAAGGCGGTGGTGTGACCACCACGGCGGGAGGGGGTTCCGCTGGAGGCGCCGGAGGGGTGACAACCACCGCAGGGGGCTCGGCCTTTTTTTCAACCGCGAGTTGTTGCGGTTTTATGCCATGCTCCTGTTCAATGGTTGCCAGCCAGCCCTTTATTTGTTGGGCGTCAGGGGTGTTGCCTTCGAATTCCAGAAATTTTTGCAGATAATTTGCCGCCTTTTGATAGTCCTTCAGATCGCTGTAATAGGTAACCCCCAAATTGTAATACGCGTCCACATACTGGGGATAAATCCTGACTGCCTCTTCATATTCTTTGACCGCCTTCTGGAACTCCCCATTATCACAATATTCATTTCCCAGACGGTTATGGGTCTCCGCCTCCTGAGGGACCTGGGCGAGGGATAGAGAGGGACTCAACAGTGCGAGTGAAATGATGGACACCCAGATTGCTGTTTTGAGATCGCGTACCCTGAGCATTGCTTTGATCTCCTTTCTTTAAAACTTTCGCTCTTTAGCCGGCCACTTCCGGTGATGGCCCGGTTATTAACGCAGGACGTGCAATAAACATCACTCTATCATACCATCTTGAGCAATGTCAAGGTAGTCTACCCGCAATTTCGTAGAAAAAACAAGATACTAAACACGGTCGCAGGTGATTCGGTCGCTCCCTCGGCCCCGGTGTTTGCGATACGGAGGTGCCGCGCATAATAAAACCGGTTGACTTTTATACCGTTTTGCCATACAGTAGGGCCGTTGGGAGGCTGTCTGCGCCGCCACCCCACCCACGGGGATTATCCATGATTCCGTCAACAAGGGCCCGCTCACGTGTTCCCTCTTGAGGGAAAAGGAATTCATGCATTAGTTTGATGCGGTCTTCATCCACTTGAGCGGAATGACTGGGTACCATTTCATTACACAGGATTCATGACGTCTCTTTCGTCCCTTTTTGGTATTATCGTAGGTTCCTCACATTTTGAGGGGGGGTTGGTCACCCTCTTTGCCCGGGATCAGGTGAGAAACGCCCTGATACAGGTGTTGCAGCCCTTTTCGTCAGGGGCCCTTCTCTCCCTGGCCATTGTACATCTGCTCCCCTTGTCTCTCAGGATGTTTCCCTGGTCTGCAGTGGTGCTCCTCGGCACTATTGCCGGGCTCATGGTGCTGTCGGAATTCAATACACCCGACAGGGTCCTGGTCCTTACCCCCCGGTGGGGCCAGGGGTTTCTCCTCATGGTGTATTCTTTGAGTCTGGGGATTGTGCTGGGCATTCCACTCCCGCTGGGATTCCGGATGGTCCTTATCGCCGCTATTGTTGGGATTCCGGTCCAGTTTGTGCAGGGGGTGAAGCGGAGTGTCAGAAAATCGGGCCAGCGGGAAAGGGGAGGTATGATGCGGCTCGTGGTGACCTCCCTGCCCATACCATTGACCGTATTTGTGCTGCAGGTACTCTCCCCGCGGCTTTCTTCCGCGCATGTCGGTTTTCTTCTTTCCTTCGCCTCCGCAGTGATCTTCTACCAGGGCATGCTGGAATTCCGGATACCCTATCCCTTTTCACGATCCGCCTTGAAGGTCCTCTATTTCCTCACCGGGGTCTTTCTCGTGTACTGCCTGTAGACCATTAAATTTCGGAGAACGGGAAGGGGGGTGCGCCTGTGTGCCTGCGGACGAGCACTACAGCCTGTCGGCGAAGCTGAGGAAAAGCACACCGCTTGTTCGAGCCCGAAGGGCGAGTTGAGGTGTGCCCGAAGCAAGCCTTACAGGCTGTGTGCAAGGGAGCCGAAACAAAAGGCGCATCCCCCTTCCCATACAATACTGAACAATTATTTCTTTGCCAACTACGCGCCGTTATGGTATTTTAGAAGGAAATCGCTATGAATGCATACAGGAGACCCTGATATGGATGGAAATACGGATGGATCCCAGCCCGCCAAGAGATACAGACTAACCATACTGGGATTGGGGAACCTTTTGTTCAAAGACGAGGGATTCGGGGTCCATTTTGTAAGGGCGTTTCAGGGCAAGTACCGCCTCCCCGATGATGTAGCCGTTATAGACGGCGGCACCCTCGGGTATATGCTCATGGATGACATCTGTCAGACCGAGCACCTGGTGGTTGTGGATACGGTGAGGGCCGATGACGCCCCCGGCTCAATTTACCGTTTCACTCCCGAGGCGATTCCCCTGCGGGTGCATTACAATGTAAGCGCCCATGAGGTGGAGTTCCTGGACGTACTCTCCAAGGCGGCAATGCTGGGGGAGGCCCCCGAGACCGTGATCATCGCGGTCGTGCCCGAGGACATTGTGGGCACGGGGATTGAGCTGACCCCGTCGGTACAGGCATCTCTGCCGAAGGTGGAGGCACTGGTGAAGGAGGAATTGCATAGGATGGGGGTCGCGGTTGACGAGATGCACCCTGAGCAGGTGGGGTGAGACACCGGGGTTTCACTACGTAATAACCCCCAATCCGTTGAAAGAGGAACATCGATCATGTGTATTGCATTTCCGGCAAAGGTATTCAAGATCGAGGAGAACAACATGGCCCTGGTCGAGATCGAGGGGACGGTCAAGAGGGTCTCCCTTGATCTCTTGGATGGGGAGGTCTCCCTGGGCGATTATGTCATTTCCCATGCAGGATTTGCCATCCATCTCGTGGATAAGGATGCCGCCGAGGAGAGGCTTGAGCTCCTCAGGGAATTGATCAGCATCGAATGCGGGGATGAACAGGAATCGCCATGAAGTACATCGATGAATATCGTGATCGCGACATCTCCGCGGCACTGCTGAAGCGGATCACGGCCCTGAAGGGGGAGATCCCGCACCCTGTCAAGATCATGGAGATATGCGGGACCCATACCGTGTCAATCTCCAAGTCCGGCATTCGCCAACTGCTGCCGGATGATCTACAGATCATCTCAGGCCCCGGGTGTCCGGTGTGCGTTACTCCGCTCGGGGAGGTGGATGCGGCCATCGACCTGGCATCCATGGATGAGGTCATCCTCACGACGTACGGCGACATGGTTCGGGTTCCCGGGACCGCATCGAGCCTCCAGGAATTAAAGGCCTCCGGCAGTGATATCCGGGTGGTCTATTCATCCCTGGATGCACTGGAGATCGCGGAGAAGAACCCGGAACGGCAGGTGGTGTTTCTGGCGGTGGGATTCGAAACCACCGCACCCGCATCCGCCCTGGCCATCCATCGGGCGAGGGACAGGGGGCTCGGCAACTTCAGCGTGCTCTGCCTGCACAAGGTGATTCCCCCGGCCTTGCATGCGTTATTGCCGGAGAATGCGAACCGAATCGACGGATTTATCTGCCCGGGGCATGTGAGCGTGATCATCGGTGCACAGGCGTATGAATGTCTGGCCAAGGCAGGCAAGGCCGCGGTGATTACAGGGTTTGAACCCCTGGATATCCTTGAAGGGCTATGGTTGATTATGCGGCAGATCCGTGCCTGCGAACCGAAGGTGGAGATACAGTATGCCCGGGTGGTAACCTGGGAGGGAAACAGGACCGCGCAACGGGAGATGGAAAGGGCCTTCGAGCCCTGCACCGCATCATGGAGAGGGCTCGGAGAGATACCAGAAAGCGGACTGAGGATACGGGAGGAATTTCGAGCCTGTGATGCAGCGGCGCGTTTCGGGGTAACCGTAGAACATAAGGCGGATCCCCCCGGCTGCTCCTGCGGGGATATCCTGCGGGGGATGATGTCGCCTCAGGAGTGCGCACTGTTCGGCACTGCCTGCAATCCCTCTCATCCGGTGGGGCCCTGCATGGTTTCCTCGGAAGGCGCGTGCGCTGCATACTACAAATATTCACAGCGGAAAGGCACAAGGCAATGAAGATACCGGTGGTAACGAATATTCTCAAGGCAAATCAGCAGATCGCCAACGATAACAGGTCCCTGTTCCAACAGAAGGGGATCTATGTGATGAACCTGATGAGCTCTCCGGGGGCGGGAAAAACCACGCTTCTGGAACGTACCATAGGCACCCTCAAGGATCGGTACCGCATGGCGGTTATCGAGGGTGACATCCAGGACACCTGTGACAGTGCGCGCATCGCCGCACACGGCATCCCCGCCGTCCAAATCAACACCGGCGGCGCCTGCCACCTGGATGCACCCATGATCCATCAGGCCCTCTCTTCGCTTGATCTTGACGGTCTCGATGTCCTGGTGGTCGAGAATGTCGGGAACCTGGTGTGCCCGGCTGAATTCGATATCGGGGAGCACGACAAGGTGATGATCCTGAGCGTTACCGAAGGGGACGACAAGCCCCAGAAGTACCCGCTCATGTTCTCCCTGTCCTCCGCCCTCCTCCTCAACAAGATCGATCTCCTCCCCCATGTGTCCTTTGATATGGATAAGGCAAAGGATGTCGCGAGAAAATTGCGTCCCGGCATAGAGATATTCGATGTCTCGTGTACGAAGGGTTCCGGCCTGTCAGCCTGGTGTGAATGGCTTGCGCAGAGGATTGACGGAGCCAGGGCCGGCGCATGACGGGAGTGTTCCATGGCCCGGAGCGATGTGCATACCAGAAAAAGGATACAGGTCAGAGGGGTGGTGCAGGGGATCGGGTTTCGCCCCTATATCTACCTCCAGGCAACCAGGCGTGACCTGAAGGGGCTGGTATTCAATACGGTGCAGGGGGTAACCATCGAGGTGGAGGGGGAGGAGGCAGCGGTCAACGAATTCGTTGACGATCTGGAGACAAGGCCGCCTCCCCTTGCCCGGATCAGCGGCTTCGATGTCGCCGCCATCCCCTTGCAGGGTGAGACCTCCTTCGTCATCAAGGAGAGCCTGGGAGGATGTGATCCTGCGGTGGTCATTCCCCCCGATCTCGCCCTGTGCCCCGAGTGCCTGAAGGAGTTAAACGACCCGTCTGACCGCCGCTATCGGTATCCATTCATCAATTGCACCCAATGCGGCCCCCGTCTCACCATCGTCAGGAAGGTCCCCTATGACCGTGAGAATACCTCCATGGCCTCCTTCCGCATGTGTCCGGAATGCGAGGCGGAATTCCATGACCCTTCAACCAGGCGCTTTCATGCCCAGCCCAATGCCTGCAGCCGATGCGGTCCCCGCGTCTGGCTCGTGGATAATGCGGGAAGCCTTATCCAGGCAGACGATCCCGTGCGAAGGACCGCGAAGTTGCTCAAGGAAGGGGCAATTGTGGCCATCAAGGGCCTGGGCGGGTTTCACCTGGCGGTCGATGCAACAAATGAGGAGGCGGTGCAGCGTCTCCGCTCGCGAAAATCCAGGGAGGGGAAACCGCTCGCCGTGATGTCCGGCAGCATCGACACGATACGGCTCTATGCGGAGGTCGCCGCACAGGATGCAGCGCTGCTCGATGGCCCTCTCCATCCCATCCTGCTTTTCCCCAAAAGGGAGCCGAATCCCCTGGCGCCCTCGGTGGCGCCGTGCCAGCGCTCCTTCGGCGTGATGCTCCCCTACACCCCCGTGCACGCCATGCTCCTTGCCGAGGGGTTCATCGCCCTGGTGATGACGAGCGGAAACCGCTCGGAGGAGCCGATAGCGATCCAAAACGCCGAGGCGATGGAATCCCTGCAGGACATTGCCGACTGTTTTCTCCTCCATGACAGGGAGATCCTGGTGCGCTGCGATGATTCGGTGGTCATGCCGGTCAACGGCACACATTATGTTATCAGACGGGCACGCGGGTATGTCCCGCTCCCTGTTCGCCTGCGCGGTTCCTTGGAGCCCGTGCTGGCCCTCGGGGCGGAGATGAAGAATACCCTGTGCGTGCTGCGGGAAGATCAGGCATTTCTGAGCCAGCATATCGGGGACCTGGACAGCCCTGGTGCGCGGCGTTTTTTCGACGAATGCCTCAGCAGGACACAGGAGATCGCCGGGGTCTTCCCGCGGATCATTGCCCACGATCGCCACCCCGACTACCATACCACACGGCTTGCCTCCGGCATGTCCGGCATGAAGGATACGTGTTGCTATGCGGTCCAGCACCATCATGCGCACCTGGTGAGCTGTATGGCGGACAACGAACTGAAAGGCCCTGTGGCCGGCCTGATCTTCGATGGCACGGGGTATGGAACGGACGGCACGATCTGGGGAGGGGAGGTGCTGGTGGGGGACGAGGTCCGGTTTGAACGTGCGGCCCATATTGCGCCGTTTCCCCTGCCCGGCGGAGATGCGGCGACCCTGAATCCCTGGCGCATTGCCCTTGGCCTGCTTTTGCGGATTCACGAGGGAAGCGAGGATGCCCTTTCCCATGTGATCAACACGATTCTGGACCGGGAGGGGATTTCTCCCTCCGCGTACTCATCCATTCACACCATGCTGGACAGGGGGATCAACACCCCCATCACATCGAGCATGGGGCGCCTCTTTGACGCAGTGTCAGTGCTTCTCGGATTCACCGGGAGGGTCAGCTATGAAGGGCAGGCCGCCATTGAACTCGAGTACCATGCCTCCCGGAGTGATGACCCTGGGACGTACCCGGTGGTCGTCTCCACCGAGGCATCCCCCTGGAGAATGGAGATCGCCCCGATTATCCTGGGCATCGTCGAGGACCTCGACCGCATGGTCCCTCGCGAGGTGATCGGACGCAGGTTCCACACCACCATCATCCGGATGGGCGTCGATGCCGCCCGCGCTGTGTGCGAGCGCCATGCGATCGACCGCGTGGTTGTGAGCGGGGGGTGCTTCCAGAATCGAATCCTTCTTGAAGGAATTGTCGAGGGCCTGCGCAGGCAGGGTATCCATGCATTCTTCCACCGGCACGTCCCCACCAACGACGGCGGCATTTCCCTCGGCCAGGCGGTGTGCGCCGCTGCGCTCAATGCGCGGGCAAATCCCCGGTAATGCAGAGGGGATAGCCTTAAGATGAAACGATGCCGCGATATTCCCTTGTGACACCGGGGCAGGCCATTGATTCCCTTCCGGCCCGGCGTCATCTACATTGATATTTCGATAAGCTTATGATAACATTTAAATAACTACTCATTGCCACATTTGTCTTAGAACCAATTGTCGTGCATAATTTATAATTTGAAAAGTAGTTCTTAATTGTTATGAAGTATTATTTGGTGTTATGGTTAAAATAAAGGAGAAAACATGAAAGTAATATTAACGGCAGTTTTTGAAAAATCACCCTATGGTTATATTGGATATGTTGAAGAACTACCAGGGGCTAATACACAGGGAACGACTCTTGAAGAAACGAAAAGGAATCTTGTTGAAGCAATACAATTAGTTTTGGAAGCTAACCGGCAACTTATTGAAGAAGAGATATCTGAGAGAGAAACAATAAAAGAACCATTAGGCGCTGTTTCAATATGAAACATCAGGATCTAGTTCGCCATATCGAGAAGCATGGGTGTGAGTTCTTAAGGGAAGGTGGCAATCATACAGTCTATGTAAATCGCAAGGAAAAGAAAGCAACCACCATTCCAAGACATCGTGATATTGATGATGATTTATCCAGAAAAATCTGTAAAGACCTGGGCATCCCAAAGCCATAACAAGCTCATATACAGGCAGATGGCTTGGAGAGTGTGGCGCTCCTTGCCACGCTAATGCTTTATATAATGCGGAAGCTGTTCCGCTAAATAAATCTATAACTCTGCTTGCCGACTTGAAGGAGGTCGAAACTGAGCACCTCGGAAGTCGCAACGATTGAGGCCTTCTTTCTCAATGCCTTTGCCCTATGTGTAGTTGCCTACCAGACGAGGCTAACTCGGAAATCACTGCGAACAACCAATAGATCCTTGGTGTTGTCCATCAGGATGATGCAGGTTGAGATGTTGCTCAATGCGAACTGGATTATTAATGTGCGATTGCATCCAGAAATGCGGATAGCTGACCTTGAGAGGGTAATTGAGGACTGCCGGATCACCTCAAAATGCGCGACGCGGATAGGATGAAGGCTATGGCACGGGCCGGCTCGAAGACTCCTCATGGACTTGTCGGAATTTCGGCACACCTGCTGAATTCATCCCAGAAAAAGTAGTCCATAAATTGAGGGAAAATCTTCTTCCTATATTCATTGACCTGTTCTTTCATAGTCATGAGAAGGAGCTGGTTATAGTATAATGAAAATCTGAAATCGATTATGGATATTTTAGCAATTAATATATCGAAATTAATAGGTTAACCCTCAATCTTATTTTAAACGGTCGAATAGTGGTGCTCGTAACCAAGAGGAAAATGGCGGCGTCTATGTTATTTTAGAGAATGAGCTATTTCAGGTGACAAATATGGTAAGACTTATTATGCAAAGGGGGTGATTCATCGTTAGAGATTAAAAGATAAGCGTGGACCCATAAGGGGTTATGAATCTTGATGGTAAGTCCTGACAGGGATGGCAGCCACATGAAAAGAACACCTATCATAATAATGCTCACCATACATTTTCTCCTATGTTGTACCCTTGGCTTCAGTCTGGTAACTCAAGCATCGGCAGACACGGATTATTTTTCGGAGAATGCTGAACGGCTGAAGGAGGAGGGGGACTTTGAAAACTGGCCGGGCAAAAACGGACCGGTAAGGGCGGGGATAATCCTGAGCAAGGATCATTTCAGCTCGCTGCAGGAAGCGGAGGAGGATGATATACCCATCATTCGTATTATGGATGACGTTGAGGGCGTACTGGGAACCAGGTACAGTTATGGGTGGATAGTCAAGGAGAAGGGGAAGGTACGCATCAAAATTCATGTGATGCAGACCTGCCTCCAGGCGCAGAATTTTTTGATCTGGAGATTTGCTACCTGTAGCATGGCTAATATTCATTTGCCCTCCAGGGGAGAGCGATACGGTATACATGCAGGGGATATCTCTTTTGTTTCAGACAATTCGATTCTTTTTGTCAGAAATAACATCCATGTCGAGATAACCGTATATGACGAAATGGAAAACGATTTAAAGGAAATCGCCGAGGAACTGGATCAACTCCTGTTATCAAGACCCACGGGAGAGGATGCGCTTGAGCTGATGCCTGTGATTATAGGGATCAATGCGTCAGAGAGCTCCATTAAACCTGACAATATATCTGATCTGACGCTAGACATTGAATTCCCCGCAGGCAACCCCACCAATTTAGACCCAATAGAGGGGGATATTTTTGGCAGAGTTACTGACAGTCCATTCTCAAATGAGGAGTTGATTTTCATGTGGAAGACAACGGAAGGTGATGTATATCTTGACGATGTGGATCAATATTTTTATTCCTCGGAGGAAGAGGGCCTGCACATACTGACACTCCTCCTTTCGGGCAAGGATACCGGCATCGTCACGGAGGCGCAGATTACTATTGAGGTAACGGATGATGAAGGGATCGATGAGCGATTCTGGGATTTTCTGCTGACCGCGGATGAAGTCCCCGGCTATCGCCTTACAAAGGTGCGCCATCATATTGCCTACCGCTCCAACCCCGGTGAAACGGAATACGTGGTTGAACAAGACTGGGCTTCAATCGATGAGGACATAGAAGTCAATCTTATGATGGAGATATTTGATTCCGAAGAGGCCGCCATACGCGGAATGGATGGTTACATGGACACTGCAGAGCCATGGGTATACGGATCCGTGTATGGGGGGATCCTCGGAGCCCATTCGTGGAGAACCGGGAATTCCAATTCCGGAGTCATTTTCACCTATGGAAATGTCGGGATTCGCCTGCTCACGCATAAATATATGGAAGAGGAATCACTGAGAATAAATCAAAAGGCAATAACCGATGTGGCACTAAGGCAGATAGAAAAAATCCATCGGAATCTTGCGCCGGAGATCAATGATTTCAGAGAATCTCTGAGGCAGACGAGGCTGTCGCCCGCCGAATACAGCCGGTATATGACCGAGGCCGTCGACGTCAATCTCAATGGATACCAGTTGATCACCAATGAGAATTCCTTTTGGCTTTTAAGGGATGAGGGCCTCAGGATGGGTATTCGTAAGGAATGGCAGAACAGTCAAGGTAACGTCATAGGGGTGGATATCTGTAAACTGGAATCAAACGCCATGGCAACGGATACCGCATCGGAGAGAAGGGAGATGGGGATAGGTTTCTTTGATGATGAAAAGTGGACTGGTTTCCTTGATGATCAAAACGCAAGCAGGATCTTGGTCCATGGTAGTGCCGCCATCCATGTCTATAATCTCAACCATGAATATTCTGTCACACGTAAGATAAGCCCTCCTGATTATCCGCCGCCACCCCCGACATTATCTTTAATGAACCCAATCTATAATGAGCGATTGGGTTTGACTTTTGTCTATTACGGCAATCCATATTATGATCGCGGATCTCTGTATAACCGCTTTCCTGCAACCGCATATAGCAATATGTCTTTGAGATATCCATACAATGGCAATGTATATCCGCCTAACGCGACCTCTTATGTACGGAATAGCGCAGCGCCTACTTATATAACCGCCGGATATAATTACCCGGCTTACTCTCCCGGACGATATGCCTTCTCAGTTAATCCAAGGGATTCGTATGGAGGATATATTTCCCCGTACAACTATAACCGTCCTCTTTACGGTTTTGCATCCTTTAATCCTTATCCGGCTGTATCCCCAGGCATTTTTAACATGCTTGCCAGCTCCAATCTGGGCACAGCACTAAAAGGGATTGAACTGATGCATAATCTTTGGCCTTCGTTGTAACTATGAGTATATCCATATTCATTGTATTCCGCTCTTCGGACAGGAGGGTATCCAAGGTATACGTCCTTGCGGAGAACCTTCGTTACCATTGGGTCCGGCAAGGAATCATTTAACATATTCTCGGGAGGATCTCCCCTGTCGGCCGGTCGAGCATGCGGGTTCCACCGATAGCGGTACGGATGACCACCTCACCGGCCGAATCCTCAACAACCCGGCCGATGACCGCCGCTTCCCTACCCAAGGGATGGGCCCGCATGGTCTCAAGTACCCTTTGCGCATCCTCGTCGGCGACAAAAACCAGCATCTTTCCCTCATTGGCGACATATAGTGGATCGATGCCGAGGATCTCGCATGCCCCCCTTACCGAGGGTTTTACAGGGATGGCCTCCTCCTCGAGCAGGAACGTCTTGCGCGACCTTTCAGCGATTTCATTCAGCACCGATGCGACCCCTCCCCTGGTGGGGTCCCTCATGCAGTGAATGTGTGCCGATGCGGTCAATATCTCCTTTACCAAGGTATGCAGAAAGGCGACATCCGAGTGTATCTCGCCCGAGAAGCTGAGCCCTTCCCTCATGCTCATCACCGCCATGCCGTGATCGCCGATGGTCCCGCTCAGGATGATGGTGTCCCCCGGTTGTGCATGTGTACCGGAAATGGTGCCGGAATAGCTCACCAGCCCGATCCCCGTGGAATTGATAAAGAGCTTGTCACCCTTCCCGTGGGGAACCACCTTGGTGTCACCGGTGATGACGCTTATGCCGGCCTCCTTTGCCGTACGCGCCATGGATGCGATGACCCGGTCCAGGTCACCCAGTGAAAACCCCTCCTCGATGATCACCGCCACGCTGAGGTAGAGGGGTGCTCCGCCGCACATGGCCACGTCATTTAAGGTGCCGCATATGGCGAGTTTCCCTATGTCACCTCCGGGGAAGAAGAGGGGGTCCACCACGTAGGTGTCGGTGGACATGCACAGGCGCATGCCGTTGATGGCAAATAGTCCCCCATCATCAAGAGAACCTAAAATAGGATTTGAAAAGAAAGGGAGAAAGTGCTCCTCGATCAATTGCTGTGAAAGCATGCCGCCGCTTCCGTGGGCGAGCAATATTGTGTCTGCCATGGCCTCCATCCTCAAGCTATATGATTGAGACGGTATTCCCGACAAGCTTCTGCATCCTGCTACGGTCTTATACCATACTTTCATTAAAAATTGTAACCGATCAATACATCTATTGTTCCTTCCGACCACCCGTAAGGCCCGTCTCGAAAATGTGCAACGGTTGCCCGACCCGTGGGGCCGGTTGAGATGTGACGCAACAAGCCATATGTGCATGGGAGGGATCTCCCGGAGGATGTTGCTCGCCAGCTTAACCGGGCGAGAATACGGTTCCTTTAAACGGTTCCCATAAAAGGATAGTGGCGATGCAATGCGGTGCGATAAAGACATAATGATGAGGTTGACAGGGGGAGATTATTCTTGGTATAGTATAGAATCAAATTGTTCTATTCCAAGCCTTTGTTTAGGCGGCATATCGTACGATAACAGTCTTTGTTGAACAGCGTCTTTGGCCCTTGTGGATCAACGGAGGGCCGTTAGATAAGGAATCCCTGTTGATGTTGTCTCGCTTTGCAGAAGGTGTTTTTGTCCCTTTCCCTTTCAAGTGTTTTCCATGTGATAATTCACGGCCTATATGCGCCGGAATCCATAGCAGCACCATTACCCATCCATTAACTATTCAAACCCTGAAGGGGGTGATTTTTTACTCGACGCACCAGTGTATGTATGAGTCCATCTCAGTATAGCAGTATTTATAGCCAATGCCATTCATTCCAAACGTCCTCAAAAGGAGGTGTAACATTCGTATGGAGGTTAAAAGGAGGGATTTTTTAAAGATCTCCGGGGCGAGCACCGTCGCCCTTGCTCTGAAAGAGCTGGGGTTTGACGTTGCATCGGTCCATGCCGAGGTCTCTCCTCTGAGGATCGACTATGCCAAGGAAACCACGACCATTTGTCCGTATTGCGCGGTCGGCTGCGGCATCATCATCCATTCCGTCCAGGGGAAGGTGGTCTATACGGAGGGAGACCCCGATCATCCGATCAACAAGGGTTCGTTATGCAGTAAGGGAGGTTCGGTCTATCAGCTTTCGGCCAACAATCCCGCACGGTCCAAGAAACCACTGTACCGTGCCCCGAACAGCAGCGAGTGGAAGGAGGTCTCCTGGGACTGGGCACTGGATAAGATCGCCGAGAGGATCCACGACACCCGGGAAAAGACCTTCATGTTTAAGAACAGCAAGGGGCAGACCGTCAACCGGACGGAGGCCATCGCCTCCGTGGGCAGCGCTGCCATGGACAATGAGGAGTGCTACATCTACCGCAAGTTTCTCACTGCCCTCGGCCTCGTCTATATCGAACACCAGGCCCGTATCTGACACTCCGCTACTGTAGCGGCTCTGGCAGAGTCGTTTGGTAGAGGGGCCATGACCAACCACTGGGCGGATCTCGCGAACTGCGACGTGGTTCTGGTCATGGGAAGCAATGCAGCGGAGAATCATCCCATTTCATTCAAGTGGGTCACCAAGGCAAAGGAACGGGGCGCAACCCTTATCAGTGTTGATCCCCGATTCACCCGGACATCGGCCAAGGCGGATATCTATGCCCCCTTAAGGTCGGGGTCGGATATCGCGTTCCTTGGCGGCATGATCAAGTACATCCTGGATAACAGGCTGTATTTTGACCAGTATGTCAAGCTGTACACCAATGCCTCGTTTCTCGTCAATCCCAATTTCAAGATGCCCGGGGAGAACGAGGGTCTCTTTTCCGGGTATGATCCCCAGGCACGCAAGTATGACAAATCCACCTGGGCGTTTCAGAAGGATTCGCAGGGCATCATCAAGAAGGACCTTACCCTTCAGGACCCGAACTGCGTGTTTCAGCTTCTCAAGAAGCACTTCTCCCGGTATGACACGGATATCGTCTCCCAGATCACCGGGACCCCGAAGGATAGTCTGATGAAGGTCTACAAGGCATATGCCACGACCGGTAAACCAGGCAAGTCGGGAACGATCATGTACGCAATGGGCTGGACCCAGCACACGGTGGGCACCCAGAACATCCGCACCATGTCCATCATCCAGTTGCTCCTCGGAAACATCGGCATAGCGGGGGGCGGCGTGAATGCGCTACGCGGTGAGTCCAATGTGCAGGGTTCCACCGACCAGTGCCTGCTCTTCCACATACTCCCGGGATACCTCAAGACCCCTTCGGCCTCTCTTGCCACGCTCAAGGCATACAACGAGGCATCCACCCCGACCACGAACGATCCGAAGAGCGCCAACTGGTGGGGCAACTATCCCAAGTATTCGGTGAGCCTCCTGAAGGCATTCTTCGGGGCGAATGCGACGGCCGGAAACGATTTCGGTTATGATTGGCTGCCCAAGCTGGATGACGGGGCGAACTACTCCTGGCTAATGCTCTTTGACGCGATGGACAAGGGGAACATCAAGGGATTTTTCGCATGGGGACAGAACCCTGCCTGCAGCGGCGCCAATGCCAACAAGGTCAGGAGGGCGATGGGGAAACTTGACTGGATGGTGAACGTGAACATCTTCGATAATGAGACCTGTTCCTTCTGGAAGGGACCGGGCATGAACCCATCCCAGATCAAGACCGAGGTCTTTTTCCTCCCCTGCGCAGGATTCTTCGAAAAGGAGGGGAGCATCACCAACAGCGGCCGCTGGATGCAGTGGCGGTATAAGGCCGTGGAGCCGGTCGGCGAATCCCTGCCGGACGGCGAGATCATCAGCGAGTTGGCCCACAAGGTGAAGAAGTTGGTGGGAGAGAAGGGGAGCAAATACCCTGATCCTATCCTCAACATGACCTGGGACTACGGCCCCAAGAATCCGGATGGCTCCCTGAAGCACTTCGACGCCCACGAGGCCGCGAAGGAGATCAACGGCTACTTCATGGAAGACAAGGAGATCGGCGGCACACTCTACAAGAAGGGAACGCTGGTACCCAGTTTTGCCTTCCTCCAGAGTGATGGTTCAACCTCCTCGGGAAATTGGCTCTACTGCAACAGCTACACGGAAAAGGGCAACATGGCCGCTCGTCGCAACAACAAGGACGAGAGCGGTATCGGCCTTTACTCCGAATGGGCATGGTGCTGGCCGGTCAACAGGCGGATC
Organism: bacterium; assembly: GCA_049472315.1. Taxonomy (GTDB): domain Bacteria; phylum SZUA-182; class SZUA-182; order DTGQ01; family JAFGSM01; genus JBLIRM01. The sequence goes on from JBLIRN010000003.1 coordinate 43,537, forward strand.
ATTTACAATCGCGCCTCGGTTGACGAGAAAGGTCAGCCCTGGGACAAGGAGCACCCGGTCATCTGGTGGAACGGCAGCGGATGGAAGGGCGATGTGCCCGACGGAGGCTGGCCCCCGCTGGTGAACGAGGAAAAGACCAGGTATGCATTCATTATGAAGCCCGAGGGATATGCACACATCTTCGGCCCCGGTCTTGCCGAAGGCCCCTTCCCCGAGCACTACGAACCCCTTGAATGTCCGATTGAGAAGAACCTCATTCCGGGCAACCCACTCATGATCAGCCCTACGGTGAAAATGTTCAGCACGAAGGGTGAAGGGAAAGGGCAGGATGTGTTTATGAGCTGCGATCCGCGCTATCCTCTCGTCTGCTCCACCTACCGGGTGTCCGAGCACTGGCAGACAGGGCTGATGACAAGGTGGCAGCCGTGGCTCGCCGAGCTTCAGCCGTCCATGTTCGTCGAGATGAGCAAGGAGTTGGCGAACGATCGAGGGATCAATAACGGTGACCTGTGCACCGTCAAATCCGCCCGCGGCGAGGTGGATGCGATTGCCATCGTCACCGACCGGTTCAAGCCGTTCACCATAGCCGGGCAGACGGTGCACCAGGTGGGTATCCCCTGGCACTACGGATGGGTCACCACCGACTTCAACAACGGGCCCAATCTGACCTTCGGTGACAGCGCGAATCTGCTGACTCCGACCGTCGGCGATTCCAACACCATGATCCCTGAGTCCAAGGCGTTCATGGTCAACGTGGTGCGAAAGGGGGTGTGAGTAAATGGAAATGGTCGAATACAAGAAGGAAAAGGCCTTCATGCTGTATCCCGCGAAGTGCACCGCGTGCCGGTCCTGCCAGATTGCCTGCAAGAACTGGAACCAGAATGCGGCAACCAAGACGATCAACCGCGGAACCTTCGAGAATCCCCCTTCCCTGGACTATTTCAACTATACGAGGATCAAGTTCAGCGAATATCCGAATGGCGAGGATTATGGGATCAAGTGGCTTTTCACCAAGGAGCAGTGCCTCCATTGTACCGATGCCACCTGCATGATCGTATGCCCCTCCGAGGGAGCGCTCTATCGGACCCCCGAAGGGATGGTCGCGTTCAACCCTGATCGGTGCATCGGGTGCAAGTATTGCGTTATGACCTGTCCCTTTGAGGTGCCGAAGTACAACGAGGCGACCAAGACGATCAGCAAGTGCCATCTGTGTCACGACAGGGTTGCCAACGGGTTGATCCCTGCCTGTGCAAAGGCCTGCCCCACCGGCGCCATCGCTTATGGCGACAGGGACAAGCTTATTGCGGAGGCAAAGGCGAACGGCGCCAAGTACATCTATGGGGAGAACGAACTCAAGGGCCTCCACGCAATGTATGTGCTGGAGGATTCACCCGACAAGTACGGCCTTCCGGTCGATCCCAAGGTACCGACCTCCGTCGTGATATGGAAGAATTTCATAAAACCGCTCGTAAAGTGGGGTATCCCGCTGACCATCGTGGGGGTGCTTCTCCACTTCTGGTTGCACGGTCCCCATGTGGTTGAGGAAGGGGGTGAGAAGTAATGGCCGGAAAAGTCGTTGTCAATGCCGCAAGCGCATGGGAGAAGATCGCCCATTGGACACTGGTCACCAGTTGCGTCATCTGCATGATCACCGGGTTCGGATTCATGTTCCGCTCCCTGGACATCTTCCAGAGGATCTTCGGATTTCCCCACGGCGCGAAGACGGTCCACCATTTCTTCGGGCTCCTGTTCTTCCTCTCGTTGATCCTTACCTTTTTAGTATGGGTCAAGGACTCCGGGTTTGAGCTCGAGGACGTCAAGTGGTTCAAGGTCCTCGGAGGCTACCTGATCCGGACGGATCAGCACTTCGATCTCTACAAGTTCAATCCCGGCCAGAAGATCTTCTTCTGGTACACCATCTTCTTCGGACTGGTGGTATCCGTGACCGGGTACATCATGTGGAGTCCCTTTTCATGGAGCAGGGGGACCGTTCAGGTCAGCTATCCCCTCCATGCACTCTCCGCATTCATGTTCGCCCTCGGGTTCATCGGACACGGGTATCTTGCATCCTGGGCAAATCCCGGCAGCTTGAGTGTCATCACCTCGGGCCGGGTCACCAGGGCGTGGTGCGAGCATCATCGGCCGCGCTGGACCCGAAAGATGGTCAAGGAAGGGAAGCTCAAGGAGGTGTAAAAAGCCTCCGGTATATAACCTGGCTTTTTATGGGGCACCGGGCGTTCGCCCGGTGCCCCGTTTTTTTGGTGCGCCCGGCTGGGCGCACACAGGGAAAATGCTGCCAAAATTACTGGCGATTCCATAGGGTGAGAGTCAATGCGATTGATAGCCTCAATGCGACTTGATAATTCAATGGACGGTATCGAGGAACAGATTATGAATTTTATGCAGCTCTTTATTTTTTAATGGTTTCCATCCCTAATTCTCGTGCAATTCTTATCATATGTGCGTCATAGCTGCAGATCAGCAATTTATCATGTATAAGCTTCTTGTATATATTCGCTGTCGCCAGATGAATGCTGTCCAAAGACCTCAATCGCTTCAACTTGTCATTGTTTTTGATTTCCAATAAGATATCATTGTCAACCATTTTCTTGTTTATACCGTTGAGCAGCCTGCCAAGCATGCTATCCTTCTCACGATAAAGTTCTTTATCCTTGATAGTAAGCAAGCAATATTTATAGACATTTATCCGGCATTCTATTTCTATGATTATTGAACCTAAGAGAATATCCAGAGAATTCCAGATATCGATTGACAAATCGTAGCTTTCATCCTCAAAGACTATAGAAAGCAAAAAGCTGGAATCGATATAGGCGGCTCTCATGCCCTGTCCGCCCGTGTCTTATTGTATATTTCCTCGAGAAGCGCCCTGTTTGGCCTTCTTTCGCCTTTCACCTTCTTCAACTTGATCTTTTTCTTTGCCCTGACAATAAGGCCTGATTTTACTTGATCCGAAAGGTAATCCTCCAGAAGATTCGATTCGGATGGCCCTCCGGTAGAGGGAATTATCTCGGCAACTATCCGGTCATGTTCGGTTACCAGTATCCGCTCGCCTGTTTTTACCAGATTGATATACTGGCTCAAGGAGTTCTTGAGATTTCTTATTCCAACGGTTTTCATGACCTTATTATAGCCACAATGGCCATTTTAGTCAAACGACATCTTGCGAAATATTTGAATCAGAATGGCGATGAGGGCGGGATACAGTCAATCCGAAAGGGCATGGCCTCCGACCACGATCTGCTTGATCCTGAGGGTGGGCTGGGCGTCGGATACCGGGGCCGCCTGGCCGTCCTTGCCGCAGGTGCCCACCTGGTAGCCCAGGTCGTCGCCGACCATGTCGATGTTCTGGAGGACCTTCGGCCCATTGCCGATAAGGGTCGCCCCGCGGACAGGGCGGGTAACCCTTCCCTTTTCGATGAGGTACCCCTCGTTGATCTCGAACACGAAATCCCCGCTTACCGTATCCACCTGGCCGCCCCCCATCTTTTTCACCAGGAGGCCCTTCCGGGTTGCGGCGATGATCTCCCCGGGAGGGGTGGTGCCCGGGGCGATGAAGGTGTTGCTCATTCGGGGAATGGGCACATGCTGGTAGGATTCCCGCCTGCCGTTTCCGGTGGAGGATGCCCCCCCCTTGAGGGCGGTGAGGCGATCGTAGAGATATCCCTTCAGCACGCCCCGTTCCACCAGCACCGTCCTCTGGGCGGGAATGCCCTCGTCATCGTAGTAATAGGACCCTCGCCTCCCCTGAAGGGTTGCATCGTCGATAACGGTTATCAGCGACGAGGCGACCTTATCCCCAATGCGGTTCGCAAATACCGACAGGCCCTTCTGAACCAGGTCCGCTTCCAGGCCGTGCCCGATGGCCTCATGGATCATGGTGCCCCCCGCTTCAGAAGAGATCACCACCGGCATCGGCCCGCTGGGTGCATGATCGGCATCCAGCATGGTGATGGCCCTTTGTGCGGCCATTGTGGCGATCTGCTCCGGGGTATGATCATTTTCAAGGAGTTCCATCCCCATCTTCCCCCCGATGGCCTCATACCCGGTTTGTATGTCGCCCTTCTTCGCCGCCACCACCTGGACGAGAAAGATGATGCCCGGACGTGCCTCCTCGATCCTTTCCCCGTGGGAATTGATCAGGAATGTCTCTTGAATGCTGTCGGCATAGACGACCTTCACCTGCTTGATGAGCCCCGGGTCAACGAGCCGTGCCGTCCGGTCTGCGCGGCGCACCAGATCGGACTTGAAATTCGCGCCAATCCCGTCAAAGGGCTTTTCGACCGAAAAGGGAGGGGCAATGATTGGAGAGCGCAGGTTGATGGCCACGTCATCCCCGGGAGCATCGAGTGTGCAGGTGAGGGATTCAGCCATGCGCCTGAGGGAGGGCTCGGAGACGTCGTTCGAGTAGGCATAGGAGGTCTTCAACCCGTGGATTATCCTGAGCCCGACACCGAGATCAATGCCGGTGTTGATCTTCTCGATTCGATGGTCCTCACAGCTTATCAGGGATGAGATCTTTCGCTCGAAAAAGATCTCCGCAAGATCGATCCCCCTCCTTGTAAGCAGGGGAAGGGTGGCCGAAAGATGGGATGGAACATCACGCATAACCGTCTGGGACCCCCATTATTCGCGGATGGCGCGATAAGGGGCGTCGATGAGCCACACGTACCCCCTCGCACAAAACGCGATCCTTGTGCCGTCAGGTGACCACTCGGGGTCGTATCCGTCAAGGGCAAACACGATGGAATCCCTCTTGACCAGGGAATAGATACGAATACCGCCGTGCGAATATATCACGGAGTACCCGTCGGGCGCAAACGATCCCTTCGTTCCGGGCCCTATGGGAGTAAGCTCGCCGGTTGCACGGTTGAGGAGTGCCAGGGTGAAGAGGACCAGTTGCGGCTCCCACAACTCCACCAGGATAGTCGCCCCGTCCGGCGAAAAGGCAAGGGGTGTCCCTTCATTGAGGAGTTTTTCCCCGGATGAGCCGTCGATGCTCATAAGCCATATCCCCTGGTTTCTGAACACCAGGGATCTGCCATCGGGGCTCCAGCAGGGGTGGGTGCCCTCAGGCGAGATGAGTGAATGGGCGTTTGATCCGCGGTCCCATATCCGGATGCCCTGGTGATCATAGGCGATTGTATTCCCATTCGGGGACCACCGCGGGTGGGACCCGGCCTGAATCACCTGGTGCGGCTCCTTCTCCTCGGGGGCCATGATCCATATGCCGCCGCCATCCTCGAACACGAGGTGTGTTCCATCCGGAGACCAATGAGGGGATGCCCCCGGGCAGATACGATCGACGGATATCCTGGCACCCTCCTGGGAATAATTGATGAGGAGCGCAGGGCGGTATCGCGCGCACCCGGTCATGCCGATCAGGAGACCTGCAACAATACACAACATCCCCCATGCAAAGGGAGGACGCACCTGCGGGCCGGGGGAAAGGGCGTGCCTCGTGCTATCCATGCGCCCCCTGCGTTTTCCTTTCCAGGACCACCAGGCCGATCTCATCCGCCAGGTGCCTAAGCAATTCCTCGAGATCCAACGACTGTTCCACTGTGCTGAGAAGTTCAAGAACACCCTTTTCCTTGTCCACGGTCCTCACCACGGCGAGTCCGTCATACCCTTCGAAGATCCCGTTCACATACCAGATCCAGCACGCTTCGGATTGAACACGGACCGTAAGGTCGCTATTTTTCGGCGATTGTCTCGTCAATCTTCATCCCGAAATGGCGGCCCGCCTTCTCGATGGACACCAGCACCGTATCGCCGGGCTTCAACTCCACCACGGAAACGGCGGAACCCTCCGGAGTGGTAAGCCGGATGGTCTCGGCATTCTGGAGGATCGTAGAGATGGTTTTTCCCTCGTATTCCGCCTCGATCAGGAGGAGGGGCCTCTTTTCGATCTTGACCCTGCCGGTGATTCCCACGCTGGTTTCACCCTTTGCATTGACGATAAGCACCTCATCCCCCGATTTCAGCTCGGAGAGATAGCGGGTGCGGTTGCCCACCGTTTTGATGTATGCGTGGACCGGGCCTGCATTGACCCTGAAGGGGCGGGGTTCGACATACGGATTGGGAAGGGATTCCGAATGCACCAGAAACAGCGCCGCGCTGCTGTTGCCGATGAGCATGCCCTCGCCGGGAACCATGTTCGTACAGGTATCGATGCACACGCGGTCACCCATGCCCAGCGGCTTCACCTGGGTGACCACCGCCTCCTGGAGGGGGACGTGCTCGTAGCCCCGTTTTATGCACCCGATGATCCGTTTCACCTCCTGCCAGTCCCGTGTCGTGGTGAGCACCCCATCCACCCCCTTTTCGAGGATGGTGAGCGCGGTACGTGCCTCTTCAACGGTTGTCACCTCGACGATGAGCCCCTCGGTCTGCGCGATGAGATTCTCAAGGGGGATGATGGTCCAGTCTGTGGTCCGGACAATGACCATCTTGTCCCGGGCCTTTTTGGCAATGGCGTCCTCGTCCGCCTTGCCCTTGATCTCCCATTCGACGATATCCCGGCCGATGCCGAGGTCTCCCTCCTGCGGGGCGATGGTCTGTATCCTCCCCAGTTGCTTCACCTTCGCCACATCCGTATCCTCGACATACACCGCATCCGCACCGTTCTCCAGCGCCGTGGTTATCAGGTGCTTGTCCCAGGGGACTGCCTTGACCCATACCTTTTTATCCATCGTTTCCCTCGAGGTAGTCAAGGGCCTGCTGTACCGACCAGTCATGGTGCACCATCTGGCTGATGGCCCAGACCAGCCTTTTGGGCTCCCTGTGTTGAAATGCGTTTCTTCCGATGGAGACACCCGCACTCCCTGCCTCCAGCGAGCCCTTGACCATCTCCATCACCTGCTGATCGGTCTCCATTTTTTCACCGCCGGCGATGACCACCGGTACGAAACATCCGTTCACCACCTCGGCGAAGGATTCCGGCGATCCCGTATAGGCTACCTTGACGATATCAGCTCCCAGCTCCGCGCCCACCCGGGCCGCATGCTTTACCACCTTGGGATCGTATTCGTTTTTCACCTTTTTCCCCCGGGTATACATCATGGCCACCAGCGGCATGCCCCAGTCGCGGGTGGTCTTCGCCACAGAGCCGAGGTCCTTGAGCATGACCTTCTCGTCATCGGACCCGATGTTTATATGGATGGACACGGCGTCGGCACCCAGCCTTATGGCCTCTTCCACCGTGCACACAAGGACCTTCGAATTCGGGTCCGGGGCAAGGACCGTGCTTCCGGATAGATGTATGATGAGGCCGACATCCGCACCCTGACCACGATGGCCGGACTCGACGATCCCCTTGTGAATGATGATGGCGTTTGCGCCGCCTGCGGCCACCTGACCGACCGTTTCCTTCATATCGATCAGCCCGGGTATGGGACCGAGGGTGATGCCGTGATCCATCGGTACGATGACCGTTCTCTTTGAATTGCGATTCATGATCCTTTCAAGGCGGATCTGTTTCCCGATCATCTCGCTACCTCCAAAAACGTCGCATGGACGCACATGGTGTATGTTCGGCATGCCTGCATAACAAGTATATCCGGCTCATTTTATTCGAATGACAAGGCCCTGTCAAACAAGGGGATGCCGGGCCGACAATTCCGATTGTGATATTGCATCAGCCTAATGATTCAGAATCGGAACTGCTATTGCTATGCGCCTGGTGAGGCCTCGCAAAAAAATGCCGGCGATAGTGCCTTTGGCAGGATGGCGATCGTGCGCCGGAAACGGAAGGGGATATCAATCGATCCCGATGATTCTCCCGCTTTTCAGGTGGAGGGTTATCTCGCTATCCGGCATGGGTATGTCATTGATGAGACGGATCGCATCCTGGGGGTCGAAGAGGAAGGAACCGGCATTCCCATCGGGGGTTCTGCCCAGGCACAGGGTATGGAGATCCCCGAAACGGGCGATCCTTTCGGGAATAAAGGGAATGCGGGCGTCACCTCCGGGGGCGTAGGCCAGGGCCTCCAGGTAGTGACGATAGAAGGTCAGGTCGGTGATCGATGCGTTCCCTTCCCTGCATGCCGCCTCGGCGACCGCCAGGGAGACCTCCACCAGGAGACGGTGATCGAAGGGCTTGGGTATTATGTACTGGGGGCCGAACGAAAGGTCGGCATCGGGATACGCCGCCCTGACATGGTCCGGTGCCTCGAGCCGGGCAACGCCGGCAAGGGATTCGGCCGCCGCTCGTTTCATGGAGGGGCTGATCCGTTTTGCCTGTACGTCCAGCGCCCCCCGGAAGATGTAGGGGAATCCCAGCACATTGTTTATCTGGTTGGGGTAGTCCGATCTGCCGGTGGCCATGATGTACGGCCTTTTTCCCATGGCCTCCCTGACCTCCTCGGGCGTTATCTCCGGATCGGGATTGGCCATGGCGAAGATGGCCGGATAATCGGCCATGGACCGGACCATGGCGGGGGTGACCAGCCGCGGGACGGATACGCCGATGAACACGTCCGCATTCTGCATGGCGTCCGCAAGGCTCCTCTTCGACGTACTCGCTGCAAAGGCCGTTTTGTAGGGATTCAGGTCGTCACGCCGGTCGTGGATGACCCCCTTGCTGTCGACCAGCAGGATGCGTCTTACCCCTTCGTTCTTGATGGTTTCGGCGATCCTGATGCCGGCGGCGCCTGCACCGTTGATAACCACCGAGAGGTCTTCGAGTGCCTTGTGTGCAAGATACGCATAATTTTTCAAGCCGGCAAGGGTGATAATGGCGGTGCCCCACTGATCGTCATGGAATACCGGACAATCGACCCGTTCCTGAAGCTGCTCCTCGACTGCAAAACAGGCAGGGGCGGCGATGTCCTCGAGGTTGATCCCCCCGTACATGCATGCGAGGCTCGCTGCCGTATCAACCAGCCGCTCCGTGTCCGTCGGGCCGCTGTTCCCTCCTGTTCGGCAATGCTCGAGGGGTACCGGCCAGGCATCGATACGGGCGAAGAGCTTGAACAGGACCGCCTTCCCCTCCATCACCGGTATGCTCGCCCGGGGGCCGATGTCCCCAAGTCCGAGCACCGCGGTCCCGTCGGTCACCACAGCCACGAGATTCCCCCTGGAGGTATACCTGAATATGTCGTCGGGATGCTCCCTGATCGCCAGACATGGCCGGGCCACCCCGGGCGTGTAGGCAATACTCAGGGATCGCTGATCGGTGAGTGCCTTGAGGGCCTCCATCCCCACCTTTCCACCGAGGTGGTAGCTGAAGATCTCCTGCTCTGGTATGCGCACTGTCTCGGACATGCTGTCAAACTTCCAATAACGGGCGTTCAGCGTATGATTGTGCAAAGGGAGGTGATATATTGGAATCCGCGCCGGAGGCCGTGGAAGGTCGATGCCCCTTTTGGGCCGGTTCCCTTCGTGACACCGAATAACGAAAGGGCATCAGGTAACATGCGCCTATCACCGGGAACAACTGCAGTTGCGTGAGGGTTTCCCTTGCTGTGCGGCCTTTGTCTCGACAGGCTGTACACGTGCATCCTCAAAGAATATCGCGGCCTCGTGTTCCGCCTCTTCTTTGGTCCTGGATCGGTGGACCAGATTGTTGACCGCCCTTTCTTCGGCAATGGAGCGGGCTATGGAGTCGCTGCTCAAGCTGCGGATGGTGCCGGGTTTTGCCTTGGCAGGATCGGTGTCACCGACAAGGTCAACAAGATCCTCGACAAAATCCTTCTTGTAGGGATAGTCCTCCCTTTCCTCCAGGATAAAGACCTTGATGGGTCTGCCCCTGAAGAAATTCAGGAGCCGTTCGTAAAAGAATGCCCCCCGATGCATGGCATAGAGCCGCTCGATCCTCCCCATATCGGCAGGGTCAAAGGCTTTGGAGGCGACGATCCGGGCAAGGGGTTCCACCATGGACATGATCTTTCCCTCCATGGCCATTCCGTCCGGCTTGATCATAAAAAAGATTCTCTGTTTCGGCATGATGTGGTATCCTTCAGATGGTTTTCAGCGCGTACTTGGCAATAATGCTCTTGAGCGGCTGGCTCGGGTTACGGTCGCCGTTTCGGTATTCGACAAGGTCCTGATAGTCGCTCTTCCAGACGAGGTTCCCGGGTGCGATGATGCACTTGCTCCCCTCCACATAGGATGACGTTATCTTAATCCCCTGCTCGGCAAGGGGGTCGGGGAGGATGTAGAAGTGCTCCCGTGATTCTTGATAGGGGAAGAGGCGGTGCTGGAAGGGAAACTCCCCCGGTTCGAACCAGAGCTTTATCTCCCGTTCTGCCTCCTGTGGATTCCCCGATGCGTGAACGGCGTTATCGATGAGTTCCTCCTGGTCCACGGAATAATCCGTGTAGCTGAGCTGTGAACGCAGGGTAATGATCCCCTCGGTCTTTGCCAGTATCTTGCAGTCCCTCGGTTTCGTGGGACCGAAGTATTCCTTGATCCCCTGGACGATCCCGGGGGCCTCATAGGTGATGGCTACGACCCTCCTCTTTTCAGGCTGGGTGGGATAGTGCAGTTCTCCCATGATGTACTTGATGGTGGCTTCAAAAAAGGGCTTTCCCTGGATATTGGCGTAGTGTGCCTCTGCGAGCTCTCTGGTGACGCGGACCACCTTGGCGGCTGCAATGACCGGGTTGAGGACCGCCGATACCCGCTCGATGATGAATCCGGTCAGTGAATAGAGGAGGGCGTCGGGCTTTATCAGGACCAGTGTCTGCTGCATCTTTCGCTCTTTAAGCAAGGAAAAGCTCATGCTTCGTTACATATCATAAATGTTGTCGGGATATACTCCCAGAGTCCGGAGGGATTCCACCACTCCGCGAAAACGAAATTGCGCGTTATTATAGTGGATTGCCTGACAAAGATCAAGGTTTGCTCCCCCCTGTGTCAAAAAAGACATCTTTCATTTCCTCCTGATTATTTGTAGAATTAATGGCATATCCGGATTGTAAAAGCTGGAAGCCTAAAGGCAGTGAGCAACCGATTCCTCACGCCCTCTTGCATGGCCTTGCCCGTGATTCCAAGGCTCAAGATCACGGATAAGGGCCTCCTCCATGTGGATCGAAAAGATTACAGCATGCGGAGAATCGCTGTACCGGCAGTCTTTGGGAGGCACCTGCCCCATAAGCCACTATTGACAAAGGCGATTAGCTTCATGAGCGATGTGCTTCATATCACGAGCGGCGACTGCGCAGGGGGCAGCCTGTCAAGGTCGGGCATTTCCGGGGAGGTGTTCGTATGGCACGACATCCTCTACGACGGCCCCCGAAACCCCGGCTGGCCCGATGGGGACACCCTCGATGCCCGTGCACGGTTCCTTGAGCAGGCAACCGGCGGCGGACTGGACCGGGAGTATGTTCTGAACACACTGAACGGCCAATACCGAAAGCTCGCGGAGGCAGCAGGCTACGACCGCATCGTCCTGTGGTTTGACGCGTGCCTGTTCGATCAGTCCATGCTCGCGCACATCCTGACATGCCTGATTCACCAGGACATCCAGAGGGCGGAGCTTCTCTGTGTGGATGCATTTCCCGGAATCGTACCATTCAACGGGCTTGGCCAGCTACAACCCTCTCAGTTTGCATCGCTGTATGACCGCAGACGCCCGGTCACGGATTCCCAGTTCAGGTTTGCCGTGGTCGTGGACAGGGCATTTGCCACGCAGGATTCAGCGCTGTTTTCCGAATTGGCAAAAGGGACTAATGCACCCTTGCCATGGGTCCCCTCGGCAGTTCAGCGATGGCTTCAGGAAAAGCCGGACCCGGCAACCGGACTGGGCCGGCTGGAGCATCTTGCCCTGGAGGCTATCCGTAGCGGCTGTGATACGCCGGGCGCAATCTTCTCATCCGTGGCAGCGGCTGATACGCCTCCGCAATTCTGGGCAGACATCACATTGTGGGCGAAGATCAATGCACTGGCGGACCGCACCCCCCCGCTTGTGCGGATCGAAGGTCCGGCTGAAAGGCTGCCCCAATGGGAGAGCACGGTGGAGTTGAATAGCTTCAGGATCAGGAGCCTGCCGGACTAGCCGGAAGCGGAAGGACCTATCTCAGGTAGGAAAGCTCCTTGGGCAGGGGTTGATCCTTCCCCATGGTATCCTCGCCGTAATTGACGCTCGCCAGGATCTTCAGGTCCTCAAGCGTCCTCTTATCACCGACGAAGGTCACCTTTTGTATGTTGTCCCTGGCGAGCTTCCCCCCTGCCCAGGTGATGCTCAGGATGCTGCTTGCATCGAACCGGTCCTCGCCCACATACATGGATACCTCCGAACCGTAGTGATTGACGATCTTCGCCACCAGGGTGGCCGGCCTGAGGTGAAAACCGAGGTTTCTGGGGATGGGTAATTCTATGGAACCCTTGGAGGTGTAATCCTCCAGGAGTTCTTCGGCCAGGTTCTTCCCGTAGGCCACGAACTTTCTGCAATAGTACAAGGCCCAGGTGACGATATAGTCAAGGATGCATTCCGTCTGCATCTCCCTGTGTATCTCCTGATGGATCTTCGGATGACGTTCGTAAAAATGCGTCCATGCCCGGGCCGCCTCCAGGAGCAACAGCGGAATGGAGATATAATTCCGCAGATGTGACAGCCGGGGATCCTTGTCCTCACGGGATCGGTCATTGACATAGGTGTCATAGACGGATTCGAGGTTGTGCATCTCCAATTCAAAACTCCGGATGCATTCCTCGTTGATCACATCCGGGACGATCTGTTTTATTTTTTTAACCTTTTGTTTATCGGTGTGACAGGCGACCGGGTCAAAGTTTTGGGCAAGGTTCTGGTAGAGGGAGCAGATCTTCGCGATATCCTTCTCTTCGTTGCCGTAAAATGTCCGCACCTTGGTAATCGGAAGGGGAAGGTGTTCCAGAGAGATATTCTCCTCAACCGGATCGAAATTTTTTGGGGAAGGCTGGATGCCGAGCTCCCGGGCCCGCAGCAGCAGTTTCTTGAAGATATAGGTAAGGGCCTTTTCGTGGAAATGCCGGACCTGCTCCAACCGGCGGAAGAATTCCGTAAAATCCTTCAGCTCGATGCTGTCCGGGGGATATCGTTTTTGAATGAAGACGATCAGATACCCGGTCTGTCCAAATCCCCGGGCAGTGGCCACGAGTTCCCTGAAATAGAACCAGCGCTTATTTCGCCGCGCACCATGATCATCCAAAAAATCCTCCAACATCCGTGCATTGGCGATGAGCATGCTCAGGAATGCCCTGCTGCGGATCATACGTTCGGGATTCACCCCTTCGACGACCATGCATTGGCTCAAGAGACCGTGGGCATATTCCTCGGCGAGGGTACGAAACCTCTTATGGGGAAAGCCAGTTTTTGGCCGGGAGGTTGTGTCGGTCGATTTCATATCCCACTACCTATGTAACGCCAAAGTTTCACTGTCGTGTCAGAGGGAGTGAACCCTTTGTAATATCCAGCAGGTGGGAGGAGAATCCATAGTATCATTCTTATTATTGTATACCATAAATGACATACAGGCAATTTTTTGACTCATGGATCGATACAAGAGGGGTTCGTATGCCGTTGATGGATTGTTCGAAATAATCCGTGGTGAAACAATGGGATAACGTATATCATGCATTATAAGGGATAGGGCATGATTGCCGCACAATGGGAAGAGGCCGTCTTCCACCGGCCCTGTCGTAAGGGGCAGCATGTTTTTTATGGTGTCAGACGGCCTCATTCCATCCGCTGCTGTCAATGTGAAAGAACGTCTATTACATCAGAAGAGCTACAGCCCCCATATCTGTGCGGCCGTCAGCAGGCTTGCCAATGGGATGCCGAAGTTCGCAGTGGGATAGGTCGCGAGGAATGAGAGATTTCCCTGCCCCACGAATGGACCGAACGTAGCGAGGTCCGTGGGGGGAAGAAGCCCGAAATCCACAGGGAGAGTCAGGGGTGCAGGCAGTCCAGTGAGGGAATCGAGAAGATTCGACGGGGGCCATGGATTGAGACCGAAATAGGGATCGAAGTAGGTTATGCCGCCTCCCAGTATCCCGGGGATATTGTACAGAAGCCACGGAAATTGACGCGCAGGATTCCATACGAGGCCCGGTTGAACAGGCAGGCTGGTGCCGGCGGTCAATTGGGAAATCAGGGGGGTCGCAAGACCGGTGACCGCATCGACCGGAGAAAGTGCAGGAGACCAGAGCGGCCAGAGAAGATTATACGGGGGAAGGGCGGACCAGTACTGGGCGCGTGCCGATGGCGCGCTGATGAGCACCACAGCCATTAGGATTACAAGTGTCATTACCCCCCATTTCAAAATGTTTATTTTTCCAAACATGGCAAACCTCCTAAATGCAAAAAAAAACGTGGACACTGCAAAACGGATCTCATGTAAGGCGCAATTCAGGTGTGTTTAAACGAACTGCTTATACCTCCTTGTGGAACGAACCGACAGGTGTTAAAAGGATGCCTTATACCGGATGGTTACTTCTCACCTCCCTTCGTCTCGATTCATCCAACAGGCTTCTGGAAAGGGAGCGCCTTCTGTGTGCATGACGGTTTGAAACACCACCCCTCACGCCGACAATCGTAGGGTATGTAAGGACTGCCGAGTCCATGCGGGGAATCGGTACAATTCCCTTCATAGTCATTGCTGGGGAAAAACCTTTTATTTACTATAAATTTTAACAAGGGCGGCACAAAATGTAAAGGGAATGGGGTGGATTCCGGGGGCATTGCCAGCAGGGGATCAGTCCACTCGCACCTTGAATTTGAGATCAGCGTATGGGGCGGGCGGGGTGCTGCTCCCCTGGAAGGTGCCCTTGGGCGAAACCCTGATATGGGAGACATTCCCGTCAAATCCGTGGGCATCCGGGGAGGGCACATAGGTGTATGTTGCACCCCCGTCGCCGGAGAAGTCGATATCATCCGTGGTGCTCTCCAGGCTGGTAAACGTATAGGTCAGGCCGCTTGGGGCCGTCCCGTCCAGAAAAAGGAGAGGCCCCGAGCCGGGGACGTCAATATCATTCACAAACAGGGATGCATGTTCGGGGATGGGGTCTATGATCACCATCGTGTCGTCGTCGACAGGGCATATCCCCTGATTGGTGATGGTAATCGTATAGAGCATGGTTGCGCCGGGGATCGCCTTGGGATTGACATTTTCGTTGTACGGATCCGAAAGGGTGTGGACGCTTTTCATGACCAGGAGCTCCGGAGCGCCGACAAGGAACGTGCAGACATATTCGTCGTTCACCAGGCCTTCTGTCCCTTCCATGGCCCTGATGATCGCCTGCCAGGTCCCGGTGGGCCATGAAGGCAGTTCGTATTGATATTCATACACTGCGTCCGATCCCCCTGAATCGAAAACCTCCGGTATGGGGGCGTCGGCAATGACGATGAAATTCTCCGGATCGATTATGGTGACGGTGGCGCCGCTTATATCGAAGCTTCCGAAGGGATCACCCACCAGTGCCCTGATGTGCACTGGGGAGCCGGGGAGGAAACATTGCGGAGCACCCCCTCCGGGATAGGGTGCATCATATGCCCCTGCGGTATGGATATCGATGACCGTGGCGGCATTCAGGTCAACCCGTGAGGTGGCCCCTTCATAGGAGGGATACACATATACGGAATAGTAATAGGAAGAGGATTCGTTGGTCACGGTCAAGGTGATCTGCGAGCCCGGCAGGAGGGTGACTTCGGAGGGCAGGGATACATTGAAGACGATTTCGGTGGTCCCCCACATGCTTACGGTCCGGGTGACCGGGTCCCCGATGGGACCGGATGTGGCACCGGTTGAGGCAAGCGCCACGGTGAGGGTCCGGGAGCTTCCATAGTAATTACGGCGTATCCAGAGCCTCACCGGATGAAGCCCCGCGGCGAGGGTGAGCGGGGCTGCGGTCGCCGGCGTCATCTCCCATTGAACTGACCCCCCGTTTCCTGCAATGTACACCGATCCCGGAGACCCCTGGGGTGGGGTCCTGGAAAGCTCAAGCCCCGGGCTTCCATACAGATACAGCGGCTTATTGGCGGCGTCAAGGCCGAATACCGCGGTGGGGTCGCTGCTGGTGTTGTTGCCGGCAATATTATCGAAGGTGGGGCTGGAGACCGTTGCCGCATTCGTGACCTGCGGAACAGCCGAAGATTCAACGGAAACGGTCAGTGTTATGGGAGGCAATCCCTCACCTTCGGGCAGCGGGCCGGGATGCGACCAGGTGATGACCGGCAATGCGGATGTGTCCGCCGTCCATCCGGTGCCCGAGCTTGTAACATAATCAAGACCCGCGGGCAGGGCATCGCTCACCATAATGGTGCCCTCCGCATCATGGGGACCGTTGTTGCTGACGATAATGGTATACGTGCCGTTTTCCCCCACGGTGAAACTCCCCGCATGATTCTTGGTAATCGCAAGATCCGCCACCGGGGTGTTGGTCACCGAGACGATCTCCGCGCTCAGGAGCACCATGTCCTCACCCGAGCGGTATATGGTGGTGGCCGAGGTGTCGCCTGCATGCAGATAGGCGCTGATATCGTATGTGTCGATATCCACGCCGTAGCTGTTGTCCACACCCAGGCTGTTTATCGTGGAGTTGAACTGGTTGTGGATGGGATTGAGGCCGTCCGTGAGCAGATTCCCATTGAGGATGAGGCTCTCCGTATAGCCGTACAAGGGATTTGAATTCTCCTCGTCCCCCTCCCAGCTTATGTGTGCATGCTTCCCCTCTATGGGCAGATCCGGGATGCGGAAGTTGCCCGGGGTCAGGATGATCTGGTTGCCCCAGTAGTACTGGAATCCGTCAAACAGGTTGATGACCCGGAAGTACTCCCCGGGATGCTCAAACACGACCACCAGTGACCAGCCCGCCACAACGCCCTGACTGTTGCAATGGGGGGAGCCGGTGTTGACACTCAGGTCTCCGAAGGAATAGGTCCCGTTCCCTTTTGCGGCAACGATCGCGGTGACATCGGCAAAACCGCAGAAATAGTCATAGTTTGTCCCTGAGAAGCGGAATCTCTCGGTGAAGGTGCGATCTGCGGTCAGGCTATACGATTCAAAGGTTATGTCATAATCGGGGGTTCGCTGCGTTGATCCCCTCCGGTCGGCGAATGATCCCGCCCAGTAAAGATATGCCGCCCTGATCACCGCGCCGGAAGGTATACCGAAAAGGGGGGCAGAGCCGTGGTCTGTCACTGCGCAGGCATTGACCGGATTGGGCTGTGTCCTCAATGTCCCCCCGGTGCAGGTGAAATCTATATTCCCGGCAAAGCTTCGGTACAATGTCACCGGTGTTCCCGCATTCACCGGGCCTGTGCCCGTCAGAAAGAGGAATAAAAAAAGAAAAAGGGGGATGCTCGTGCATGCGATAAGGCCCTTCCGTATACATATTCTCCTCCGAACGATCCGGATCATTACAGGGTCATCTCCCTGTGAAGGCATTCCCCTCATGAGAAGAGCATCCTCACCAGCCTCGTGACATCCCGGCCGCTTGTCTGGTCTATCTTGAAACGGAAGCGCAGATAGGGACCCTGCGCCGTGTAATTCGCGTGTGAAAAGTCCCTGTCGGTGAAGCCCGAGATATTGTATCCGATGCTGACCCAGAGATTTTTCGCCGCACACATGCCGATGGAAGGGCCATAGGAGTAATCAAGCTGCCGGGCATTCCATGAGTGCAGGATATTCACCCGCACCCCCGCATCCACCCGTTTGGTAATATCATAACGCCCCTCCATGCCGATAAGGTCGGTATATCCCCTGTACTTGTCGTCATCCATGGTCTCCAGGACATACTTTGCCCCATACTGAAGGGAGAGCTGGGTCCTTCCGCGGGTGTAATTCGCATTCAGGTGATTCACGATCCTCCAACTGTCCAGGTCCGTATCGTCATCCCTGCGGCTGTCAACGAGGAAGTCCAGACGGTCCAGGATGATCCAGTCCGTTTGCGTCGGCCGATGGGCGAGGCAGAGCCGGATATCGCCCGTGCTGTCCTCTGCACCCGTGGCATGTTCGGTATGGAATACCTGTGCGCTGAAGGACAGGCCGAGGCCATGGCGGGGCTCGCCCAGGATGCCGGTGAACACCCCCCATTTGTGGCTGGTATCTGAAATGAGCCGTTCCACTCGGTTGGTCCATGACCACTTCTGCCTTGTATAGGTGGCGCCCAGGGAGAGGGAGGTAAAATCATCGCCCCCGCCGGATGCCGGGGATACATTGAGATTCAGGGGGGTGTTCCCAGAATCTTCGATAGTCCTCGTCTGGTCAAGGCTTCCGTCCACCGCCCATTGCTCGGTCACCTGCCAGGTCTGGCGCAACCCGAGATTGGCAAAGGTCCTGGGACCGTTCTCATTGATATCCTGCTGCATGGAGGTCTGCACCTCCCCCCCCGACCACGGGCTGGTCTTCAGACCGATACGGGACATCTGTGTATCCTCTGCCCTTCCATCGGTTATCTCATGTGTCGCAAAGAGGGTGGTATCCGCAGCAATATGATAATCCGCGCCCAGCATGGTGCGGGTGGGGAAATCCCCGCTGTCGTTATCCCCACCCACCGATTGGGCATGCCCCAGCGATAGACTCAAACGCTCGCCGAACGCATCATACCCGGCGCCTGCCAAGAGCTGATTGGATCTGTTCACCCTGCCGTCTCCCAGTTCATCCGCTGCACCCCTCATGCCGGCCTTGATGGAATAGGCTCCGTTCCGGTATGTTCCCTCCCCCTCCAGAACGTCGCGTACCGCCCCTGTGGCGCGGAAGGTGTACCGGTATGCCTGTCCGGAGAGGGTGATCCGTTCATTCACTATACGGGATGCCTCCGCACCCGCCTTCTGTGTTCCTGTCTCGCTCCCGTTCTGCTGGCCGAGGCCGAAGCCGTCCTGTTCCTCGCGGATATATATGGATCCGTGCCCCTGATCCGACTCATGGGTGACCTCGGCGATGTAGGCATCCCCTTCCCTCTTTGTCCCGGCAAAGTCGGAGCTGGAGTGCGCCACCTCCGCCTTGATGCTGTTCCCGTGGGAAAGGTCATAGGTCATATCCACGCCATAGAGGTTCCCCTGGCCACCGATTCCGCCCTCGTGGATATGGGTCGCTCCCAGCTCAAGCCCGCGGTCCATGAGCCTTACCGCACCCCTGCCTCCGTAATTCGCCGATCGATCCCCATTGTCATGGGATTCGTAATCCACCACGATGAAAACGGGGTTGAACTGCTGATCCTTGCTCATGACAGGCTGCTTGAAATAGAGGGAGCCGGTCTCGTAATCGATGGCATAATCGATATATCTGGTGAGCTGCTCAGCGGAGATGATCCTTTCACTGTGAAAACGGTCGCGCGTCTGGATGGCCACCTTCTCGGAGCCTTGGACGATATTGCTCCTGGAGAGGTGATAGAGGCCCGAGGTGCCGTTTCCCCGTATCTCATCCTTGATGAATGCCTGGTTGGTCTCGCTCACGAATGCGCTGAAGGTGTAATATTCCGACTGCCCTTCGGTCTTGAACCCGGTGAAGGTCCGGCTATAGCGGGAAAGCTCGGTGACCGTAATGCCGGTATCGTAATCCCCGAACAGGGCATAGAACTGCCCCCGCTCAATCTTGAGATACAGCTTCTCCGTGCTTGCCGCCTCGTGTGCCTGGCTGGTGGAATCCCCATACAGGCCGTAGTAGGCATCAGGGTCGATGTCCTGGTGGAGGTTTTTATCATCCCTGTGCGTATCCCTCTCACTGTCATAGGCGATGGTCATCAGCCATTTCCCCTTGATCTGTCCCTTGGCGAAGAATGCCACCCCGCCATCGGTGATCATCCCCTCCTCCATGCCGGTCTCATCCGCCCCTTCCATATGATCGCGTACGGTGGTGTATCCGATGCCCCCCTGTGCAAGCCCCACCAGTATCCATTCCCTGGCAGCGGGCCTTAGCCATGTCCTGATCTCCCGCTCGCCCCCTGCAAGATTCAGCCGGATGACGACCTCACCGGTGGAGGAGGTGGGTTGAAGCCTCAGCAGCGCAATCCCATCCCTGCCCACCGTATAGCGCGGGCGATATTTGTTCATGCCGGACAACTGAAAATTCTGGTACGCCTCCGACTCCTGCAACGCGGCATAGGGGGGATCCACGGAAAACTCGCCGATGACCCCCTGCCGTGCCGGATAGCCATATTTATCGGTGAGGCGGATGGCGATCACCGGAGGGGTCTTCCCGTCGGCACAGGGGACAGAATCCTCCTCCCGGATCTCCACATCGACAGGGATATCGGAATAATGGATGGAACGGGTAATGCGACCCGTCTCCTCTCCTTGGCTGTTCCGAAGCACCGCATCGAAGAGGTTGTCACCCTCATGCAGGTCGATCCCCCGCCACACGCTGAGCGCTGCGGTGCCTAATTTGTTCTTGATCAGGGTGTCGAAATTCAGGGGGTCCACCTCCTGCCCGTTAAGGAGCAGGCTGATCCGCTCGGATGAATGATGTTTTATCATTACCTTTATGCTTGGGATGGAGGGGAGATACCCCTCTGCAGGAAAGAGCCATTCAAACCCGGACGTGGCGCTCTCCAGCCATGCATCGTCAAAGGAGGTCTTTCCCTCGGTTACGTCCTGCCCGGTCTGTGCTGCCCCATTTCCCTTCCCAGGAGCAGCACCCTGTGTCCTGGCCTTCATGAGTTCGCTATTCCCGGCCTGGAAATGTGCATCTATAACTGCAACGGGTGTGCGCCGGTTGCGCTGTGCCTGCGTATCAAAAAGCATCACCCCCCGTACCGATCCCTGTTCCCCCTTTGCCTCGGATAGGCAGGCATTCACCCTCAGGGTCTTCGCCCATTCCGCCTGCGTATCCCCGAGGCGAACGGTGAGGGCGCCATCGGCAATCTCCGGGAGAATCGGCGCTGCATCGAGGAGGGCGCTCCCTTCCTCATAGGCGACACCATCCGGAAGCATCAGCACGATACGGACATTCTGCAGCGGTACACCCGTGCCCCCCATATGAATCAGATACCCTCTTGTTTCTCCATCGTCAAGGGGCTCAGCGTCAATCGACATGAATGCCTCGCCCTGCGGCGGCCTTTTCGGACAGACCATGAAGTCCGCCCGCCACATTGCACCTGCCTGGAGATCAATGAACTGGGAGAAGGCATTCTCGGCGAACCGGTCGTGCGCACCCTCCTTGGGCCGATATCCCTCCGGGATGCTCTCGACATCCATTTGCACCACATGTGCGCCCGGGTCAACCCCTTCAAAGTGATACATCCCGTTTTTGTCGGTGATCACCGAAGAGCCGTCTTCAAGATATATCCGCACACCGGGAAGCACGTCTGCGGCCGGAGCCTTTCCCGTGTCCTCCCTGTCAGCGTTTTCTTTTTGCATAATTCCGCCGTCCGCACATCCCTCGATGCGCACCTGCCCGAGGATGATGCAGGTCGAGCGCATGAACTCATGGCGGACCTTCACCGTAACTGCACCTATATTGGAATTTTCGCCCCCTATCCCCGTTGCCCATGCCAGGTTCTCCACATCCCCGATCCTGGCGCCTGCAGCCACCTCAGCCACATAGCTCACACTCACCTCGGAACCGGCCGGGAGGTCCCCGAGGGCAAAGGTCATGGTGCGTCCGTCCGGGGCAATGAGGGGGGCTTCCCCATGCTTTCCGTTTATTCTGGCTGAATCCCTTTGATAGCGAAATCCCTTGGGGAGAAGGTCCTTGACCTCCACACCCGGAACGGTGGCGGCAGCGCTCGGATTCTCCACACTCACCGTGAACTGGATGAAGTCCCCGTGCGAAACCGTGTGCTTGGAAGCGGTTTTTCTGACATAAAGGGCGGATGCGGCAGGGTCGAGGGGGATATCGATATGCACGACAGGACCCGGATTCACCACGAATATTCCGCCGAGCGATCCTGTGTCTATGGCAAAGGGCGCACCGGGAAGCGACTGGATGATACTCGCGGATACGGTGGAGGGAAAGAAATAATCCGCAGGCGGGGTGATCTCGAACCGGTAGTTGCCGGGGGCTATGAAGGGGAACCTGAATTTGCCCGGCTCAAAGACATACGCCCTGCCGCTGCTGTCCTTGACGCTTTCCCCCGAGATGACGGTGGAAGGGAATACGCTCACCCCGTCATCCCCGAAGACCGCGGCAGGGAGGCCGGTGTCCGCATCGATACAGGTGATGGTCGCCCCGTTCACCGGAAGCCCGGTCATGCTGTCAAAGATGATCCCGTATGGATCCACCAGCGCAGCGGATGCATCCGTATCCGTCCCATCCCATTGGTCGGAGTATGTCGCTGCGACCCTGACATCCTCGGCCACAGAGAGGAGGCCGTCATACATGACAGCGGAAATACTGCTGGTCTGGACATAGCCGACAAAAATCCCCGTGTTTTCCCCGGATTCCGTGAGGCGAAGGACCTCCTTCTCACCCAGAGAATCAATGCTGATGGTCACCAGGACCGTATCGCGGTGGTCAGGATCGACATCCTGATCCTGATCCCTGAGCACCAGGAAGAGGGGCTCCCCCTTGTGGTATATGCCTCTTTGGGTAAGGGGAACCGGTCCGCTCATGTCAAGGGGTGTGCCGAATATGGTTGGGGCTCCCAGAGGGCGGAACTCCCCGCTGCCGCCGGAATCATATTCCGTTGCTGCGATGCTGAAGTATTCCCCGCCGGACGCCTGGGGCGCATACTGCCGGAAGCTCAGCTCCGAGGGGGTGCGGAACTCGATCTCCATGGCCACCGTATTGGACTGGGCCATGAGCGCAGCCTCATCGCCGATCCGGTAGGATGCACTAGCCGTATTGAGGACCTTCCTGGGAAAACGGGTCGAATCAGCCCGCAGATTGGATGCAAGAAGGAGAAGGCAAAGGCAAAGGAGTATGAGGAGCATCGGAGGATTCCGAAGCCACCACACCGCTATCCGCACCCGAAAAGAACATGCCAGGGACATGCCGGAAAGCAGGGGTGAAAAATCTCTCTTCATGATACTCCAG
The DNA here is from genome assembly GCA_049472315.1 of bacterium. Classification (GTDB taxonomy): domain Bacteria; phylum SZUA-182; class SZUA-182; order DTGQ01; family JAFGSM01; genus JBLIRM01. Next base: position 66,453 of record JBLIRN010000003.1, read on the forward strand.
GGAAGCTCCCATCCTGTTTAATTCTTATTTAATCGACTGTCTCACATATTCACTAATCCATAGGGCTCCTGTCCCTTTGCTTGTATGCACCGCCACTGTCTGTGCAGACATACATACATGGATATATGCCGCAGGTCTGAGTATATGCAATCAAAACCCGCATACCTTCATCCCTTCCGCGAACAGCAATCGACATTGTCATAGGGGATTACTGCAGGCATGTTTTTCAGCGCAGGACCCAATGTGGGGGAATTCTACTGCACGATGACCCTGAACTTGACCGTGGCGGTTTCCCCGGCAGCCAGGTCTATCCCGGTAACAGTAACCGTATTTGCAGCGGTAACGCCAAAATCAGCCTCATCAGTATCATCAGCGTTTGTCAGCGCTGTCTCAGTTTCCGAATAAAGGTTCGGTGCTTTCACCATTATGCCCTTGTTCGGTAATGTACCATAGCAATTGGGATCAAAGGCGATTGTCCCGGTCGTGATTTCAGAATTCAGGCTGTCCGATACCGTTATGCCGGTTGCCGTCGCTGCCCCTGCTGCATTCGAAACGGTTATGAGATATTCGACAACAGCGCCTGGAATGCGCTTAGGATTCGATGTGCCATTAATCGGATCAGATTTCACTGTCGACTCTTTGGTAACGGTTAGCACCGATGAAACACACTTGTAATCATCCAGAGATGAGTATTGCCCGTCAGGCGATATTCCATCTATCGACCCCTGCCCATCTGCAAAAACAACTTGCACAACATCTGGGTCATCAAGGTCACCGGAAGTGTTCAATGTTACACTACCCTTGCTGCCGGGAGATCCGCCGTCATGTGTGGTTGCTGTGAGGTGATAGGATGCATATTGGCCGTTCGTGGCGCTCAATGGCGCATCCGCCACGATAAAAACGTAAATATTCACATCCGCAGCCAGTTCATCGATGAAGGTGGCGTTATCGGTTCCCGCTTCATAGATGCCGTTGCCGTTTACATCAACACGGATTTTTACCGAGGTCATGTCGAAAGCATCTTTTGTTTCATCTCCAAACGCGGTTTCACCCCCTGTATCAACCGTATTTGCATCCAGATGGTAATCCTGGACCGTATTGCCGGTATTTGTCACCAGGAAGGTCAATACGTATCCGGAGCCTCCAGGGGTTATCGACACAGGACTTAGATCGTCGGTCGTAACGGTCAGGTCTACCTTGTTGTCTACTACGAAGGTCGCCGCTGAGCTCGTTATGGGCGTCTGAGGTATGGTATTGACCGAATAATCGATGCTAGCGCTGTTAGAGATGATGGTTCCAGAAGCGGTCCCGGCCGCATAGACCACCTGCGTCACGCCAAGAAGAAGGGCGCCTGTCAGCACGAAAATAATTGCCATGCACAGCAAATCCTTGGTTTTCACTGCAATCCTCCATTGTTTAGATACATATCAAGAATTTGTGTTGCCATGTATATTGTATGCATCATGGCATCTCAAAGCGTCTCAAGGTATCATATCCCTTTTTCTATTCCAGTTGGGCGAGGTAGGACACCTGGCCTGTTTGACCCGGCTCCACGGCCTGCGTGAGCGCCCAGCGTATATGTGTATACTCGGAGGCCACCGCCACCCGCTCCTTATCCTCCTCATCCTTCACCTTGAGATTCTCGGGGGAATCGAAGACCTTGCCGCCGTCAATGGAAAAGGTGATGGACGCGCCATCTCCCAGGGCAGTTCCCCCCTTGTAGATCATGTGCTCCGGGATGGGGTTGTTGATGACGATATCGTTCACGGTCTCGTTTCCGACAACGGTGTAAAAAATCGTATAGATCACCGTGTCGCCGGGCACCACCTTGGATGCCTCCACCCGCTGTATCTCCTTTTCTCCCTTTTCATTGACAATCTCGATCTCCCTTTCGGCAATGCACTTCAGCTCGATATGCCCTTTCTCCTGCGCGATTGCCGGGTAATTCAGGGCGAATGCAAGGAAAATTACAGGCAGCACCATGCGGGTACATATCCTTTTCATTGCTCCTCTCCCTCCATTGTATTGTTCATTAATCAATAGTGACCTTAAAAGAGATGGTTTGTGTCTCAGATGCGCTGGTCAGCTCCCCCAGCTTAACCGTAACCGTGTTCGGTTTGGTTACCCCGACATCACCTGCATCTTCATCCTCTTCGTCAGAAAGTGGCGCTGTGTTCAATTTCAGTGTGCCCGCCACATATTCTGTCGCCGCTGGTATGGGATCTTCGATAATGACATTTTTGGCTGTTCCTGAACCGGTCACGGTCACGACAATGGAATAGGTGATGGTTGCCCCCGGAACAGGCCTATCCGTTTCGAATGGGTCGAGTATCTGTGCAGATTTCACAATGCTCACGATAACACCGGACACAAGATATGTACCGGTGGCGTTATCAGTCCCTCCGGAGAAACCGATGACCGCATCCGTCCCTCCCTGGCCATCACCCTCGAAGATTTCCCCCGCACCTGTCCCGGTCTTGGATGTGACGGTCAGCCTGCTGTCTCCTGTTTCGCCGTCATTGGGATCCAACGGGATATTGTTGAGGACGAAGACGGTGACATTGGCATCCGCCGCAATGGAAGGATCATTGGTCCCCACCTGGTACTGGGTTTCACCTGCATCGTAGACGCCGTTCTCATTATCATCAAAGAAGATATTTACCAGGGTCGGGTCGAAGTCATCGCCCGTGATGGTGCTGAGGGCGGAGAGGGTGAAGCCTTCCGGGCCGTTACCCGTATTGGTTACGAGAAAGGTGAGCACCCGGGATGTGGCGCCCGGGGTCACGACCACTGCAGACGCGTCCTCCCATGTAACATCGACATTGATAAGCTCATCAACGGTAAGGGTGTATGTATTGCTATCCTTGGTCAGCCCGGTTACCGTGCCGACGGTATAGGTGGCCGTTGCCTTGTTGCTTATCGGGGTCCCGGCCAGTGTACCGACAGCCAGGGCGGGCGGCGCTGCTGCAGAGAAAAGGAATAACGCGGTACAGGTGAGCAGTATGCAGTATGTCGTGAATCTCATGTCTCCCCCTTTAAAGAGATGATTCAGAAAGATCCGTAAAAATAACCGCAGCCTCTTTAAAAAAGTACCAAAGAGAAGCAAAAAATATACCATACAGATTATTCAATAAGTTAAAAATAAATACATAAATATAAATTATTTTATAAATTCATGTCTGGACAAAGCGCAAAAAAAGGAACATATGCCTTTGATTTGTTACAAAAAAGCACATCAGCATACTGCCCTCATCCATAGGGCATTTTATAATTTCTTGTTTTTATTTAATGTAGACTGTGCAAGGCCCCTTGTTCCATGTGCTTTTTGCCTGCTGACTGTTAAAACCCATACCGAAAGGCGTCCATTGTGGATTTCATACTATAGTGTGCCCATGATATATGATGAAAATGCGCCCGATTTGATGCCGCACCGCGAACCGGATGAGGGGATTTCTCCCTGCCGATTAGTTAATAGACAGGGGCGCACCATTCATGAACGAACAGGAAAAGATAGAGCTCATTACCCAGATAAGCCTTGATATCAACAAGGTGAAGGACCTCGACATCCTCCTCGAGCGAATACTGACCAATGTCAGAAAATTCTTTAATGCGGATGCAGGCTCTATCTATCTCAAACAGGGTGACAAATTGAAATTCAGCTACACCCAGAATGACACGCTCGCCACGCGTATGGGACCCAACAAAAAACTCCTCTATACCACCTTTTCCATACCGATCGACAATGATTCCATTGCGGGGTATGTCGCCAGGAATCAGCAGATCCTGAACATCCCTGATGTATATGTCCTGAGTGGTTCGGAGGCGTATACCTTTGATGAGAATTTCGATCGGGTATCGGATTACAGGACCACCTCCGTCCTTGCCGTGCCCATGACCGACCAGCGTGGCGAGGTACTCGGTGTCTTGCAGATCATCAATGCAAAGGATGAGAAAGGGAGGGTAATCCCCTTTGCGCGTTCCAGCGAGGACATGATAGGGCACTTTGCCACGAGTGTTGCCCTTGCCGTGGAGCGTGCACAGGTTACACGGGACCTCATTCTTCGGATGACAAGCATGGCCGAGTTGCGCGATCCCGATGAAACCGGCGCACATGTCAACAGGGTCGCTTCGTATGCGGTGGTCCTCTTTGAGGGCTGGGGATTGAGAAACGGCCTTTCTCATGCCGAGATCGACGGCAGGAAGGATATGTTGAGGATGGCTGCCATGTTGCATGACGTCGGTAAGGTGGCGGTGAGTGATGTCATCCTCAAGAAACCCGGGCGCCTGACCTCAAAAGAATACGACATAATCAAGAGCCATACCTATTTGGGCGCAAGGCTTTTCACCGGCATGCGATCGGAACTCGATGAGGTGGCTGCCGAGGTGGCCCTCAACCACCATGAGCGCTGGGATGGCACGGGATATCCGGGCCATATCGACCTTCTTACCGGTAAACCCCTCCCCGGATTCTCAGGGCCGGGGAACAGGCCATTGCCCAAAAAGGAAGATGATATACCCCTCTTCGGAAGGATCGTTGCGGTTGCCGATGTCTACGACGCCCTCTCTTCACGCAGGTCATACAAGGAGCCCTGGGGTGAGGATCGGGTGATCGAGGAGATGTTCGACAATGCAGGAAGGCAGTTCGATCCGGAATTGATCAAGGTCTTTTTTTCCTACATCGATGTTCTGAGGTTTTTTGCTAATTACTATCCTGATGTGTCAAGGGTCTGAACCCCTTAATGCAGTCAAGGGGATTCACCGCCCCGGGCAGGTGATCAGTTCCATTCGATGTCCTTGATGGCTATCTGGTTCTGTGACCTGTTCTCCCTGGCGAGGGGCTCTTGCCGGGTGAAGGATTTCCCCATGTGGTAGGCGTGGATTGAAAGGGCGCCGTTTTCCCGAATGGTTATAATGGTGTATCCATGCTCGTATTTCTGTCTTTCCCGTGAGTAGGTCATCGTGGGTACCGATATGATGCAGGGGGTATCAACGGGGATGTCCTCATCGAACACCAGATCGCTCCTCTTCGCACCGATGCCGGATTTAGAGGTCATTTGAAATCTATGTTCGTGGGATGCAAATACAGGGCGTGAGACCAGGTCGTAGGTGACGCAGAACTCGTTGCTATATCGGGTGTTGGAATAGTATGGCCTGTACACGCTCGAATGCACCAGCTCAAAGTAATCGTTTTCGATCTTGTCAGGGAACCGGAGCATTTTTTTATACAGATCGGGCTGTTCAATCAATAGCTCGTATAACTGCCGGTTGTATTTGTCCTTTCTCGGGGAATACTTGTGCTTGGTGTCACAATTCAAGACATTCCGGCAATGATTCCCCTTGATGGCGATGATACGGTTTTCTATGGTGAACCGGAGGCATTCGACGCACTCATCGAGGGGGGCATTGGCGCCGAACATGTCTCCAAGATGGAATACACCCTTTATATCGGGGTGCCTTTCCATGATTTCATAGACGGTTTCCCGGTAAATATTCAGAAAACCGTGGTTGTCGCCGATGAGGGCATATTTCCCGGGCGGTATGAACATCTTCCACACAAGCGCCCTTTCCTTCAGATGCCTACGAATGGCAATGTTTCGTATGGATGAGATCAGATTCATCATGTGTATTTCCCTTAAGGTTGCATCGATCCACAAACCTCACGTGATCCTTACCCTTTATATCGGCGCATCTCCCATCAAAACTTGGTGGTTACGCTCGGCTGAGAGAGTTTTTCAAGGTTTATCCACGGGGACTCTTTGATAATATAGAGAGGATCGTAGAGCGTCGCTACGCTCGGCCTGGCAAGCTTGGAATTTGTGACCTTTGTGGAGGATTGCGGAGAGGAGCATAGAGGCTCCGCTTCGCTCCGCCTGGCAAGCTTGGTTTGCGGGGATGCGACCCTCTTTGTTGCCGTGGAAGCATCATAGTGTTCCGCTTCGCTCCACCTGGCAAGCTTGGTTGATTCATACAGGGCATGATTATTATGAATGGGATTTTTTCGTAAGAAACAGGGGATGTCTTCCGTCTTAAATATTTGTTGAAAATCGTTCATATTTCAGGTATGATATCTTCATAAAGGGTCCGCTCTCTATACGACCTGCCGTTTTATCAACCCCTAGGGTATAGGTCGACGGGGAGAATGATTGTGCCATCGGTCGATTCTATCGTAGTATTGCTGGTCTAATGATTATGGGTACAAAGATTTGACCGGCTCCGGCACTGGTCCTTTATGGAACTATGAGTTATGGGATGCGCTGCTATTATTAGATCATTAGCCGCACCATCATAGTTTCTGCTCACTCTGTTTAAGCGGCTAAGGGGGGGGTGGTAACAATGCCACCCTCTTTTTTTATCTCCCCCGTTTCCCCTCATCCCGGTATAGTATAATTGCTTTTCCCTTGTGCCGCAGTCCTGTTCCCTTTTCCCCCATTGTTGGTCACGCGTCTTTTGTAATGGATGCAAGGCCCGTTGTCCGGGAAGAATGCAAACTGCAGACATTTGTACCGGCAGATCGGACGATATATATGGTAGAAAAGGAATCCGATGCCTTGATGTGCATTCGACCGATAATGGTTATTGACAACAACGCGATGCCGTGCACGGTGGACCGGTTTTGTTGGAGGGCAGGGTGGCAAGGGATTGGGGGTTTTTGGCCGGCGGAGGATTTTCGTGGTTGCACCGCAGCATTGCTGCACCGTAACACACGCCGCCCATTTTTTTAATGGGAGGTCTAAAAAGGATGGCGGGCATGAACCACGATAAGGAATACAAGAACCTGGAGGAATGGTTTATCGCCCTCAAGGGCGCCAAGACAAAGAAACCCGGGGGCGGCAATACCCTTGGGGATGTTCTCAGGGCTCAGAGGGAGAAATTGAACATGAACCAGAGACAACTTGCCAGGGCCTCGGGCATTACCCCGGCAACGATCTCCAGGTTGGAGAGCGGTCAAGTCAAGGAATTGAAATCAGAGGCATTGAAGAGACTGGCCGATGCCCTCAATGTAACCGTTGACTACCTGGTGGGAAGAACGGCACACCTTGCACCGGATGACGTAGTCAGGCTTGATCCGCATCTCGAATACATCTTCCACGTGTATGAACAGCTCTCCTTTAAAAGGAGGGAGGAACTGCTGAATTTCGTCAGATTTCTCTATGAACACGAAGGAAGAAACGAGCCGCAGGGGGGATGACCAGTACAGGGGATCGTTTTTTACCACCCCCATCATGCAATGCTATAGATCCCGGGCTAACCCTTTTTCCCTCCAACGTCCTTGTGGTAAATATCCGGGTAGATCTTTTTCAGACACTCGAGACAAATGGTGTGAATGATGTCCGCATCGGAGAAGGTCCGGATGTACTCCTCCACATGTCGCCACTGGCCCTTCTCGTCCCGTATCTTCTTGCAATGTCCGCACATGGAGTAGCACCCGCTGAGCCGCTTTATCTTGGCAAGGGATTCACGAAGGTGCGTGTTTATCTCCTTGAGATCATCCTCGCCTTTCTTTAATTCCGTGATGTCACGGCCTATCATATTCATCCCCGCAACCTCTCCCCGGTCGTCACTGTACCAGTTCATCTGCCAGAGCATATCGCGGACAGTGCCATCCTGGTCGATGATCCGGTTTTCGATTGACATGTCATCCTTCCTGCCCTTCATCCAGGTATAGAGGATCCTCTCCATTGTTCCCCTGTCTTCGGGATGAAGGAATTCCAGGATGGTGGGCCTGCTGCGCTCCTCGGATTGAGGACCAAGAATCCGCATAGCGGCGGGATTCATATACGCAGGATTTCCCCGCCTGTCGATCCTGATGATGAGATCATCCGTGCCCTCCACGAATTCGCGGAATTTCCTCTCATCCTCCCGAAGCTGCCGGTCCGTTTGAGCCCTGTGCAGGGCGATCTCGAGATTGACGTGAAGGCTTCTGTCGTCGAATGGCTTGAGGATGTATCCGTAGGGTTCGATCATCTTTGCGCGCAGCACCATCGTGTCCTCGGAGTGGGCGGTGAGAAAGATGATGGGGATGTGATGCCTTCCGGCAATGCGACGGGCGGTCTCAATGCCGTCGATTTCCCCGGTGAGTACGATGTCCATGAGGATCAGATCAGGGGCATCCTGCTCGATCCTTTCCAATGCCTCCTCCCCCGACGATGCGGTGGAAGAAATGGCATATCCCAGGTGTTCCAGGCATTCCCTGATATCCTCCGCAACGACGAACTCATCCTCAACGATCATTATTCTTGGCTTCGTCCCCTGCATGATGTATCCCTCATAGATCCTTGCGGTTGAATCGTATGGTGTAGCGGGTCCCCTGATTTCGTTGAAGGATTATTTCGCCTTTGAGCTGTTCCTCAACCAATCCCTTGATGAGTCTAAGCCCCAAGGTTTTTGCATTGTGGTAATCTATCCCATCAGGAATCCCCTTCCCGTTATCATTCACCGTCAATTCAATTGCTCCATCCCCGTTTGTATGTGCGCTGATCCGTATTTCTCCCTTTCCTGACTCAGAGAACGCATGCTTCAGGGAATTGGATATGATTTCATTGAGAACCAAACCAATAGGAACCGCCTGATTGATTCCCAGGTTGATGTCATGGACATCTACAGTAATATCAATATCTTTTGCCAACACACCGAAAATTTTAAAGATATTCCGTGATATATATATAATATACTGTCTTAGATCGATTTCGGCAAGGTCCTCCGAGTGGTAGAGGATTTCGTGCACCAGGGCTATGCTGGAGATCCTCCCCTTGCTCTCCTGGTACACCCTTTTCAGATTTTCGTCCTGCACCCGCTCCGCCTGGAGCTTGAGCAGGCTTGAGATGATCTGGAGGTTATTCTTGACCCGGTGGTGGACCTCCCTCAGAAGCGCCTCCTTCTCCACGAGCGATTGCCGTATCTTCTCCTCCGCCTGTTTTCGCTCCGTGATGTCTACATTGATCTCGGCAACCAGCCAGTCACCCATCTCGTTCTGGAAGGGTATGGAGGTCACCTGAATCGGCCTGTTTCCTTCCCTGGTGAGGATCTGCTCGTGTACCACGATATCCCTCTTTTTCAGTGCCTTCATGGCGCCGCAACCGGGGCATATGGTGTTCCTGCCCATGAAGTATTCATAACACCGCTTATTGCCCGGATTCCCATACCTCTTTTTCCATGCGGGATCCACGTACACAATGTTGCACAGGGGATCGATGATGTCGAGCCCGGTATTCGTGGCCCCCAGAATGAACTCGATTTGCTGCTTGAGCCGCCTGCTTTCGTCCTCCGAGCGTTTTCGCTCTATGATCTTCCCCAGTCGTTCGGCAATGGTTTCAAGGAGATCCCGCTCCTCGACAAAAAGGGGAGGCTCACTGGGGTGTTTTTCAATGCAGAACACCTCGAGAGAGCCGATTTTCCTGCCGTGTACGAGAATATCGCTCGAATGCTTGAGTGGTGTTTCATCAAACCGCGATGTTGTGACTGCCACCCCTTCCAGACTGATTCTGGCGCATATGATTTCCGGGTCCTGCCAGGCCAAGGGGATCAAATCCACGATCCCCTGAAGGATTGCCTGCAGCGAGGTATCCCTTCGTTCCATGAAACGGGATATGGCATAGAGGCAATTGATCTCATTCACCTTGCGGGCAAGGTCGCGGGTTCGTTCCCTGAGGGCCTCCTCCATTGCCTTTCGCTCGGTGATGTCCGCACCCGAGCACATGATCCCTGTAGCTGTACCTGCTTCATCCTTCAACACGGTGTTATGCCATGCAATGATCCTCTCCTTACCCTGACTGGTGAGAACCAGCCCTTCATAGTATTCCACGAGCCCCTTCTTCCCATTCATTAACTGTTCAAAGAAGAACCTGGCTCGTTCCCGCCACCGTTCAGGGAGAAAGTGGTCGAACCAGTTTTTCCCCACGATGTCCCCTTCCTCATACCCCAGGATTTCGCACCCCTTTTTATTGATAAGGCCCACTGTCTGGTTTGAGTCGATCACCAGGAGAATGACCCCGGCGACATCCAGATACATTTGCGCCCGATCCCTGGCCTCGACCACCACCTGCTCGGCCTCCAGGCGCCTGGAGGCGTTGCGTATGAGCACCGCTATCGTCAGGACCCCGACGACCAGCACCACGGCCGATTCGATGAGGGCCTGTGCCCAGTTGATGGGGGTTTGAATGGTTCCCAGTACATGGTGCGGAAGGTCGAAGATTTCATTCAGCCATACCAGGACAAAGAGCACTGCAAACATGCAGGCGACCGGTTGCCAGATCCTTCCGCCCCTCCAGTGTCCCCCCGCCTTTTTGGTCTTTGTCTGATTCCTTCGCACCCTGTGCTTCCCCGGCTTAATAGGGCCCCTTCCGTATATCCTCATTTTATGCGGGTAGCCATGACCCGTTACAAGTCATCGTATGCTTCCTGACGAACCAAACGGGTATGAGAGCTGTTTATATTATTATATAAGATATACAAATCTTATGCACCCTTTTGTAACCCGGCAATTCCAATTGTGTCATTGCATTGCTGCGGCAGACATGTTTACGGGCAGGTATAGGGAGCCTTCCGTAAATGTTTGTACGGCGCATCGTTTACCATATTATTCCATGGTGGTCCGTGCTGCCCGGCACGGGTGAGGCCCTTATCCGTTCGGGAGGATGTGTGCCGCTGCACTGCATGGTTTTGTGCCGGACATGGCCGGCAATTGACGAACTGCATGTGTGTCAAGTATAGTGTAGCGGAACGGCAATGCTGATTGTGACATTGCATCGTTATGGACAGACATGTCTGCATGCTCCCTGCATGAAGGCTCGAAACGAGAATTGCCGATATCGGAGGGCGATAACTGCCGGTCACACCTTTGGGCGGCATGTCGCTCACCATTGCCACAGAGGGGTGTCAATGAAACGTATCCTGCGGTACGCTGTAATCATCTCCTTTATTACCATTGTGGTCTTTCTGGGGCTCTTCAGGATCGTGAACTTCGATTTCGGCTGGCACCTGAAGGCGGGGGAATATATCGTCACCAACCGATCCATACCCACCCATGACGTATTCTCGTATATTGCCGAGGGAAACAAATGGGTCGATTCTCACTGGTTGTTTCAATTGGCCTTGTTCGGCTGGTATGTTCTCGGAGGTACCACCGGGGTCATACTTTTCCGCATCCTCTTACTGACCCTTACCTTCCTCATCCTCTTGTTCACCATATACCGGGAGGAGTACCTCCCCGTATCCATACTCGTGTGTCTTTTCCCGCTGTTTATCTCGTTTCAGCGGTTCCTCCTGCGGCCGGAGCTGTTCACCTTTCTCTTTCTGGCACTATTCCTGTACGGCATGGAGCATTTTTCTGAACATCCGCGCCTGTTCCTGGTCCTCATCCCCCTGTGCCAGGCGCTCTGGGCAAACATGCACGGGCTTCACATCCTGGGCGTGGTGTTCGTGTTTCTGTATCTCCTTGGGGATGGTATACAGGTGGTGCTTTCCGGACGCACCTCCTTCATCGATCCCATTTCCGTCACCGGCAGGGAATGGAAGCAGAGGGGCCTGCTCCTGGTATTGACAGGCGGCGCGCTTCTCGCAAATGCCAACGGCATGGAGGGGATACTCTATCCATTCAAGATATTCCAGGAACTCACCACAAAACAGACCGTGTTCTCCCGGATCACCGAGCTCGTCTCCCCCTTTGCCATGAAGCATGTCCGGTTTCCTGACCCTTCCATCATCTACAAGATCTTTCTGGTCATATCCATCCTGGTCATTCTGTGCCGGTTGCGGCACGTTCGCTTCGCACACCTTTTTCCCTTCGCCGCATTCCTCTATCTATCCGTTTTGGCGGTACGGAATATGCCCCTTTTCGCCATCATAGCAACGCCCATCACCATCCACAATGTCTTCGGGATACTGGATTTCTTTGCGCAGGGACGTGCCAGGGTGTGCATTTTCCGTCCCTCGGTCTTCGCAGCGGCCAGTGCCTGCCTGATTCTCCTTATCGGGCTTCTCTGTGCCTGCATCGCCACCAACGGACTCTATCGCCGGTTGCAGTACCTGAGGGCATTTGGCCTCGGGGAGTCCGATTACTATCCTGCCGAGGCGGTCGAGTATCTCCGGGACATGGATTTCGAAGGGAATATCTTCAACAGCTCCGACATCGGGGGGTATCTGATCTGGAAATTGTATCCGCGCAAGCAGGTGTCGCTCGACGGAAGGTGGGAGGTGTACGGGGATTTCCTCAACACCCTCCAGCAGCTCCAGAATGCCTATTACTTCACCCAATTGATGATACGGTATAATATCCAGGTCATTGTCCTGCACAAGCGATCGTGGGAGCTTCAGCTCATGACCCCCTGGCTTCGGGTGAGCCGCGTGTGGGCAATGACCATGAACACCACCAATGCCGTTGTTTTCGAAAGACGCATGTGAGCCTGATCAGCCTGGGTGGTCGTACAATCGTGCGTTGTGGGGTATAATGAAGAGAGGTGTATTCGCGACGTCGATGAGATGTGAACATAAGGAGTAATATATGAGCAAGGCAGGATTATCCGAGGTCGATAGGGTTAGGGAATTGATTCTGAAGGCGAAGGTGCAGGCCTACCGGGAAATCGATGCCGGACCGGAGCCGGAGCTCACCAGGAAGGTAAAATGGCCGGTTACCTGCACGGTGGGCCCGGGCCTGGAAGGGGCCATCGCCTGTGAGAGCGAGATAGGGTATGTGAATGGCTCGAAGGGGCTGCTGATCTATCGGGGATATGATATCTTTGACCTGTGCGCCCATTCATCGTTCGAGGAGGTATCGTACCTGCTCCTGCACGGACGGCTTCCCACAGCCGAGGAATTTGACCAGTACAAGCGCAAGCTGGCCCGATACCGATTACTCCCTGACACCGAACGGCTCCTCATGAGCTTTCCGGTCGAAGAGATGAACACCATGGCGGCCTTGCGTCTCGGCGTCAATCTCATGCGCCAGAAACAGACCTACCGCGACAAGAAAACCGCAAAATCCCCGGGGGTGTTTATTGCCACGGACGAGGACTCCATCCCTATGGAGACGGTGCCTGCCGGGGACAAGAAACCCATCTATGAATTCCATAAACAAACCTACAGGGAGCAGAGAAAAATGGAGGCGCAGCTCCTGAGCGCCGAGGGGATCGAGAGCTGTTACCACCTGATCTCCGGGGTGGCCAGCATCGCCGCCTCCATTGCCCGGTTACGCACCGGCCATTTGCCCCTGGAGCCTGATCCGGAATTGAGCCATGCCGCCAATGTGCTCTACATGATGACCGGCCAGCGTCCCACACCGCTTGAAGAGCGTATCATGGACATATGCCTGATCCTGCATGCGGACCATGGCATGAATGCCAGCACCTTTGCCACCCTGGTGGTGGCCTCCACCCTGTCCGATATCTACTTCTCCATCGGATCGGGGATCGCCGCCCTCAACGGGTCCCTCCACGGCGGCGCCAATGAAAAGGTGATGCACATGCTGGAGCAAATCGGGAAGGTCGAGTTCGTGCAGTCGTGGTACGAGGACGCCCGAAAGAGTAATCACAAGGTGATGGGGTTCGGGCATCGGGTGTACAAGGCATATGATCCCCGTGCCCGGGTCCTTGGACCTCTGGCTAAGTTGCTGGTGCAGGAACACCCCCAGATGAAGGGACTCTTCGATGTGGCCCGGGCGCTGGAAAGGGAGGTGGTATCCACCCTCGGGAAGGAGAAGAAGATCTTTCCCAATGTTGATTTTTATTCAGGCCTCGTCTACCGGTCCATGGGAATCGATGCGGAGATGTTCACCCCCATCTTTGCGGTGGCGCGTGTTGCCGGATGGACCGCCCGGGTGCTCGAATATCTGAAGAGAAACCGCATATTCCGTCCGCGGAGCATCTACGTGGGCCCCTTCGACCTGGGGTACGTCCCGATTGACGAGCGCGGGGACTGACGTTCGGCAGAAGCGATGTGCTATTTCTCGTCACGTGTATCCAATTGCTCGGCTTCCCTGAGCTTATCGATGTCGATCCTGTCCTGCGGCCTTCCGCTGGCCTCCTTTGACCTGATCAGGTCGGATCTCGAGATGAACGGGATCTTGAGTTCGTCCAATTCAACCACCTCACGGTTCTTCCATGCCTCTTCAAATTCGATCCCTGGAATCGACATCATAATGTCCACTCGCAAAGGAGGCCTTCCCATCTGATAGAAGTAAGCCCGGTGGGTGAAGTCATCCGCGGTAAGATTTGCAAGCGGTGCGCCGAACTCCTTTAGTGCCGCATACACCGCGCGTGCATTCTCCGGGTCAGTCGCTATCCATAGATCAAGATCCTTCGTAAATCGTGGCTCGCTGTATTTCATCACGGCATAGCCGCCTACAACAAGAAAGCGAATCTCATGCCTTTCGAAAAGATTCAACAGTTCTCTGAAGTCGGAATTCGTCAGCATCTTTACCTCGAATCAAGAAATAGTCATGCAGCATCTCCGATACCGCTTCAAAAATGGCGCGATCGCCTTGGGACTGCCAGAAGCGAATATCGAATGAACGCCTGTCATCCTCGATACGTTGATAGTTTTCCTCTATTACCCTCATTTCCTCTCCAGCCTCATAATGAGAAAAAAACATCATGGATTAGATAGGAGGTTGCGAGATTCCTGTCGTTGTAGTGCCGTATCATCAGTTAACTAGATGATATACAAATGATTAGTGAAAGGCAAGCGAAATTGTTCACATAGTCAATAAAATCTATACAAATTTTGTTTCGCATTGCGGACGCCCACCAGATTGGGGAGACTATTATCAAATAATTTTGACAGTGTCCCTACCGGGTGATCACCCCTAAATCGGTGGGATTCATCTCTCTCCCCTCGTGTTTCAGCGCCTCAGTGAGCCAGGCCAGGGAGCAATCCTCCCGCACCTCCCGCACCTTGGCATCCCCTATGAGTGCAAGCTCTTCCCCGTTTTCGGATTCCCCGGCGTACACCAGGAGCTTCATCCCCTGCTTGAGGCCGTCCCCTTCACAGATACCGGTTGTCAACTCCTCCCCGTCAAGGGATATGACTCCCCCCTCGCACAGGGGAAAGTGCTCCTTGAACTTTGCCGCCATGATGGCGCACAGGTGAAGGGTATGCTCCCGCCCCCCCTCCTCCCATACCAGTTGCGACGCATCCACCTCCTCGCAAACGTCCTTGGTGGCAAGGATCTCGCCGGTTTCAAGGTCCACAAGGCTTGCCGAGATGGTCAGGGAATCCTCCGCCTCCTGCACGTATCCGAGCAGGAGGATGTCGATCCAGATGCCGCTTTCCGAGGAAAGCCCCAGGAAGGGGCTCCCCAGGTGGTAGGCAAGATCCCTTTCATTGATGATGAAGGGGAGCCGCTCCAGCTCGATGACCTTGAACCGTCCCTGATCAATGAACGACTCCATGAGCTGATAGGTGAGTCCCCTCTGCCGAGGCTCACCCTGTTTACCCGAGCTTTCGGAGGCAATGAGCGGGATGGCCATCCTCCACCGCTCCTCCATCCGATGGATTTGCCGCGTCTTTTTATTCACCCGGATCACCTGTTTCCATTCCCTCCCGGATGCATCCACTACGGTCACCGCGATGCTGTTTTCCCCCTCCACAAGGGGGATCATCCGCTGAAAGCAGAACTGTGCCTCTTTGTCCGGATGCACATATCGTCTGATGATGCGGGTGACGAACGAGGACCAGTGGAGGCCGTACACGGACAACAGGGGGCTGTCGTTGACCATGATCTCCTTGATGTGCACCCTGGAGATGATCTCGATCAGGGGGCAGACCTCCCCTGCAAAGGTCTCCGCAGGAACCTGGCCGATGGTGATTGCAATGGGATTGTTTGGGGTCAGGTCTTGAATTGTCAGTTTTTGCTCCGAAAATAGATTTTCGTTTTTCGTGGCGGTCCGAAGGTCCATGAGGGTTTGTCTTGAAAATAGATTTTCATTATTCGTGGCGCCCTGAAAGGGCATGAGGGTTTGCTCCGAAAATAGAGTCATATGTTCATGCTTCGTGGCGCCGCAAGGTGGCATGGGCGTTTGTCTGGAAATGAGAGGGGCGGCGGTGTCCGGGATCAGGCCCTGGGGGCCCATGGCGATGCGAACCGGTTCACAGGGGGGCGGCACCTGCCTTATTCCGGATGCCTCCTGTCGTTCCTGTCCAATCGATATCGAGCCGCCGGAACGGTTTCCGACCGCGTCTTCTGCCTCGTAGGTCACAAGGCCCCGGACACGATCCTGAAGGGCAAGGGGATGGGAGAAGGAATAGGCGGTGTAGGTCTCCCCCGGACGATTCTCCCCGTTTTCCCCAATTCTGGTCAAGGCGACCTGTTCCCCGTTCAGAGAGAGTCGGGTGACATCCGAGGGGTCGTACACCACCCCCTGGAGTGCAGCCTGCGATCCGGTGTGCTCATTATCCGGCAGTGCAACATAGATCATCGGTCCCTCCCGGTCCACCAGGACGGTTATGTGTTGCTCCGCCCGTTTGCCGAGGAGGTCGATCGCGGTGACACGGACCTCGTTGAGGCCCGCGCTCAGCGTGATCTCCCTTTGGAACCTCATTGCCCTGGGTTGGCTCAGCTCCGTGAGGGAGAGCGGCTTTTCGTCGTTGACCCGGACCATGACATTTGCCACGAAGGTGTCGTCCGTTGCCAGGCCCGATACGGCCATCGTTGTTGCGGCGATCGTGCCGGGGGATGGATCCAGGGAAAGGTGCGGAGACTCCGTGTCCTCACGGGTGCGCATGAGCCCTTCCCTCCGGGCCTTGTTGAGGTACAATGCCGCCTTGGAGGATTCGCACTGATCGAGCGAGATGGTCAGATGATTGATGGCGCCCTCCAGGTCACCCAGGTGATAGTACGCGATACCCAACTCCCTGTTGGGGAAGTATTCGGGGAGGCGATGCATGCCGTAGGTGCGCACCCACCGTGCGTCCCTGTCCCTCGATCGGACCGCCCGGAGGAACTCCTCCCGGGCGTTTTCCCAGCACCCTCCCCGGGTGCAGGAGATACCCCTGAGGTAGCAACTGTACCATCGTTCAGAAAAGATCCATTCATCGGTCACGCAGTAAACCCGCCCGTCCCGTACGCACGGCTCGATGACGCGATTGGCGCAGCCGCCCAGGAAAAGCAGAAGCCCCGGCAGGAGCAGGCACAACAGCCCGGACAGGAGCAATCCGGGGATATGATCGCGGGTTGTCGACACGGTCGTCACCCCTTTACTGCAGGTAATAGATGATCGATGCATACACAAAGTGCTGGGTCATATCACCCCTAATGCCCATTGACTCAACATCCCGTTTCTCCCCGAACCGGAGCTGGTAGGCGCAATCAAACGAAAAGCGCCCTTTGTAGGAGACACCGGAGCCCACGGTCACCCCGTAGATGTCGTCAGGCCTCCCCCGTGCCGGTTCGGGGTCGTAGAATGCCCCGATTCGTATGGGGATGATGCGGGTCGGGTCCTGGATCAGGTATTCCGCACCGATGCGTATCTGTGTGGTAGGGGTGACATCCGCGGTATCCATGAAATCCCTGTTGATGGGGCTTCGCTCCACGCCGTTGGGATACACCATCACGAACCGCTCCCATAGGGTGCGGTAGACATCCAGGGCACAGGAAAACGCATCGGTCCAATCCATGGACATCCCCATGCCGTAGGAAAGGGGCATGCGCAGGGTGAGATCGCTGCAGGTGATATCTTCGAAATAGGTATTCGATGCCGGGTCTCCGGGATATTCCACATAGGACAGCTCATGTTTTGTGTGCCGGATATCCGCGTTAAAGGGTGTCTTTACCACCCCTCCGATGCGGAACCTTCTCTTATTTCCGAGGAACGCTACATAGTCCGAGGTATAGAGGAATCCCAGGTGCAGGTTGTACCCGGAAACATCGAATTCCTCAAATATCTCGCTGTGGGACCTCACCTGCTCGCCGAGCTCGATGCCCGTCTCATCCTGGATGGTGATATTCTCCCACCCGGTGTCGGTCAGGTTATGGTCCCATATATTGAAGGTACAACCGATGAACAGGGATGGGGTCACCTGTATGGCCAGGGCAGGGGAGATGGTGCTCAATGAGCCCCGCTGTTTCTTATATAGCCATTGGGTGATATCGGTGGGGTCCGAAGGAATCACCTTTTTCCACGTGGAGACGTTTTCCTGGGAGAATTCATAGAGGTGCTGATAGTTCAGGGAAACGACCATATTCCTTCTGAAGAGCTGAAAGGGCACTACAGCGCTGAGATAGTTCAGATGGGAGACCTGGGGGGATATGTCGTCGATATCGCCGTCCAGCCCGGAGGTGCGATGATCGATCCTCCCGGAAAAGAGTGAGCCCACAATGGACACCTCCGGCCTGGTGAGTTGGAGCAATCCCCCGGGATTCCACGAGGCAGCGGTTGCATCGTCGGCAACGCTGATAAAGGCCCCTCCCATGCCCATGGCCCTTGCGCCGGAGCCGACCGGATGGGGGGATGCGTTGATGTCCATGTCCGGGTAGTCTGCATGAGGTATCCCGGGATATCCGAGCAGTCCTGACATGAGCATGAGACAGAGGAGGATTGGAATGAAGGTCGATTCACCGGCCCGCTTCATGAAGCCCCCTCCGGTATACACCCTCGATAAAACATCCCCCCTGCTCGATGTGCACATCGAGGCTTCGGGGATAGGAGAGGGCGAGGATCGCGTGAATGGCCCCGGCCTCCCCCCCGTCGGAATCCGCCGGTCCTCCGTCGTTCAGAAAGATCAGGGCCGTGTTTCCGTCGGGGAATGCGGCGTCCAGCTCCACGGCACTATTTTGATCAAGACAGGCGTGAAGTCGGGCCGAGGAAAAGAGGGGGGCCTCGAACCCGATCAGGACCCCAATGGGTTCCTGGTCGATAATCCCCTCGATTCTGAAATCTATGAGGCCGTAGGGAAGAAATCGGCTGAAACGGAGCGGATCGGGAAGCATCATGCTGTTCGCATCGAGAATCCGCGCATTCGTGAACGAGTAGGGTTCACCACCCTGCCTTTCGAGGTGCAGGGATATCCTCTTCACCACCGATGGGTCATCGCTCGGTACTGGTATGCAGGCCGTGTCCGGATCCGTGGAGCAGTCTCCCTCGTCGAGGTCGCTCACCCCGTCCCCGTCGGTGTCCGTGTCATCGACAAGGAGTGAAATCGTATCGAAGACCAGGGGTATTGCCTCCGGGCCGCTGCATCGGAGGATGATCGTGTTTTGCGGAAGAAGGCCTTTTTTTAAATACCCGATGGAAAAACGGTGGAAGGGGGATTCCGGGGATTCCATGGAGGCAGTGTCGATAAAGATGTTATCCTTGAACACCTCCAGGGAATGGGGGGCATTCGGGTCGGATATTGAGGGTTCGGCCTGTATCAACAGGGTGGGATTTGTGTACCCCTCGGTGTAGGTGAAATTGATGTGTATCTCCTGGGGGTTGTACCCATGGTCGCCGTATGGGTGGAGAAAAGGGGGGAATTCGTCCCCATTTGGATCACCCGGTACGGGTGGATGGTAATCGATCACCCTCTCGTAAGCAGGCGGATCTCCGCCGAAGGGATCATCCGGTGCGTGTGCCTGCCAGATCATGATTTCACTGCACGCAGGTCGGACAACAATGGTGACGAGGAGGAGGGTTGCGAAAAGACCGAACATCCATTCCTTCATGGCTAATCCCTTCAGTGGTGCATATCCTCTCGAATCAGGGGTTACCCTCACCTGTCACAGGGCCGGTGTCATGGTCCCTTTCCGATGGAGAGTTCCACCATGCCGAGGGGTGTGTCCCCGGCGAGGAGTTCAATGGCGTACGCACCCTCCCTGATGCGGGGGAAGAGGGCCTCGCCGCGCTCACCCAGGCAGACGGAGGCGCACACCCGTTTTTCCTTGTACAGGACCGCCCGGACAGCGCCCTTGTCCTTGATGTGGTGTTCTTTTTTTGGCCGGAAGGAGACCTTCAGGCTGAGGTATCCCTCCCTTCCTGCGGGCTCGAGCGCAAGGAGGATGCGTCCCACGTCGGTGTCCGCGCTGCGGGTATAGGGGAAGGCAACCGCCGGCTCGTGGCCGTTTCTCACCGGCTGCAGTTGCGGCTCGGGAAAGGTGAGTGCCTCTCCCAGGTCCGAGGCGCATTGGGTGATCCGGTTGCGCGCCCGGTCCCAGAGCAGGGAGAGCCTCAGGACCATGGTATGCCCCTTGGGCTGCAGGCCCGGGGCCTCCACCGCCCGCCTGAGCACCTCCAGCGCCCTGTGATGGAGGGGTGCGGGGACCTCCCTGCTCACCCCCTCCGCCTGCCTGAGCATCCGGATCACCGCAAGGGTCTCCAGGCATGCGCTACAGGCGGCAAG
>JBLIRN010000030.1:0-37713 GCA_049472315.1 bacterium
GCTGGTGCTGCCGGAGTATTTCAATGATCCCCCGCAATGGGTCCCCTTCAGCAATCAGTATGTCCATCTGCTCAATTTTGATCAACCCGTGTACGAGAGCAACCTGGATACGGATCCCGGATGGACCCGTGAGGGGATGTGGGAGTTCGGCGATCCGGAGCCCCAGGACATCAACTTCTATGGTCATGCGGGGTGCCCTGATCCAAACAGTGGCTTCACCGGCCAGAATGTGTTCGGATACAATCTGACCGGGGATTACACGAACCTCATGCGGCCCAAATATCTCACCACCCATGCCATATCCTGTACGAACAAGACCGGGGTCACCCTCATATTCCAGCGCTGGCTGGGAGTACAGAGGGAATACTGGGAGGACGACGAGGAAACACGCACCACGTACGACCGGGCCACCGTAGAGGTCTCCAGTGATGCCGGCCTGACCTGGACGGCCATCTGGTCGAACGGGACCAGCCAGATCGAGGACGGGGTGTACGATGCCTTTCTCCATGCATGGAAGGGGTGGAATCTCCAGTTTTTCGACATCTCTGACCTGGCGGACGGGAAGTCGGTGGCTATCCGTTGGGGAATGGGCCCCACCGATGGCTCGGGAATATTCTGCGGGTGGAATGTGGATGACGTCGGGCTATACGAGAGTCTCAAGGAGGTGACGGACCCCAACGGGTATTTCCAGTTTCCAGACACCGGAGGGGTTCCGGACAACACCCTGGTCTGCCGCCTGATGGGGGAGTATGTGGATGTGCAGAACGAGGATGGCTCCGCCGCCATCTTTACCATTGAAGGGATCGGTGCCGATCCCAATACCCCCTTTGCGGTGGACTGGGATACGAACCATACCACGGTCAAGGCATTTGATGAGCTCAATGCCTTCTATCACGTGGACCGCCTCTTGCGCACCGTCAAGGGGATCGATCCACTCTATGATGTCATGGACAAGAAGGGCCCCATCACGGTCGTGGTCCGTTATGGGGATAACTACTTGAACGCCTTCTGGTCGCCACGACACCTGATCTGCTTTGGCGAGGGGGATTCCTGTGTGGATGGGTACAGGAATTTTGTGCATTTTTCCGACATCGTCTATCACGAGTATGCCCATGCCGTCACCGACAGCTTCTACTCCCTGTTCATGCCCCCCCTTACCTCCATACGAAGGACCACCGACGGCGAGCAGACCGGGCCGGTGTTCGTGACCGAGTTTGACGCCATGCACGAGGCATTCTCCGATTACTGGGCATGCACCTTGAACGGGGATTCCATGGTGGGGGATGGGGACTTCTGGATCGGACACGCCTATGTGAGGAATCTGGACAACTCCTTCAAGTACCCGGATGACTATGGTGACGACGCCTATGCCAACAGCCTCATACTGTCCGGCGCGATGTGGGAGACACGGGAATTGCTGGGCAGTGAGGTCGCGGACTCACTCTTCCATCTGGCCCGGTACGGTGGGGCAACCACCTTTGACGATTTTCTCGTGGACGTGCTCCTTCAGGATGAGATCTCGTATACCGGGGAGCATGTATCGGTGATCAAGGATATATTCGGCCTCCGCGGCATAAGCAGGGCGCCTACTGCACCGAGCGGCCTGGTGGCGGTAGCCGGTGACACCCATGTGGATCTGGAGTGGAGAGAAAATCCCGACAGCGAGGAGGTGGCCGGATATTACATGTACTTCCGAACGGAGAACGATATCGTGTCCGACCGGGAAGACCCGAGTGTCCGAAGGGATGCAGGGCTGAATACGACCTATCGTCTGGATGGCCTGACTAACGGCACCACCTATGTGCTGAAGGTGACCTCGTACAATATCTACCGTGCAGAGAGCGATCCTTCGGAACTCGCCTATGCAACCCCTTATACCGTGTCTTCACTGACAAGCGGGGGATCGGAGAAGAGGGTGTTTTGCTTCATCGAGTCGGTTGCTCATTAGATCCGTAGGCAGGGAGTCGCCGGGGCCTGCGGAAATCCATGCTGGAATCGCGCAGGGTCTTTGCCGGAGTGTATCAGGCAGAAGGTCAATTATCATACACCGAAGATCATCTTTTGAGCATGCCCCCCCTCCCTGTTTCACATCAAAAAGCCCATGCAGTCTGAATAATATGAATTATTGCGCATACTATAATCGGTCTTTGCCTGGTATTGTATATGCATGTTAGGTCAAACGAACAGTTATAGGACAAGGGAGTTATCGAACATTTGACATGAAACAGGATCACCTTAGCATGCAGGGATGACATGACCAAGCAGTGCCCCTTTGTACCGGCGAGCACCCTGATACGACGCGAATCCATGGTGCTCATCAGTCTTTTCGTATTCCTCCTGTTGCTTCTTTCCCCAAACCTTACCCAGGGATTCATGTCTCCCCGGACACGTCAAAGGGGCGTAACGGCAGGGGAAAATACATCCCCTGCGTCGGCCCGGTCCCTTGCCCCGGACACCTTGAAAAATACGAACGAGGCATGGAAGGGCTTTTTCGCGCGATATGGCGAACGTGTCCGTGTCCTCGGCAGGCCGGATTCCGGGCAGGCGTATCGTATCCTCGGGCAAGGGATACAACTGGATGCACCGCGGGGATTCAACGGCCCGGCTGATGTCACCCAGGGGTGCATTGCCTTTATCCGGCAGAATAAGGACCTGTTCGGCCTTGACATTGATGAGATTCGGCATCGACAATCTACCCATCGGGGGGGGATGTGGTTCGTGGAATTCGGTCAGGTATACAGGGGCCTTCCCGTATACGGGGGCACCATCTCCTTCATCCTCTCGGATGCATTGGAGGTCCTCTCCGTAACCATGGACCACTTCCCGGGGGTGGATGCGCCCGCCCCCCCTGTCTCCGGATTGGAGCAGGCGATAGCCGCCGCACAGGCGGATATGGGTGATCCCTCCCCCTTGCCTGAGATGGAATGCATCGGGAAGGAACTGGTCCTCTATCCTCTCGTGGAGGATGAGGAATTGAACTATGTGTGGGCCTGGGACCTTACCTTCAGGTCCTTGAAGCCACTCCGAAGACGGCACTACCTCGTCCAAGCGGACAGCGGGCATATCCTGGTAAGAGAGGATCTTGGCAGGTTCCTGGTTTCCGGGCAGATACGGGGGCAGGTGCTGCCCAGGTATTCACAGGACAATCCGGTGGACGTGCCGCTCCCCTACGCAAAGGTCATATGCCTGAGGGATGATCCGCCCCTGATGTACGAATCACTCGACAGCAATCCGGGATGGATCGGTACGGCTGCATATGGATGGGAATACGGGAGGCCCACCGGATATCCCGTGGTCGGTGCAGGGGGACCGGGACCGGAGACGGGCCATACAGGGAACAATTTTTACGGGTTCAGTCTCAATGGGTATTACCCCCTCAACATGTGGGCACCCCAGTATCTCACCACACTGAATCCCGTCAATTGCGCCGGAAAAGGCGATATCTATCTGCGTTTCTGGCGGTGGCTCGGGGTTGAGGGCTCCGAGGCGGACAGCGCCTCCATAGAAATTGCCGACGGGGCTACCTCCACCTGGTGGAAGATCTGGACCAATCCCGAAGAGAATATCTACGACGGGGGGTGGCGACTGATACTGCATGATATCTCCAAGTGGGCCGATGGCCGGCAGAATATCTTTCTTCGATGGGGCATGGGCCCGACCAACGGGTACGTGAGCTATTGCGGGTGGAATATCGACGATATCGGGATGTATACCAGCACCAGTGCCTTTGCCGATGATGAGGGTTACTACTCCATCACCGGAGAGGCCTCCAAAAACATCCTGGGCTCCAAGCTCGAGGGACGGTACTTCCAGATCATCAATGAGGACGGTGCATCGGCGGTGTATACAAAGAGTAGCGTGAAGTCCGGGGCAACCGGACAGAACATGAATATCACCCGTGTTACCGACTACGACGTGGGCACCAAGGCGGGAACCGTGAACGCCCTCGGGGACATCGATGAAATAAATGTCTTTTATCATGCCAATCACCTGGTACGGTACATCCAGGAGATCGACCCGGAGTTCTGGTCGGAGTCGGCCGAATATTTTCCCATTCCGGTTACCATCCGGTATGACAAGGAATACAACAATTCATTCTGGATGCCCGGGGAAGGGATCTTTTTCGGCGAGGGGGACAAGCTGGAATACGGGAATTTCGCGCATTTTGCGGACATCATCTATCACGAGTGCACCCATGCGATCACCGACAGTATCTACGGCACCCTGGAGAGCCTGAGTAAGTGGATAGGGGAGTCAGGCGGGTACGCCGCGCTCTCGCGCTTTTCGGAATTCGACGCGATGCACGAGGCGTTCTCCGATTACTGGGCGTGCACCATCACCAACGATTCAAAGATCGCCGAGGGAGGCTTCTGGATCGATCACGACAGCGTCAGGAACCTGGATAATAACCTCAACTACTTGATCAACTATGGCCAGGAACTTTACCAGAGCAGCCTGATCCTCTCGGGGGCCATGTGGGACCTCAGGCAGGAGTTGCGCAAGGAATACGGGGACCAGGGGATCGGGATCGCGGACACCCTCTTTCATTTTGCCCGCATGGCCAAGCCCTCCACCTACCTGGATTTCCTGGTGAACGTCCAGATCGTGGATCAGGTGAAATATGGGAGCGCCCATAGTGAATTGATAAGGAAGACCTTCGGCCTGAGGGGGATCAGCCAGGCCCCCACTCCGCCCAACTCCCTGATCGTGACCATCCAGAATCGGGGGGCCACCGTTCAGTGGAATCAGAGTCCGGACGCGATCGGGTATAATCTTTACTATGGCCCGTCAAGCGGAACCTCGCGCCCCCTGCTCGCGGATACCCGTTTCATGCAGAACAGCAGCTCATCCTCTTCCTCCTCCTCATCATCCTCCTCCTCATCCAGTGATCGCACCGAGGGCGGCGGGGGTATGGAGGGGGGGGGAGGGTCGTCATCCTCGTCCTCGTCATCATCCTCTTCGAGTCAGAGCAGCACTCAGGGGACGAATCCTATTGCTCAGACCACCTTGTCGAAGGTGGATGTGGGGAACACCACCTATTATCTCCTGTCGGGGCTCGATCCCACGGTTTCCTACAAGGTCCAGGTTGCCGCCTATAATATCTACGGGGTGGAGAGCAGCCCATCGGAGGAGGGATTGATACCAAATTCGGCGACACCCACATCAGGGACCGGGACAGGCGCCGGAACGGATCTGAATACGGACTTCACCAGCGTGGGGCTTCCGCAGGGGTATACCTGCTTTATCTCCTCCTGTCAGCGGTAATCGGCCTATTCCCCTTCATTCCCTTTTCCCGTGAGGATTGTGAAGAGCCTCGAACCCTTCTGTCGTATCTCCTCTTCGCTAAGTCCTTCGAGCTCGTGGGGGAAGACCACCCAGGAGTACACCTTTTTCAGAAAATAGTCGGGGGCGAAGCTGGTCACGTTCTTGTCAGGCCGGTAGTAAATGGTTGCCACCCTCACCTGGATGGGAAAGGTCACCGTCTCTGCCAAGACGTTTTTCACCGCCTCGATGCTCTTTCCGGTATCGAAGATATCGTCCACGATGAGGAGCCTGCCGTCGGGGTGTAATCGCGGGGTTACCTTTTCCATGCCGTCAACGATGGCCTCCTTTCGCTGTTCAATGCCGTAGTAGGATTCGACCTTGATTGCGGTATGGGAGGCGGGCCTGCATCCCTTGTACACGAAGAATTCGTGGATGGCGATCCCGGGAGGGGTCCCCCCGCGCCAGATACCGATAAGGAAATCGGGCCGGTAGCCATCCTCGTAGATCCTTCGTGCCAGGGTAAAGGAATCAATCAGGAGGGTGTTGGCGTCGATAAAGATTTTTTGCTGCATATGACTGGGCTCCTTAAGCAGGATGGTCGTCTTGTTTCCGGCGGTTATGCCGGCAATCGCGAAAATCGTTCATACCGCAGGTAGTAAATAATTGCCCTCAAGGCGTAATGGATTAAGCAGCCATGTGAGCGGCGATCCCGGCACCGGACCGGCTTCTCCTTTCATGGTAAGACTTCCGGCACCGGAATGCAATGCCTGCCGGAATAACCACATTTTGTGGTCCTTTTGGCTGAGCCGTCCCCTCCATTGCCCGCTGAACAGGAGGGGCCTGTCTCATGCCCGGATAGCCTGCCGTCCGTGCGCACCCGGCATTTCCTTGGGGCCATGCCGGAGGGGAGACATATGGACGCCGGTATACTATAATGGCTCCATATGCCGCTGGTTCACGGCTGTCTGCTATAATGCCGTGATCAGGCCGTCACCGTGAGGAAGTGACGTCCTTGAAAACAGGTAATTGGTTGATAACGTGCATATACGATTTCAAACAAGGAAGGAGCGATACGCGCAATGGGAAGGATACTCGTAACCACCGGACGGGGGGGAACAGGGAAGACCAGCTTCGCGGCCCTTTCAGTCAGATTTCTGGCACCCCCTCTGCTGCTTATCGATATCGACCCTGATCAGAGCCTCGGTGAGATGCTGGGGATAGACCTTGCACGGGAAGGGGTGCGCACTGTGCTTGAGGTCCTGTTCGATATCCAGAAAAAAAGAGGGTACGAGAACATCGGCACCATGTCACTGCCCGAAAAGATACGGTATCTGGTGAACAGCGAATGCCTCTATGAATCCGGGGAATTCGACCTCATTTCACTCGGGATAAAATGGACCACGGGCTGTTATTGTGTGCCGAATAATCTGCTTCGGGAGATCATCCCGGGTCTGGCCGGGAACTACGCCGACGTGGTGATCGATGCGCCCGCCGGTCTCGAACATCTCAACAGGCGGGTTACATCCGATATCAATGACCTGTTCCTGATGATGGATCCTTCACTGAAATCAATGAACAACATCGAGCGGGTCCATAGGCTCACCAGGGAAACCGGCATCAGGTACGAGAAATTTTTTTTGGTGGCAAATCATCGATTCACCGAGGATATGCTGAAACACATCCCCACCGGGCAGGGGACCTACCTGGGGTCGATCGCATACGACAGGGATGTTGAAAGATACAACTTCGAGGGCAGATCGATCCTCGACCTTCCCAAGGACTCCCCGGCGTCGGTATCGGTAAAGGAGATCCTGGAGAAGGCGGGATGCACCCTTCGCTCCTGATCAGGGGTGCCGAACCGAAGGCCCCGGCTGACCCCGGTGCTTGTCCGCATTCAACAATGTGTATCCCTTTTCCTCCTCCCCGATGTATTCAGCAGTTATGAGGGATGCGCGGAAAAAATCAAACCGTAGAGGAAGGGCATATGATGAAAGAGAAAAAAGAAATATTTGTAAAGAGGATTGAGGACATGGATGATGAGGAGATCCGAAGGCAGCAGGAGGAGGTGAAGGCAAGGGCAATGCCTCCGATCAGGACGCTCGACTTTCTGTACAACAATGCAGGGGAGATCACCTATGAATATCCCGAGCTCACCGCCGTGTGCCCCATGACCTGGATACAGGACCTCTACACGGTCCGCATCACCTATGTCCCCGATGCAAAGGTCCCCGAGCTGAAGAGCCTGAGGGAATATTTCCTCGCCTACCGGGACATACCCATCCTCCACGAGCACCTTGCCCACAAGATCCTCGAAGATTTCGAGAATGCGGTCAAGCCCTCCAGGGTAACGGTGCAATTGAACGTGGCGATACGGGGAGGCATTACCACCACCATCCGCATCGTGCGTGGCGCCGCCTCTTTAGAATAGCAGACGAGGCATGTTTTTTCACTGCCGACATCTATTTGACAATTCTTCAATTGCATTTTAAACTCTTTTCTGACTGGATATAACAATAGTTACTAGCGGTTTCCTGAAAAAACCTTAAGGAGAATCATTCAATGCCTGAGCGTAGCATGGATTGGTTGAAACAGGCAGAGAAGGACCTTCGGCACGCCAAGAATTCAATCGAATTACAGGATTATGAATGGAGTTGCTTTGCAGCCCAACAGGCAGCAGAGAAGGCAGTCAAGGCGCTTTATCAGAAAAAGCATATGGACGCATGGGGTCATACGATCAGCATCCTGCTTTCCGAATTGAACGCACACATTTCCTTGACCATACCGGATACCATCATAGACGAGGCGAAGATATTGGATAAACACTATATCCCGGCCCGGTATCCAAATGGATTTGAAAGCGGGGCACCATTTTATTTTTATACCGAAAAAGAGGCTCAAGAAGCTGTCAGAATCGCGGAGCATATCATTGAGTACTGTAAGGGTCATATCGGCTGATAAAAAGAAAATAAAGGAATTTCTGAAAGACTATAAGGAATTCTTAAATAAGAAAAATGTCAGCAAGGCATTCCTCTTTGGTTCATGGGCCAAGGGAAATTACTCGCCTCATAGCGATTTGGATATCTTGATTATTATCGATTCCTCGCCCAAGAAGGTGAGAGACAGGAGTCCTGACTTTTTACCGCGCCGTGCGCCAGTTGGAATCGATGTATTCGTCTTTACGACAGAGGAGGCGGAGAGGAGTCCGTTTGTGAAGAATATTCTGAAAGAGGCAATCCCTTTGATCGAGTAATATAAGCCGCTCCTCGTCAATCTCCTCTCGTGCACACCTTTTTTCTCATTCTGCCTGTTCTGAACGGCAGGTCCTCCGGGACTACTGACAGCCATGGACACTGCAATGGGGTTTCCTATCTGCTCAAGATATTGAGCAATTACAGAATTCCCATGATCCGGTTGACTTTACAGGGGCATTCATGGCATGATTATGAAAGAATAGCCAATAAGTGCATGGATTTTTTAATCAATCATATGCGAGAAACAACGAAAACCTCATCAGCGCGTCGTGCAATCCCCTCGGTCGACAGGGTCCTCAATACCCCCGAAGTGAAGGGCATGCTTGAACATGCCCCGCGATGGCTCGTGGTCTCTATGATCAGGGAGATACTGGAGGCAATGCGTGCCCAGGCCGGAATCGCGAGCGGCCCGCCGGACCAGGCACATGCCATGGCAAGGGTGGTGGATCTTCTGACCGAACGGGTGGATACGCTTCGGATACCACACCTGCGCAAGGTCATCAACGGCACGGGCATCATCATCCACACCAATCTCGGAAGGGCCCCCCTGCCTGAGGGGGCGATTTCCCTCATCATGGAGATTGTGGAGGGGTATTCAAATCTGGAATACGACCTTGCGGAGGGAAGAAGGGGGAAGCGGACCGCGCATGTCCGGGATCTCATCCTGCGTCTCACCGGGGCCCGCGAGGCATACGTGGTCAACAACAACGCAGGTGCCGTGCTCCTCGCCCTGAACAGCCTTGCAGAGAGCAGGGAGGTGATCGTGTCCCGGGGGGAGCTCGTGGAGATCGGCGGCTCCTTCCGCATCCCCGACGTCATGCGAAAGAGTGGGGCCATCATGAGGGAGGTGGGCACCACCAACCGTACCCACCCATCCGATTACGAAAAGGCGCTATCGGAGCGCACCGGGCTTCTCCTCAAGGTCCATACCAGCAACTACCGCATCACCGGGTTCTCTGCGGAGGTCTCCCTGGAGGATCTGGTTGCCCTGGGACGCAGGCACGCCGTCCCTGTGATGATGGATCTGGGTAGCGGGAACCTGACCGATCTTGCCCCCTTCGGCCTCAAGGGGGAGCCTACCATCCAGCAGGTTCTCTCCACGGGGGTGGATGTCATTACCTTCAGCGGGGACAAGCTCCTGGGCGGGCCCCAGGCGGGGATCATCCTCACCCAGGGTGCGGTGTCCATGGAATCTATGAGCGGCAATCCCCTTGCCCGGGCACTGAGGATCGATAAGCTGACCCTGGCAGGACTGGAGGCGGTGCTGTTGCTTTACCTTACCACCGATCATGCCGCCTCTATCCCTGTGCTGCAAATGATCTCGTGCAGCGCCGAACAGGTGCGGGTGCGCGCCGAGGCGTGCCTGCGGGCACTGGAGGGGATCAACGCCGGCATGATGAGCCTGCGGATACAGGAGGACGTATCGAGTGTGGGAGGGGGGGCGCTTCCCGGGGAATCCCTTCCCACCTTTGCGATCGGATTTCGTCCCGGGGCGCTCACCGTGGAGTCCCTGGACGAGGCATTTCGCCGCTCCTCCCCTGCGGTCGTGGGAAGGATTCAGGAGGGGACCTACAAGCTGGATCTCAGGACTATCGGGGATGAGGAGATCCCCATGCTGGTAAATGTGTATGAAGGGATTGTGAAGGATGCCGCCGGAAACCGGGGCGCCGCAGGCGACTGCGGGCAATGCGGCGGGGCAGGGGAGGTATCCGGCAGGTGACGAAATCGGGCATAAAACACATCATCCTCGGCACGGCAGGGCACATTGACCACGGAAAGACCACCCTCATCAAGGCCCTCACCGGCGTTGACTGCGACCGGCTCAAGGAGGAAAAGGAGCGGGGGATCACCATCGAACTCGGATTCACCTCCCTCGATCTTCCCGGCGGAATCAGGATCGGGATCATTGACGTTCCCGGCCATGAGCGGTTTGTACATCACATGGTGGCCGGCGTGGTGGGCATGGACTTGGTGCTCCTGGTCATTGCCGCCGACGAGGGAATCATGCCCCAGACGCGCGAACATCTGGATATCTGCCGCCTGCTCGGGGTGGAACGGGGATTGACCGCCATCACCAAGGCGGATTGTGTTGATGGGGAGTGGCTCGACCTGGTGAAGGAGGAGGTGGAAAACTATGTGCAGGGCTCCTTCCTGGCGAACAGCCCGGTTATCCCCGTGTCCTCCACGACCGGTGAGGGATTGCCCAGCCTTCTTGATGCCCTCGGCGGCCTGGTGGGAACGCTTCCGGAACATACCGGGGAGGGTGCGTTTCGCCTTCCTGTGGACAGGGTCTTTACCATGAAGGGATTCGGCACGGTAGTGACCGGCACCCTGGTCTCCGGAGGGGTGCGGGTCGGGGATACGGTGGAGGTGCTTCCCCGCCAGATCAAGGCGAGGGTACGGGGTATCCAGGTGCATAACGAGAAGGTGGACTATGCCCAGGCAGGGCAGCGCACCGCCCTCAACCTGCAAGGGGTGGAAAGGGAGGAACTGAGGAGGGGGGACGTCATCTGCGCGCCGGATCTCATGCATCCGGGGTATCTTCTGGACGTGCGGCTCACCCTTCTCGAGAATGCACCTCCCCTTAAGCACCGCACCCGTATCCGCTTTCACACCGGCACCGCGGAGGTATTCGGCAGGGTGGCCCTCCTGGACAGGGAGGAACTGGCGCCGGGTGACACCTGCATGCTTCAGATCAGGCTGGAGGAAAGGATCGCCGCCATGCCCAGGGACCGTTTTGTCATACGCAGGTATTCCCCCCTCCTGACGCTGGGGGGAGGGGAGATCATCGACAGCCACCCTGAAAAGCACAAGCGATTCCGGCAGGAGATCATAGAGGACCTGGCGACCCTTTCCACGGCAACCGTCCCTGAGACGGTGGAATTCCATATCCGCAAGGCGGGCGGCAGCGGAATGGACCTCAAGGCCCTGGCAGGCGTGACCAACCTGGACGCAGGGACCATTGCCAAGGCCCTGGCGTCTCTCCGTGAGGAGGACGCGATAATCCTCGTGGACGAGGCGAATCAGAGGTCGGTTCACACATCCTTCTATAACGGGTTCAGGGAAAGGATATGCGGTATTCTGCGGGAATTCCATGACCGTAATCCGCTCAAGGGGGGTATGTCCAAGGAGGAGCTCAAGGCGCGACTCTCCCCGGACATGGATGCCCGTCTCTATGGCAGGCTGCTCGACGACCTGGAGAGACAGGGAGAGATTCAGGTGCGTCAGGAGCACTGTTCCCTGGCTCAACATCAGGTGTCACTCTCGCCTGAAGAGCGCAGGGTCTACGATCGCATCCTCGTCCTGTTCAAAGAGGCGGGGATACAGCCCCCCGGAAGGAATGAGGCGCTGGAATCCCTGAAAAAGGATAGGAATGTCGCGGAAAGACTCATCGATCTCCTCATTGATGAGGGGAAGCTGGTGAGGTTGAAGGGTGATCTCCTGTTTCACCATGAAGCGATCGAGCATATCACGAAACAGGTCCAGGATTTTCTCAAGGACGGCACAAGGATGGATATCGGGGCCTTCAAGGAGATGACCGGGCTGTCCAGGAAATTTTCCGTTCCGCTTCTGGAATACCTGGACGCCCGGGGTGTCACCATGCGGGTGGGGGATGCGCGGGTCCTGCGCAGGAAGGTCTCCTGATTCCCCCGGATAGGACGATACGTGGATATTCGACAACTGGAGGTATTTTACCATGTGGCGCGGCTGAAGAGCTTCTCCAAGGCCGGTCGCGTGGTGGGACTGACCCAGCCCTCGGTGAGCGGGAGCGTCTCCTCGCTGGAGCAGGCCCTTGGGCTGAAGCTCTTTAACCGAATGGGGCGTGAGGTCTGTCTCACACAGCCGGGGAAGGTGCTCTTCCCCTATGCGCAGAAGATACTGGCCCTGCGCAGGGATGCGGTGCAGCAGCTCGAATCGCTGGGGAGGCTTGAGCAGGGTTCCCTGATGATCGGCGCGAGCAGCATCCCGGGTGAATACCTCCTTCCCCGGCTGATCCAGGGATTTTCCGCACGATATCCCGGGATATTCTGCACACTCAAGGTGTCCGACAGCCGGAAGGTGATGCAGGCCCTTCTGGATCACGAGGTGGAGATCGGGGTGGTCGGCACCAGAGGCGGCCCTCCAGGGATCCTGTTCGAGCCGCTCGTCGAGGACAGGATGGTGGTATGTTGCGCCGGCAATCACCCGTGGGCCGGCCGGGATGCCGTCAGCCCCGAGGAACTCCTCACCCAGCCGTTCCTGATGCGGGAGGAAGGCTCGGGGACCAGGAGAGAAATTGAGATGCAGCTTTCTTCAGCACATATCGATGTCAAGGGGCTTCGGGTGGTTGCCGAGATGGGAAGCACCGAGGCCATAAAACAGGCGGTCAAGGCAGGATATGGGATAACGATCCTTTCGGAGATTTCGGTGAGGGACCTGGAGGCGGCGGGGACGGTCAGATCCCTGCATATACAAGGGATCCCTTTGGTACGGCATTTTTTCATCGCCGAACTCAAGGCCCGGATTCCATCGCCGGCCCACAGATACTTTAAACAAGAGATGCTCAAACGAAATGGGGTCAGGTCTTGAATTGACAGTTTTTGGAACAAACGCTCATGCCAATTTATGGCGCCACGAAGTATGAAAATTTGATTTTATTTTCGGAAGAAAAACTGTCAATTCAAGACCTGACCCCAAAACCAACAAGGAGTGTATCAATGCGTCATGCTGATTTGGTTCTGCTTCATCCTCCCAGCATATACGATTTCAGGAAGAGATCCATCATGTTCGGTCCGGTGAGCGACCTTATCCCGTCAACCCCCATATTCGAGATGTATCCCATAGGATTTGTCGTGCTCTCGGAGTACCTCGGACGGCACGGCTACCAGGTCAGGATCATCAATGTCGCACTCAAGATGCTCAAGAGCAAACGGTATGATCCGGAAAGAGAGATACAGGGACTGAATCCCCTGGCCTTCGGCATCGATCTCCACTGGATGCCCCACTGTCACGGCAGCATCGAGCTGGCCAGGATCTGCAAGCGGTATCATCCGGATACACCGGTCATCTTCGGGGGATTGTCCTCCACCTATTTTCACCAGGATCTGATCGACCATTATCCTGAGATCGACTACGTGCTCAGGGGGGATTCGACGGAGAAACCCCTCGTGCAGTTGATGGACCACATACGAACCGGGGAGGGGGACCCTGCCGGGATCCCGAACCTCACATGGAGGGATGATACGGGCGCCGCCAGGATCAATCCCATCACCAACGTGCTGCCCGACCTGAACGGCTTTATCGTGGATTTTTCGCATGTCATGAAGAAGGTCATGCGCTATCGGGATCTGAAGGGGTACATTCCCTATGCAAACTGGCTGGAATACCCGGCGACTGCGGTGCTCAACGTGCGTGGATGCACCCAGAACTGCAAGATCTGCGGGGGCTCCTCGTACTTTTTCAAGAAGGCGGCAAACCGGCACCGGCCTGCCTTCCGCGATCCCGAATTGCTCGCCGATGAGATCGGAACGATCTCGAGAAACCTCAACACACCGATCATGATCATCGGGGATATCATGCAGGCGGGCAGGGAGTATGCCGTCAGGCTCCTTGCGGCATTGAAGCGGAAGGGAATCAAGAATCCGACCGGGTTCGAATTCTTCGCCCCCCCTCCCGACGATATCCTGGAGATGATCGCCGATGCGCTGCCCCGGTTCAATATCGAGATGTCCCCGGAATCACACGACGAGTCGATACGAAGGGCGTTCGGGAGGCCATACGGCAACGAGGACCTGGAGAGGATGCTGGACACCGGCCTGAGGCTTGGGTGCGAGCGCATCGACCTGTTCTTCATCATCGGCGTACCCAAGCAGGATTCCCAATCGGTCAAGGGTACGGTTGAATACTGCAGGAGGCTCTATCAGAGGTTCGGCCATACAAAGAGGCTCCTCCTGTTCATCTCCCCCTATGCCCCGTTCATAGACCCGGGAAGCGAGGCCTACGAAAATCCCGACCGGTTCGGATACAAGATTCATTGCACCACGGTCGAGGAACACCGCAAGGCCATGGAGCAACCCAGTTGGAAGCACATCCTGAGCTACGAGACCGAATGGATGACCAGGGACGAGATCGTGGATCGTTCCTATGAGGCGGCCATCGAGCTGAATCGCATGAGGATGGAATTCGGCCTGGCGGGCAGGCGCAGGGTAGTGCGCACCGAGCAGAGGATCATGCAGGCATGGGATACGGTCAGGGAGATCGACCGGATCATGGCAATCGCTGATGAAGGGGAACGGGAGCGAGAGCTTGCCAGCCTGCAGGCGAAGGCATACAAGCTCAGCGAAAACACCATTTGTGAAAAGAAGGACCTGGAGTGGCCGGTCAGGTTCATCCGCATGCGGGTGGGATGGATCATTCGGAACTGGTGGCACATCGAGGTGGTGCATCGCTTTCAGGAGTTAATGGCCCGTCTCAGGAGGAAACCGGCTCACGTGAGCCATCTGGAAGGGAAATAGGGATCTATTTCAGGTCTGAATCAATCTCCAGCTCGAGTTGCATGACCCATCGCTTGTAGAGCAGGGATGCGATGATAACGAGCAGGATCATAAGGGTGGCGAAGAGGCCCTTCTTGCGGATGATGAATTCCTCCTGCCGTGCCTCGATGGAGCCCTCCACCGTATTGGCGATGGTCATGACCTCGTTCATGTATTTGTTGACCTCTTCCATGTTCAAGGTATGACTCACCGGTATGGCCTCCAGGATCAGGCGGCGTGCCTGCTCGAGCTGGTCCTTCTCATCCAGGACGTCCAGCCCGGGATTTATTTCGATGACCACCGCCTTTTCCCATACCTCTTCCACACGCTGCTCACCGTTGACAAAGGCGGTCTTCATCTCCTGCCCCATGCTGTAATCCTTGTGATTTATGTTATGGCAGTAGCCGCAGTGGTACAGCTCCGCACCGTCGTACAGGGCCTTGGTGGGATAGAGTATGTCATGATATGCGTGGCAGTCGATGCATCGAGGGGTGCCGATACTGACCAGGGCCTCATAGTGCCCGCTCTTTTCAAAGTATGCCTGGGTGGAGGAGTGACAGTTGCCGCATACGTTGGCGACCTCCTCTACCCCGGCGGGGGTTGCGCCGTG
The DNA here is from genome assembly GCA_049472315.1 of bacterium. Classification (GTDB taxonomy): domain Bacteria; phylum SZUA-182; class SZUA-182; order DTGQ01; family JAFGSM01; genus JBLIRM01. The sequence goes on from JBLIRN010000030.1 coordinate 15,639, forward strand.
GATGCCGTGGCATTCCGGACACGAGGGCACCAGGGCCGGGTTTTTGTCGGGGATCTGGTTGTAGAGTATCTGACCGTGATAGCTGATCTTGTAGAGCTTGAGCTGGTCGGTGCGCAGGTTATACTGCTTCATGCGATCCGCATCCGAGTGGCAGGTGGCACAGGTCTCTGCAACCGTCAGGTGATTGGCAAGGGAGTCGATATCGGTATATCGCTTGATCTCATGCCTTCCATGGCAATCCGTGCAGGTGGCCACGTTTTCGTCCCCCTTCTCATACAGGCGACGGCCGTGGACACTGGTCTTATAGAGGGAGAGCTGATCCGTCCTCTTGTTGAACTGCCGCATCCAGGTCGGATTTGAGTGACACTCCGCACAGAACGCCGGGATCTGGGCCCGCGATGGCGCGCCTCTGAATCCCGTATCCTTTGCCTTTGGACGGTTAAAGGAGGTGGGATCCCCACCGTGGCATCCGGAGCAGGTGACGTTGCTCTCGCCATGCACGCTCATCCGCCATTGTTCCACCCATTCCGCAGCCTTTTTTCCCATTTGGTTGTGACATATGTAGCAGGTATTGGATGATTGTTTTCGCTCCCTCGCCCGCGCGGGGGATGGACGGACCATGCAAGCGACGCCGTGGAGAATGAGGGCGCCGAGAATCGTTATCAGGTATGCGCGTCTTGTCATGGCACCCGCCGCCTAAATGTATTTGCCCATAATGGTGAGAATAATGAATCCCACCACGGTTATCATGCCGAGTATAATCGAAAGCGGTCGTCTCTTGGGGCTCCGTATCTTTGATGTATCCATGAAGGGGATCAGAAACAGCATGATGATGATCACGAGCTGGATAAAGATGCCGAGCGCCTTCGGTGCCCATCCCCCCAGGAATTCCAATTTCCCAGCAATGGCGAGAATGGCGCATGAGGCCAGAAAATACCACTCCGGCTTCACATGGGCGGGTGTATTGAAGGGATCCGCCTTTGTGTGGATGGGAGCGGGAAAGAGCGTCGCCAGTGACAGGAGCAGTCCGAACATGACCAGCATGACGATAACGTGCGCAAGGATATCCTTCGGTATGAGATATTTTCTGATGGTAAAGAGGTGAAAAAAGGTCAGGATGGCAACCAGCATGGGGATCACCACCACATGGAGCGCGTAGAACCGGGTGAGGGTCACCTGGGACACGTCCTCTCCCCCCCGGACGATCAGCTTCAGATATCTGCCTATCCCGGGTATCACTGCAACGGATTCGGTGACGATCGTGGTCGCCCAGTACGAGATCTGGTTCCATGGCAGTAGATATCCGGTAAGACCGAACAGAAGGGTGAGAATGAACAGCGCCACCCCGGAGATCCAGGCAAGCTCACGCGGTGCCTTGTATCCCCCGTATACAAAGGTTTGTATCATATGCAGAAACACAAACAGGATCATGAGGTGCGAGCCCCAGAAATGGACCCCGCGTATGAGCCAGCCGAAATGGATGTTGTTGGTGATGTAGCGGACATTTATATATGCCTCGGCCACCGTGGGATGATAATAGAGCATCAGCAGAATCCCTGATATGATTTCGCAGATGAACAGAAAGAGGATGATCCATCCCGGCAGCGTGCTGAAATGGATTTTTTTCTTGGGGATTACATTTCGTTTGATATGGTGCGTAAGATCGGAAAGCCCAAGTCGCTGATCGATGACATCCGCATAAAAACCCTCTGCGGTGAACCATCTTTTGAGCTCGCCCATCCCCTTGAGCTTATGTTTTTTCGTGTCCGTGTCTTTTGTTTGCTGTGGCTGCACTGACATGGTTAGACCTCTTCAATATTGACCTGATCTTTGACCAACGTGGTCTTTAAGGTGAAGAGCGGCTTGGGAGCGGGTCCCGATTTTACATTGCCGTTGATATCGTATTTTGCCATATGGCAGGGGCAGAAGAGCTCCTCCTTGTTTGAATCCCATTTCACGATACACCCAAGGTGGGTGCAGATCGCCGAGAGGGCATGGATTTCGTTCCCCTTGTTGACAATAATGATGGGATGACCCTTGTATTTGGTGATCATGGATTTTCCACAAGGGATTTGGACAAGGGGGATGGAAAGGATATTGGGATCGATGGATGACCTGGTGGGTGGAATGAGAAATTTGATGACTGGATAAAAAAACCACCCAAAAAGCGCCAGAAGTATGGTAGTGATTGAAAAATTGAGAAAAAACCTTCGTGTTGCAGCAAGCTTTTCCTTTACATCCCTGCTTGACATCGTTCTCCTCAGCGGTTACGTTGTCAACCATACGTACCATTCACCTGTGAATGTGCACACCCCTGTGCTATTGTTTATATCGGTAGCATCGGATAAAAACTTTTATCCGTGCGAGACGGGATTGTGCAACAAAACGAGGCGAGCTTGCAGGATTGCAGAGGCCTTCCGTGTCGCAGGGTAAACCTGTGGGCCTATGCTTCCGGCCTGATGATTCGAAGTGGTAATTGCTGACCTCTTTTATATAGAGGTTTTATATAGAGTTTTCATGATGATCAACCTGTGCGGTTTGACCGATAATGAAAAAAAGGTCTTTGCCACAAGGGGTGCATCCGTGCTGGTGTCTGGTACACTGCACAGTCGATGCATGCCGTCCGTGATCTTTTACAGCGATACCGCTTGAATGCGCAGGAGGCCGCACCAGGTGGCTCCTGTGTACAGGGGAAAGGCACACTGCCCCATCATGTCGCATGGATTCTGACGTGGGCTGTCCATCCGCGGTGAGCGGGTGCCTGCCTCCGTGAGCACCATAGACAAGGTTTTATTCAGCACGGGATACATCGTTCGGAGCGAGGGAGGGAACAATGGCCAAGATAGACGCGTTTTTTAAACTGATGAGGGAGCAGGGGGCTTCGGATCTTCACCTGATCGCCGGTTCCCAGCCCATCTTAAGGGTACTGGGATCGCTGGAGCGGGTCAAATACGATACCATGGACAACGACAAGCTCAGGGGCATGCTCTATGAAATCGCCCCTGAAGACAAGGTCAAGATATTTGAAGAGACTGGCGATGTGGATTTTGCATACGAACTGCCGGGTGTCGCCCGATACAGGGCGAATTTCTTCATGCAGCGCAACGGGGTGGGTGCCGTTTTCAGGGAGATACCTGAGACCATCATGAGCATTGATGACCTCGCCCTGCCTCCGGTTCTCAGGAAGCTGGCCATGCTTCCCCAGGGGCTTGTCCTGGTGACCGGGCCCACGGGGAGCGGTAAATCGACGACCCTTGCCGCGGTCATCGATCATGCCAACCGAAACCGGCGGGAACATATCATCACCATCGAAGACCCGATCGAATTCGTGCATGAACACAAGGGATGCATCATCAATCACCGTGAGCTGGGGACCCATACCAAGTCCTTCAGCGCCGCCCTCAGGGGGGCCCTGCGTGAGGACCCCGATATCATCCTGGTCGGTGAGATGAGGGATCTGGAAACCATCAGCCTGGCGCTGGAGGCGGCCAATACGGGGCACCTCGTATTCTCCACCCTTCACACCCAGAACGCGTCCAAGACCGTGGATAGGGTGATCGACGTGTTTCCCTCCCACCAGCAGGAACAGGTGAGGACCACCCTTTCAGAGTGTCTGAAGGCGGTTGTTGCCCAGACGCTTTTCAAGAGGGTGGACATCAGGGGGAGGATAGCCGCGCTCGAGATCCTTATCTGTACCTATGCGGTGGGGAATCTCATCCGCGAGGGGAAGACCTTTCAGCTTCCCTCCGTGATGCAGACAGGGAAACAGTATGGCATGCAGATCATGGATGATGCCATCATGGGCTTCCTGCAGAAGCGGATGATCAGCCCCACAGAGGCATACACCAAGTGCCTCGACAAGCAAAAGTTCGTCCCGTTCCTGAACAGGGCGCCGGACGTGCTGATCTAAGCGGCATGGAGAAGACGGGCGCATGAGCATTGCGGCAGAAAGAAGGAGACGTGATATACTATGTATAGAGAGGATGCAATTACAGAAGGGTAACTGTCATCACAACCACTCCGGGTGCCCGTGGGCATTCCCATCGGCGCATCCGCACAAAAAAGGGTAAGCAATGCGTACGCAAGAACTGGATCTTGTCTTAAAAATCATGCTTGAGTCACAGCCAAATGTATCCGATCTTAACTTCACGGTGGGGAAGGCGTTGCAGGTGGAAAGCGGTGGCAACCTCATGCCGGTTGCCTTCGACCCTCCGATTCGAACGCTGACCCCATACCAGACGGAGGAGATCGCACTGAGCCTCATCAGGGGGGACCGGAGGCTGACTGAAACCCTGCTCAGGGAGGGGTCCTGCGACCTTTCCTATCAGGTGCAGGGATTGGCCCGGTTGAGGGTGAACATATTCTCCCAGCGGGGGAACTACTCCATCGTCCTGAGAAGACTCGCCACCCAGATCCCGACCATCGATCAGTTGAAGCTCCCACCGGTGTTTCATAAGATCAGCAACGAGTTAAACGGGCTCATTCTGGTCACCGGGGCCACCGGATCAGGAAAATCAACGTCGCTCGCCGCCCTCCTCGACGAGATCAATGATAAGAAGGCGATTCATATCATCACCCTCGAGGACCCGGTCGAGTATGCCCATCCCCACAAGAAGGCGACGTTCAATCAGCGGGAGTTGGGCCGCGACTTCGATTCCTTTGCAAACGGGCTTCGGGCGGCCCTCCGGCAGGCTCCCAAGATCATCCTGGTGGGCGAGATGCGGGACAGGGAAACGGTTGAGATCGCCCTGGCGGCTGCGGAAACAGGGCACCTTGTCCTGAGCACCCTCCACACCATCGATGCAGGCCAGACCATCAGCCGTATCGTGGGTATGTTCGAGCAGGATGAGGAGAAGTTTGTGCGGATCAGGCTCGCCGAAACCCTCCGATGGGTTGTTGCCCAGCGATTGCTTCCCAAGGTGGGGGGGGACCGGATCGCCGCCTTCGAGATCATGGGGAGCAACCTGAGGATCAAGGAACTGGTTTTGAACGGGGAGTCCGAGGAGAAGACCTTCTATGACATTGTCGAGGACGGTGAGGCGTTCGGGATGCGGACCTTTGACAAATCCATCGTGGATCTGTACAAGGAAGGCCTGATCACCGCCGATACCGCAATGGCCTTCGCATCGAAGAAGAATGTGGTGGGCAGGGGGATCGACGCGATAAAGAGCGCAAAGGGTGAAAAGACCTCCGACATCGGCGGACTCAAGATGGACATGGAATATGATCGTCGGATGTAACGAGGGGAGGGGACAATGGATCTGCAGGATTTAGGAATTTCAGGCCCCGGTGCGGCCATGGTGTGTTTGAAGGATCAGGAGAAGCTGAATTCGGTCTCCCAGGCACTGAAGGGGATGGGGATAGGGACCGTCTCCCAGGCGCTGTCTCAGAAAGAGGCCCTGGACAAGATGAAATACAACCAGTACGACATTGTCATTATGGAGGATGGATTCGGCGGTTCACTCGAGGATTCGCAACTTCTGGAGGAATTTCGGAACATGAGCATTTCCGAGCGGCGTTCGATCTTCCTTGCCCTGCTGGGGGATCGATGGGAGACCGGCAACGCCCTTCAGGCGTTCGCGCTGAGCGTCAATCTGGTCATGAACTCCCGCATACTGGACAAGCTCAAGGAAGGGCTCACCTCGGCAATGATGCGCACTTTCCGGTTCTACAAGATATTCAACGAATACCGCGAGACATTAGGCAAGGTGTAACTACCGGGCACAAGGATGTGCCCCGTTGTCATTGAGCATGTTCTTAGTTGCGGGCGGGGATACTGTTCCGTGATCACGCGATACCCGCCTGCTTCGGCGCCACTTACCCCTGATTCCGTTCCGTGCCTGTTCCTGTTCCAGCCATTGCCAGGGCACCGTCCTCCTTGAGGAGGGGAAGGGTGATGAAGAAGGTGGTTCCCACATTTACCTCGCTCTCCACCCGGATGTTGCCGCCGTGAAGCTCCACCGCTCGTTTGACGATGGAGAGTCCCAGTCCTGCCCCATGTTCCTGTTTTCTTTTGGCATTGACCCCCCGGAAGAGTATGCCGAATATTTCGGGTAGTTCATCCTCGGGGATACCCACGCCGTTGTCTTGTACCTGAATCTCCACCTTATCATCTCTGATCACGGAGCTTACCCATACGCGGGTGTTGGGAGGACCATACTTGATGGCATTGGATACAAGGTTGGTCAGGGAGCGATGCAGGAGGTTCTCGTCTCCGAGGACCCGTGCCTCGGGAAGTTCATGCACCTCGAGGGTGATCTGCTTGTCGTTCGCCCATGCGTGCATCATGTCCATGACATTCAGTACAATCGGCCGCACCGAGAGGGGTTTCATCTCCAGGTGCTCCTCATCCATTCGGGTGAAGTCAAGCAGGTCCCTGACAAAGGCAAGCTGGGACTCCACCCGCTCCTCCGCCCGTCTGATCATATCCATCTCTTTTGGCCGGTCGTTCTTGAGATATCCATCCAGAACGACCCGCAGGCAGCTCTTTATCGAGGCGAGGGGTGCCCGGATATCATGGGCGACCATCATGACCACCTCGGATTTTTTCTTGTCCGACTGGTTTAGCTTCTTGTTGGCCACGGCGAGTTCCTGATTGGTCAGCTCGAGTTGATGCGTGGCCTGTTTCACCCGGGCGGCGAGCTCCTGATTCCATGCCTCGATCCTTTTGCGCGATTCCCTGAGCTTGTCCGTCATGATATTGAATGATTGTGCCAGCTCGCCGATCTCATCATCCGAACGGATGGGGATGTGATAGGCGAGGTCGCCGTTCATGATCCTGCGGGTTCCATAGGTGAGCTGTGCAATGGGACGGTTGACCGACTTCATGATGAAGATGATGATGGAGAGCGCAATGAGGAAAAAGCAGATCAGGATGGCGGCCAGGGAACGAATCTTGTATGCCTGGATCGTCTTGTGGACGCTTTCCATGGAAAGGACGATATCCAGAACCCCGAGGACCTTCCGTTCGGGGCCGTGACATGAATGGCATTCCTTGTCGTTGTAAAAGGGATTCACGAATCCCAGGACACGTTCCCCCTCCTTTGTCTTGAAGAACCGGAAGCGGGTGACCGTCAACGGTCGCTTGCCCTGCACCGTGTGGCAGTCATAGCAGGATTCGGCCTTCTTGTCGATCGCCTGGTCCACCTCATCCTTCTGGGAGGCCATCTTGATGCGGCCCCGCTCGATGATTCGTACCTTGATCACCTCTTCCTGTGCGCCGATGGTATTAATAACCTCCTGCAGTTCATGACTTCGGGCCCGCATCATGTCGTGATGGATGCTCCTCTTGATGATATCGCTCAGACGGAATGCGTCTTCCTTCACGTGATTGGTCATCATGGTGCGATCCGCCCTGATGGTGAGATAGAAGATCAACTCCAGATAGATCACCAGGATCAGGCCCATATACAGGATCAGCTTGAAGGCCAGTCTGTGCTTTGTCGTTGTAAAGGGTGTCATTAATTGTTTGATGCCTTTGTCCATTTCTCCACCAGGCTCACCAGCAAATTAGGATCAACGGGTTTATCCAGGAATTCGTTCACCGGAAGATACTCCCCATCCGTATTGGGTGAGAATCGCAGCTTTGTGCACTTGTGAATGGCGGTGACCATGAGTATTGGTGTGTTGGCGATCCCGGGGGTGTTCCGGATTCGCTGGCTCACATAGAATCCCTCGTCCTTCCTTTCCATGGAGACGTCGAGGACGATGACATCCGGGACCTCCTGCTGGGCAACCCTCAGTCCGTCTTCCCCGTTGTAAGCAGTGAGGACGGTGTAGCCGTTTGCCTCAAGCACGATCTTGTTTGCCTCCACGAGGTCGACATCGTCATCGATAAGCAGAACCTTTTTGGCGCCTGACATATGCTTCCCTCCCTTTCAAGTCTTGCTAAGGGTTAAAATTCCGCAGGCATGACCTGGAGATCGGCGAAGGTGAATACCGGTCCATCCTTGCACACATAGGTATGACCGATATTGCACCGCCCGCATTTCCCCAGTCCGCATTTCATCTTCATCTCCAGGGTGGTCACGATCTTTTCGTGGGTGAACCCCATGGCGTCCAACCCCTGGATGGTAAACTTGATCATGATCGGAGGACCGCACACAATCGCATAGGCATTTGATGCATCGAGGTGAAGGTCCCTCATGACCAGGGGCACGAATCCGATCCTTCCGTCCCAGTCGTCGGTCTCTCCTCCGGGGTCAACCGTTTTGACAAATGTGACGTCATGCCGGTCTTCCCATGTTTTCAACTCGTCCTTGTATACCAGGTCCGCAACGCTGCGCGCACCGTAGAGGATGGTAATCCCCGCAAACCGGTCCCTGGAGCCGAGACAATGCCAGATGAGTGACCGCAGGGGAGCGAGGCCGATCCCGCCGGCGATGAAAACCAGGTCCTTTCCCTCCATCTCCTCGAAAGGGAAATGGTTCCCGTAGGGCCCGCGGAAACCGACGAAATCCCCTTCATCCATCCGGTGGAGCGCCTGGGTGACCTTTCCCGCCTTCTTGACACTGCACTCGATAAAACCATGCCAGGTCGGTGAAGAGGCGATGCAGAAGGTGGCCTCACCTTCCCCGAATACCGAGACCTCACCAAATTGTCCGGCCTTGAATCGGAATGTCTCCTTGAGTACCGGGTCGAGGAATACGAGCCGGAAGGTCTTCACATCCGGTGTTTCTTGTTTGATATGTTCGATCCTCATCAGGGAAGGCTTGTATATGTGGTTCATTGTTTACGCCCTTTTTTGATCACCATGGGTTCTGATTGGGATATGTCCATCTGTTTCCGGATTTCTCCGAGGACCTGTACAATGTCCTTGCCTGCAGGGCAGAGTGCACGGCACCTGCCGCATCCGACACAGGCCAGATGGGAGAACTTATCTATGTAATACTTGAACTTGTGCATCACCCGCTGCCTGAAGCGCTGCCATTGGAATATCCGGGGTTGATGGGCCGCCATCTTGGTGAAATGATCGAAGGCGCAGGAGTCCCAGTTACGCATCCTCTGGCCTGCATACCCCGTGGTTTCGTCGGTGAGATCGAAACAATGACAGGTGGGACACAGGTATGCGCAGGTCCCGCAACCGAGGCACCCTGCTGCCAGCTCCTCCCAGAGGGGGTGATCGAAATGCAGGTCCATCCACGACTTGATCTCCGCAAGGGGGAGGGGAGGCGGCATGTGCGAGACGACCTCCTTGATCATGGTTTCCCTTTTTAACGCCACATCGGCGGGAACATCCTTGCAGTATTTGGTGAATGGCTTCAGGAACTGTTCCCCTCGCTGCGTTATCACCTTCGCATGAAAGGTGTCGTTCCCGAGGTCGGTCAAAAGGATATCGCTGCCACGCTCCTCGAACGGTGAAATGTGCGTGGCGGTGCAGAAGCAGAACGGCTCCGGCTTGACACAGGCAAGTCCGATGATCACGGTATTCTTTCGAAGGGTCAGGTAGAGCTCATCCTCGTAATCCCAACTGAATACCCGGTCCAGTATATAGAGTGCAAAGGCATCGCAGGGTCGCACACCTATCAGGACCCTCTTCTTGCTGTGATTCTCGATCGGTTCGATCTTGACGCCATCCCGGGCTTGCGTAAACCCGAAGATGGGCTCGGTCATCGGGAAAAAGAATTCCTTCGGGGAGCGATGGCAGTTACCGTCACCCCAGTTGATTTGTTCGTGATGTGCAATCATCCGATACGTCTTGATCCCGTCCTGGATTACGGGTGCAAAGACCTGGCTGTCTTGAACGATCTGGGAAATGATCCCTTCGAGGTCCCTTTTGCTGATCAACGTTTCCATCATGCGCCTCTATTTGATAAATGATTCGTCGTCATCAACCTTGAACTGGCTCATCAGGGGGGCCTGTTCAGGATCGTTGCCGGATTCGTAGTCGTACAGTTCCTTGACATCCTTGATCATCTTTTGATTGAGCAGTGTCAGGGGAAGACCCATGGGACATACCCGCTCGCACTCACCGCAGTTGACGCAGCGCCCGGTGAGGTGGAAGGCCCGTACGATGTGAAAGAGGAAGTTTCCCTTCAGGTGCGGGCTCCTATCCACCCATTGCGGCTGGCTCATGTCACAGACGCACTGCTCGCAATAGCACAGGGGGCATACGGAACGGCACGCATAGCACCGCAGGCACTTCTGAAACTGCCCCTGCCAGAATGCCCGTCGCTCGTCAATCGATATTTTTTCCAATTCCTCGATGCCCGGCATTTCCCCCTTTGGTTCAGCAGGAAGCTCCCCTTCGGGGAGCTCATCGATGGCAAGGTCCACATCCTCGGGCACACAACGGGCGATTGCCCCCTCGTGAGCGGCACGGCAGTCGATGCACTTGCGGGGCATGTGCCCGGTGCCCAATCCCATGGTTTCATCGATTGTTCCGGACAGTGTACCGTTACAGGAGAGCCCGATGATGAACAACCGCTGGCGGTCGATTTGATGTTCCTGCCGCAGTACGTTTATCGCCTTGAAATCGCATGGCTTGACCACGATACCGATGCGTTCGTATCGCTTGTAATCCTTTTTGGTCAAGTAGGTCACCAGATTGTGGACACAGCCGCGGTTCCATACCAACTGGCCGACCTCTGACTCCCTGGTGATAAAGATCGGCCCTACGCTCGTCACCATCGATCCGTTTGCTATGGGTATTTCCCTTTGGCCGTAGGCGATTATCAGATCGACAATGCCGTTTTTCAGTAATTCCTTGACGTGCGTATTCAATTTCTCCATCGTGTTCATCCCTTTTCAGGATCCTGCATGACATCAAAACCGGGGAATGGGCCTGCCTGGTGGACCGCTTCGACCACCTCGTTGACCACCCGGGACCATTTTCCACCTTCAGCAGCGGACACCCATGAGAAGTGAATCCTGCGTGCATCGATCCCGCAGAATTCCAGAAGCCGCTTGATAAGGGCAAATTTTCTTCGTGCAAAATAATTGCCTGTTGCATAGTGACAGTCACCCGGATGACACCCGGATACCAGGACGCCGTCCGCACCGTCTGCAAAGGCCCGGAGTATGAACAGCGGATCGACCTTGCCCGAGCAGGGAACCCGTATGAGGCGGATGTTCGGGTTGTATTTCAGCCTGCTTGTCCCCGCAAGATCCGCACCCGCATATGAGCACCAATTGCAAAGGAACGCGACGATTGACGGCTTCCATGCCGTGTCCTTACCATGCTGGTCCTTCAGGCTTATATTTGCCTGATCCAAGGTCTTTTTCATTTATGATCTCTCCCTGTTGCTGACAAGTGCCGGTTCTTTTTCAGGCATTTCGTCGTGAGCCGTTTGTGATTTTTGTTCCGTGCGCGTGCGCGTATCGACTCCTTCGTCAAAGGGTTTGATGATCAGCGGCTTGCTCTTGATATGGTGGATCTGGGCAAAGATCTGGGAGTCGGTGAACCCCGAGAGCTGTATGCTGTTTGACCGGCAGGTGGCGGCACAGGCCCCGCAGCCCTGGCACTTACCCTTGTTGACCTGGGCGACCCTCCTGATCAGTTTCCCTTCCTTGTCCTTTATGTCAAGGGATTCGATGGCCTTGTAGGCGCATACCTTTTCGCAGGAGAAACACCCCGCACAGGTGGCTTGATTTACCGAGGCGATCATGGGCTCCCTGAGGAGCTCCTTCTGGCCGAACAACGCAAGAACCTTGCTTGCCGCTGCGCCTGCCTGGGCGACCGATTCAGGAATATCCTTGGGTGCCTGGCATGCGCCCGCCAGGAAAACCCCTGCGCTGTTTGTCTCCACCGGCCTGAGCTTGGGGTGCGCCTCGCACATGAAGTTGTGCAGATCATAGGACACCCCCAGCATCTGGGCGAGCCGTTCGATCCCCTTGGGGGCCGCCATTGCGGTGGCCAGCACCACCAGGTCCGCCTCCACCTCCACCTGGGCTCCAAGGAGGGTATCCGCGCCGAGCACGATCAACTTGTCTCCCCTTCGGTATATCTTGGAAACCCTTCCCCGGATGTAGATCGCATGGTCCTCTTCGATGGCCCTGCGGACGAATTCGTCATAGTTCTTTCCACCTGCACGGATGTCCATATAGAACACGTATGCCTTCCCGTCGTGCACCTTGTGCCGGTAGAGCATGGTGTGTTTCGCCGTATACATGCAGCAGATCTTCGAGCAGTAAGGGCGGCCGGAGGCATTGTCCCTGGAGCCTGCGCACTGGATAAACACCACGCTTCGAGGGAGGGTTCCGTCCGAGGGCCTCTTCAGTTCCCCCAGGGTGGGGCCGGAGGCGCTCACCAGTCGCTCGAATTGGAGCCCTGATATGATGTCCGGGTCATTGCCGTACTCATTGTATGCATGGGTTTCGGAGAGTTCATACCCGGTTGCGCAGATGATGGCCCCCACATCCTCGGTGATGATCTCGTCCTTCTGCTCGTAATCGATGGCCTTTGTAGGACATACCTTTGCGCATACCCCGCATTTCCCCTTGATGAACTTGAGGCAGTGCTCCCGGTCGATGACCGGCTTGTTGGGCACCGCCTGGGGGAAGGGGACGTATATGGCCTTGCGTGTTCCCATGCCCGCCTCGAATTCACTGGTCACGGTGGTGGGGCACTTCTGGCGGCACAGTCCGCACCCATTGCATTTGGTGGTATCCACTGAGCGCGCCTTTTGTCTGATTTTCACCTGGAAATTGCCGATGTACCCATCCACCGCCTCGACTTCGGCATAGGTATATAGCTTGATTCGGGGATTCTGCGCCACCTCCACCATACGCGGGGTAAGGATGCACTGGGAGCAATCGAGGGTGGGAAAGGTCTCGTCGAGCTGGGCCATGTGTCCGCCGATGGAGGGGCTCTTCTCCACCATGATCACCTCGTATCCGCCCTGGGCAATGTCCAGGGCGGCCTGTATGCCGGCAATCCCCGCGCCGATGACCAGTGCCCGCTTGGTGACGGGAATCTGGATATCGACCAGGGGATGGTTTCTCTTTACCTTTTCCACCATGAGGCGGACCAGGTCCTTTGCCTTTTCCGTGGCCTCCTCCCGGTCATTGTGCACCCAGGAACAATGTTCCCGAAGGTTTGCCATCTCCAGCAGGAATGGGTTGAAGCCGATTTGTGCGACCGTCCTTCGGTAGGTGACCTCGTGCATCCGCGGGGAGCATGCAGCGACCACCACCCCGGTGAGCCGCTCCTTCTGGATGGCATCCAGGATGAGCCGCTGCCCGGGATCGGAGCACATGTATTTGTAATCAAGGGACACGACAACACCGGGCAGATGGGAGGCGTATTCCGCCACTTTCTGACAGTCAACCGTCTCAGCGATATTCGAGCCGCACCAACAGACAAAGACCCCGATACGTGCCATTTAAACCTCCCTCTTCCTTCCAGGTACCATCATGTACATCCGCTGCAGTACTCCTATTTTCCCGCTGCCACCAGGATGCCTTTTTCCTCGAGCAGTGCAAAAGGTTCTGTAATCAGGTGCTTCAGGCCAATGGCCTTTTCTTGCAAATTCATTGCCAATCCAACAAGTTGGGTGAAATAGACAATGGGAATACGAATCTCACGACCCAATTCCTTCGACACCTCCGATTGCCTCAGATCAAGGTTCGATTGGCACAGGGGACATGCTACCGCAATGCAATCCGCGCCATGTTCCTGTGCCGAGCTCAGGATTTCACATGCCAATCGCAGGGCCACCTTCGGCTGGGTGATGGCCAGGCTCGCACCGCAACATTCCGTTTTATAAGGCCAGTTGCAGGTTGCGGCCCCCAGTGCCGATACGATGTTGTCCATCTTTACCGGTGCCTCACAGTTTTCCTCACCGGTTATCTCCTGCGGTCGCGCCAGGAGGCATCCGTAGTAGCAGGCAACCTTCAGGGATGAAAGGTCCCGTTTGAGCAATGCCTTTATCTGCCCTTGGACATCCAGGCGGTTGAACAGGTGCAGGGGATTCAGGATGGTCACGTTCCCCTCATACTGCTCATCAATAAGACCATTCACCTTTTTGCGCACTATGGCATCCCTTTTTACCTCCAGATTGGCCACCTTGAGTCTGCTGAAGCATGAGGCGCAGGGTGCGATAATGTCCAGATGGTGTGATTCAGCCCATGTGCAATTTGCAATGGCAAGCGCCAGGGAGAGCCATTGGCTCGTGGTATGAGCCGGAGTGGAGCCGCAGCAGATCCAGTCGGGAATCTCGATCAGATCGATACCCAGATGGTTACAGACCGCCCTCATTGAGAGGTTGTATTCCTGTGCCGTCGCATGCAGAGAACATCCCGGATAATATGCGTACTTCATTCTTCTTCCCTCTCCAACTGCCTGACTCGCTCGAAGATCTTTTGAACCCTCTCGACCCGCTGCACCTCGACGGGGAGCAATTTGATCTTGGATTTCAGGAGCATGATGGGGGCCTTGAGGAAATTTGCGAACAGGTAGCCGCTGTTGATGTTATAGTTATAGATGAGGCTCGGTTCGAAAACGCGTCCATAATAATGTATGCTATCCAGAAATATCTGGTTAAAACACTTGAGGTTTGCCTCGGCATCCATCTGGAGCAGGGAGAGTGTCCCCTCTTTTGCACGTTGCCAGATGTCCCTTACCATGCGTCTCCAGTCACTGGTATCCTCAAGACACTCCTGCTGTGCAATAATTCGTATGCTGTCCATTACCTTTGCAAGGTCGATCAGTTGGGGACATCTGAGGGTGCATGTCTGGCATGACGCGCAGATCCAAATGGTCTTGCTTGCCAGAACCCTCTCCTTGATTCCGAGTTGCACCAGACGGATGATCTGATTGGGTGCAAGGTCCATCTCCTTGCACAGGGGACATCCTGCGGAGCATTTGCCGCACTGGTAACAGGAGGAGACCCTCTGGCCGCTCATCGTCTCAATTCGGGTGAGAAAACCCTGATCGCAGGTGTCCTGATTCAAAATCCACTTCATTGCACAACCTCCTTAGTTGTCCCTCAGACTCCCAGCCTTCTCCAACAAGGAGAGACACTGCTTGAAATCCTTTTCGATGCTGCTCAACAAGTCGAGCGTATAGAGATAGTTATGCACACCGCGACTGCCATCGGTTTGGACAAACAGAAGGTTTGCCTCCGCCTTCCGGTAAAGCGGGAGAATGGCGGTGTTATGGGATGAAGGGGCCTTCTCCTCCAGTTGTTGTATCGGATTTTCCAGCCTTTTTCTTAACGCCATAACCCCTTCCAGGTTTTGCCGGATTTCCGCCTGCCATTCCTCGGCGAGTTCGGTATATCCCAATCCCTCTCCGTGGCAGTCATCACATGCCTTGATGTTCGCCTTCGTGGTCTCGAAGGACACCCCGCCGATGGTAATGGTCTGGGTGTATTTGTGACATCCCTGGCAGGAGACCTTGGCCGAAAACATCGGGTCAGGGTCCCCGGTAATCCCTATGCCCCCGATGCCCAGGTACATCTTTTCGGCGATCGTGTGGGATGACTTATGGCACTCGTTGCAATCCCACTTGATCTGCTGGGACATGGCCTTCATCCCGTGCTTTATATCCAGATGGCACTCGAAGCATTCAACCTTTCGGTTGGTAATGTGCTCGAGATGAAGAAATTCCGGATCGCTCAGATCGGGATTCTGCTCCATGTGGCAGGAAAAGCAGCGCTCCATGGGGACTTCGCCTTCCCCCTGGGTAACCCCGGCATGGCAGTCGATACAAATGGAATCGGGTTTCCCTTCCAGGAACGAACGGTGATCGAATTCCACCCCGTGATAGAGCACCGGTTCGGAGGGATTGTCATGACAGATCATGCATCGTCCGATCCCCACCCCCTGCCTGTTCCTGCCCTTGAAATGACAGGTAAAGCAGATCGATTCGGTGACCGTGATGTGCTCACCCTGTACGATCTGCGAATGACAGGTGGTGCAGCGAAGCAGTTTTCCCCTCCGGAGATTCTTGAGGTGGTGATAGTGATTAAATTTGATGTCGTTTTTAAACGTAATCTCGCTATGAAGCTCCATGCGGTCATGGCATCCGCTTCGCAGGCAGCTCACGTCGCTTATCTCTGAATTTGGCTTGATGGCATAGGTTTTGGTGACATATTTGACCACGGATACCAGTCCGTTGATCTTTCCCTGAACGACCGGTCTCAGTCCCGGTTCGTAATGACAGTCAACACAATTGACATTCTTGTGGCTGGAATGCTCCCATGCCTCCGCATAGGGTTCCATGAAATGGCATTTGGTGCAGAATCCGGGGAAGTTGGCAAGTTGGAGGGAATAGAGGAACGCGAACACGATCACGATGATTGCCCCGAAGGAGCCATAGAAGAGCACCGCCTTCCAGTTGATCGCCCTGAACATGTAACGTGGTCCCCGGAAATTAAGGATACGCTTGAATACCGGGAGAAAGAAGAAGATCCCGATGAAGATCAGGGCATAGATCGAGTAGACCACCAGATCGATGACGAATTTATTCTTTGTGGCAACGACTGAATTGTATGCGGAGAGCCCGAGACACAGCGTGGTGAGGAAGATGTAGAGGTCTTTCTTGAGGACCAGGGATAGGAGCATGAACAGCACGGCGCTGACGATCAGGATCACCTGGGTGGTCCATACAAAGCCTTGGGAGAGTGACAGGAGTGTGGTGATAAGGGAGACGATCACCGCGGCATCGAGCAGGGGGAGTGACCATGTCTCCTTTTTACGCCTCCAGCACCAGTAGCCGATGGCTGACAGGGGTATCATGATGAGGCTGAAGAGTTGAAGGTGTCTTTCCGGCTGTATGGTTGATGGGATACCCAGTATTTCGAAATATATCAGCGAGCCGAAGCCGATGCCCAGGAATATGAGATCGTAGGTCCGGTAAAGCATCGCGAGCAGGCAATAGATCACTGCATAGAGCGTGAATGCGGTGATGGCCACTCCGGCACGTGCCGTGGAGAGGTTAGACATGAGCATGAGGGTAACAACGATGGCCGTTGCATGTCCGACCCGCTTGAGCGGAAGGCCGGCGCCTTTTTGGTAGCGCATATCCATGGCGACCCAGATGCCGTAAATGAGTGCGACCAGGGGCACCGATCCCAGACAGGCAAGGTCCCAGGGAAGACCATGGAGGAAGGCGAGAAAGTAACTGACTGTGCCTGCCACGGCAACGGGATAGAGGAGCCTTTCCCTTCTGGTATACAGATAGATCATCAGATATGGCACACCGATGATGAGGAAGACATGGAGCGTTGCCTGCGGGGCGAAGAACAGGAGGATGGCGAGTGCGGCTGCAAGGGTCAGGGTATGTCCGGCGGTGGTAAAGTATGACGCATGGTGTTCCGAAGGGAGCCTGGCAAAGGTGCCCACCAGGAGGTAGAGGATTCCCCAAAGGGCCAGACTGTACCCCATTGTAACATGAAAACAGTCAAGGGTGACCAGTGCACAGAAACTGAGGGTATAAAACCAGAGGAAAAAGATCCCCTGCCATCGGGATGATTTTTTGGCAAGCCAGATTGCAAAGGACACGATAATGATCCCTGGAATGATGAAGGCCGGGCTGATGAAGTGTGCCGGAACAAATGCCTCCTGAAGTGCCAGATAGTAGAGATAGGTCAGGGTCAGGGGGAGGGCATAGAGAAATCCCCACCAATGTTTCATAAGGTACATCGCGAGACAGGTGAGCAGGAAGGCGCTGTCGAGCACCAACAGAACGGTGATATTTTGTGTTATAAAAAACAATGGCATAGCAAGGCATACAGCCATGACCGCATAATGCACCCAATGGAACGCCCTTCCCAATTGGTGTCGTTCCATTTGTATATAGATATGCCCCATGGCGAGCAGGAGCCACGCGAGAGGGATGCACAGAAGCAGGGCCCATGGATGGATGGTTGGATCCATGAGGAGAAACAGGCCGGTAAGGTATGCAATGGTGAGAAACATGGTACCGGTAATGACAAAGAACAGGTCCCTTCCCCTCCAGGAATCACGATGATCGTGAGCGATCTTGAAATAGAGGAATGCGAAGATGAGGCAGGTTCCGACGACCGTGAAGGTTATGGGGAAATGCTGTTGGATGATGAGGGCAAGGCAGACAAGGGTCAAGGGATATACCATGATAGTGAATATGCGGCATGTGGTATCCCTTGCAACGGTCGCTTGCTCTATTGTTTTGATTTCATAACGGATTTCCCAGAAGTGGAGCGCATAGAAGGCCTGGAGCGCAAGGAGGATCTCCGGATTGTGCACTGAGTAGAGCGGGCCGAAGGCAAGACCGAAGAATCCTACCCAATAGAATGGTCGCGCATCCCCGAAGCCTGCCCTCCTGTGGATAAGGGTGCCGATGTGCATCATGCTGACAAAGAAGGCCATGAGATAGATGCTGTAGTGTCCCAGGGGGATTCGGTTGATTGAATACAAGGCGAAGAGAAATGCAAGCGATGCATTGAGCAGTGACCAGTAGCGAAAACGCCCCCTTTTGTCAATGAGGCTTTGGATGCCGATCCCCACCGCATAGGAACCAAAGGTGATCATCGGAACAAGTTGGTCTGCCTGGACATAATGATTCGCCTTACTCAGCAGGTACATGGTGAAGAAGACGATCAATCCGTATGCGCCATGTCTGAAAGGGGCGGAGAGGATTTTTTTCGTCTGATACTTGAAGGCGGCCCACAAGAATATACCGACCAGGATGACCGAGAGGAGCGGAGCATGAATGGGATAGGGATGCAGGTGATATGCGCCAAGGTAGTAAGCAAGGGTGAAAAGGGCCACCGAGGGATAGATAAAGAACGAGGAATCGAGCGTCAGCCCTATGACGAGATAGAGAATGGAAAAGAGAAGCAGAATCGGCGCGCTCACCAGGGGATTTGCAATCAGGAATCCTTTGCTGCTCCAAAGGAGAAGAATGACAAGGAGAAGGCTCAAAAAGTGGGCGATGCTTCTGACATTGAGTCTTATCATGATTTCCGTCCTTACGTTGCCACGTTAACTAACCTTGCACGTTAACCAACCTCGAATAACTCCTTGCGGGTAAACGATATCGACCTCCTTATAGAACTTCGCCTGTTACTATTACCATCGGTATTACAGTGTTATATTGTCGAATGTAAGGTTGAGCAATTACAATGCCATTGGAGCGCGGGATCGATTTTTGAAAATAGCATGGGTATGGTTCTCAAGAACTATATATTTAACAAGAGGTTAAATTAATTGGCCACTGTGCGGCCCGGTGACCTGTACGTTGGTGGTTGTGTGATGGAGAGAAAAAATATGATCGGTTGGGTATAAAAATTACGCAAGTATTTCTGATGCCCGGTAACGAAGGTTGCCTTACTCCGGTATCCCGTTTGTTGCCGGAAAAAGAGAAAGGGGTACCGGATCCGGTACCCCTTTTGGAGGAGATAGTGCCTTAAAAGAAATACGTAGGGGAAGCCTTTAAGAAAAAGCTCTTATTGTTAAACAAATATCTAAGTGTAACAGGTTATAGATATATAATATGTTGGATTTAGATTTAAAAAAGGGCCCCTTTCAGGGTCTGCCTGGGAAGAGGTCATGAAAAGAATTAATTTTTTACAATTCCCCTTACCGAATGCCTCCCTTAAAAGAGCATTACGCCCGGTTGCAGAGTAGAACACACAGAACGCTCAGGCTGCCAAGGACCGGAACCCACACCAATTGATACAACATTTGGAAACCCCCTTTCACAGAGTCCTTATTAAGAGATTGAGAGTTGTTAAGAGCGATGTATTAATAGCCTCAGGTATAGTTTGGTCATTGTTGGGATTTGTTCAATTATAAGTGCATTTCGTATGCCCATTGAGGTGCAATACTGTAACTAATTGATATTAAAAATAAAAAAGATTTATCCCCGTGCGGGAAACTGGGCAAATATTGCGCGATGATGCAATAAGGAGGGCATAACACTAAAACATTGCAACACCATACACCTTGTTCACTCCTGCACCACAGAAGGCTTTCGGCATCTTTTTTGGGGTGTCATGGTTGTCAGCCATTCCAAGGGATTCGGCTGGGAAAGGAAATGGTCATGATCCGAACATCGGTCACATCCAATCCGGGGAAGGGCAGGACTCTATGCAACAGGTCTGAGTGTGGGTATTCTCTTTAACGTGCGAACAGGCATATTGCGTTGGCTATCTCATAGAGGGGAAGCATCCGGTCGACGCACCCGGTGAGGTACGCGGCCCTTGGCATGCCATACACGACACACGTCTCCTCGTTCTGGGCGACGATGGTTCCTCCCTGCTGCTTCATGGCCCTGATCCCATCTGAACCGTCATGTCCCATCCCGGTCATCACCACACCCATCATCCTTCCCTGCCAGGTCTGCGCGATCGATTCCATCATGACATCAACGGATGGGCAATGGGGCATATCCCGAGGTTCCTTGCTCAAGACCACATGGTAGCGGTTCAATGATCGCCTGAGCTTGAGATGATACCCGCTGGGCGCGATATAGATGGTCCCCGGACAAAGCGGATCGTCCTCCTCCGCCTCCTTCACCTCCATGGGGCATTGGTTGTTCATGCGCTGGGCAAGGGAACTGGTGAATCCGAGGGGCATGTGCTGGACCACCAGGATGGTGCCGGGAAAGTTGGCAGGAAGCGGGGTGAGAACCTTCTCCAGGGACATGGGCCCCCCCGTGGAGGTACCTATGGCCACCAGGAGGGCGGGGTTTTCATCCCGGGTCACACTGAGGGCGGAAAGGGTGGCCGGCGATACCGGCCTGGGTTCCGGTGTGGATTCCACAACCTTTTTCATGTCCACTCCCGCAATCACCTTGACCTTCTGGATGAGGGATGAGGCTATGTCGGCAATGTCCATGGCGGTATGACAGGAGGACTTGTCGATGAAATCCACGGCGCCCATCTCCAGCGCCTTGAGGGTAACGGCGCCTCCCTCGCTTGTCAGGGAACTGACCATGAGAACGGGGACGGGATGCTCCCGCATGATGCGTTCAAGGGCCTGGAGGCCGTCCATGTCCGGCATCTTCACATCCAGGGTCACCACATCCGGATTGAGCCCCTTGACCATTTGGATTGCCTCGTATCCGTCACGCGCCTCTCCGATAACCTTGATTGCCGTGTCGGAACCCAGCATCCGCTTCATGGCCTTCCGGATGAAGGCCGAATCATCAACGATCAATACGTTTATTCTTCGCGGAGACATATCCTTAGCGTTCTTTCTTCTGGTAGATGAGGGTTTCAGGAAAACGTCGCGTTTCGAATTCGTCGAATATCCCGGTCAGGGTCTCCGAATGTCCGAGCAGGAGGTAGCCTCCGGGACGCAGGGCGTCATGGAGGTTTCCTATGGCAGCTTTCATCTTTTCCTCGGAAAAATAGATAAGCACATTCCTGCACAGGATGATATCGAAATCCCTGACAGGGATAGGGGTGGTAATATTCCCGCACATAAACGAGACCATCTTCCTTATATTCTCCTTGACCAAAAAATCGCCGGAGTTCGCTGTAAAATACCTCTTTTGATATGCCGGGTCGGTCATCCGGAATGACCGTTCGTAGTATATCCCATGACTGGCTGATTCCAGAGCCCTTTCATTTATGTCCATGCCGGTGATGGTGATGTCCCACCCCCAGAAGAAGGAACCCGAATCATGGGTCAGCATGGCAAGGGTATATGCCTCCTCTCCGGAGGAGCACCCTGCCGAGAGAATCTTGAGCGTATTTTTATTTTTGGCGATGGCCTTCTCCTTCAATTCCGGCAGGAGGTGGTCTCGAAAGATGAGCAATTGCGGCAGCTCGCGGAAGAAATAGGTTTCGGTGTTGGTCAGCAGCGAGATCATCCGTAGGAGTTCCTCGTGTGCATGGGGGTCGTATTTGACGAAATTGATGTATTCGCTGAATGAACCGAATCCGAGGCTCGTCAAGCGGGTATAGAGTTTCATTTGGATGTACGAGCGTTTCTCGTCCTTGAAGAAGATCCCGAATCGTTCGTGGATGAGATCCTGAAGCAGGCGGAATTCCTTTTCAGTGATTTCGAACTCATACATCATCGCCTGCCTCCCAGTTTTTTCAGGGCAGCCGTGGCCTCCTTCCGTACCTCCTCGCTCGGGTCTTCCTTCCGGAGCCTGCGTAGGGCAGGGATTGCTCGCGGGTCCCCCAGGTTGCCGAGCGCC
>JBLIRN010000031.1:0-37468 GCA_049472315.1 bacterium
GTGGCTGGTCACCATCGTAATGACGGCCGTGGTGGGCATCGCCCCCATGGTCATGGGCTACAAGCAACTGGAGCATATGGAGTACTGACACCCTGGACCTCTCTCCATACCCTTTCAACCTGGCGGCAAACCAATAGAGATGCTTGGCACACATCGATGCCTCAGGGCATCCATCATTGTCCTTCCCTTCGTGCAGTACGTTTCTTCCGGACGTACTGCATCGTATCCCTGTGACTTATTTGATTGAACCATCTCGCAACCCTCGGTTTCGCACGATCCGGATGTACCTTCTCAGTATCCCCACGAGGACGGCATCTTGGCACAATGCCCGGGCCTCCCGCTCCACATCGTCGTCATGCCTGATGACCCCGAGGAAATGGTAGTAGTGGATGCTCAATACCTCGTGCGCCCAGGTCACCTCCTCGGTGCCCCCTTCGATGTCCTGGTCGAAAAGGATTTCCCTGTGCTCAAACCGGACGAACCCCACAATGCGTCGTTGCCGGTACGGCTGGTATACCTCGGCGGAAAAGTCATCGTACCGGATCGTGAAGGTCTCCAGTATACGATCGAGTAATTTTTTCCATTCGAATGCGGTCATGGTCCCCTGATCGGGTGCAGGAATGAAGATGTTCTCTGTTTCACATTATATCACATGAGGTATGCGGACAATTCACGGGTGATTGTATACGGTGCATCCTGGTGCGATTGCTGACGGACTATCTATCCGTGGAATGGAAGCCGGATGGCGCCAAATGCCGATATAAAGTAGAAGAGGCCCTGTTTTTCATTGGCATACGTATGCATCATCCGGAGGTAATGTTCGTGCTTGCATATATAGGGATCGCCCGGGAGACCTATAGTGCCCGATTCAGGTCCAGCCGGACCGGTATGGCCCGGCGTGCCTTTCCTTCTGTGCCTTTATATCACCTGTATCCGGATGCTGTTTTGTCTTCAAGGGATGTCGGCGCTGCTTCCTGCGGGATCATACACCATGGTGACGCATGGGGAAGTGAAGGGGGCGTTGTCGCTCCATGAAGACATTGCTCGGGCAGCCGGTGTTTACCGCAGGGGGGAGGCCCTATTATTGGGAGGATGTGGTTTTCGCGGCAATGGCCTGGGGGGAGTGGGGCCCGTTGAGGGAAGAGGTGCGCGAGGGACTATCATGTGCAAAGCGGATGCGGGAAACGGGGGAATCCCCCACGGATGAGGAGATGGAGAACGCACTGAGGGAGTATCGATACCAGCACAGCCTGATATCGGGTGAAGAGGTGGATGTGTGGCTCCGGCAGTGGGGGCTGGGAATCGTGGATTGGATGAAGTATGTGTGTATGTCCCTGCTGAGGAAGAGGTGGGCGGACAGGATGGGGGAGATCACGAACCGCTTTCCAGTCAACGATGAAGAAATAGAGGGTGCGGTCAAGACCGTGGGGGTATGTTCCGGTCGACTGGTCAGCCTGTGCCGCAAGCTGGCGGTGCGTGCATCCATACATAAACGCGGGTCGGGCGAAGGGGGATCATTGGCATCAAATGAAAAGGGATTGCTCGAGACATTCACCCGGAATATACAGGAATGCGGTGAGCCCTATGGCACCCCGGAGGCCGTGGGTGAGAGGCTGAAGGACCTTGCCTGCGCGGAGGCATCCTATCGGGATTTCTGCGCAGCGCAGTGTACGCCGGATGCGATCCGCAAGGAGATACAATCGCACAATATCGAGTGGATCCGGATCGATTGCCTGTGTCTCTCCACCCTTGACGAGCAGGCGGCCCGGGAGGCGGCGCTGTGTGTAAGGGAAGACGGGGAAGGGATCGGCGATGTGGCTGAGCGGATGAGATGCACGGTACGCGTGGATCATTTCTACCTCGAACAGGTGGAGCCTTCACTGTACGGCCCGTTTCTGTGCGCCCGGAAGGGTGAGCTGATCGGTCCCGTTCATGCCGGCGGTCATCCCAGCCTTTTCCTGATACAAACCAAGGTGATGCCGTCGGATGACGATCCCTTGTTGCGGCAGAGGGCACAGGATGCGATCCTGGACCATCTCTTCGATTCCGAGATACGGCGAATGGTTCGTTGGGAAACCATCATCCACAAGGAGTAGCTCACATGGAGAACGAGTATTCGGTGCTCAATAACCTTTCGATCTTCGCACTGCTGCCGAAGGATGTCAAAGAACTGGTCATCAACAGCTTTGTGCCGGTTTCCTACCCTTTCGGTCATATCATCGTGAAGGAGGGAGAGCCTGCGGATGCCTTCTATGTCTTGGCCTCAGGGAGGGCGCGCGTGGTGAAATTGGATGCAAACGGGGACGAGATCTCCCTGTACCTGCTTCGACCCGGGGATACCTTCGGAGAAATGGGGCTGCTCTCTCAGACGGAAAAGAGGAGGATGGCAACGGTCCGCGCAAGCACCGAGGTCGTCGCCTTCAGGCTCGATGCCTCGCTGTTTCAGGGGCTCATCAACACGAATCCGGAGATCAGGGAATACTTCGAATTGCAGATACGCTACCGAAATCTGCATAATTTTTTTCTGGAATACACTCCGTTCGCCCGTCTTCCCATTGCGGCCTTGAAGACCTTGCTCTCCGAGGCCAGGGAGATCCCCGTCGAGCCGGGCGAGGTGGTCATCCGGGAGGGGGATGAGGCCGGCCCCATGTACATCGTGGAGGATGGAAGGCTCAGGGTCTTTACCGGAGAGGGCGACAACCGGGTATACCGGGCATATCTGAGGAAGGGTGACTTTTTCGGGGAATTATCCATGTTCAAGGGGATCAGCCGCTCGGCATCCGTTCAGGCCCTTACCCCGTGCAAGCTCCTCATGCTCATGCGGGAGAGCTTCAGGATGATGATCGACAATTACCCTGAATTTATAGCCCGGATCGAGGAGAGGATCTCTCAATACGACTACCGTCACATCGACGGCGTACCCCTGGATTTTCACCAGGAGCTTCTGGGCGGCGAGGGGCAGGAGGAGAAGGAGGAGGAAGCGGGTCTACCGGAAGAGCCCGAGGAGGAATATACCGACACGGCGGTGAGCGCCACGCTCGGCCCCTTTGCCACTCCCGAGGGGCTTTTTGTGAAAAGAAACAAGAAGAGGATACGCTGTTTTCCCTATATCTGGCAGGGGGATGAAGGCGACTGCGGTGCGGCGAGCCTGGCAATGGTGTGCAGGTTTTTCGGTAATCATGTGGGATTGAATCACCTGCGTCAGTTGGTATACACCGGGGTGGAAGGCACCAGCCTGAAGGCGATCTGCCGGGCCGCCCGGGAACTGGGGCTTGAGGCCCGCGCCATTAAGGCATCCAAACGCAACCTGCACAAGATGCCGTTGCCGGCTATTGTCCATCTGAAGGGGGATCACTGGGTGGTCCTGTACGATATGGACAGGCGGTATGTGAATGTGGCGGACCCTGCGGTGGGGATCAAGCGCATCGAGCGCGAGGAATTCGAGAGGGAATGGACGGGGTATGCAGCCCTTTTCGATTACTCGCACAAGGGGGAGAGGGGTTCGGAGGAGACCTCGTTTGTGCAATGGCTGTGGCCCTTTTTCCGGCCCTTCAAGGGCGTTGTCGTCAAGATCATCGGGGTGACCATTGTCATCGGTCTCCTGCAGGTTTCGCTCCCGGTATTCATCCAGAGGCTCATTGATGGAGGGATTGTCGCCCAGGATCAGAGGCTGCTTTCGGTGTTTGCCGTTTCCATGGCGGGGATCGTGGCACTTATGGCCATTGCCCTGGCGCTCCAGCGATACCTCCTGAGTTTTGCCTCGGTCCACATAGATATCTCAGCCATGGACGCTATTATCAAAAAACTGTTGGATCTACCCATGGCATTTTTTAATTCGCACCTCAAGGATGGTGTGCAGCAATGCATCGAGGGGATACGTCCGCTGCTCGATTATGTGGTGGGAAACGGTGCGGATATCCTGGTGGCAGTGACACAGATCGTGTTCTCCCTGGTACTCATGGTGTATTACAGCCCTGCCCTGGGATTGGTATTTTGTGCAATGGTCCCCCTCCTGTTCCTGCTCATGGGATGTTCCACCCGGCGATTGAAGCTCAACCTCAATGTGCGTGAGGAGTTTTTTGCCAAATACTTCGCCATGGAACGTGACATCGTGCAGGGGATAGAGACCGTCAAGTCGACGGGCTCGGAGGAGATGCTGAGAAAGAGGGCACTTGAGCAATTCCGCGGGGCAACGGCCCCCCTTGTAAAGGCGGGCTTCACCCTCATGTGGTATGACGGGATCGTCAACCTGATAGGCCTTTTTGCCGTTGCCCTCTTCTGGTGGATCGGGGCGCGTCAGGTGCTGCACTGGCAGCTCACCATCGGCGGATTGGTTGCCTTCGGTTTTCTGGTGGCCCTCGCTACCCGGGCCATCGGCACCCTGTTTTCCGGATGGCAGGACGCCCAGTCCCTGGTGAGAATCTCCCGGAGGTTGCAGGATATCATGGATCATGAACCGGAACAGGGGAGCAACCACTCCGCACTCAAGCCGGTAAGGGCCCTTGACGGCCGGATTCGGTTTCAAAATGTCAGCTTCCACTTTGGAGGGCCGGAATCTCCATGCATACTCAATCACATCAGCTTTGATGCCCCCGCGGGTAAAAGGGTGTGTATAGTGGGACGCAACGGTTCGGGGAAGACCACGCTGCTTAAGTGCATTGCCGGGATTCTGGACCCGACCGGGGGGGCGGTATTCTATGACAATGTCGATGCAAAGACATTGAATCACCGTGATCTGCGCAGGCATTGCGGCCTGGTGCTCCAGGAGAATCACCTGTTTGATGGGAGCATAGCACAGAACATCGCACTGGGTGAGTGGGAGCCGGATATGGATCAGGTGCTTTGGGCGGCGCGTCTGAGCAATGCCCATGCATTCATAGAGGGGCTGCCACTCGGGTATGATACCAGGGTGGGAGAATCCGGCCTGGTGCTCTCCGCGAGTCAACGCCAGCGCATAGCGATCGCGCGGATCCTCTATCACCGGCCGTCGGTCATCCTCTTCGATAACGCCACCTGCTTCCTGGACAGGGATTTCGAAAACGCATTCATGGAGAATATGAACAGATTTCTGGCGGGCCGGACCTGTTTTTTTGTTGATAACAGACACTCTCATATCAAGGATGCGGACCTCATCATGGTATTGGAGAAGGGAATACTGGTCGAGCAGGGGACCTACAGTGAGCTCATGGCAATGGGAGGCATTTTTTGCCAGCTTTTCGGTACGGAGCCGGAAATGAAAAGGGCACGACGTTCCGAAAAGATAAGGGAGGGGTCTGAAAATGTGCCATGCGGTTTATGCAGATGATGTCTGCACTGCATGGGTGCCCTGGGAATTGATCCCCGGGAGTGCACTGGCGCCATACCAGGACGCCAGGGAAAAATGTGCCTGGAGGGCTGGTTATTATTGATATGCACATAGACCGATACATCGATCAGCAGGTGAACCTGAACGACTGCACCCTCGATGACTTCAGGACTGCGGATGCATCCATGCAAGGCTGTCTTGAGATGGCTAAGATCGCCTCCCAGACGGACCTGCCCATTCTTATCCATGGCGAAACCGGCTCCGGTAAGACCCTGCTTGCAAAGGCAATACACAACTCCTCCAAGAGGTCGGAAGGCCCCTTTGTCTCGTTCAACGCTGCGGCCCTCAGCGATACGCTCTTGGACAGTCAGTTGTTTGGGCATGAGAAGGGTGCATTCACCGGGGCCGAAAAGGGGGTCAAGGGGAAATTCGAGCTGGCCGACAAGGGGACGCTGTTCATCGACGAGATTGCGGACATGAGCACTGTTGCGCAATCGAAGATCCTGAGGGCGGTGGAGTACGGCGAGTTCGAAAGGCTCGGTTCGGAGAAGATCCTGATTGCCGATGTGCGGCTCATTTCTGCCACTCATCTCCCATTGCAAAGCTTCATGGAGCTCGACAGGTTCCGGAAGGACCTGTTCTACCGCCTGTGCGGCATCAGGATCTGCATCCCCCCTCTCAGGGAGCGGCCCAATGACCTGCGCACCCTTGTGGCCGCGGAGATTGTGGCTGCAAATCAAAAACAGGGCAAGTCAATAAGGGCACTGGACAAGAAGGCTGCGGACAGGCTCTTTGTCTATCACTGGCCGGGAAATTTGAGGGAACTGAACCGGGTGGTCAATGCCGCCGTTGCCATCACGAAGGGGGACGTGATCAAGGGGGACGCGATCCTTATCGACAGGATGGAATTCCCGGAAACCTCTGCCGAACCGGAATCGAGCGGGTCCTCCCTTGACGTTGATGTGGGTTTGTCACTGGAGGAGGTTGAGCAGCGCTACATCAGAATGGTCCTCGAGAAGATGAACGGGAACAAGAGACAGTCTGCCAGGATATTGGGCATTTCCAGGGCAACCCTTGACCGGAAGCTGGCATTGTATGCGTCGCGTTGAGGTGTATAGAAACCTTACTTTCGTGATCATAATGCAGGCATACTACCATGACCGGCATTGGTAAGCTGTATAAAAAGACAAGTAAATCAATAGTTTAACAGTAAAAGATGACTGGCATAGGCCTTGCATTTTATGGTGGTATCTTCCCTTTAGATAGGGGTGTTGTATGAAGGGGAAGGGATTCAAAGGACACGATAACACAACGATAATACACATCGAGGATCTTGTGCCCATCGATGATGTCAGGGGTGGATCGGGCAGGATCCTTTTCGGGGAGAGGGGCGATCTTTCTCGCACCAGCCTCTTGTCCCGTGCTCAAAGGGGCATGGGGATCGTTTCATGCCGTCACCCCGGTTTCATGTACATCCTTGCGGCAGGCTGGAGGTGGTGTCTTCGGAGGGTGATTATGCGGCGGGGCGGCCGCAGGTCCGAGAATAAACGATGATCGGCCGTCCGGGGCCGCGGTGAATCGCGGGTGATCACGGATGTTTCGGCCCATCAAAGGTTTTAGCGCATAGGTGAGCAGGAAAGCGAGGTGAAGGAAATGTAATGACAACAACCACAGTCAATTGCAGAGGTGATCCATGCCCCGAAAAGGCGAGCGGCAGTCGGCGCCTCAAGACGCCGTGAAATATCTCTATCTTGGCCTGAAAGGGATAGGATCCTACCCAGCAAATCACCCCGCCACCGTCAAACCGGTCCAAAAGGCCTTTCAGCTTTTCTCCACACTTCTCAAGACAAAAACCAGGATAACCATTCATGTCGCCCAGGATACATTGCTTGTGGAGGACACCCCAATAACCAGGGGATTCGATTTCTCCTCCAAGTTGATACGTGAAATGCTCGCACGGAATGTGTCGGGCTTTACCCTTACCAGGGGGCTTTCGCAGTGGGAGTTGAAGGGCCTTTTGCAGGTATTGTCGGAGCAGCCGGAAGAACTGTGGAAGAAGGGAGGGCCGGCGGAGGTCCTCAGGAAACGGGGTATTTCCTCCATAAGAATCACGGAGATCACTTACCGCCAGGCAGTGGGCGGCGCGGCACCGGCAAGGGGCATCCAGCCTTCACGTCTGAACGATGAAGACCGGCACGAAGAATTCCCCCTCAATGTCGAAGATCATGGGGACGATCTCGATGATGCCGTGGGGGCTTCCCCTGAAATTCCCGGTATCGAAGAGTTTAGCCTCGATGAAGACCAGGGCATGCCGGGGGATGGAGAGGGGGCCTCCCTGGAGGATGAGACCGCCGAGGTATCGAATAGGTCTCCTGGCGGTGCGGAGGAGCCCCCCCCTGCGGATGGATCAAGCGGGCTTTGCCTGGAAGAATTGGATGTGCCGGATGATATCACCCTCAGGGAGGTCCCGGGGGGCGGTGTCCCGGAAGCAGACTTCCTGACCAGACACGCCGAGGAAATCAAGGAGAAGCTGTCCTCGTGCCTTGCAGCAGGGAGAATCGAGGAGGCACGGGCCATGCTCGATCTCTATGCCAAAAGGCTCGATGATCAATCCTGGCAGATTCGAAAGACGGTGGCCCAGGGTTTCAATGCGATAATCTCAGGGCTCGACGAGCTCGACAAGGCCAAGGAGAATTTTCGTGAGGTATCGAGCAGCCTGATCAACAAGCTGACCGCCAGGCTGAAGCAGGAGGATCACATCGACGCCTACCTGGCCCTCACCGAGAGCCTTCGGACGGCCTGCAGCACACAGGAGAAATCCGATAGCTACTATGTGGATGAAACCCTCGGACACCGGCTCTATTCCGATGCCAAACTCAGCAGACAGCAGCTCCAGCAGGTGCTGTCCACGCGCAAGACAAGCGGCCGGTCCATCCAGTACACCGTGGCTTCGCTGAACTACCTGGGTGAAAAGGAGGTCCTCCACTATCTGTCGGAGCAATTCACGGGGTATTCGATGCTTCATCTGACCGAGCTCACAAACATCCCCAACAATATCCTGGAAACCATACCATCCAAATATGCGAAGCGATACTACTCACTCCCCTTCAAGCTCGATGACCAAAGGCTTTACACAGCCCTGGATAATCCGAAGGACATGAATAAGATAAGCGACCTGGAGTTCATATCGGGATACACGATCGTCCCCTTCGGTGCCGCTGAATATTTTCTGATGAATGCCATCGATCGGTTTTATAACATCCAGTATGGACCGGAAGCCGCTGTCGAGCAGCTTATCGAGGAGATACGCCAGGATGACGAAGACCTTGAGTTCATCGAGGAAAAGGAGGACAAACCTGCGGCACTGGATGAGTATGAAGGCACCCAGGGCCCGATCGTGAGGATGGTGAACCTGATCCTGAGGGAGGCGGTGAGCAAGGGGGCGAGCGACATACACATCGAGCCGTACGAGGACGAGGTGCGGGTGCGGTTCAGGGTTGACGGATCGCTCATCCAGGCCATGAGGCCGCCCTTCAAATACCGCAACGGGATTACCTCCCGGATAAAGGTGATGTCGCGGCTGGACATCTCCGAGAAGCGGCTTCCGCAGGACGGGCGGTTCAGGATCAAGGTGGAGGGGAAGTGCATCGATTTTCGGGTATCCGTCTTTCCGGGAGGGTTTGGTGAGAAGGTGGTGCTGCGCCTGCTGGACAAATCGAATCTGCAGATAGACATGTCCAAGCTGGGGATGAAGGGGGAGGATATGAAGGCCCTCATGGGGGCCATGTATAAATCGAAGGGGATGATCCTGGTCACCGGTCCGACGGGGAGCGGGAAGAGCACGACGCTGTATTCGATACTCCAGAAGCTGAATGACGGGACCCGGAACATCAACACGGCGGAGGACCCTGTTGAGTACAACATGCACGGCATCAACCAGTTTCAGATGAATCCTGCGATCGGCCTTGACTTTGCCCGGGCCCTGCGTTCCTTTCTGAGGCAGGACCCCGATGTGATCATGGTGGGGGAGATGCGGGATCTGGAGACCGCGCAGATAGCGGTGAAGGCCGCCCTTACGGGTCATCTGGTGCTGAGCACGCTGCACACCAACAGCGCGGTGGAGACCATAACCAGGCTGGTGGAGATGGGGATAGAGCCCTTCCTTGTGGCCACCTCGGTGGATTTGATCATCGCCCAGAGGCTGATGCGGAAGATCTGCCCTGCCTGCAGGCAGGAGGCGAAGCCCCCGGATATGTTCCTGGACTATCTCAAAGGGATGGGCCACAAATTATCCCGGGATACATTCTACGTGGGGAAGGGTTGCCCGAAATGTTACCAAACCGGCTACCGGGGGAGGTTTGCCATATACGAGGTGTTCCCCATGTGGAACGAGATCCGCGAGATGATCATCCAAAGGGAATCCCCCCTCAAAATGCAGGTGAAGGCCGAGGAACTGGGGCTCAAGATCCTTCGGGAAAATGCGCTTGCAAAGGCCAAGCAGGGGATTACTACCATAGAGGAGTGGATGAGGGTGGTAGGATAGGGTGATCCCTTTCGAAATACAAAATGCCCCTCACCCTTCTTAAAAAATCGGAAGGAATTAAGGGGCATCCCTGCCCTTTTTCAAAAATGCCGAATGGCCTCTCGTTATATCCACCCGACAAAAAAGCCGTACATTAAGGGATTCAGGATCGGAAAGGAGCCATAAAACGGCTGTCCCGAGTAAGATGACCCTGTGCGATCGGAACCCCATGAAGCGCCGGACCCGGACATGGAATATGACGCGGAACCGGAGTCATACTCGCTCCCTCCCATCGAACCGCCCCCCATCGAGCCTCCTCCCATTGAACCACCCCACGTGTATCCGTAACCATATCCAGGGGCATAACCACTTAGAGCCGACCCGTAAGACATTCCATATGAAGGACTCGTGAAGCTTCCGAATCCGGAGGTGATCGGATATGATGAGTATCCTGATCCATACCCGGAGGATAATGATCCGTAGCCAAGAGACGAAAAGGGAACGCTCGAATAAAGGCCAAGGGAGCCCATGTTCCAGGCCGCCTGATTGTACGAAGAGGAAAATGATCCATACCCGTAATTCATCGTACCCATGGTCTGCCCGGAATATCCCCCCATTGACATACCTCCGTGTCCCCCGGCGGAAGCGACCAGAGGCAGGAACAGCGCACAGATGAAAAGCGGCATAATAAATCTATTGCCGATCAAAGTTTTTTTACTCATGGTCTACCCCCAATCTATAAGACCTCATTGCGTTGAAGGAGCCTGCAATGAAATGTCCGGCCGTCACCCCCCCCTTTTTTGACGCCCTTCCGAATGTATGAAAGGGAATCCGTCACGCATTCAAATGATCACCGCATGAAAAACCGATACTGTCAAGAGAGGCAGCATACTCAAGCGAGAAAGGTCGTGTATTCAAAAAGTCCCTTCATGCGCGGGAAATTAATGGCGAACATTTCGTGCTATCGATTTCACCATTAAAGACGGTATATTGTTGCATTTTATTACTCTTTTCCCCTGCACAGCGGAATAGGCGGGCCATGGTGCGCAGCGGACATCCATGTGCGTACTAACTCGCTCTCGTTTTAAGAGGTCGAAAGGATGCCTGACAGGAGGTTTCAACGGGGCAGTTCGATTCATCCTTATCTATATCTATATAATGCGAG
Source organism: bacterium (assembly GCA_049472315.1). GTDB lineage: Bacteria > SZUA-182 > SZUA-182 > DTGQ01 > JAFGSM01 > JBLIRM01. Next base: position 10,993 of record JBLIRN010000031.1, read on the forward strand.
CAGGGGTAGGTGCAAAAAATGTAACGGATTGTCAGCAGTCCTCATTGTGACATTGCATCGTCTGGGCAGATATGCCCGCCCGCGCCACGTGGGCCGGATCAATTATCTGAAATTATAATGTTTCCTGACCGGTTTTTTTATATTCCATGTACACGATAAACCCTGGGGAAAGGTAACGAAATCACCCTCGCCGAAATGCACTGTCTCACCATCCTTGGTTGTCACCTCAACCGATCCTTCCAGGATATAGCACTCCTCAGTGGCATCATAAAACCAGTCGAAGCGTGAAACGCCCTTTTCCCAGATCGGCCAGTCAGAGATCCCCCTTTTTTCGACCTCTTCCCTGTTCGGTTTTTGAATTGAAATGCTCATCAGCCATCCTTTCTCATTCATAAACCTGAAATAAGACATGGCGTCAACAGGTTTAATGAAAACATTCGCCCACCTTCCTCACTCCCCCCGGATCTGTCTTAATCGTCCCTCAATGCCTGTCTTCCCCTCGATTAATTCAACGTAGCCCCCCTGACTCAATGGACCGGGATTCAATACATGCGTCCTTCCTATTCTGTCCTCTCCCTTTCCTTCGTGGATATGCCCGGTGACACAGACATCGGGTTGATACAGTTCGATAAATTCCCTTACCGCTGTACTGCCGACATGCTCTCCGCTTCTCACCATGTCGACCGCTGTGTTGTAGGGAGGTGCATGGGGGACAAAGAGCGTGAGGGGGGCATCCTTCACTGTGCGGTATCCTTGAAGGATAAGGGAATGTATCTCATGTTCCGAAAATTCGTTCGGGGTGTTGAAGGGGGTGGGGTTCGATCCCCCCACCCCAAAGATTCCTATTATGCCCTGAACAGTTCCGTTTCCATGGATACTGATTCCGAGCCCCTGAAGGAAGGATTCCACCTCCCTCCTGTCGAAATTGCCTGCCTGAGCAAAGACGGCGGTATTGTATCGTCGTACGCGATCGATTACCCTCTTCGCCCTTTCGATACCGCCGGTATTGGTTAAATCCCCTGTGATGACAACACAATCCGCACGGGAAAGACCCTCTATTGCAGCGAGGTGATCGGTATGCTCGTGGATATCTCCTAAGGCAATGATTTTCATAAGCGGAACGGAATCGGAATCCTTAGAGAATCTCTCAGACCTTGCCCGCCGCCTTCTTTTTCCTGTATTCAGCGAGCTTGTTGCCGAGTTTCTTCTCCTTTGCCAGCTTCCTCCTTTTCGCTGTCAAGGATTTTGCAACCAGTGCCTGACCCGTTCGCAGGCCGTATTTCTTCTTGTATTCCTTGGGGGTGAGATCATGGGATCTTAGATGCGACTTGGAGAGCTGTTTGAATTCCTTGCCGCACTCAAGGCACACAATCTTATTCCTCTGTATGGAGTCCTTAGGCGCAAGGGGTAGCTGTCCCTTTTCCGCCGATCCCGGTTCAAGGGCGGGATAGCTACCCTCTTCTTTATCCCGGATATCCTTGAGCGTGACAAATAATCTCTTGAGTGCGTCACTTACTTCTTCTGAAGACATCTGTGTATTTGACGCCTGGGCTGTAACGATTTCAGCAGCCATTTCCAATAGTGTCTTTGCCATGTTTCTGTCCTCCATGGAAAGGGTTAGGTGTTTGAATAGAATCTGGTTGACACGGGCTATATGCCTATTAAAAAAGGCAATGATTAGCTCTCGTGATTATTCTCCTCAATGTATCGAGGCATGAGCATAATACTATGATAAGCATATAAATTAATTTGTCAACAACCTGAAGTATAAAAAAATAAAAACAGCCACCAGATGATAATAGCAAGTTACCAATTTCATTCAGAGATAATGAGATACAGTAGATCAAAAAGAAAAATATAAGCGGAAATCTAACATCTTTAATAATGCATTATACCCCAAAAAAATACATTGCACAAAGGGGAGGACCACAACGTCTCATAAATTTTTTAACAGCGGATTACGTTCAATGATACATGATCAATAAGGAAACAAGTTCAACAGAACGGCATCCAGGGGGAGATGCGGTGAGATATCCGTATGCCCTGCAATAACTCATTTCATTGCAGATATCGGATCATGCCCGGATGGTAAAAACACAGAGAAATTACACGATATGCTCACTATCCTAAAAATTGTGGAATGAGGACTGAGGAAAAAGGCGATTTCAGCCCTCTGCCACTGGCGATTTTTTTGCTGCTGACTCAAAAAAATATGAAAAAGTGAGGGGTAGATGCCTGTAACGGTAGATAGAAATAGTCAAAAAGGACGATTTATTATAGAGAATTGTTTTTCTCAAATGAAGAGGACGGATGTGTCCCCTGGTGTCAATATGCTCCTTGAGTGAAAAAGGTCCATGGAACAAAGAGAGAAAATGCAGTCAGTGAGAACCTTGTCGATACGGAAAAAGATCGCTTGGCTTGTCATCCTTACGAGCGGCATGCTGCTGATCTCTGCGCTTGCCGGTATGGTCATCCATGATCTGATCGCCTTCCAGGGCGTGATGCATACACATATATTTTTTTACGCCGCGTTCATCGGCGCTCTGTTGCTCCTGGCGGTGACGCTGGCCTTCCCTGTAGGGACCTTTATGCAGCGAGTGATTTCAAGGCCGCTCGTGGAATTGGCGCGTATCACGAAGGCGGTTTCCGAGGGGCGTGATTATTCCATCCGGGTGCGGGGTGATACAAGCGGCGAGTTGGGATTTTTGGTGGGGAATCTTAACGAGATGTTGAACCAGATACAAAAGAGGGATGCAGAGCTGCATTGCGCGTACGAAGAGCTTGAAAAACGGGCGCAGGAGCTGTTCACGGCAAAGCAGGAGGCGGAAGCGGCGAATAATGCCAAGAGCGAGTTTTTGGCCAATATGTCGCATGAGATCCGCACACCCATGAACGGAATCATCGGGATGACCCGCCTTGCCCTGGACACCCCGCTTACCGATGAACAGCGTGATTATCTTGCAATCGTCAGGGACTCGGCGGATTCCCTTTTGAACATCATCAACGAGATCCTCGATTTCTCCAAGATTGAAGCAGGGCATCTGGAGATGGAGAACGTCGACTTCAACCTTCCCCAGACCATCGAGGCCGCGGTGGATATATTGGCCGTCAAGGCCCATGAAAAGGGGCTGGAGCTCCTCTACTCCATCGACCCCGAGGTCCCGGATTTTCTGGTGGGGGACCCGGGGAAGTTGCGCCAGGTCATCATCAATTTGGGCTCCAATGCCTTTAAATTTACGGACAAGGGAGAGGTGCTCATTTGTTGCAAGGTTGAGGGAAAGGATACAGAATCGGCGACGCTCAATTTCTCCGTATCGGATAACGGCATTGGTATCCCTCCGGAAAAGATGGAGGCAATCTTTGAAGGATTCCGCCAGGGCGACGGTTCGTTCACCAGACGATTCGGCGGCACCGGGTTAGGTCTCACCATTTCAAAACGTCTCGTGGAAATCATGGGGGGCAGGATATGGGTGGAAAGTCGGGTAGGTGAGGGGAGTACGTTTCATTTTTCGATCAGATTCCTTCTCCCCTCCACGCAGAGAAAGGCAGGCAGGAGGGCCGAAACGATCACGCTTCAGGGCATACGCCTGTTGATTGTCGATGATAACGACACCTGCCGAAAAATTATTGGTGATATTGTCTCTCCTTGGGGGCTCGACTACGGTGAGGCCCGTGATGGTCAGAGTGCCCTGGGTGCGCTGGAGGGTGCCGCCAAAAACGGGGGGCCCTATCATGTTATGCTGCTGGATACGATGATTCCCGGCACGGACGTATCCAAGATATGTCAGCGTATCAAGAGGAACCGGCTGATGAGGGACACCAGGATCATTCTGCTCTCTTCGTACGTCCGGAGAGAAAAGAAGGGGTGTTGCCAGGATCTCGGGATTTTCACCAATCTGTTGAAACCGATAAAGCCATACGAACTTCTCGATACGATTTTGACGGTACTGGAGAAAAAACCGGCACAGGATGAGGCGGTAAAAACCGATTCCATGCAGGATGATCGCACCGATGGCACGGGGGAAGGTTTGCGCATCCTTCTTGCCGAGGATAATCCCGTCAATCAGAAGTTCATTCAGACGCTGTTGGAAAAGCAGGGGCATCTTGTGCACATCGTAAAAAACGGACAGGAGGCCCTCGAGACCCTCAGGGAACTCGGCTTCGACTTGGCATTCATGGATGTCCAGATGCCGGTGATGGACGGATTGGAGGCAACGCGATATATCAGGGAAATGGAGAAGCGATCAGGTGAACACCTTCCCATCATCGCCATGACGGCACATGCCATGAAGGGTGACCAGGAGAAATGCCTGGCCGCGGGTATGGATGATTACCTGGCAAAACCGATCAACATGGATGAGCTTCTCCTCAAGGTTGAACAGGTACTGTCGCGCGAAAGGGTATCCGCCGCCATTGTGACGAAGGAAGTGGAGTTTGATATTCAGACAATCACCGGTGATTTCGAGGGAGATACGGAACTGTTCAATGAGATCTTCATGATCTTCGTGGAGACCTATCCGAATCAGGTGGAACGGATACGAACATCCATCATCGCCAGGGACCCGGAGGGGCTCCAGCGTGCCGCCCATAGCCTGGGGGGGACCCTGTCGAACTTTCGGGTGTGGGAGATAACGAAATTGGCACTGAAGCTGGAAAAGATGGGCGTGGACAAAAAATTCGAGGATGCGGAAAGGCATCTCCGGCAACTCGAATCCCTTATCAGGGACTTTATCCGCTACGTTGAGGAGCAGCTTTCCCCCATCGTCGCGGAGGTCTCCTCATAGTATCCCTGTTTCTTTCAGACGGCTATTCCAACTCCCTGCAGGCAAAGCTCAATCCCCCGGCGACCTTCTTACGCCGGCATACCGGACAGAGCATGACTGCATCCCGAAGGGGTTCCCTGTTCTCTTCGGGGAATTTTCGGGCGAGCAGTTCAAGCACCTTTTCACCCACCTTCGCACTGACAAGGGGTTCCCCGCATTCCTTGCAGCGAGGAACGGGTACCCGGGACTTGAAGGGGGAGATTTCGATCTCGTTTTCGTGCATTCGGATCTGTATGGTTCCCACCGGACAGACCGCGGCACAGGCGCCGCAGGCGATGCAGGCATCCGAGGCAAGCTGGAAGGGGGTTGATACAACACGCTCCACACCGCGCCCGGAAAAACTGATGGCCGACTGGCCGATCACCTCGGCACACACCCTGGTGCACAGACCGCACAGCATGCAATTCCTTTGGGCCTCCGTTACCTTGGGATAGGGTGTACCCTGCACCCCCATGCGCTCGGCGAGCTCTTTTATGTGCCCGCTGTCCGGGCAGCGGGCGAGCAGGAGTTCCATAACCCCCTTGCGCGCCTGTATGGCGCGCTCCGAATTCACCCACACGCGTATATCCGAACGAATGGGATAGTTGCATGAGGTGACGATCTGCCGCCAATCACCGCGGTCGAGTTCCACCAGGCAGAGTCGGCAGGATGCATAACCGGTGAGCGAGGGATGGTAGCAGAGGGTCGGGATCCAGATCCCCTCCCGTATGGCGACCTCGAGGATCGTCTCTCCGGTATCGGCGTTGTACGTCTTGTCATCAATGGTAATTGTCGGCATACTTCTCTCCAAGGTTATATCTTTATGACTGCGGAAAAGGGACACTTTGCAAAACATACACCGCATTGGGTGCATTTTTCCTGGTCGATGGCGTGGGGCTTCTTCTTCTCCCCGCTGATGGCCTCCATGGGACATTTCTTGAGGCATATGCCGCACCCCTTGCAGAGATCCTCCTGGATCTCAAAGCGGAACAGCCCGGGGCACTCAAGGGCCGGGCAGTGCCTTTCGCGAATATGTTCCTCATACTCGTTGCGGAAGTACCTCAGTGTGGAGAGCACCGGGTTCGCCGCGGTCTTTCCCAGGGCGCAGAGCGCAGAATCGGCCAAAAGCTCGGCCAGTCCCTCCAGCCTTTCGATGTCTCCCTCCTCCCCTTGCCCCTTGGTAATGCGCTGCAGGATGTGGAGCATCTGGGCGATGCCCTCGCGGCAGGGGGTGCATTTCCCGCAGGACTCCTGCTTGAGGAAATTGAGGAAGTATTTGGCCACATTGACCATGCAGGTGGTATCATCCATAACGATCATACCGCCGGAGCCCATCATGGAACCCGCCTCGGTGAGGCGGTCGAAATCCACCGGGAGATCTATGAGCGATTCGGGGATGCAGCCCCCCGACGGACCGCCGGTCTGTACCGCCTTGAAGGGGCGTCCACCTTGCACCCCACCGCCGATGCCGAAGATGATCTCCCGCAGGGTCATCCCCATGGGCACCTCCACCAGCCCCGTATTGTTCACCTTGCCCACAAGGCTGAATACCTTGGTGCCCTTGCTCCGATCGGTGCCTATGGAGGACAGCCAATCCGGGCCATTGCGGATGATGGCGGGCACCGTTGCCCAGGTTTCCACATTATTCAACACCGTCGGGCAGTCATTGAGCCCGTATTCCACGGTGTGCACATATTTGGCCCGCGGCTCTCCGATCCTTCCCTCCAGCGATGCCATGAGTGCCGTTGACTCACCGCAGATGAAGGCGCCCCCTCCCCGGTTTATGGTGATGTCGAAGTTGAATCCGGTACCCAGGATGTCCTCACCGAGGAGCCCCATTTCCTTGGCCTGCGCGATCGCCATGTTGAGATGCTTGACCGCCAGGGGATACTCGTGGCGCACGTAGATGAAACCCTCATGGGCGCCGACTGCATAGGCGCCGATGATCAATCCCTCGATCACTGCATGGGGGTTCCCCTCCATGATGGAGCGGTCCATAAAGGCGCCGGGGTCCCCTTCATCCCCGTTGCAGATCACATACCGGGGCTCGCGTCCTGTCCGGCGACAGGTGCGCCACTTCCGGCCGGTGGGGAATCCTCCTCCCCCCCTGCCCCTGAGGCCGGAACGTTCCACCCAATCAACGATCTCATCGGGCTGCATCGTGGTGAGTGCCGTGGCCATACCCTCATAACCCTCCTGGAGGATGTAGTCGTCGATGCTGGTGGGGTCGATCACCCCGTTGAGGGCGAGCACGATTCGCCTCTGGAGGTTGTAGAAGGGGATCTCCATCGGCGTCTTCGCCCTCGGTCCCTCAGGTCCCGTCTCGTAGAGCAGACGCTCCACCACATGTCCCAGCATGACGGTTTCCCTGAAGATCTCCGGCACGTCGGAGGGCTGCACCCGGAGGTAGATGATCTCGCCCGGATCAACGACCACGATGGGGCCGAGCTCGCAGAGGCCGTGGCACCCCGTTCGCTTGGTCTCGATCCTGACCTTGGAGGTGCCCGTTTCCTTGAGTGCGTCCTGGAATGCCTTCAATACCTCCATGGACCCCTTTGCCTGGCAGCCGGTGCCGATGCACACCCGCACCACCTTTTCCTTCCCGGTTTTGCCCTTCTTGAGCGACTCTCTGTATTCCTTTAGTGCCTGTACGCTCTGTAACCGTGCTGTTGCAGTACTCAATGCCATTCCCTCTTTTCTGTTAGAATCCCCTGCCCCTCAACACAGGAGGGGCATCCTGAACCACGTGTCTATTCCCCTTCGTTCGAAGCGCCCTTGCGGGATTTCTTCCCTTCGGCCACCTCATGGAGAATGCTGATCGCGGACTCCGGGGTGACCGCATCGTAATAGGTCCCGTCGACGATCATGACCGGGGCCAAGGCACATGCCCCCACGCAGTTTACCGGCTTAAAGGTGAACTTCCGGTCCGGGCTGGTACCTCCGGCCTCTACCGAAAATTCGCGCTGTATGGCCTCGGCCACCTTGCCCGCACCCTTCAGAAAGCACACCGTCCCCATGCAAAGGGTGATCTGGTGCTCTCCAGGAGGCGCCAGGCGGAACATGGCGTAGAAGGTGGCTACGGAAAATATCTGGCTGAGGGGAACCTCCATGCGCAGGGAGAGCTCCTTGAGGACATCCACGGGAAGGTACTGGCATTCCTCCTGTATGTCCTGCATGATGGGTATCAGCATCCCCCTTTTTCGGTTGTAGCGATCCAGAATGCGCTCCACAAGCTGTGAAGGGCCCTCCGTGGTGCCTGCCGTACTTGTTTTGATCGGGCGTTTTTTGGTGGTACCGTTATCCTTTTTCATGCACATCCCCTTTTATCAAAAGTATTCTATCGAACACTCCTTGTTCCGCTTGATGAGGTAATCCTGGAGCTCTCGTGCCAATTCGGTCTTGATCTCCACCGGAAGGTTCGGGTCCTGATGCGCCGGGTTCTTGGCCTGTCCAACCAGGAGCCTGATGCTGTCCGCCTCCTCCAGCAGCCTCAGCAAGGCGCTTGAGCTGTCCACCGAGAACCTTCGGGAACATGCGGTGAGCCCGTTCTGGAGCATTGTTACCAGGCGGGTCATGGTCAGCACCCCTTCGGTCACCAGGTCGATGCCGTCGATATGTCCCAGGGGAGGGACATCCTCGGTCATGGTGCCCAGATCCACCGAGAGTTCCTTGCCCAGATGCCGTGCCACGATGTTCGCCGTTGTGCCGCCGCACACCACCCGCCGTCCCTCGGCGTTCATAAGGTCTGCAACGACTATCGGGTCCTCCTGGTGATTGAGGGGCGGACCGAACAAAATGGTCAGGAACCGCTTGTTGCGCACCTTGATAACGGCTACGGTCACATCGTCACCGGGTGGGCCCGCATACAGGCTGCTCACCGTTTCCAGGGTGCTGTTCACGACCTCCTCGGCGGATACCGGATCAGCGAGATGGTTCGCCAGGTAGTGCGCCACCTGCTCCCAGCCCCAGCCGAGGGGATAGAGCCCTCCGATCCCGGCGCTGATAACCCCGTCGGAGACGAATACGAGCCAGTCTCCGGTGTGTAATTTCAGATTGCATGCCCGTATATTCTTCTGGGAGATGGATGTGAGTTCCCAATTGAGCTCCTGAAGGTTGTTGCCCCTGAAAACAAAGGCCGATGGGCTGTCGAATTCCACCAAACGGCCCTCGCCGTCCGAAAAAAGCTGGGCTACGGAAAATGTGCTGTAGGCCAGCCGCCGCACCTTGCACACCGGTAGGGTCTCGGTGACGGTCTTTACCACCTCCCTGAGGGGCAACCCGTTGTCCAGCATGCACGTGAGCATGCGTGTGGTAAGTGTCGCCAGGATGTTCGCCTTGACACCGCTCCCCAATCCATCCGAGAGCACCATGGTGACATTGTTGTGGTGAGAGGAGAACGCCACGCTGTCTCCGCACAGCTCCTCGTGTGACTTGGAGATCTGCCCAGCGGCAAATTCATAGAAGAACATCACCCGGTGTTTCCTTCTCCTCAAAAAGATTCATGAGCTTGACAAGCAGCACCTTGGTTTCCGCAGTGGTTTCACCGAGCAGTCCCGCTATCTCCTGGGCCGTTTTCATCTGGCGACCGATGACCTCCTGTGCCCTTTGAAGGGTTTCGTCCTTCACCTTCACGAATTCCTCCCGGGCCTCCTCCTCTTCGGAGATATCATTCAGAATACCGCAAAAGAGCGCCTCTCCCGTGATCGGAAAGATACACGCCCGAAAACTCACCCCCAACTCCGGGATGCTTCTCTTGAAATTGGTGCTCTTGGCGCTTTTAATGGCCTCTTCGAAGCAGTCGGTATGAATGAAATCGGCGACCGGCCTCCCGAGCACGTTTTCCCCTTCACACTTGAACATGCGGTAAAATGAGGGATTTGCAAAACGTATCCTGGTGTCCGTATCCACGAGCACCACCCCATTCGGGGTGTACTCCAGTATGGAGAGGGTCTCCTGCCCCTGCGTCCGTATCATGGGCACGCAGATCTCCACATCCGCCATCCCCTCGCACACGGCCTTTGCCTTCTGCATACAACTGTCGTATCCGCAAATGCCACAGTCGAGGTGACTGGTGTGGTGGCGCAGCACGTAGTTGACCTCCTCCTGACTCGTTTTCGGGGGCACGAAAGGCCTGGGCCTGGGCTTCCTTGTAAGGTCCGCCGCTACGACAAGTGACTCCGGCGCATGGACGACTCCCGTGGCAAGGGCGAATCGCCTGCTTATGGCATCCTGCTTTGTCCGCAGGAAGGGGCCGTTGATACATCCGCCCGGGCATGCCATGAGATCCGCAAATTCAAGACCGGATTCCTCGGAGGGAAGATTTTTCAGGAATTTGATACAATCCTCTAACCCTGAAATGGAGATGCTCCTGCCCCCGACAATCGACTCCTTGAGATCAAGCGATGAGAGCAACCCTCCGGAAACCGCAAGCGCCCCCGCAGAACCCAGACGCTGCCTTTTGCGGTTTTCGATGGATAGGGGCGAAATCTCCATCCCCTCCTCCACAAACCAGTTTTCCAACTCGAGCAGTGTCAGCACTGCGTCAAGGTCGTCTCCCTCCCGGAGCCGTTGGGCAAGGCAGGGACCGACGTAGATCACTCGGCAGGGGCCCTTTTCCCGTGACTTGATGATGCGTGCGTGACAGAGTGCAGGGTCGGCTACAGGTGCAAGATGATTCAATGCCTCGGGGAAGTATTTCTCCATCAGTTCGCAGACGGCGGGGCAGTGAGAGGAGATGACCGGCCGTGCAAGACCGGGCAATACCCGCTCGTATTCCCTGACCATGGCGGCGCCGGCGTCTGCCATATATTCCACCCCTGCAAATCCTAGTTTCATAAGGGCATCCGTGATTCCCTCGAGATTCTCCCCGAATGCCAGGGCTGTAGTTGGAGACAGGCTTGCAATAACCCGTTCCTTCGCACGGATGTATTTCTTTACCCTGTTTACCTCCCCGACCGCCTGAATTGCGCCCTGGGGGCAAAAGGTGATACACCGCCCGTCAAAGATGCAGCGCCTTTCTTCGATTTGCACCGCCCCCTTGCAGATCCTTATTGCCTTGAGCGGGCAGGATCGCAGGCATTTGTAGCAATCCCTGCAATGGGAAGGGGTGGTCGTAATGAGGGGCATTATTCCTTTCCTGTCAAGGGGGTTATAATTTGTTCCCGGAAGATTTGCTCCGCCTCGTGAATGTCCTTGCAGCTATATAATGTATCCCCGATCTTCCAGTTGAAACCTTCGCCGCAATGTTCGAGGCAAAAGGAGCCCTTGAGCGATACCATATCCTCAAGCTTATACTCGGCAATGAGCTTGTTAAGCTGTTCGATAAATGTCCTGGAACCCTTTACATGGCAAGAACTGCCGACGCATACGGTTACCTCGATCACAATACTCCCCCCAATACTGAGAATGAACGGGGCGGTGTAAAACTCTGAGGTGATCTGCGGATAAAGGGACTTCCTGACAGATCTACAGTTTTTCCGTCCCTGCTAAGGCAGCCAATTCCCTCCTGGCGGCCAGGTCTCGTTTTTTCTCGTTGATTTCATCGATGCTCAAGAACTTCAGCGCACCGGTCGGGCATGCCTCGACGCATGCGGGGAGCCTTCCCTTTTGCTCGCGCTCCACGCACCGGTCGCACTTGACGGCAGCCCTGCCTTCGTCGGAGAGGGATATGACACCGAACGGACAAACAACCATGCAGAATGTACATCCTATGCACCTTCTCTCATGGATGATCACCGGCTCCTGAGGGCCAAGCTTTTCGATCGCCTTGGTCGGGCAGACCGCGACGCACGGCGCATCCTCGCAGTGACGACACTGCAGTGGTACGGCAGTTCCTTCCGCGACCACCATGTGGAGCCGCGCCTTGGGCCGCGGTGTTTCGGATACGGCCTCGATCCTGTTCTTCGACGTGGAGTGTTCCACAGCACAGGCAAAGATACAGCTTCGGCATCCCAGGCATTTCTCGATATCCAGGTAGATGACCTTCTTCATGGTGCGCTCCTTCATTAAGGATTCGGTGGACCCATGCCTTATCATATGTGATCGGAAGCGGTCATTGGGTCCATCATCTTGAAATCATGATGATAAAATATATAACTCGTTGAGTTTCTTACAATTGATTTTATCAAATAATCACAATCCCTGTCAATGAGAAGTTTCAGGGGGTAATGCAGCGCATTCCTTGCAGGGGGCGTAAGTGTTCAGGGTGTCGAAAAGATCGGGTGGGTTCAATCTATATTATTTTGATTTTATTGGTTGAAATTCTTGGAAGCCCTAATTGCTCCATTTCTTGCGCAAGGGGTCAAACAAGACTTCGTCAGGCGGAGCGAAGCGGAGCTACTCAGTTACCCTTACCTTTCTTACAATATATTGACCGATTACTGGAAATTTGACAAAAGCGGCTTTGGGATTTCGTTGCGCTAACCGGTGCGGCATTCAGGTGCCTGACAGGATACGACATGAAGGCTCAGGATCTATGGATACATACGTGAGGAGATTGAAGGAAAGACGGAATCCGGGGAGGGTAAAAAACGGTGCGGCAAAAAGGGTGGCGGCAAAAACGGCAGGAACAGCCATGCACCAGCATGGTGCATGGAGGGTGTCGACCGGTCTGAGACGAGGAACTCCCTAATTCGTCTCCTCTTTCTTGATCAACGCGGTATTCTGCTCCCTCGGATCGGTGTGGACCAGGGATATCAGGCATCCTTCCTTCATGGCCAGATAATCGAAGCTGATGATCGCCGTGTTCTTTGCAGTGGGGTCCACCTTGATCTTTACGTTATTAAAGGGGTTGGCACTTGATACCACCTTTGCATCCTGAATATCCATGTCATCCGGCAACACGATCTTCACCTGCTTGTCAATATTCTCGCTTCCTGAATTCCAGAGGACGATCTTCAAGGTGGTAAGATTTTTATTATGTCTGTCCTTTAATCTTTCGGTAAGAATGGCGGGCCTCCTTTCTCGTGCAATCAGGGTTCGTTTATTACCAACCGGTTTTGTTTTCTATCGCGATCAATACTCTAATCGGCCATTTCGCCCTGTTTCATCACCATGGTGTCTCCTCTCCATACTACGGAATCAGCACGCGCGACTGCTTCCGGTTGGAGCCCATGTGAATGGTCACCATTGCCCTGCTTTCTCTTTTTGTCCGGGGTTCAACCCTCACCGTCGATTCCGTGGTCTGGTAATCAAAGAGGGTGGTCTTTGTCTCTGACGCGTACTCCACGTCTCCCTGCCAGACGCGCCTCAGCTCGAAGGTTATGGGCTTGTTTCGGTAATTCCTGACGCGTTCCCTCCACACCTGCTCCTCATCCCATCCATTGACGTTGTCATGCCGATCGAAGCTGAAATTGAGTCTCTTGGTGGATGCCTTGATCTCTTCATAGACCACCAGGTCGTCGGTGCCGAGATTCACCTCGATGTCCGCGGCAACGGGGACATAGCGGATGGTCTGTTCCCCCAAGTATGAGAGCCCCTCTTGCCCGTTTTCCCGGAATATCCTGACCAGCCCGTCCGGCAGGGGCGATTCTCCCAGCTTGTGCCTTTCGTCGTTTGTCCAGATAAAGAAGCGCTGGGGCCTGGGGCCATACTGGTGTGCCCGCATTCGGTAGAGGATATCGAATGGCACCTGATCGGCCTTCACGGCGAGCATCCTCTTCGACCATCCGTCGGGAACGGTCTCCCTCCCCTCGATGGAAAACATAAAGTATTCGGAGAGGCCTTCCTTCACGATTCCCTTGGGTGCCGCCTGAGGCATCGAGGCGTCGGCGAGGGTTGCCTCCTGGAACATGGCCCTTTCCGCCATGTCGAAGGATTCCTTTGCCGCCTTCATGCGCATCTCAGGATACGGGGGGCTCGGAGGCTCCGGTTTGGGGATCCCGTAGCGACGGGCGATGTCGGCGATCTTTTCAACGAGATTGATGTTCCCCACAATGAGACGCACCTCTGCATTCTCGTAATCCTCCCCCGAATTGTTGAACACCCTGACATATCCCCGAAACTGCAGGGATTCCTCTTTGGGGTCGGTTATCGCCACATAGTCCATACTCCAGGTAAGCCCGCTCGTAAAGTAGGATACCTCCACTCTTATCTGTCCCTCATAGGTCGAGTGGACGTTCCAGAGGAGGTGCTGCGGTTTCTCACCGAGGATCACGGTGTCGGCGAGCTCGATCGCATCGGCATGGGCGAGGGGCCTGAAATCGAGGCTGGTGGGATCGATGAGCGTGCCTGACCAGGAAAATTGAAGCCCGTTGATTCCCTTCTTCACGGTTATGTATCGGGTCTCCCTTACCAGGGTAAGGTCCTCGGAATTGTAGATGGTAAGCTGGACGCTCTCCCGGGAGGGGAGGGTCACCAGATCCACATTGTGTGCAAGGGCCCCGGAACGGAGCAGCAAAAGGAGAGGGGCCAGGATCAGTATGATATATCTCTTCATGGCATGTGCTCCTTGTTCTACCAGAGGTTTTTGAGGGTGAAATGGAACCGCGTCGTCTTCTTCCTCACATCGCCCTTGCTCCCTTTGGGATGAGGGGGGACCTCCAGGAGGAGTACGGGCATGGTGTGGCCCTGCTCGTAGGTGATCGTGATGTCCTTCGATGTTGTGCGCCCCGGTTCCCATTCCATGTCCCCGTGCGTATTCCCGAAGTATTCCTGCCCGATCCGATTCATCTGTTCCACGATCCGGAGGTTCACCGCCGTGTCCTTGTAGTTTTCGATCTCATACTTTATGACGACCTCCTGGTTATGAAGATTGCCACGGATATGGTGGCGGACGTTTTCCTCGATCGTCCTGGTGCACACAATATCCCTGGCCTCACCAAGATACAGTTTCATTTCCTCGTCAAGGGGGGTGAGGGATGCCCAGTCTTCCCCCAGGAACGCCTCACCGTTTCGACCGTCATCAATGAATATCCGGACCTTGCCCGGCTGCAGGGGAAAGAGCCCCATGCCGTGCTGTTCGTCATTGGTAAGGGTGAAGTGCATCAGGATCTTCGATGCGAAGGGTTTGTCCTGGTTAAGGGGGCCATGGGTGTACCAGTCAAAGGTGAAGGTCTTCTCAATGGGCACCTCCCCGAACCGGTGGATGAGCATCTTTATCTCCTGCGCCTGGCCTACCTGCCTTTCGAATTGATCGCCAAATCCGGCCCACACCTCGGCCTGACCGAAATCCTCTCCGGAATAGTTTCGCACCTCCAGGAAATTTTTAAGCAGGAGCCGTGTTTCATCCTTGTCTGAAAGGGCCCGATAGCTGAATTGCCGTGTGAGGTTCGCGATCAGGTAGCTTACCCGCACCTTGACTGCACATGCCTCGTGTGCATATACCTCCCACACCAGTGCATTTTCGCCCGGCGGGTACGAGACGCTCACCACATTGACCTCGTCAACCGGCTCTCCCCCTCCCCCCGGGGTTATACTTTTCATCGGGCGGAAGGAGCCGCCGGTGCTGATGGCAAGCGGCCTGAATTGGATCGAGTTTTTGTCGATCCGGGTATTCGACCAACTGAAGTCGATGGTATTGTTCCCTGTGGCAGGCGACGACTTGAGAAGCGGGACGATCCGTTCCTCCTCCACCAGGGTATAGGCATCGTTGTCGAGCTGTATCTCCACCACCTCCCGCATGGGGAGGGCGGCGAGTTTAACCCGTGCACCCGCCGGACAGGCAAAGGAAAGGATTATCACCGCTGCGGTCAAAACCGTGGATAATGACCAAAAGACATGTCTCATGCCAACCTCCTCATGATCGATCCATGATTCCCGTAAGGGATGAAATTGATTTGTATCCGGATGTGTACCCCGCAAGGGTTTCCGGTATGCAAAGGTTGTCTGCATCATCCGCTTTATACTCTCTCATCGGCATAACGTAATGATTTATGCACAGGGTAAAATAGTCATAACTATATTGTTTTTGTTTGTGTTTTTTGTATCGGCGTATACAAATTTATATCCTTGCGGGGCCCATTCCATGAAGTGTGCCTCGGGCAGATTATTCCATGACCATTTGCCCTCTCCTCCTGGGCATTTTTATTCCTCAACCCATTTTGATCGGTATCAGACTACGGGATGCCGGAGGTGAATCGTGAGGTGTGGAAGGGATTATCCATAACGGATGCAAAGCCCTCTGCGTCTTTGTATAAAATAGATTGTTATCAATAGCTATCGGCATGTTCTCCTCCGTGGCTGCATTGAACATCATGGATACCGCACAGCGCCGGATGGATTTCGCCCCTCTATCATATCTCATAATAAGAGGGGCGAATCCGGAGGAAACCGCACATGAAATACGCACATACTTGCATCGTGCCCTCCTTTTTTCCGACTCACCCGCGCGATTTCCTCGTTACCTGTAGACCGGGCAATTATCAGGCCCACAGCCGGGATATTCCGGTAATTGCGCTCCCATGGGGATTTTAACATCGTCGATGGGACAGAAAGGGAGTGATAGCACGTACAATGTCTTGGATGGGGTGATGGCCGGTGTTTTTCCCGGCGATTGTCTGGAACAACGAGAGGTTAGTCAAAAGATCGTATTACGCAAAAAATGGGGGAATGTTGTCATGAAAACACGAAATGGTCTTAGGTTTGCTTTTATCCTTATACTCAGCCTGGCATTGATTGTGTGCCTCGGCTCTCCTGCCGTTATTGCCGCTGGCGGCGGTGGTGGCGGTGGCGGCGGTGGCGGTGGCGGCGGCGGTGCCGGCGGTGCCTCAGGCGGGGTCGGAGGGAGTGTCGGCGGAATGACCGGCAGCGTCGGTTACGGCACGACCGGCACCGGCTACGGCATGATCGGCTTTGGCCCCATGGCGGGAAATTATGGCTATACTGTGGGGGGCTTCTGGCCAAGTGCAGCAGGCTTTGGGATGGGCGGCATCCTGAGCGCAGCTATGGCCGGCGGCTCCATGGCAGGAAATTATGGCTATACGCCTGCGGGCATCATGCCAAGTGCAGGAGGCTTCATGCAAAGTGCAGCAGGCATGGGGATCGGCGGGATGCTGAACGCCGTTATGACCGGCAGCGCCATGCAATATTCCGGTAGTGGATGGTCCGGCGCTGGGATGAATCCAACCGGCACGTGGACCGCAGCAGGGATGAATGCGGCCGCCATGACGGGCAATGCAATGCAGACCGCGGCCATGTTTGCAAATGCCGCACAGAACGGTGCCTATAACTGGGGCGGTTCCATGAACAATAATGCAGCGAGTATGTGGGCCACCACCATGCAGAATACCACCGCCAATATGTGGAATAGTGCTCAAGGCATTCACACCATGTTGGTGAATAATGCGCAAAATTCCTATGGCGCGTGGATGAATGCGAATATGTACGGACAGGGAATTTACTGATGCACTAGTGAATCGTTTATGTAAAGTCGTTCTCCACGAGGGCCCGGATACAAGATTTCCCGGGCCCTCGTGCTTGTGTATCTTCAGTATCGAGTCTGCTCATGGTTGACCCTTCCCCACCCTGTAATGCTTCTTTCTTTCGGTAACCATCCCTTCCATGCATAGGGTTTCCAGGACAGCGGGAACCCTCCCCAGCGGGTCGCGGATTCTTCCGGTCAGTTTCTTTTTGGTGAGATAGGGCTCTGCGAGGAGCTCCTTTAGGATAAGACCTCTGATCTGCCTGGTCGATCCCGTGAACGGGGACTGCTTTTGGTAATGGAGACTCCTTCGGGAGGGATTCGGATGCGTCCTTTTCAATGCAGTGCCATAGTCCATGAGCGCCGAATACCATCGGCGCGGATTTTCGCCATCAAGGGTTGCCTCCACCAGGGGCAGGATTTCTGCATCAGGGACATCCGTCTCCCGCTCGAAGAAATGATGAATGAACACACTGCGGATGTTGGTCTCCACGAATATGACCGGTTCGTTGAAGGCGAAGACGGCTATTGACGCCGCCGTCGCCTTGCCGATGCCCGGCAGCCTTGCCAGGAGGTCGGGATCAGAGGGGAGGATGCCGTTGTATTGTTCCATGATCATGGCTGCGGCATTTTTCAGTGAAAGGGCCCGCCTGTTGTATCCGAGACCCTGCCAGACCGCCAGGACCGCGTCGAAGGGTGCCTCGGCGAGCGATGACCAGGCGGGAAACGCGGCCAGGAACTGGGTATATTTCCCGATAACCCGGTCCACCTGGGTTTGCTGGAGCATGACCTCGGAAACGAAGATGTGGTAGGGATCGTTCGTTGTCCGCCAGGGAAGGCTCCGCCCGTGATTCAGAAAGTGATCGTAGATCCGTTTTCTGAATGCTTGAATCCCGCCCTGGCTGAGTGAGGCATGATGCCCCATATCACCTCCTGTGTGGCATGTACCGGCCCTCTATCATACGCCGTTTGCCTGTTCGATTACAAGAATCGCCATGCGGCTGGCATCGTCATTCCCTTTCCTATACAATGCCCGCGAAGGGCGGCCTGGGAAGGCAGCCAAGGGCACCTATTGAACTTTACGTGAAGGGAGGAACACCCCATGCGGCGAGGTGAATGGCTCTTTTTTGTGGTTGTTGCCCTTGTTGTCGGCGGCATAGGGGGTATGCTATCGGCACGCATTCTTATTCATGGCAGGATCGTTACGGCAGAACGATTCGTGCTTATCGACGGCACAAAGAGGATACGGGCGGTCCTGGACCAGGATGAAGGCGGCAATCCGCGGTTGTTTTTTTTCGATGAGAAGGGAGGGGTGTCCATGGGCCTGATGAATTCATCCGAAGGCAATAGAACAACCGCCCTCAATTTCTACAGCACGGAAGGCAATCCCTATCTCAGTCTCGGGGTTTCGAACAACCAACCGACGCTCGGATTCTTTGACGACGATATGAGGCCCCGCAGCATCCTTCGCCTCGAGCCCAACGGAGACCCCCTGCTTATGCTCTTTAACGAGGAGGGCGCATCCTGCCAGATCATGGGGAATAAGGACAGTATTGCATTGATGTTCAGGGATAAGGAGAACGCCCATGGGAGTTCCCTCGGGTTGATTGGAGGCCATCCCCAATTGTCCCTTGACCACACGGAAGGAATGAATATCCGGTTCGTGAATGATGCAGAAAGGGTCGGTCTCTTTTTCAGCGATCGAAACCGGAAGGTTCGGGGCATCCTGGGCATGGATACTAATGAGGAGGCATTTCTCACCTTCCTGGGCGAGGATACACAACGGATCTGGAGGGCGCCGTAATCTTCACGGCATCGGCCGTTACGCCTCGATCGGGCCGGGGGAGCAATCATTACATCCAAGATTTATAACCTTCGATACATTACAGGAGAGGCCACGTCACTCTTCCCTTGAGACAATGAGTAATGATTCAGGATGTGTCCTCAAGGAGGTTGTTTCTTTTCGGGGGGAACGTCTCCTTCGATCCGGCAAGATTACAGGGCGTTGCGGCATCCCTTGAGTTTTTATGAAAAAGGTGTTATGACAATAAACGACGCCGTAATTTATTGAATCATCTATTTTAAACAGAGAGGCGATAATTTTTAACGGAGTGTGCACAATGGTACGTAAGGGCCTATGGTTGGCATTAGTGGTATTCCTCGCAGCATTACCGGTTCGTGCCGAGGAGAGGATCGTGTATGTGAATGTTCCCAGTGTGAATGTCAGGGCGGATGCGGGCACCGAATATATGGTCATCAAGTCGGTCCCCCTTGGCGATCCCCTTAAGGTTCTCGCCGAGAGGGAAAAATGGGTAAAGGTCGCATTGCAGGACAAAACCGTGGGATGGGTCTACAATACCATGGTGACCGACAACATCCCGCTTTCGATCAGGATTAATCAACTGGAATCCAGGCTCAAGACCCAGGCTGCTGAATTTGAGCTCACCAAGGAACGACTTCAGGATCAGACGGATAAGAATGCCCAGCTCAACAGCAGATTGAAGGATGCCCAACAGGAGCTCGATACGCTCAAACGGAAGAACCATCAATTGGAAAGCCTTGATCGCATAACGTTGGCAGGGATTGGGATCGTGCTCCTTCTCCTTGGATGGGGAGGGGGCTTCATTGCAGGGGTTTTTAAGCGCCAGGCAGAAGATAAGCGCTTTGTCAAGATGATGATCGAGGCAAAGTCCCTCAAAAAGGCGGAGTAACCTTCCTTCCAATTGAAAGGCGCCTTCTTTCCATGACAGTGCGTGCCGTGTACCCCTTTCGCGGTACTCACCTGCCTGAACCATCCATACCCGTGCAATCACCCTTCTTGCCCCGGCTTGCCTGACAGCGAAGGCCGGAAGCGAGTAACCGCTCATTATACTTCCCCTTTCCGCACAACCTGGCAATTATAAACCCAAGGCATGCAATTCACCACCGAGCACAGCGAACGCCGTGCACCGCGCTCGATTTTTCAGGGCAAGTAATGTTTTTCTGAAATTATCGTCTTCTGTTTTCTATGGCATTTTTTGCAGGCCATCTCAACACATCGTTCATATCTCTTCATGGCTGCGATTCGCACATGGATTTCCCATTTATACCTGGGTATCAGCGGGACACCGGCTCCATGTGAAGGGAGGTGGGAATGGCATTGTAATCTCGTAGGATACGTTTGCAGTATATAATTTAACTCCCTGAAAAAGGGGTTGTTTCGGAGGCTACAAAAATGAGAAAGAAGGGAATTTACACCATCGTGATCCTTGCCCTCATCGTAATCTTAGGGGTATGTCATGCGCACAATGCCAACGCCTACTTCGGCATGTACGGCGGTCTTTCCGGCCTGGGCGGCTATGGCGGATTGGGGCTCGGCATGTACGGCGGCCTGTCCGGTTTGGGACTGTACGGCATGTACGGCGGTCTTTCCGGCCTGGGTGGCTATGGCGGATTGGGGCTTGGTATGTACGGCGGCCTGTCCGGTTTGGGACTGTACGGCATGTACGGCGGTCTCTCCGGCCTGGGCGGCACCCATAATATATACGGCGGCGGAGCCCTGGGTGAGGCCTATTATGGAGGCTTGATGGGCGGCCTGTACGGCATGTACGGCGGTCTTTCCGGCCTGGGCGGCTATGGCGGATTGGGGCTCGGCATGTATGGCGGCCTGTCCGGTTTGGGCATGTACGGCGGCCTCTCCGGCATGTATGGGGGCCTGTACGGCATGTTCGGATCGCTGCTGACATCCCCGACCACCACGACAACCACACCCGCAATAACTCCGGCGTCGACTGTTTAGTCCCGGGCCGGTTGTCTGATGCGCCGGATTCCAGGCGGCATCGGACGTATATTTGACCGGAAGAAGGGTATCACATCTTTCCCTGCACGGGAGGCGTGATACCCTTTTTTTCAGCCGGCCAACTGTATTCGCACCGTACAAGCCACATCCGATGTAATGAGTCCACAGGATCGCGCCATTGCCATGGATTCCACAGGGTGTTCATAGCATGCATTCACGATTTGGAAAAAAATCCGTAATAGCGTAAAATATAATAGTATTATCAATACCTTAATGTTTCTGCTCCGTAAGGATGCATTACATCGAAGAGGTCTCCGCGACGATCGTAATCGTTGGATATCAAGGAGTCTTATGCCATACCTCGGACGATAACCCCTTGCTTTCTGCCAATGCTTGTGCTTCAGGGGGTGAGGGATTGAAACATGCCTCGCCGGGCTTCTCGATGCCCGGTGTTATTCATGGACGCAACGAGGCATGGATGTTCATTGGGCCCCATGGACCTGTGGATGCCATGGTGGGAAAGGAGCGGTGATGACAATGAAGAAAAATCGGCTGATGATCCTCCTGTGTGTTGTGCCGGTCATCCTTTGTATCATGGATACAGGAAGCGTCAATGCCTTTCAACTGATAACCGCCCAGGAGGCCTTTGACATGGTGCAGGGAGGGCAGGCGACCGTTGTGGATGTGAGGACCATCGAGGAATACGTGTTCCTCGGGAGCCCTGCCCTTGAATCCGGGGGAGATCCCATCGCCTATCTGATCCCTTTAAAGCTCTTCAAGGGCATCGACGGGGAGGGGAAGAAGGAATTCACATCCAATCCTGATTTCGATGCGCTCGTTGACCAGACATTCGGAGATGCAAAGGATCAGGCCTTGATCATGATGTGCGCATGCGGGATCAGGAGCACGCTAGCCGCGGAGAGACTTGAATCCCGCGGCTACACCAACGTTTACGAGATCGATAACCCTCTCCTGGAATTGGCCAGCTACCCGGGGGGACATGGGGGTTTTCAGGGCTCGTGTTACAAGGATGCATATGAGGGATATACGGGGTATCCGGGCAGGATGGAGCACGGCAATGCCGTGTTCTCCGTGGAAACGGTAACCAGCAACGTCGATAGCCTGGATGATTCTGTTTCTTGGATGGACACAGGACTGCCGGTAACCTTCCTGGCAGACCCTGATAAGATCCCCAAAAAGGCTGTTGCCCCGGAGGCGTCCGAAAAAACCAAACCCCGCTCGCAATCGTCCCTCCCATTTTTCTATGTCCCGTGGATGTCCGGGTTCGGACAACAACCATACCTTTCTATGCCGTCCTATTATACACCGTCTTATACCTCGTCCTATACCTCGTCGATATGGCGTGTGTCTCCATACGGGGGGAATCTTCCGGCTCTCACCCCGTATCAATGGAATTCCTGGTCATACCCCTCCACCATGCTGCAGTATACGATCCCCACACCGAATACGAGGGACGTTGATCAATCATCCTGCGGGTATTCTTGAGGATGATGCGGAATCGCCAGGTGGGCGATCCAAGGGTAGGGCAAAGTACGGAAGGGACCGGTATGAACTGAGGCACGATCGCGGACCGGTTGCACAAGAATGGTATGATACCATGGTCGCGTCACGCGGGAGGCCATAAAAGGCTCGCCATGCCCGGATTCCCCTTTGAAGGGCCTGCAGGTGTCCATTATTGTCCATTACCGGGGTTTCTTCTTCCCTCATGCTATATAAGGTCAAGCGACCATTGCTTCGCCATATAGAACAAAAAACGGCAATAAACCGACAAAAATTGTCACTACCGCTGTGTGTCGTCTTTTTTCTCAATAGAGAAAAATGTCTTAATTACAATAGCTTAAATAAAATTGTACCCATGGCATTGATCTTGCCCACATAGTGTGGATGATTTCTGCTGCATGGAATGACCGAATGTCATAAATGGTTTTATGCAAGGGGGTTCCTGAACCATGGTGTAAGCGGACGATGTTATAAAAAAGACGGGTCGTTAGGTTCATTCGATCGGAACACGGTTAAATGGCACAACACGTATCAGTTCATAGCTGACTGAAAAGGAGGAGGCCATGTCGACCACACGATCAAGAATATGCCTGACGGCTTTTTTATTTTTGATGATCCTTGTGCTCATTTTTCCCCTCAGGGCAAGCGCATTCGTGCGTGAGGTGGGGAGCGGCAAACTTTACCCATCCATTGGGGCTGCTCTTATCGCTGCCGAAACCGGGGATGTCATCATCGTTTATGCCGGTTCGTACAAGGAATGTGTGCTGGTGGAAAAATCGGTGACCATTCAAGCTGCGGAAAGGGAATCCGCCAGGATTCAAGGAAATGGACAGTATGGTTTCAAGATCACCGCCGACCATGTCAGCATCACCGGTTTTATTGTCGAGGATTCTCCTCAATACGGAATTCTGCTTGAGAATGCGGAGTTTTGTACCATATCTGATAATCACATAGTACAGAATAACACGGATGGAGTGGTGATTATTGCATCACGGTACAATGTCATAGTAAATAATTATATCCATCATAACGGATTCATGGGGATCAATGTAACGGTGAATTCGTCTAATAATAATATTGTAAACAATAGGATCATATCCAACTATCGGCAAGGGATATACCTGACGAAGACGCATCAAAACAATATAGTCAACAATGAGATATCCAATAATCTTTATAACAACATGTATCTTTCTGCATCAAACTACAATAGTATATCGAACAATATCATTAACAACAATAACAACTATTCTTGTATTGAGATCTCTCAGTCACAGTATAATAATATAACGAATAACGTCATTTCACATACCAGCCATTATACCATCAGGTTTGGCAGCGGATCATACGATAATGCCGTCTATCTGAATGATTTTTTAGGCGGCAAGCCTTATGCGCAAAATGCCCAGAACCAATGGTACTCGCCTGATGAGATAACCTACGTTTACAAAGGTACCACCTTCACCAGCAATCTTGGGAACTATTGGCATAATTATTTGGGACGGGATGTTACGAATGAGGAGGAGTCTGAGGATGGTATCGGGGATACCCCCTTTGCTCCGAACACGAGTACGCCCGGTGAAATCGATTACTACCCGCTGGTCTGCCGGTTCAACGAGTTGGACCCGGACGGCAACTATCTTAACTATGTCGTCGATGTGAGGGTTGATCCCGATCAGGGGCGTCAAGGGGAGACCCTCGACGTTGCCATAAGAGGGTTCAATTTTGCAGCGATAACCGCATTGGACTTTGGGGAGGGAATCACCGTCAACAGCTTCACGGTCGAGAGCCCGATCCTGATCACCGCCAATATCAGCATAGACAACGTTGCGAGCACGAGATATCGAGACGTTGTAATGAGCAAACCCCTCTTTACCCTGGTCCTTTCCGGATGCTTTAACGTGCTTCCCTCTAACAGACCGCCCGTTGCCGATGCAGGGCCGGATCAGACGGTTGAGCCGGACAGGCCCATGGGAGCGGAGGTCTGCCTCGATGCATCCGCTTCCACTGACCCGGATGGAGACACCCTCGAATACCTTTGGACATGGAGCGGGGGAAGCAAGGAGGGGGCTAAGGTATGGGTGGTCTTGCCGTTGGGGGAGACCACAGTGAATCTGACGGTCAAAGACGGGATTGAATCCGCTACAGATGCGGTGCATATCAGCGTTGTTGATACCATCCCTCCGGTGATCACCTGCCCCGAGGATGTCACCCTCACGGTCAACGAGACATGTACCGCGCAGGTGGATATTACCGCCTCGGTTCTCGATGCCTGCGACTCCTATCCGGATATGAGCAGCGATGCCCCGGCGGAGTATCCCCTTGGGGAGACCATCGTCACCTTCAGTGCTGTTGACAACTCAGGCAATTCCTCCTCGTGCACGGCACAGGTGACCGTGATCGACGATTCCCCCCCTGTTGCCGCATCCGTACCCCTTGACGTGTATCTCAATAATGACCCTGGAGAATGTGGCGCATCGGTTCCCTGGACGTCCCCCTCCTTTACCGACAATTGCGGAGAGGTGCGCGTGGACGGCTCCCATGCCCCAGGTGCATTTTTTCCTGTCCGATGCGAGGAAGGGGCAACAGGAACAACGGTCACCTATACGGCAAGCGATGGGAGCGGCAATACCGCATCGTACGGGTTTGTTGTAACCGTCACCGATACGGAGCATCCTTCTGCGCTCAATTGCCCGGGGGATATCAGGGTTTCCTGTGAGCCGGGATTGGATGGCGCCATGGTGCAGTGGATCGCGCCGACCTTTGCGGATAACTGCAGCGTCAGGAATGTGTCGAGCAGCCATCAGCCCGGCGATTTCTTCCCTGTGGAGTGCGGCGAGAATCCCCAGGGGACCCTGGTCACCTATGCGGCAACCGATGGGTGCGGAAATAGCGCACGCTGCAGCTTCAATGTCACTGTTGTTGACGAGCAGGCGCCGGTGGTGCTCGATTCCCCCGGGGATATCACGGTGCCTTGTGATCCGGGGGCAAATGGCGCGGCAGTGCAATGGACACCACCGTCATTCACGGATAACTATAAAGTGGCGAATATCTCCAGTACGCATCAACCCGGTGAATTCTTCCCCGCCGAATGCGGTGAAAATCCGGAAGGGACCCTGGTCACCTATACGGCAACCGATGTGTGCGGCAACGTCAGCACGTGCAGCTTTACGGTGCGTGTCCTGGACAACGAAAACCCAAGGATTGTAATACTCTCCCCTGAAGAGGGAATCTATCATACCACTGAGGGTATTGTTGAGATCCGTTATGTAGCCACCGACAACACCGATCCCTCACCGGAGACGACCATCACCCTTGACGGTGAGCCCGCTGAGGATTACCTGAACATCTGCGGCCTGTCATTGGGGCCCCATACCATCGTCGTAACCTCCGTTGATCATTGCGGCAATACCAGTGAAGCCGCGATGACCTTCCAGGTCCAGCCGGAGCCCCTGTCCATGGATATCGACCGGCTCCATGTGCACTGGGAGCCCGATTACCTGAATCGTCGGAAGCGGAGCTGGAAACCCCGCAATGACCGTCTTACCGTGAGCGGGGACATGGAGCTTCCCGAGGGGTATCAGCCGGATGACCTTGGCAATGATGTCATGGTACAGGTTCAAATCGGCGCGGTCGTGGGCACGGATTTCGTTTCCATGAAGGAGCGGAGAAAGCGGAAGAAAAGCCGGTACTGGTCCTATCACAGGGGGCATAACCGGGACGGGATCGAGGGGACCGATATGGAAGTAAAGGACCTCTGGATTCACTGGGACAAGAGGGACAAGGGGAAGGCCCGTTTTCACCTGAATGCGGACCTGTTCAATATGGAAAGGGATGACACCGGGGTGATCGCCGTGTCCATTCTTATCCCGCTCGAGGGATGCGGAAGCCTCTCAGGGGGCCGGATGGTGACCTGTTATTTCTCCAGGAACCTCTGGTACTATTACCTCTGGAAATGGTAACGTATTCATAGTATTACGCCTAAAACAGCTTAAAAGACCGCCCCGTGCCCGAATC
>JBLIRN010000032.1:0-34686 GCA_049472315.1 bacterium
GACCAGTGCCAGACCTGCCATCCCAACAGCGTGCTCCCTGCCCACCGCTGGTCGAGCGAGCATGCGAAGGAGGCACGGCGTGACCTGCACCTGTGCAGAAACTGCCATGAGGATGCTGACGTATGCATCAAATGCCACAGCGCCAGGACCGGGCTGCGCATCAATCCCCATCCGAGAGACTGGCATACAATAAAGGGCAATCTTAGAAGGGCGGCCGATGGAAGGACCTGCCGGATGTGTCATTGAAAAAGGGGGCGTTCCCATGAAACGAATGGTTTTAATACTGGCACCACTACTGATGCTTT
This sequence comes from bacterium, assembly GCA_049472315.1. Lineage (GTDB taxonomy): Bacteria > SZUA-182 > SZUA-182 > DTGQ01 > JAFGSM01 > JBLIRM01. The sequence goes on from JBLIRN010000032.1 coordinate 306, forward strand.
CCCTGATCTTCTTGGGCTGCGGCAGCAGCAGGGAGGGCGAAGGTCTTGTATCGGTCGACATCGCTTACGTAGGTTTTACCGTCTGCTATAACTGCCATGCGGATGGGCTCCAGGCCAGATATCCGGCAATTGTCTCCACATGGCTCTCAGGCCCCCATGCGAACAACGAATCCCTCGATCCCAACCATCGAATCATGGATCTTCGGCCGGAAAACACCGGATTTCCCGCTTACGGGTATGAGGGGCTGGGCACGGACCCAACCTGCACCACGGAATGCCACGACCAACTCGGGGATGGCATGCTGATCGAGGATCTATACCTTGAATCGGGCATCGACGACCTCGGACGGCAGAACCGCCCCCTGGTGGCGTGCGAGAGCTGTCACGGCCCGGGCGGCAGCCACTTCGGCCTGGGTCCCCTGGGGGTGAACAATCCGGGACCTTCCCAGTGCGGGGCATGTCACAGCGCGCTGTTTCCTGAAGGCCACCTCCCCTTTCACCCGGAGGGGGGAAGGATCTATGAGGATTATGCCGCATCCCCTCACGCCTCCTCCATAAACGAGCACGTCTATGCGGAGGGAAGCGTCACGGACGTGAGGGCAAAATGCAGCCGGTGCCATACCCACCAGGGGGCACTACGATACATACGGCTGGCTGATGGCACCGAGGGATCAAGCGACCTGGGGGACCTGCTCGATGATAAGGCAGCAGTGGAGGACGCCCTTTCCATCCGGTGTCATACCTGCCACGATCCCCACAACCCGGAAATGCTTTTGAGCGCAAGGGCCTCCGGCCTTCCCGGGGCATGGTCCGCCGCATTTTCAACCTGCACCGCCTGCCACCAATTGCTGAAGACAGACGGTACAAAAAACACCGAATCCTACCATGATCCCAATGTGAATCCATACGGAGATGCCGGTGAGATCATCACGGACACGCACTACGACGATCCCAACACGGAAGACATCGAAGGGTATGTGGTGGACCCCAATGCGGGCCATCAATCGAACGTAGGAAACACCAACAGCGGCTCCTGTCTTGACTGCCATAATCCCCATGCGGCGGACAACACCGTCAATGATCAGTGGGCCCTGTCCGGCCACGGCGACCTTAAAGGGGAGGCATGGGTGCACTATGATTTCAAGGGCGCGGATCGAATGGACTGCCAGCAATGTCACACCGCCACAGGGTTCCGGAACTTCGCCAACGATCCCAATGACTATGACCCGAACGACAATCTGTTCACCGCCTCCGGAATGCAGAAGGAGGTGCTCTACTGCTGGGCCTGCCATACCTCGTACACCGGCATACTCAGGGACCCGGGCAGCTTTGCCCTCACCGCCCCCTATGAAGAACCAGCAGACCTCATCGCAGACGTGCCCGACATCGGGGGCTCCAACCTGTGCATGACCTGCCATTCGGGAAGGGAAAGCGGCGAAGGTCTCAAGTATCTGGACCCCAACCTGGACATCGCCGGGAAGAACTTCGGATCATTCAATTCACACTATCTCCCTGCAGGGGGGATCCTCTTCCGGACCATCGGGTACGAATATGCAGGAAGGGATTATGCGGACGTGGCCTATTTCGAGCACGACCTCATCGGCACCGAATCCGCGCCCGGCACCGGGAGCAACGGCCCATGCGCCGGCTGCCACATGAGGACCGGGGAGGGGCATACCTTCATGCCGGTGGAAAAGGACCCCAACGGTCTGATAACGAAGATCACCGCCGATGACCTGACCTGCGCCGAGTGCCACGCAGGCCAATACGCCATCACCCCTGAGGAACTGAACGAGCTCGAAGAGGGATACGAGGACGCATTGGATGCACTGGCCGAACAACTGGCCGCCGACGGGATCCACTACGGGACCGGGTATCCCTACTTCTTCTCCGATCCGAACAACCAGACACCGGCAAACGCCTTCACCGCATGGCTGAATACGGACACCCTTGGGGCCGCCTTCAACCTGAACATGCTTGTACACATGCCGGGCGCCCATATCCACAACCGTTTTTATACCAAGCGGCTCCTCTACGACTCGATCGACTTTGTGGACGACGGAGTCCTGAACTGGTCCGTAAATTTGACCATCGGGACGTCCAGGCCGGCGTATGGGTTCCTGGAAGGGACCCGGCCATGAACCCTCGGTTATCGTTACACCATGAAACGGAGGATGCAATGAAAAGGATCGCCTTATGTGCACTGTGTATGATCCTGGTTGGATTTTACTGGGGCATCGGGGTGTGCGCCCCGCCATCGGCAAAGGCACATGGACGGTACGGAGAATCCCTCGATGCGGTTCTGGAGGATATCCGCAAGAGCCAAGGAATCAGTGGAAATGAGGCCATCGATTGCGGAAAGGTGACGAACGAACAATTCGAGGCCCTGGGAGAGGCGGTCATGGGCATCATGCACCCCGATACCGAAGAGCATGATCTCATGGACCGGATGATGGGGGGAGAGGGATCGGAGACCCTTGCCGCCACGCACCGGATCATGGGCGCCCGCTACCTGGGGTGCTGCGACAACGGTCCCTTCGAGGGGATGGGACCGGGCACGAGGGGCGGATGGATGATGGGAGCAGGACCGGGCCGCGGATGGGGAGGCATGAGGGGATACGGCTTTGGAAGGGGCTGGATGCATTACGGATGGGGAGGAATCATTATGTGGATCGTCATTCTGGTCATTGTCATCGCGGTGCTCTATTTCATCTATTATGTTGCCAAATCAAAGGCACCGGGTGCTCCCTCCGGAGAAACCCCTCTGGATCTCCTGAAGAAGCGCTATGCCAGAGGAGAGATCACCAAGGAGGAGTACCAGAGGATCAAAAAGGACCTGGAGACCTGACCGTCGCCCGGATGTCCCAATAGCGGCGCAGGCATGGCATCGTATCCCTTCGCACGGTAATAAGCGCGTGCCTGCATGCGCTGGAGGATAAAGGGATGAGACCAGCCTATGGAATAGTATGTTGTGGAAAAAGGATCTTTTGAATGCAGAAAGGCTACAGATATGAAAAAGAACATGGGGACCGCTGACCGGGTGGTACGTACGGTAATTGCCGTTATTCTCGGCGTTCTCATCGTGAGCGGGGTGATCAAGGGGACCCTTGCAATCATCCTGGGGATCATAGCGATTGCGTTTCTTGTCACCAGCATCTTTGCCCGATGTCCGGGGTATGTCCCCTTCGGCATCTCGACCCGGAAAAGGCATAAGGCACGGTAGGGTACCCTCACCCCGCTCTTCGTGATCCTGTTCAATGCGATCCGAGGGTTGTTGCCGCATGCCGGCTGAAATACGCCGGGGAATGAAGGCACACCCTTCCGCTGACCTGCAAGGCGATTCGCCAGGCGCTCCTTTGCCAGTGTGGATCCGCAAGGATCCCCGTCATGGTGGGAGCAACGTTTCGTGCCCGCCATATTTTCACTTCACGGGGGGCAGTGCAATAAATTGGATTATGTTATATGGTTCATTCTCAATCCACACACTGCTACCCCAGGCGATATCCTCAGCATACTGCCGAAAAACCTTCCTGGAAGGAAAAGCGGAGATAAATATTATTTTTACTCCCAGCTTTGCCGGTCCATTAGTGAACTCCATGAGTTGGTCAAGTCTTTCCTGCGTCACAGGCCCGGTTGAAACAACCGCCTCGACGACCAGCAGCGAGCGCTCCTCTGAGCCATACAGGATCACATCGGGCAGGGAAACACTTATGTCGATCGGTAGATTCAGACTGCGCATCAATGCGCGATTCTGGTATCCAAACCGAGGAGCCGTATCCCCGAGGTAAACCACTTGAGGGCGCTGGAGAAGGGCTGGGCCTAATGTTTCCACTATGGCCTTCTCCAGCAAGTTGTGATGACCTGGACTGAGAGCATGTGTTTGACCTGGCATAACAGCAACAATGACATCCTGTCGAAGATTCATGCGTTGCTTTGGAACCTTTCGTTCGCGAACGCTTAAGTCTTCAATGAGTGGGTCTCTCTCCGGGCCTGACGTCAATGCAAGGAGGCGAGCAAATTTGGGATGAAGCCGATAATAGGTGTTGGGATCATTGGTGCTCAACTGGTAACGGATTACCCATCCTGCATTAATCAATGGGCGCAATGATGTCTTGCGGTAAGATTCACGGGTATTCTCCGCCACAGTACGATCGAAATCCATCCGAACGAAATTCAGGATGTCATGAATGCGTGCACCATCACTCAGGCTTATATGGCCGGCAAGCAGTCCCTGGCGTGGCGTAGTATCGGCGAGGGCCAGGATACAAAAAGCCGTCTGATCGGTAATGTGGCGAGGTGAAAAGTTCAATGAGTGAAGTAATGCCTTTACTTCATCAACGACCATTTCTCTCGTCATGAGTGACTTGGTTCTTCATCAATGAGTTTCGGACGAAGTCAAGTTCGCGCGGTGTGATGCCATAGGCTTCCGCCACCCATTCATTTAATCGCTGCTCCAGGGACACTCTGCTGATTTCCTCAGACATTTGTTGCAACTCCCTTGCTATGGAGGCTATTTGCATCTCTTGATTGCAGCGTGGGACGGGCATAAGGTTGAGCTCCGTAGCCGAGACCTGGGTGTTGCCATTCATGGTTCTGAAGAAGAATTCCATTACATCGGAGCATAAAATGCTCAGGAGGTAATACAGATCGATGCTCGGTGCGCCGGGACCGGGCTGGATTATATTGAGGTGGTTTTCTACAAAATATCCCCCTTTATGTTCAGCGCAAAAGTGCTCCGGCACGGACGCGACCAGCCGATGGGGCTGCTCATCAGCGGTTACTCGCTGGGCCATCAGGCTTAAGCCCTGATTTACCAATTGGTGGGTACGAGGAGTTACCTTCAAATACGGCTGCCGACCTTCCCCTGCGCTTGCGAAGGTGAAAGAAAATCTGCCAACATCGGTAGCCCACACAAGAGGCAGGGCATCTGCTTCAGGATACGCACGGAGAAGAGGCTTAACACGGTTCCAGACAATAGGTCCGGTCTTTGCAGGACATCCAACGGCCGGACTGGATAACAAAGGATGCCGGTCAAGAATCTTATCCATAATATCATATGTCTGATGGATATCCGAGACAAACCACACAATGGAGCCGTTCAGATGACGCATGACCTTTTTCTGATCGACGCAGGCTGCCGGCATATTCCTGGTTTCAAGCTCTAAGGCGGAGCGGGCCACGGCTGTCTTAAGGGCGTTAATAGGGGCAGGCTCACGCTTGTTTTCACAGTACCTACGTTGGACGACCAAGATCATCGTGCCCTGCAACACGTTATCAAAAACCTTCTTTCGTTCGGTGATCAGGGTAATCTCTTTCAAATCGCTCTGGAGCTCAATGAATTTACGCAGGTTTTTAAAGTATAAACCGGAGAGCATGGATCGGGGAACAATGTAGCCCAATACGCCACCCGGTTGCAGCATCTCTATCCCTGAATGTAAAAAAAGACCATATGCATTCGGGTGGCCGTATAAAGAAGCCCGAAATACTTCCTGCAATTCCTTATCCAGCTGACTGATTTTATGATATGGGGGATTGCCCACCACGAAGTCAAAAGAGTTCGTGAGTTGAAGAGTAGATGCCGTATACGAGAAAAGCCGGGGGCCTGTGAGTTCTGTCGCCACCATTCTCAGTGTGTCAAAGCAGTATATCATCAAGGGGGGCAGAAGGGCATCAGGATGGGCGTCGGCCCAAAACAGGATCGCGGGAGTCAACAGGAGGCTCACATTGAATTGCGTATAGAGGCATGCGATAGGGTCAAGATCCACACCGACAAAGGCGGAGCGCGCGCATGGGTACCACTTTTCCATCGGCATGCCGGATCGGTGCAAGGCAGCCAGGTACGTCCTGATTGCCTCTACCAGAAAAATGCCTGAACCGCAGGCCGGATCAGCTAGTCGTTTATCCAGGATGTCTTCGTCCTCCCGATATCCAACGGCATCAAGAATATATCGGACGATAACAGTGGGGGTGACGTACTGCCCAAGACGTTTGCGCATTTCCTGAGAGACCATGTGCAGGTAATCGTGTACCTCAAGCTTCTCCCTGTTGTATATGTCAAACGGGACATCTTCTCGCAGCAAACATCCCTTATGATCGCGTTCTGCCTCGGGAGCCGCATCTGTCTTTCTAAGAAGGGCATCACGCAGAGAGGCAATCCGGGATGCACTTAAGGACAGCCCGAGTCGCCCGGCTTCCTGATATAGATGTGCAGCCAGTGCATCCCGCAGTTTGCCTGCCACGATTCCTTCATCAACAGCGTGGATTTGTTGTTCCTTGATCATGCCTTTTGTTTAATAAGGAAGCTGCTCAAATTTCGTTTCTGATGGCATCGCAAAAACCACTTGGAATCGGAAACGGTGCGCCGATACCTTTTAAGTATTTACCTTGAACTTAATCTCTATACAAGGAAAGGCGTCAATGGTTCAGTCTTTTTGCATCGCCATCAATCTGAATGATTCTTAATGAAGATGATAACCTTCTACTCGGGCAGCTTCCGGCAATGCCAAAAATTTCTCTGTGTGAGACTGAAACGATCTTTAGATCCCTTTGTGTTCAAAAGCCATATCACTGACCTTACAGAAAATATATCGCCGGATGATAGTCCTGTCAAGGAAGAAAGGCATGGGTTCAGGTATATCCCATTCTCGCCCGCATCAAAAAAACCTTATCAATTCCGGGGGATCAAAAAGGGCCTGGGCGGCACGATAATTGGCATACAAGGGGAAGGCATAGCTCACACTCAGGCCATTTGAGTTCTTCATAATCAAAAGATAAACTTTATATATACTGAAGTCTACTGAAGTCTATCTCAAAACACTTTAAAGGGAATCTAAATAACAAAAGGCATAACAAAATGGGGTCAGGTCTTGAAATGACAGTTTTTTGGATTAAACGCTCATGGGCCTTCGGCACACCACTAAGGATGAAAATCTATTTTCAAGACAAACCCTCATGCCACTTTGTGGCACCACGAAGCATGTAAATATGACATCATTTTCGGAACAAAACTGATAATTCAAGACCTGACCCCAAACCCCTTCAGATCATGAATGAAAATCATTCAAATCATGAATTACTTTACAAGAAAAGGTTGATAGGGGGCTTTTAGAATCCGCCAGGTCCGAGTTCAGTATTTGGGAATCAGAACAAATATGGGGTGATTAATGAAACGCGGCGAAATCAGATGGCATGCATTCAAAATCCCTTATAACAAACGCCCGATGCTTATCCTCACAAGGGATTCATTCTCACCCCGGCGAGGCGCGAGGCAGGTGCACCACGCGGTTTTCCGTCTTCTGAGAGCAGGGTGTCGTACAGTCGCTCGATGCGCTCCATCATCACCTTCAGGGAGAAGCGTTCCGCAAGGGTCCCCGACATCTCCCCCATCCGCTGCATCCTCCAGGGACGCCCGGCAAGGTTGAGCATGGCGTCCGCAAGGGAGGAGTCATCCCCGGGAGGCACCAGGATACCGTTCACCCCCTCCTGGACAAGGTCGGGGATACCCCCGGTGCGGGTGGCGATCACCGGCTTTTCCATGGCCATGGCCTCCACGAGCGCCCTGCCCATCCCCTCGTTCAGTGACGGGAACACGAAGATATCGTAGAGGGCCATCACCGGCCTCGGGTCCGTCTCCCACGGGATGAACCGCACCCGGTCCATGATCTCCCACTCCTGGGCGGTCCGCTCCAGGTCCCCCTTGATGGGGCCGTCACCCAGGAGGCAGAGGAGCGCGTCAGGCCTTTTTTCAAGCATCCGGCGGAAGGCCGCAAGCAGGACGTCGTGCCCCTTGACCTTCACATGCCTTCCCACCGTACCGACGACAAGCCCTGCCTCCGGTATGCCGAGCCTCCTGCGCATAGCCTGGGTAACGGGGGAGTCGCCGTTCCTTTTGAATGATTCGAGGTCCACCCCGCTTGGGCAGACCAGAAAGGCGCTTTCGGGGGCGATCCTGAAGGCGAGATGGTCGGCCATCTCCCCCTCGGTGAGGCAGATGATCCGGTCGGTGATCCGGGAGGTCAGCCGCTCGAGCCATATGAAGAATGCCCGCTTCAGGGGGCCGAAGTAGCCGTAAAAGACGTGACCGTGCGGGGTGTGGCATATCACGGGCACGCGGTTTACAAATGAGGCCCATCGTCCCAGGATCCCCGCCTTTGAGGTATGGGTGTGAACGATGTGCGGCCTCAGGCGCCGGAGGGTCAGCAGGAGCCACATAAATGCAAGGGGATCATGACGGAGGGAGATCCTCCGGTACAAAAAGGGGCAGACCATGACCGGTATCCCTTTGTCCTTGAGACTCCGGATCGCATCCTCCGTGGCAGAGCGCTCCTGATCGGACATCTCCGATTCCATGGAGGGGCCGATGATGAGCACCGGATGATACCGGTCCCCGGCGAGGTGCCTTACGGTGAGGAGGGTGTTTTCGGCCGAGCCCCCTTTGTCCATCCGGGTGATGATGTGGACGCAGGTGATGGGGGTGCGTGTCGCTGTTCCTTCCATGCCCGAATCACCTCCTTGCAGTGGGCCTCCCACTGATCGATGATGAGGGGCCAGGCATACCGTGTAACCGCACAATCCCTGCACCGTTTCCTGGTCTTACTATATTCATCGGGATTTTCAAGGCGCCATATCACCATCTCCTCGATCTTTCCCGCAAGGGCGCTGATCGAGGCATCCCTGCACAGCCATTCATCACCGATAAGGGAGAGGATCTCCGGTGTCGCCCCCACCGGCGTGGCGATCACCGGCGCCCCGGTGGCAAGGGCCTCCAGGGTGACCATGCCGAATCCCTCCAGGTATTCGGTGGGGAGCACAAAGAAATCCGCTGCCTGGTAGAACCGGGGAAGCTCCTGTTCCGGCACGTGACCGGTTAAGGTGATCCGATCGGCTACCCCCAGTCCCTCCGCCATCCCCTTGAGGCTCCCCTCAAGCTCACCCTTCCCTGCAAGCACCAGGTGAATCCTGTCGCCAACACTCTTAAGCTCTGCCATTGCCCTGACCAGGTTCGGAAGTCCCATCCGCTTTCGCAGGTTTCGCACGGTAAAGAGGACCACCTTGTCCGGGGGAAGTCCCAGTTCCCTGCGGAGTCGCCCCTGGTCACCCGGAGGGGAAAAGACCTCCGTGTCCACCCCGCCGGGGATAATGACGGATCGTGCGGCCAATCCATGCACCCGTTCGAGCCTCCTTCTCATGAATTCGCTCAAGAGGATAATCCTTTGGCAGCGCCTGAGCACCCTCCCCTCCAGCCAATCCCTCATTCTCTTTCGGATGAGCAGCGCGAGATTCCATTTCCCACACCAGTGCACCGGCCGGTTTATGAGAAACTCCTCCCCCCACGGGGAGTGAAAATTGTAGAGCCAGGGGGCATCCCGGACAAAGGCATGGGTCACCGCCTCCGCAGCGGCAAGGGGCTGGTGCAGGATGACGATGTCCAGGGGGACGTGCCCCGATCCTTCGATGTTGCGGAGGATGTTCCTGATCTGGGGGCGGGCGGAGACGTTGAAGCTGGCGAAGGTCTTTTTGGGAAGGTCGTAGCGGTACACCTCGATCCCCTCGATGGTCTCCTGGTCGGCAAGCTCCGGCCTCGCCCGCCTGACGACGATGAAGACCTTATGGCCCCTGCCGGCGAGCCCCCGTGAGGTGCAGAAGGCCATCTTGTTCGCCCCTCCCATGCTGTCGGGAAAGAAAAAATCGGTGAGCACGAGTATGTTCAAGCCCTGGTATCCTTCCATGGATTGTTGCGGACTATGCTAAAATCCGAGCATGAGGAAGGAGATCGGGGTCCGCCCCCATCCCCTTCCAAAAGACTTTTGCCATTATTGCAATGATATTTCAGCATGATTTATGTATTTTGAGGATTTTCCGGTTTCTCCGTATCGATGAAGATCCTCTGCCAGACCTCCAGGGTGATCAATCCCCACAACTGGAGCGAGAGGTCCGCCTTCCCCTCGGTGTGCGCCTTGATCATTTTCCCGACCTCCCCGGGCCTGAAGATGCCCCTTTTTTCAATGACATCGGGGGCGAGGTAGTCATCGAGGAGATCTTTCAGGGGGCCTCTCAGCCAGGCGCCCATGGGAAGGGTGAATCCCCGCCTTCCCTTTTTGAATACCCAGGCAGGCACCACGTCACGGCATGCCTCCCTGAGCACCCGCTTCCCCTGCCCTCCCCTGACCTTCATGCTCAGGGGGATCCTGGCCGCGCACGCGAGCATTTCATCGTTGCACAGGGGGAGATCCAGCCACAGGTCAAAGTGGGCACACAGGGAGGATGCCAGGGGGAGAAGGTCGTCTGCAAGCCATGCGTACACATCCGTGAGAAACTGCTCCTCATGGAAGGAATCCCGGAGAAGCTCCATGTAGTATCCGTCATCCCTGGTCCGATACGCGGGGAGGAGAAGCATCTCCCGCTGCTCACGGTCAAAGAAGGTATACAGATCCGCATACCTGTCCAGGCTCACCGGGCGGCCCGACAGGCACCCCTCGCTGTTCCCGAAGGGGGAGAGACACCTCCTCAGCAGGGAAACCACCTTGTGTCCGCACGTCCATGATCGCGCCAGGATGTGCTTGGTGTGGCCGCCGAACAGCTCGTCGCTGCCGAGTCCGGAAAGCATCCTCCCCACCTCCTTTCCGGCCTGCCGGGCAACCGCAAAGGTGGCAAGGCCGGAGGGATTACCCGCAGGGAATCCCAGACACCGGGTGACCTCCCAGAGGAGTTCGGGGATGTCCCCGGGCCTGAGGAGGACCTCCCTGTGCCGCACCTTGTAATGGTGCGCCACCCTCCTGGCATCCCTCCGCTCGTCATCAACCCCCTCGAATCCCACGGTATAGGCAATGAGGTCCTTTCCACGCGCCTTGCCCATGCCGGCAATGAGGGAGGAGTCGAGCCCCCCGCTCAAGAGAATGCCCGCACGTCCATCCCAGGATGCCAGCCTGCGTCCTGCATCGTTCAGAAGGCGCCGTATCTCCGCCGCCGCCCCCTTCCCGGACCCAAAGGGCGGGGCGAATGTGGGTGACCAGTAACGCTGTATGGTTGCCTTGCCTTCGGTAAGCGTCATGCAGGAGGCGGGAGGAAGGATGGCGATCCCCCCGACCAGGGTGCTGGGGGATGGCTGGTGCAGGAAACCGAGATACCCGTTCAGGCCCCTTGCATCCAGCCTATACTCCCTTTCGTCATTACGCATAAACACAAGGAGATCGGCAAGACTGCTGGACCATGCCAAAATCTCCCCGTCGTACATGTAGTATACGCGATTGCTCCCCAAACGGTCCGTGATGATCGTGATCGAAGGGGGGATCTCCTCCATCGGGGACTCCCCGTACACCACGGCCAACCATCGCCCCCTGAGCGATGAAAGCGCCTCGGCGTCCCCCGCGATGAACCCCTTCACCGGGCCCACTGCCTGTTCAGAGGAATCCCCCCTGATAAAGATGCAGTACTGCCGGCCGTCCTCCCCCTCCACGTACTCCTGGTGCCGCGCAAAGGGGTCCCTGTCCATCCAGAGATGGGGAGAGAACACCGAGTATCCCTCCGCCCGGATGCTCAGGGGGATGAGCGGCCGATGGCTGAATATCCCTTTCATTGTTCGTGTACCTCCCTCTGCATGCGATCCTCTCTCAGGGTCAGGAGGCCGAAACCGAACCCGGCCAGATAGGAGAGCTGGGTGATGAAAAAAACAATCTTTCCCTGAGTCAGTGATATAACAAGATTGAAAACGTTTCTGACCATCCGGTAGGGCATGCCCCTGTGAACCCTGTCCGGGGTGGTGTGCGTCCTGGTCAACTCCAGGACCCACTGGGGATAGAATTTCTGGCAGAAGGCGGCCCCCTTTCCGTTGCGAAAGAACTGCCGGATCATGGGTAGCAGTCCGGGCGGAGGCAGGTGATGGATCCACGTGCCGGGAATCACCACCACCCGGTATCCCGCCTTTCTCACCATGAATCGCAGGTATGGATCGAGACCCCTGGGGATCAGCTCATTCTCCCCGCCGATGCGGTAAAAGAGGGACTTGGGTATGGCCATGCAGGGGTGCTCCGCCATATCGCTGTCGGTTATTTGGGACACCAGGGGTGATCTGCGGCGGGGGATCTGATCCATGGCGAGCCTGGTAAGGAGCGAGGCATCCTCCGGCACCACGTTGGACACGCCCACGATCCCGATATCCGGATGGGCATGTAAAACGGCAACCATGTTTTCGATGACCCTTTCATGCCCCAGGCGGGTGTCGTCATCCATGGTGACCAGGATGTCTCCCCGTGCGATGAGCGCCCCCTGGTTGATGGCCCTCCCCTGCCTGCGGTCCCCCCGCACCAGGATGATCTCGATGTCCTTGACACTCTGGGCCTTTATCTGCTCGATGAGGGCGGGGAGATACCCGTTGCGGTCCCCGTCCAGGGTGGGGATGACGATCGAGACCCGGGGCCGGGCCTCCAGGGTGATGACCTGCGGTCGTCCCTGGAAATCCCCATTGGCATGGAGAACGAAATCCCCCCTGCTACTGCCTCTCTTCCCCATTCAATACCCTTTCATGTACCATGCAGGTTTTCAAATAATCATCCCTTTGTATAAACCTTCATCCTTCCGGTGACCCTTGGATCATGGGTTTTTGTATCATTTACCATCATGCCCTTTCCTGCGCACCTTGGTGGTACGCCGGCATGTTTGCATGTGCTTCATCCGCCCCCCTTGGATATCTTTATACTCCCTGGTGAATCGAGGGTTCATGAATGTCTTATTCCCTTTCATCGCCCCATTCCCTCATGTCTCATGGTGCCGCGCGGTGTGCCGCTGTGCCTCCCTCTCGCGCCCGCCGCTCCAGCCGCAGCAAGGGATTCTGCAGAGTCCGATCCCGTGGGTACACCCCCGCAGATAATCAAGGACCGGTAGTAATCGTTCCCCGCAAAGAGCGACTCATGCGTGCCCACAGTCGCACGCCCCTGCGCATCCAGAAGGAGGATGCGGTCCGCCTCCTGCAGGGTGGCGGGGCGATCGGTCACCACGATAATGGTTCTCTGCCGGTAGAGCACAGGAAGGGCGGAGAGGATCGAATCCTCGGTCAGGGCATCCACCGATGAGGTCGGCTCGTCGAGCACCAGGATGTCAGGTTCCCTGACAAGCGCCCTGGCAATGGAAAGCCGCTGCCGCTGCCCCTCCGAGAGGTTCACCCCGTTTTCCCCGATGAGTGTGTCATATCCCAAGGGAAGGCCTGTGATGAACTCGTGTATCCGTGCAGCCCTGGCCGCCCGGATAACCTGCTCCTCGTGTGCATCCGGGTTACCGTAGCACAGGTTTTCCATGATCGTTCCGGAGAGAAGAGAGGGACGCTGGAACACAAACCCGATCCGCTCCCGCAGGGAGCCCACTGCATAAGACGCTGCCGGCTTCCCGTCGAAGTAGACCTCCCCCCCCGTGGGCCGGTAGAGGCACAGGATCAGGCTCAGCAGGGTGGTCTTCCCCACCCCGCTCTGCCCGATGATTGCCCAGTGCTCCCCCGGATGGATGCGCACGGAGATATCACGGAGCACCGGTTCTCCCCCGTCATAGGAAAAAGTGATGTGCTTGAGCTCGATCTCCCCTGCGAGTTTCGTGACCTGTTCCCCTGCCTCGCTGTTTGCCTCGGGGAGTATATCGAAGAGGGCGGCCACCCGGTCCAGCGCTGCCAGCGCCTTCTGCATCTGCAGGTTGGCGGTGGCAAGGAACTGAGCGGGGCCGAACACATATCCCAGGTATGCCTGAAAGGCAAGGAGGGAGCCGAGGCTCCACTCCCCCCTGATCACCCAGACGGCCCCCACCACAAGGACGGCGCCGCGGGCGATGCCCGGTATGGCCTCTATGGCGAGAGTGGCGACGGAACTTACTGCCGATTGCTCGAGCAGGATACTGAAGGCATCCCTTAGCCGTTCGGTCAAGCGCCGTGCTGTGGGTCCCTCCGAGGAGAATGCCTTGATCAGCGGCACCGAGGCGAGGGATTCCTGGAAATCCCTGGAAAAGGCCGCCTGCCGCTCCATGCCGTGGTGACCCAGGACACGTATCTTCTCGGAGAAATAGCGAATGCCCAAGAGGATAGCGGGAAGGATGAGGAGCACACCCAGGGCGAGTCGCCACTCCAGGTAGAAGAGCAGTGCAATCCCCCCTGCGCATCGCAGCGCATTGCCTGCAATGTGGACGATGGTGCTCGAAAAGAACCAGCGCACATCCTGCACGTCGGAGGAGAGGCGGGACATGAGATAGCCCGTCTGGTTCTCGTCAAAAAAGGCCTTTGGAAACCGCAGGGTCCGATCGAACAGCTCCTGCTGGATGTCGAGCATGACCTGCTGCTCAAATCGGGTAAAGTGGAAATCCTGCAGCATTGCCGCGCATTTCCCTGCCACGGCAATCAGGGCAAGGAGAATGACGGCACCGACCAGGAGGCCGATCCTCCGGGCCAGGATGACATCGTCCACGATATAGCGCAGGATCAGGGGCTGCGGGAAAGCGAGCAGTGCAGCGAGGAGGATGAGCCCCGCACCGGCAAGCCCCATGCGCCAGTGCCGAAGGATGAAGGGACGGAGGTTTCCGAGGCGCCACCCCCCTTCCCCGGCGCCATCATGCAGGGCAAGGTGATCCTCGGGCATGGTGCGCACAAGCCCATTCTTGAGACAGGCGAACCAGTTTTTCTCCATGATTATTCCCATGCCTTCCCGCTCAGGGACGACCTGAGCATCTCAATGAGCTGCGCAAGCCTTTTCCAGTAGAGCCGCCACATACGGCCCCCGGGGGCATCTGCGAATACCTGCCGGAGGATCTCCGGTCGCGGGAAGAGGTTCTCCAGGATGAAGGGGAGACGTCTTTCTATTCCCTTGCCGGAGCTCATGACAAAGAGGGGCACCCAGGGGGGGAGGGATTTCCTGCGGATGATCCGCATCATCACCATTCGTTCGAATGAGCGCGGGCCCTCCTGATCGAGGAGGACACGGGCCTTCTCCGGAATCCTGCACGCGCACAGGTGAACGAGGAGAAAAAGGATATACGCCAGGGGTCGTGCAAGACCCAGCTCATGCGCCCGGTCCACCATCTCCTCCCATTCATGCGAACCCCACCCGGCAACCAGACCGTGGATGTCCACCAGCCAGATCATTCGCTCCACATTGTGCTTCAGGGCATGCAATCCCAGGTAGAGCACCTGGTCCTGTGGCCCCATGCAGCGCGCCTCCTCCCCATCCACTCCCACCAGGCGGGTGCGCAGATAGATCTGCTCCTGGCTTGTGCCGATGAGCATTGCGGATGCCCTGATGCGATCGGCCCACGGGAGCCTGGTCTGGATCTCGAAACGCGTGGCCGACCTTCTGAAACTGAAGGGATACAAAGGGTCGCGACGGTATCCCAGACCGAGCAATGCATTGACGATGTCAGGATAGTCCTCCTCGAGCACCCACAAATCAATGTCGGTCAACGGCCTCAGACCCACATCCTGATAGACCTGCTGGAGGAGGGCGATCCCCTGGAGAAGCACCACCTGGGTCCCCCGCCTGCCGAGGCGAAGGAGTAACTCCTTCAGATCGTGGATACGATTGAGATTGGACGCGGCAGTGGCGTAGTAAAGGGACCTGAGCCGCTCCCTGTGGTTGGGTGTGATCGTCCCCAGGGCACCTGCCCTCTCCATGTTCTTGTAGAGGAGCCCCGCCATCCCCTCCCGCACCGACGTGCGAATGAGGCGGTCCATGTGCGGTCCCCGTGCCACCATGCGGCGCAGCTTCTCCAATCGACCGGAGTCTGGCTGCACTGCGGCTGCGCAGGTTAGTATATCGTATTCATGCAGAACCATACCCTTGACCCTTTACGCAAAATCCCCCCCTACAACACTTATCGTCATTACCTGAGTATTTGTTTTTATAAGCATAATGGAATCCCTGCCATGAGGAAAAAATGGCATCAAACCTCCAAGGCATCCTCCTGCAGGTGCCCATGATCTTTTCAGCAGTATGATAAAATTGGTTTCGGTCTTTTGTTGACAATTTGTACAAAAAGTGTATAATTTAACTTGAAATGTACAAATGATCATATGAACATGTGCAATCTCTTCCATGGGACTAAAAAAGAGGATAAAGGGACCATGAAAAAAAAACTTGTTCTTAATATCAGTGAAACACGAAATAAAATTACCCAACTTGATAAGTTGATGGAACCGGGGGATATTTTGGAAGTAAGAAGAAAGGGAAAGCCTTATGCAATCATCAAATTAATTCAAGAAGAAGACCCATTTGAAAGGGTGTTAAAACTCGTCAACTCACTTCCTGAGGACAACGGGGAGTCGAAACATGTGGCGGAGAATTATAAGAATCATCTCTATAAGAAGGAACGGGACAAATAAATATGGTCTCTTTGGAAGGACTCCATTCGATATATTGTGACGCCGGTTTTTTTATTGCACTTTTTTCTAAGAAGGACAGCAAGCATAAAAGAGCTTTGGAATTATTCGATGAAATTCGATTTGGAAAGATTACCATATACACATCATGGTTTGTGGTTTCTGAAGCAATGACAATGCTTCTTTATCATTATGGTTACTCTGAGGCTCGAATATTTAGTGAATCGCTGGACCTTTATAGAATAATTTCTCCGGATAAGGCCAACTATTACGAGGCACTCTCCATATTTAACCGCTATGCAATCGATAAAAAGATATCATTTGTCGATGCATTGTCCCAAGTCATCATCTGCCAAAGACTAAATCAAATCCCTGCCATTTCTTTTGATAAAGATTTCAGAACATTAGGACTAACCACAATTTCCTGAATACACCGGTTCTTGGCGTGCGCCCTGCCGGGCGCACACAAAAAAAAGGCCCGCACAAAGGTGCGGGCCTTGTGATTTCATCGGGTCGACTCCTTTGAGCTCACCCGAATCAATTAATGGTCTTTATAGCAATCCGAGGCCCATGGCGCTCATCATACCGAGGGTGCTCAGGCTCAGGTCCATGCCACCCATACCAAGGCCGCCGAGGCCCATCATGCCGAGGCCGCCCATACCGAGACCGCCGAGGCCCATACCAAGGCCGCCGAGGCCCATACCATAGCCGCCAAGGCCCATCATACCGAGGCCGCCCATACCGAGACCGCCGAGGCCCATACCAAGGCCGCCGAGGCCCATCATGCTTCCGTAGCCGGAGCCGTACATGCCACCGTACATACCACCGCCGTACATGCTTCCGTAGCCGGAACCGTACATGCCGCCCATCATGCTCCCGTAGCCGGAGCCGTACATGCCGCCGTACATGCTCCCGTAGCCGGAGCCGTACATGCCACCGCCGTACATGCTTCCGTAGCCGGAGCCGTACATGCTTCCGTAGCCACCGCCGTACATGCTTCCGTAGCCGGAACCGTACATGCCGCCGTACATGCTTCCGTAGCCGGAGCCGTACATGCCGCCGTAACCGCTGTAGCCGTAACCGGAACCGTACATGCCACCGCCGTACATGCTTCCGTAGCCGCTGTACCCATAGGGGCTATAGCCATATGAACCACCATACCCGGAATAACTGCCATAATATGCAGTACACAGCGTGCCGTGCGCCATAACGAGGGCCAATACAATAATTGATAAGAATAAAATCTTTTTAAACAAGCTATTGTGAACCATACTCTGTAACCTCTCTACAATAAGACTTTTTGAAAAATCTTCCGTTAAGTAATGACCTTATTGTCTAACAAAAAAGGGATCGTGAGATTGAATTGAAAGAATTAAATTTAAAAATTAAGCGGTTAGAGACGTATATTTATCACCACCCATCCTGTTCCATCCATTCCTTTATGCGGATGAAATTGTGATATTGTTATCCAAATCCCTTTCCGAAAGTCAAATTCCCCCGGTTAACACGTTAACCCCGATAATGCCCTGCGTTCCTTATCACTTCTCGGTGACGTTGATTTTGTAATTGTCCCCTTTATAAAAGGGATGCGGATTAACAATCACCGCCAGCACGGGAGGAATGGTGATGCGACGAGGAACTGGGATCTTGGATTTCTATGAACACTCACCTGCGGTGGAATGCCCATTTGGCACTAAGAGCTATCACAGCATTAATCGTGCCATTTTAAACATCCAGTATTTATAAGGGAATAGCGAGAGAGCACATACAAGGGTGTCTCACTATGGGATAGACACCGGACGTAATAGTCCCGGAATGGGACAATGCCTTTAATGCCGTGTCAGACAAAGAAAAACACCCGGGAAATGGCATCCTCAATGCCTCTTTCTGGGAGTGTATTCATCGAAACAGCCCGCGCAGCAAACTGCAAGAGGCAATCAGACCACAACGGCCTCCTGCTTCTCCAAGGTGGAGGACACACCCCACCCCCTGCAGCGCCCCATGCAAGGGGAGGTGATCGGACCACAAATATCGCTGGAAGGTTATGTGCCACTGTTCTCTATGCTAAAAAAATCAAAGGGATAAAAAAATATCCCATATTGGGACGGCGCCAGCGATCCTTACCCTCTGCATCCGCCTTCTTCCCTTATGGTTATTGGGATTGATGAGGGCCGAGGATTGGCACAATAAATGCCTATATAAATAGTAAGTCAGTTATGGTTACAGATAGGGCACGGAATAAACATCCAGAAAAAACTCCCAAACAGAGACCACCAGGCGGTCACGATGAGTCACCCTGGTCAGTAAACGAACTCCCCCTGATTGCCGGAATGTTCCGTTGACCACTACCCTCCATGTATCGTCAAACCGACGTAGCCTGTAATCCGAGACTGATCGACATAATTCACCACTGCGATGACGGGGCTCACCCCGGGCACAGCACTATCCCTTTATGCCACGAGCAGCTCCGGCGAGAAGGCGAGCACTTCGTGACCCGGATTTTCACGGTGAGCTCCACATTAGGTGACAGGACCGTTCGTACAAATTAGACGGCGGGTATCGTCTTTGGTGTCGCTATCCAACGCGGCTGGCCGGAACGGATTAGCCTCTGCGGCCTCCGGAGGTGTTTCGTCGCCGTAGACATGCATAGGTGAGGGAGGCACGAGGATCTCACCATAACATACCGAAACAAGAGTGAGGATAAAGAGTATGGTTAGAGAAAAGAATATGTATCGACGAATGGCGTATGCGCTGATCATCCTTTCCGTTCTCGTGATAGTCATGGCCCCTATCTGTTACGCCCAGCATCCCGTTGCCCTCTTCGGAGGCTCGCTGTACTACCCGTATGGGTTATACCAGCCACCTCTTACCGTATTAGGGGCGAACGGAGGGTGGGCAGGGGGGAGCATTCCCTCTCTGACGAGTGGGGGCTTCGGATATGGTTCCTGGAATATGGGCCGCATGGGAATGGTAAGCAACCCTGGCGCGACCCTCTCTTATATGAGGGCAGGGACATCCGCACCGCTCTTTTACCCCTTGGGCGGGATGGACATCATGACAGGGCTCAGCGCCTTTGGAGGATTTACCCCAGTCACGAAGCTCAATGTGGCAGGTCCGGATGTTTCAAGCGGATACGGCTGCCTGGCCGGACTTGCCGGATTAGGAAGCAGCGCAGGTCTGGTTGTTATCAACGCGACCGGCCTCACCGCCCTCCCTTAGCCTGTAAAAAGGGCAACGGTGTGGCGGGCGATTGCAACCCTCACCAAGGCGTAAGCATAATTTGTAAGGGAGGTCAACGGCGGAATGATCCTCGGTGCTTGGTATCCCTTATCGATGCACTTTGATGGAAGGAAAAAGGCGCTATTATGGGTAGGTTCAAGACGTATGGAACGATGCTCCTCATTATTCTTGGCTGTCTCACGATATTCTGTGTTCCCGTGGCGTGTGCGCAATATGGCACCCCCACGATCCCACAGGTACAAATTCCCCTTACCCTACGGGAGACATATGGACGTTCCCTGGTCTCCTTCAATGCGTGGGGCCAATTCATCACCAGCGCCTCTTACGCGAGCCTGATACCCACAGGAACGAATACCCTCCGTACCGAGCCTCCGCGCATGCCTTCCTTCAGCGCCGGCGGGATCTCATTCGGCAACGGCCGTCTTTCTCTGCCGGGCGTCTTCAGCTATTACTCACCTTCCACGATCCATTCCAATAACGGTCTCTTTGGCGTGCAAACGGCAGGGAATAGTTCCTTTCAATGGATATCCGCGCTTCCATCTTCACTGTATGAATATCAAGTCCCCTGGTTCACCGACACACCTTCAGCGAACTCCGTTCCGAATATGGCGCACCTCACCTCCAACGGATACCCCACTTACAGCAGCCCTTTTTACGGGGCACAGCAATTTTACGGGATCTCATTCCAGGGATATCTCGGATTACTCCTTCCGCAGATAACCCGGGTGAATCACCTCTCCCGGGGATTCGATTTTTTCCAGGAGGGACGGTATGCATCGGCTATAGAGGAATTGGAAAAGGCGGTCAAGCTCCCGTATGAAAAGGTGGCAAAGGCCCAGGGCTATCTCCTGCTGGGCATCTCCTATCAGGAACTGGGGATCGACTATCTCGACCAGGCCGAACGGTATCTTAAGCTCGCCGCAGGACTTCAGGTCTACAATCCAAAGGTGGGTGTGATCCTGGCGAAGGTTTACTATCAGAAGGGAAGGTATATCGAGGCGATCGACGAATATGCCCGCGTCATCGAACAGGAGCCGGAAAACGGGGAGGCCATCAGAGGACTCGCCCTCTCCTATTTCAAGGCGAATGATCTCACCAGGGCGCTCAAGGAGCTGGAACGGGCGGAAACGATATTCCCCGATGACCTCGAAATCATCTACACCATGGCTGCCGTCTTTGAGAAGAAGCACCTGTTTGCAGAGGCACTGGAGTATTATAACCGTATTCTGGATCAGGCACCGGAGAGCATCTGGGCCGCCCAGGCCACGGCGCACCTGAACGATATCGAGCTGTCGGGCGGCGCCTCCAGTATCGAGGACCTGAAAGAGGAGGAGATAAAGGTGCTGATCCTGACTGCACCGAATCCTGGGGATTTACCGGATAATGCCCTGGTGGTGCTCCTCGATGACATCGGCTACCAGGTATTGCCCGATCACACTATCTCCCAGAGGATTCATAAGCTCGTAAAGATCCTGGATAACCGGGGGAAGGATGCAGGCGAGGTCAAGTTCTCCTATGACTCCACGTACCAACATGTGCACACCGATCTGGCACGGGTGATACAACCCGATGGCACGGTTATCGGTGCCGGAGGGGCGGAGATCCAGGAGGTCACCCCCTGGTCCGATTTCCCCTTCTACAGCAATATCAAGGTCCTGATAATATCCCTGCCGGGGGTCACCGTGGGATCGGTGATCGAATACCAGGTGACCATTGAAGACATTCCCGCATCCAGGCAATTTACCCCCCGGGAAATCGATGCGGGCTTTACCCTTGCCTCCACGAATCCCGTGCAGAATGCGTGGATCAATGTCTCGGTGCCTGCAGATCGGGAATTCACCGCCACGATCGTCAACCGGGAATCCATAGAGCCGGAGGTCGTGGAGAACGGGGAGATGAGGGAGTATACCTGGAGGCTGAACGATATCCCCGGGATGATTGTCGAGCCGATGATGCCCCCCATCCTCGATATCTCTCCCATCCTGTACATCACCTCCTTCCCCTCGTGGGAGGTCATCGCCGACTGGTGGCGCGCGCTCGAATTCGAGGCAATCATCCCCAATGACGCGATCAAGGACGCGATAACCCAATTGACGCAGGGGCTGAGTACCCAGGAGGAAAAGGCGCGGGCCCTCTTCTACTATGTGGCCTCACATATCCGGTATGTCGGCCTCGAATACGGAAAGGGTGACGTACGGCCGCAGTCGGCTGCGGAGGTCTTTGAACATAAATACGGGGACTGCAAGAATAAGAGTATCCTGCTCATCACCATGCTCAGGGAGGAAGGGATCGAGGCGTACCCGGTGCTCCTGAGCACCGTGAAAAGCGGACGGGCCTGGGAGGAGATCCCCCGGATCGATGCCTTTGATCACGTCATTGTCCTGTGCATCATCGACGGGGCGTGGATATGGATGGACTCGACGGTGGAAGCGAGCTCGTTCGGCGATATCCCCGGTGCGGATCAGGACCGCGAGGCGCTCGTCATATTCGACGATGGATACGAATTCCTGAGAATCCCGGTGCCCGACCCGGGAAAAAATATGGATCACGAGGTCATGGATATCCAGGTCGATGGGGAGTCAACCGCCACGGTCCACACAACCATAACATCAACCGGGATCAATGCCATTTACAGTCGGTCATATTTCTCCTCGCTGGACACGGTTTACCGAAGACAGCACATCGAGTCAATCATTGCGGGGAGGTCCACCGGCGGAAGTCTGATAGACTTTACCATCGAGAATCTGTACGATCCGGACGCCCTTTACACGCTCGATTTCCAATACACCGCTCCGGACTTCATCGAATGGGCGGGGGATATCGGATTCATGACCATCTCGTACCTTTCGGCCAACAAAACCGCAATAGCCTTGGAGGAACGGACATACCCCGTCTTCCAGGGGAATACCTCCGTGGGGGAGAGTATTGTGCATGTCACCATACCATCAGACCTCGAGGTACGGTATCTTCCTCCCACGGTTACCCTGGAGATCCCGCAGATCCTCTTCATTTCGGATTACACCGTGCAGGATAACACCATTGTCAATTACCTGCTCTATGAAATAAGGGCCCTCTCGGTGCCGCCCGAAGACTATGCGGCATACAAGGAATTCCAGGAGAAGGTGGACAGGGAGCTGAAACGCAAGATAATCCTCGAGAAGAACGGGCAGTAAGTAAGGAACACCCCTGCTCGTGCCGTTGACCGCAGCGAAACATGTCTGCGTTTACATGCGCAAGTTTCCTTGGGATTTAAGATGACGCCAAAGATATTTCGATTATTCATGTTGACATGATCTCCGGCCATCAATTATAGTTCTATACAGATACGGGTAAGGTCCTTTATTTAAAATAATTATGAAGGCCACCGGAGCGTCGAATGATCAAAGAAGCCAAGAGATGGTTGAGGCAGGCGGAAGCCGATCTTAAGGCGGCAAATGACAGTGCCAAGGATGGAAATTACGAATGGAGTTGCTTTCAAGCCCAGCAAGGCGCTGAAAAATCTCTCAAGGCATATCTCTACAGCCTTGGCTATACTTCATTCACCACGCATTCTATAAAATTGCTCGTTAAGGAATGCAGGAAGAAGGAGAAGGAATTTGCTCAATTGGAAGAAGCCGCAAGAATTCTTGACGCCTATTATATCCCTACGCGCTATCCCAATGGGCTCGATGAGGATATTGCCCCGGTCGACTATTACGATAAAGAGGACGCCGAGAGATGCCTAAGCTATGCAACATTGACATTGACCGTAGTCAAAAGGTTTATAAGGAATTAGCAGGCTTCATTAAAAAATTGAGGCATAGATTTACCATTCACGAAATCTACCTCTACGGATCATTTGCATCGGGAGACATTCATGAGGGAAGTGATATAGATTTGATAATCATTGGGGATTTCAAGGGGAAGATGTTTCAACGGATTGAACAGATCATCTCTCTTACCGATCTTCCCATTGAACCCTTGGTGTACACCTTAGAGGAATTCAACCGGATGAAGCGGACAAGTTCATTCCTGAAAAAGGTGATCCGGGAAGGGAAGAGATTATAGATCCGGACTGATGCTGGAAACGATGTATGCTGTGATGCGTGAACAGGCCCTAACCTTATAAGAGTATGTCGAAGGGGCGTCATTCACCCATGATCTTCTCGATAAAATCGAGGGCGCTTCGGTCGGGCCGAGCTTCGGTTTAAACCGCATTGATCGAGTGATTACATATCGTTTCAGGTCTTCCCTTTTTTAGTCAGACCTTAATTTATTCTGAACGATGACCAGGCTGCTTTTCGCCTCCGAAAAATCCGGGTTTAACTCCAGTGCCCGCTTCCATTCCTTCTCGGCCTTTTCCCATTGATTCTGCTTGAAATAGGCAATGCCCAGGTTGTAGTTTGTGATCGCAAGGTCCGGTCTCATCTTTTGGACCCGACGATAGCTTTGGATCGCCTCCCTGTACTTTTCCTGCTTGAGATGGGTGTTAGCGATATTCATGCGCGCTGAAACAAGGTTTGGGTTGAGATCGATTGCGAGTTGGTACTGATTCACTGCTGTGTCGTATTTGCCCATACGTTCATAGACAATACCCAGATTATTGTGTGCTTCGGCGTACTGCACTTCTCCTGACATGGATCTTTGAAATGCCTCTGCGGCCTGTTTCAGGTGGTTTGCCTTGAGGCTCATGGTCCCCAGATCAAGATGGGCCTTGGCATAAATCGCTTCTAAATCGAAGTGGTGAGATAACAATGCCCTGTCAGCCCTGATAAAGTTATCTATGGCTTCTATGCCTTTTTCATAGGCCTTGGCTGCCTCGTTCGAGCGCCCTGCGTCCTTAAAGCTCTCTCCGATCTGGTAGGTGAGCTTTGCAAGAAGATACGTCGCCTCATAATCCTTTGGGCTTATTGCCAGCGCATCTTCAAATCTCTTGATGGTATACTGTATCGGCCCTTCTGAATAACAACTGATATATCCTGAAAGGACTTCCTTTCTGGCCTCGAACCTTTGGAGCAGGTCATTTTCAATCCACCTTGGGATTTCAACCCACCTCAAGGACCTCAGCATATCCACAGGCCTTGAACGATATCGATAGAGTTCCTCCAGAAGTCGTGTGGATCGGCCCTGGAGCAGGAATTTGGGTGCGGAATACTCTAACCGGGCATTATCATCCGTATGGAGCGGGGCTCCTTTGGTGTACTCAGCGACCGCCTTGTCAGTGATGACCAGTTTGTTCATGAACGCAGCCAGGTCCCTCATATTCATTATTCCCATATGCGGTTTCATGCGCTCGTCACCCAGGCGGTCTATGAGCATCTGATAATTGATATCCAAATCGTGCAGGGAACCGATCAAAATGTAATCGCCGCCAAAGGAGGCCTCCCACACCGTAACATGTGGAAAAACGGCGTGAAAGGTCCGCACGACGGTCTTGAAATCAACAGAGGACATGGAATAGGCATGCACCCACTGGCACATCATCCCTCCCTTGCGCAGGTGTTGTTTTGCCAGGTAAAAGAACTCGCGCGTAAAGAGATTGGCCATCCCCGAGACCCAGGGATTGGAAGGCTCCGAGATGATCACGTCGTATTGTCTGCCGGTGAGGGAAAGATGATTGCGCCCGTCGGCAATCATGAGGCGGACCCTGGGATCGTGGAGCGCGTTGCCGATGACATCCCGGAAATAATCGCTGGCTTCCACCACCGCAGGCTCTATTTCGACCACATCCACGCGTTTTATGGGGTGCATCGCCACAGCCCCCAGCGTCATCCCGCTTCCCAGCCCGATCACCAGGACATCTTCAGCCTCCTGATGAAGCAAGAGCGGCAGGTGCCCAACCATAAGTTGGGTCGCGGCGTCTGCCCTGGACGAGGCATCCGCCTTGCCGTTTATCTGCAACAATAGATTCCCGTCACAGGTCTTTTCCACAGAGACAAGGGCGTGAAGGCCCTCCTTGAAGAAAAGGATCTCCCGCCCATCCTTCATTGCGGCTTCAAGCCCGGCCCCATTTTTGCCCGAAATATCTTGGTATCGGTCAGTGTAAAGGTAAGGACCGCTGGTGAGAATACGGGCATCCCAGGATGGGATCTGCTGCCATGCCAAAGCCACAATCAGGATGATCAGGAGTGATCCCGCGACCTGCTTCCGGAGCGAAATGGCCGGCGCATAAAGGAAGATGATGACGGCAGCGGCGATATTCATGCACACGGCGATGAGGATGCTGTTCTGCGCACCCAGCCACGGCATCAGGAAAAAACCGGTGATAAAAGACCCCATGACCGCGCCAAGGGTGTCCATGGCATACACGTTGCCGAAGAACATTCCAACGCGCCTGACATCCGTCGTGCAAATCGTGGTGGCCATAGGGATCGCCATCCCCATCATGAATGTGGGGACCAGAAGGAGAGGGAAAATGAGGGCAAATTCAATCCAATGCACATAGTGAAATGCATGGAAGGATTCGAATACCACATCCGCGGCAATTATGGGCAGCCTGCCAAGGATCGGGATGATCATAAGGGCGGATATCCCTATGGCTCCCTCCACCAAAGCCAATCCCAGGATCAGGTCCTTTCTCCGGTCAATGAACCCGGCGATGACGAGACTTCCCAAAGCCAGGCCGCTGATGAAGGCCGTAAGTATCATGCTGAAGGCATAGACGGAGGAACCGATGGCAAGGGAGAGGACCCTGGACCATGCAATCTGATAAATCATGGCAGCGCCGCCTGAGAGTCCGATCCCTGTCATGACCGCCCAGGCAATGGCGCGCCTCCTTTCCGGAACGACCTCTTGCGCTGCTTCTTTTTTCTGCATCTTTTCCCGGACACGCTGTTTTCTTTCCAAAGGTTCGGCCTCAGGGCCTTTCTTGAAAAGAAGGAATATGGCGGCGGCAATCAGGATGTTCAGAAAAGCGGCCGTATAGATGGTCCGGCTCATCCCCAGGAGCGGGATGAGTATGAATCCTGCCGTAAAGGAGCCCAGCACGGCCCCCAATGTGTTCACCCCGTAAAGGATGCCGATGTTCCGGCCACAATCGTTCCGGGTCTCTACAAAGTATTTGCTCAGGACCGGAAGTGTGGCGCCCATCAATGTGGTGGGAACAAGAAGGATGGCCCCGCAGATGAAAAAGCGAAGCAGGCTTATCATATAAAAGGAGGTGCTGACATGCTGATAGATGAACCGGAAAAGGGGTTCCGTGCCTGTGACGAGACCGGAGAGGATGAGCACATACACGCCGATCCCCCCTTGCAGTATGCCGTAGGTTCGCAACGGCTCTTTCACCCTGCCGATGAACCTTCCGGCCAGAAAGCTCCCCAGGGCCAATCCGAGCATGAAGGCGCTGAGCACGGTGGTGATGGAAAAGACCGTATTCCCGATTACCAGGGTGAGCATCTTCATCCAGATGATTTCATAGATCAATCCGCAAGACCCGGAAAGAAGCAAAAAGGTGAGGATGAGCGGTCTGGTGCAGAGAAAACGCCAATCTTTCCTGCTTGTCATGGTTTGCATATTCTTGATCTTAACGATGCCATTTTTATTGAATAAAGGCTGGTTCTGAACCTCTGTCCGCTTTTTCCGGATGGATCCCCTCATCTATTGAATATTATCGTCAAAAATGGGCATTGACATTATGTCAGGCCCGTTTGAAATCATGAATATATACTGCATAACCGAACCTTGCAATCATAAACCACAACCTGGGCATTGCCTATTTCAAGCAGAATCAATGGGAAATGGCCGAGAAGGAATGGAAACGGGCGCTGGAGTTAAGCCCGGATTTTTCGGAGGCGAGAAGCAACCCGGTTATCGTTCGGAATAAGCGCTCATGCCAATTTATGGCGCCACGAAGCATGAAAAATTGATTTTATTTTTGGAACAAAAACTGATAATTCAAGACCTGACCCCAAACCTGTTGAAGATTTTCTTTGGAATGGCCGATAGAAGGATTTAAGGATACGTATACCGATTAGAATGAAATGGAGATGATTGTTGTGTGATATTTATTGGTATGAGAATCCCGCTTGAAGGCTTGGGCCGGCACGGATCGATTGCATGAATTGATCCGCGGACACCGGCCGGAAGGTTTGAAGGCACAGTGAAGTGCCTTCGAATAAAAGGCACTCAGGGGGCTTGCACATTGTATCAGGGCAATGCTTATGGAAATGCATGAGCATGTGTCCGAGACAAAGGGGGCAATCGTATGAACCTTCCGAGGAGCACAAGACGCCTTGTTTGCCTTCCCGCGATGTCGCGGTCCCTTTCCAGAACCATGCGGATCGTTCATTCCCCGCATCTTCTTCTGAGCAATCCATCCGATACCCCCTCAACATTAAAAAACAAAATGCGCTATATGCCGCCCCTCAGGGGGCTTGAAACGGCAAGGAGCATTCAGACCGCAAAAATAACGTGCCTTTGCGGGACTATAAGGGGGCCACAATGAACAGCAAACACTCATATAGATGGCAGGTGAAGAGATTCAGAAGCCTGAACAAGAGATTCATGTTCCGGGTTGGCTTCCTGTTTTTGTCCTTAAGCCTTTTTGTGTTTGCAGCGCCTGTTGAAGCGCAAACGATCTCCTCGGCAGCCAACCAGACCTTTAAGGTGGGCGATCCGGCCACCCTCATCAGCACAATCACGATCATTGATAATGTGGGGGGAACGATAACCGGGGGGAAGGGGGGGGATGATATCCGTATTCGGATACCATCGAGCTTCAACATGATCTGGGATACCAGTATTATCGCACTGACCTTTGGCGGTACTGCGGTGGCCAAGATAGATGCCACTAAAACCAAATATGTAGATAATAAGACCCTGTTCCTGGAAGTGAAAACCACCTTTACTGCGGGTGAGTATATCACCGTTTCGGGTCCGAAATTCACCGACTTTACTGCTGTCTCACCGGCAGACAACTTGGAGTTGGACGTGGATAACGATGGTGCGGCCGATGACTTCGATGACAAGACCATTACCATTGCCGATGATTCATTGACCCTTGCCGACCATGCCGCAGGACAGCAGACGAACAGCCTCGTCGGCACCAGCCCGTTCACCGGCGCGCAGCTTTTCCGCTTTAAGCTGACCAACGAAACAGCCGGCGTGCTCACCGTCGACCAGGTGGTCTTCCAACTCTCCTCGGTCACAGGGATTGTGCAGGGGGATTTTGCCAACCTCGAGATTTACGTGGACAGTGATAACAACGGCGGGATCGAGGCCGGGGAGACCACCACGGTAGGCGGCTCGGGCGTGGTGAACGCAGGGGTCACCACCATCACCTTCAGCACCGACTTCGACATTTCTGCAGGCGCCACGGTCAACTATATCCTCATGGGGGATCTGAGCAACCTCCTGGCAAAAGACACCGTCACGATGGATCTGGGGACGAGCGACATCACCCTTGCATCCGGAAGTGTGGGAGGCAGCGCCACCAGCGTCACCCACTTCTACTGCGGCGACGGCAAGTTTTCCTACTGGAGGTCGATCACCATCGATCATACACTGGTGGGCATTAACAACACCGGTACCCTGCCTGCCACCGGCTTTCCCGTGCTGGTCAGCCTGTCCGGCAACTGGCTCAAGACCACCACCGTGGACCCCGTCAACGGCCGGATCGAAAGCGACAACGGCGCTGACATCATCTTCAGGAAATCCGACGGTGAGACCGGCCTCTATCACGAGATCGAAACGTATGACGGCACCAACGGGACCCTGGTGGCCTGGGTGAGAATCGACTCCCTTTCCAAGGCAACCGATACCACCATTTACATATTCTACGGAAACGCGTGCGTCACGGCTCCCTCCGAGGACCCGGGAAATGTCTGGGATGGCAACTTCAAGGGGGTATGGCATTTAAAGGAAGACACCGATGAAACCAATGAGGATTCAACCCAATATGGCAATGATGGGACACCCTTTGGCAGTCCGGAGAGCACCCCGGGGAAAATAGACGGGGCACTCAATTTCAATGTCCCTGGGGACGCCACCAGGATAAACATACCATCGGATCCCTCACTCAATGTACCCGATTACAGCAATTGGACAATGTCCGCATGGGTAAAGCCGGAGAGCTACGGGAGCGGTGAGATTGAGTGGCCGATGGCCTATGGATTTGGTGCGGATGCCACTTTGGGACTCACCGTAAAAGAGGCGAAACTCCCACCCCCTGTGGGGGCAATAGAGGTGTGGTTTAATGATGCCAAGCATATTCACGGCAATACCCCCGCCACCTTTAATGACTGGAATCACATCTGCGTCGTTTACACCCCCACGACATCGTACCTTTATTTGAACGGGACTGCAGATGGTACCGGGGCCAGCGAGGTGATCACTCACTCCGGAGATATATGTTATATTGGGAGCAGCGCCGTTTATCCCGTCAAGGACGATTTCCTGGGAATCATCGACGAGGTCCGCTTCTCCGGCACCAACCGCGACTATGACTGGGTCAGGACCGAGTTCAACAACCAGGATGATACCACGATCGGAGAGGGCCATTTCATAAAGAGCCTGGGCGTAGAGCAGGCGGGCCCGCCCACGGCGATCGACCTCATCTCATTTACCGCCACGGGCCGGGATGCATCCGTCCGGGTGGCCTGGGAAACGGCCCAGGAGATCGACAACATGGGATTTTACCTCTACCGGGCGCAGAGCCCGGCAGGGCCCTTCACCAGACTCACGGACAGGCTCATTCCCGCCCTGAGCTTTTCCGTCATGGGAAAGGCATACACCTATGAGGATACGGATGTCATCCCGGGTGAGCTTTACTACTACAAGTTGGAAGACATCGACGTTCACGGAACGCACACGATTCACGGCCCGGTCTGTGTGGACTGGAAGGGTGACGGCATGCCCGATGACTGGGAGATCGCCTACGGCCTCGGCCCTCTCATGAATGACCCCCTGCTCGATCCGGACGGGGACGGCCTCACCAACCTGGCGGAGTATGTGCTGGGCATGGATCCCCTCAACCCGGATACGGACGGGGACGGCATCCCGGATGGGCAGGAAGAAGGAAAGATCGCGCGTGACGAAGGGGGCGGGTCCCGGACCCTCACCAGAGGCGTGCAGATCCTCTCCTCCGACGAGACAGGCATCACTGTTGAGCTTCGCACGGATGCCTTTGCCACGGAGGGCGTCGAGGCACTTGGGGAATCCTATGAGCGGCTCCGGATTCCGGGCTATATCCACGGTTTCACTGAAGCCGTCGGGGCGCCGGAGCTTCCCATGAAGGGGATACTCCTCGACCTTCCGGAGGGTAAATCGGCGCAATTGACGGTTCAAGACATACAAACGCAGACCCATTCTGGCTACCGGGTCTACCCGGTTCCGGAGAAGGTCGTCCGGGGTGAAGGGGACATGGCCCATGTACAGGAGGTCTTTGCCAGGGACGAGGCGGCCTACGGCATGGATGCCTTTTACCCGGAGGTTGCGGCCCGATTGGGGAATACCTATATCTTCAGGGATACGCCAAAGCTCCAGGTCCTCTTCTATCCCCTGGCCTTTAATCCGGCCACCGGGGAGCTCATGCACCGGACACTGATCCGGGTCAGGGTGGAGTACACGGATATCCGGCAACGGGGCCTCATGGACTCCGGAACCGTGCGGTTTCTGGCCTGGACCCCGCCCTCTGAAGGGCCTGCCTGTAAAATCCTCGTATCCGACGAGGGGATCCACCGTCTGACCGGAACCGAGCTCGAGGCCGGCGGCATCGATGTCGAAGGGATGGCCCTGAGCCAGGTCCGGCTGTATCACCTGGGAGAAGAGATGGCCATATCCGTGTATGATCCTAACGATAATGACCGCCTTGACACCGGGGAGTATATCCAGTTTTATGCAAGGCCCGTTGATGCGCAGTATGCAAAATATACAAAAAACAACGTATACTGGCTCACCACCGACGGGGGCTCCGGAGACCCGAAACGGATGGCGGAAATGGACGCCACCCCGGGAGTCGCTGCAGATCCCAATACCCATACCGGCACGGTGCATTATGAGGAGGACCGGTATTATGTGGGCTCAGCCCCTGGGGATGACGCAATGGATCGGTGGTTTTTCGACATCAACAGCTATCCTGTCGTAGGAGCGGGCTTCGCCGGCGGAGGGAATCCCGTGGACTTTACCCTCTCCGTTCCCGGGGCGGCCGGATCAGGGAGCCTGACCATATCGATGTGGGGATACTACGACACCAATCATGTGGTGGATGTCTCGGTCAACGGCGCCCCCGTGGGGACCTTCTACTGGAGCGATATCGCCTTTTATCAGGCCGCAATCGATCCGGTCGATCTCCTTGCTGGGGAAAACACCGTCACGCTGACCTGCGCCAGCGGGGCCGACCCGAATGACCTGGACACGATCTTTGTGGACTGGTTCGACGTGACGTACCAGAGGGATTTTTCCGCTTCAAACGACATGCTGCAATTCTCCCATGAGGCCGGATACCGCTACCGGATTTCCGGGTTTACAGGAAACGACCTCCTGGCCTTTGATATTACATCCGCTGCTGATGTTCAGCGGATCGTCAATTTCGATCTATCGGGCAGCGGCCCTTATACCCTGGAATGTGAGCCTGATCCGAACATCACCGGAGAACGGACCTATCTGGTCCTTTCCTCGGATATGACAAAGACCCCGACATCAATATCTCCGGACACGGCCTCCACCCTTTCCGATCCGGAAAACGGGGCGGACTATATCCTGATCACCCACCGGGACCTGGGCTGGGACTCGAATGGCGACCTCTATGCATGGCTCACCGGACTGGTCTCACTTCGCGAGGCCCAGGGGCTCAGGGTGAAAGTGGTGGATGTGCAGGACGTCTATGACGAGTTCAGCTACGGGATCGTCACCCCGCAGGCAATCAAGGATTTTCTCACCTTTGCCTACGACAACTGGACCGAACCCGCCCCCAGGTATGTGCTCCTTCTGGGGGACGCTACCTACGATTACAAAAACAACCTGGGCCTTGACGAAAACGCATTTACCTACGTGCCCACCTATCTGACCTTCACCGATTACATGGGCGAGACACTCACCGATGAGTGGTTTGTTCAGGTCAGCGGGGACGATGCCGCGCCTGACCTTTATATCGGAAGGCTGCCTGCGGCAAGCGCGGATCAGGCCGCCGTTATGGTCAGCAAGGTCCTGGCCTATGAGGCCGAGGCGAACACCAAGACCTGGGAGAAGAATACCCTGTTTTTTGCCGACAACCAGGTGGAAGAATACGAGGGGATCTTTGAAACCTTAAGCGACGAGGCGGCTTCCCTGATCCCTACGGGATTGAATGCCCCCTTCAAGGGGTATCTGGGTGACTATCTTGCCCCGGGGTATCTGACCGCGGACATCAAGGAAACGATCAATGAGGGCGCCCTCGTCGTCAATTACAGCGGCCACGGCTCCACTCAAATCTGGGCCAGTGAGGCCATCTTTAAAAATGCGGATCTGGCTGATCCCAATCTGGCCAATAACGACAAGCTTCCCTTCTTTATCAACATGACCTGCCTGACGGGCTACTTCGCCTATCCGGAAAGCTACGGCTTCCCCTGCCTGGCAGAGGCCTTGCTGCGATCAGAGGGAAAGGGGGCGGTCGCCGCCCTGATGCCCACCGGGATGACCGCACCGGAAGGCCAGTTTGTCCTGGATACGGCCCTTCTGGATGCCGTATTCACCGAGGATAACCGGGAACTCGGACCCGCCGTCTCCGAAGCGAAACTGATCCTTCTGGCCAATGCCATCGACTTCGATGATATCAACACAACCTTCCTTCTGTTCGGGGACCCGGCCATGACGTTGAAGATCCCCCTTCCCATGAGGCCGAAGGGGCTCCAGGTGCACGTGGAGGACGATGTCGTTGTCCTGAGCTGGCAGGAGGCCACGGACTGCGAGGGCGGGACGGTGGCAGGCTACAATATCTACCGGGCCCTCACCCCGGACGGTGACTTTGAAAAGGTGAACACCGCCCTGATCATCGGGACCGAATATGCTGATGCCTCCGCTGAAATCGGGATTTCATACTCCTACGTGGTGACGTCCGTGGATTCCGATCAGGACGAGAGCGTGCGATCCCCGGCAGCGAGCACTGCGGGCATTAACGCGCTGAGTTTTGGGGGCAGCGGTTGCTTCATCGACACGATTGAGGATGATTTCAACTGAATGGGATGCTGCATCGACACGATCGAGGATGAGTTCATCCGATGGAATGCTTCATCGATACGATCGAGGATGATCTCGCCGGAAAAGGGCTCCTCAGGCGGTTATTATTATTTAAATAGTTGGAGGGGGATCTGTGTGAATTCGTGAGTCTATGATATGTTTTGAAAAATTCGTAAAACGACGTGCCGATTTATTCGCAACATATCACGTCTCTTGACATTACAACCCGTTTAATGGGTAATGATGTGAAAATAAAAAATGGATTTTTATCCCATAGCGCGCCCCATACATTAATATAACTTATGGATATTGTTTAATTTTGATTTTTTAAAAATGGCCGATTTTCCATGTTTTTGAAAAAAAGTCACACCCAATTCCTCTAATTATTTTTCATATGTAAATACGGTTTGCTCCTATAATGCATAGAGATCGTGACCGAAGGAGAAAAATACAAAGCACAGGTGACCGATGCCCTGTGCAAAGGGTGCGGGGCATGCGCTGCAGCCTACCCGAGCGGCGCCATGGAGCAGAAGGGATTCAAGTCCACACAGCTTTTGGCAATGGTTGACGTGGCACCGGAGCAGAGGAATTCAACCGGATAAAGCAGACAAGTTCATTCCTGACAAAGGTGATCCGGGAAGGAAAAAGATTATAGATGCGGCTTGGTGCCTC
>JBLIRN010000033.1:0-34481 GCA_049472315.1 bacterium
GGTTCTTCCATGCACCTATCTCGGCGGAGTGAAACAGGGAGGAGATGTCCGCCGAGTCGTCGAACACCCACGAGGCGAAGACCACATCAAAGTCGTTGTTGAGGAAGACGTCCTCCTTCCAGGCGAGCCATTCCTTGAATTCCACGTTGATGTGCACGCCGATCTTCTCCAGGTAATTCTTGAAGGCGAGCACCACCCGCTTGACCGCCTCGCTCTCCTTTTCGATGGGCACCTTCAGCGTGAGGGAGAGCTCCTGCCCGCCCTTTTCCATGATCCCGTTCGTCCCCAGGCTAAATCCCGCCTCCTTCAGCAGCCCGATGGCCTTCTCCGGGTCGTAGGTGATGGGCTGCACATCCAGATTGTACGCCCAGCTTCCCGGTGCAAAAGGGCCGGAGACAATGGTCCCCTGGCCGTTGAAGAAGGAATCGAGCATCTCCTGCCTGTTCACCGCATAGGTGAAGGCCTTTCTCACCCGCTTGTCCGCAATGAGCGGGTTGCGATGGTTGTAACCGAAGAAGGAGTACGAGAGGGCGTTGTACGGCTGCAGCACGAATCGCTTATCGCCCTGGATCTCGGGGATGTCCCTGGGATTCACCAGCACGATCATGTCGATGGCGTTGAACATCAGGGCCTGGCCCATGATGTTCTGATCGGCGAATGGCTTGGCCACGAACCGGTCGATATACGGCCTGCCCTTGAAGTAGTGCTCATTGGCAACCAGGACCAGCTCGTTGTCGGTGGTGATGTTCTGGAGCATGTACGGTCCTGTTCCGATGGGCCGGTGCACGAAGGGGTCCTCCCGGGTCAGGTACTCGGAGTTGCCCGGTCCGTGCTTGGGGATGATCTTGAAGCTGAACTTGGCCAGGGCATTGAGTATGGGTCGCTTGAGCTCGAACTGCACCGTGTAATCGTCGATCTTTCTTGTCTCCCTGATGAATTCATAGCGCACCTTGAGGGAGGTGATGGTCTTGGGGTGCATCATGATGTTGTACGTAAAGAGCACATCATCGGCGGTGAAGGGCTTCGGCTCCTCCTCCTCTCCCCGGGGATGCCAGGTGACATCCTTGCGCAGGTAGAAGGTGTAGGTAAGGCCGTCCTCCCCTATATCCCACTGCTCCGCCAGGTCGGGGACGATCTCCTGCCGCTCGTCGATGGTCACCAGGCCGTTGAACAGCAGCTCGGTTATCCTCAAGGAGATCATGTCGTTGCCGGTGATGGGATCCAGTATGGCCGGCCTGCCGTATTCACCATAGTTGAGCAGTCCCCCATTCTGGCCTTCACCCCCCTTTTCCATCGCCCCTGTGCGGGGCACCGCCATAATGCCCATGACCAACAGCACAACCAGCAGTACGCACGATACGCGTTTCATGGTTTCCCCTCCCTTTGTGTGATATGAACCATTCCGGAGCAATTGCCCGGTATCCTGATTAAAATATCTTGACATCACCTGCGCTCCTCTCCTCCATTGAATATACCCCCTGCAGCGCGACCTGGATCTGACGCACCGCCGGAAAATGGGCGCTCATGGCGAAGTAGATCTCCAGCGCCTCGGAGAATTGCCTGGTGCGGTAGTATGCCTCCGCAAGATTGACCAGCATCAGGGGGTCATTGTATTCGATCCTGTTTTTGTTCCCCTTGTCCCGGCCGGCCTCCATGAACACGAGCGCCTTGTCGTGGTCCTTCCTTTCCATGTAGTACTTGCCGAGCGCGAACAGCACGGCGGAAAGCCGTTTTCCCTCCCCCTGCTCGGTCAGGACCGTCGCCCTGGTCACCGCCTCCGGGCTCTCGATATTCAACCTGCTGCACGTGAGGAGGATATCCGCAAGGATAAAGGGATCCGCATGCTCCCTGGTCAGGGTGTTCAAAACGGCAAGTGCGTCGGCCTTACCCCCGTTCCGGTAACGGTTGGCAGCCTGCCGTACTTGGGCCATGCATTTGTACTGCTCGGACATGGAGGCAGATGAGATGAACACATCGGTCATTGCAATGGAGCGGTCGACATCGCCGGTCAGGGCATACGCCTCGCCCAGGTAGTAGCGGGCCGCATCCTGCACCTTCGGGTCGGTCAAGGCCTTTTCCAGGTATTCCACACTCGCCTTGCCGTAGAACTGGGAAAGGACCCTGAGCAGGGCCAGGTCGTAGAAGCGGATCACCTTGTGTGCGGCAGGGGACTCCTCAAAGGAACACGTCATCATATCCGCTTGCCTAAGCAGTTCGATCCCCTTTCCGATCCGTCCGGTGCCCCCGTATACCCCGATGGCATTGGCAAGGAGCCGCATGGACGGGACACCGCCAGATGCCTCCACCATGGCAAGCGCCCTTTCCACCATTGCCGCGGGGTCCTTCTGTACAAGCCCTGCTGCGCAGTATGCAGCGGCAATCTCGGAGAGCACCTCCGGGTCTGCCTGGTCAATGCCGGCCCAGAGCTTCAGCGCATCCTGCCGTTTGCCCTGTTCATATAAGGCGGCACCGAGACCCACCCGGGCAATGGCCATGTAGGTGGCATTAACCCCCTTGGCTGCGAGGAATTTTTTGAAACAGGCAGCGGCCTTTTCCGGGTTCCCTGCCTCCAGGAGTGTCTCGCCCAAAAAGAGGTCCACAAACCTGCTCCTGTCCTTCCCTTTCTGCGCAGATAACCTGGTGAAATAGTCGAGGTGCACGAAAACGGATGCACGAGACAGCTCTCGATACAGCTCGGCATTTTTCAGGCAGGCCATCCCCGTGGTGAGATAGAGCCGTCCCTGCTCACCCGCCTTGGCCTCGGACAGAAGCGTAACCAGCATACCCGCAGCCTCTTCGTACCGGTGCCGCGCATACAGATCCATGCCGCGCTTGAGGGGGTCCTCAGCCGAATGCAGGGGCGTGCAGAGAAAGGACATCACAAGAATACTTGCACACACCCATTTCATACAGTTTTGTTTCACCATGGCAGTCATTCCTTTAACCGTGCGATGTACACATGATCCCACTGCTCCACCTGGGCACGGAAGGCAACGGCCCCTTCAGCCGAGCAGGTGACATCATGGTTCATCCTGGTGTCTGTTGTAAGGAGGACAGAGGTCCCCTTCTCGATATCCATCACATAGAGGGGATTGTATGCCTTTCGGTCGTTCTTCACATAGATGATCCGCTTACTGTCCGGCATCCACGCGGGTCCCCGCTCTATGTCCGGGACTACGTTCCGTGCCACCACCTTCGCGGTAAGCCCCTCACCATCAGAAGGGTCCGATCCATCGGCTGCAAGCACGATGATGCACCAGGTCCGCGGATCATTTTCCGGATTGTAATTGGAATAAAAGGCGATCCGTTTGCCGTCCGGAGACCATATCGGTCGCAGGTCGTCATGCGCCCAGTTGGTGAGGGCCTTCAGCGTCTCCGTGGGCCTGGATACATCGCCGATCAGATAGATATCGTGATTCTCATTGCTCCCGTAGAGCATGACCAGGCTCTTCCCGTCCGGCGACCACTGGGGATAGAGATACTCCTTGGCGCCCTGGGTGAGCCTTGTGGTATACCGGTTTTCAATCTCCATGAGATAGACGTCCGCCTTGCCCGATCGGCCGGAGACAAACGCAAGATGGCCGCCGCCCGGAGACCACTGGGCGTGCCCGTCCTTACCCCCGTGATCGGTCAGCCTGGTGGTGACGGCGCTTCCCAAATCGCACAGGTAGAGATCATAGTTGCCGCCCCCGCCGTTGCTCATGAACACGAATCGGTCCCCGCCGGGAGACCAGCTTATGCCCGAATTGTAGCTCACCTCTTCGAACACGCCGGGGAAGAAAAAGTCCATCTCGTCCTCTGAATCCGATGACTGAAGGTATATGGTCTGCACCAGAGAGCCGTCCGGCCGGAGGATGACGATCTCCTTCCGTTCACCGATGCTGCGTTCGTAGGCAATCATTGCTCCGTTCGGTGACCACACCGGATTGGAGTCGTTGTGCCCGCGCTCGATGCTGGTGAGGGATCGCACGTACAGCGGCCGGAGCACCTGATCGAGGGCATAAACCTCCTGCGCAGGAAGAGGCTCGCCGACTACATCCCCCTCACCTTCCAGGGATGCACTGCCGGTCTCCGGCTCCTGCCCGATCTCGGCACCCTTCCCATCAATCACCCCTGTCACGTCACCGCTGGTTTCGCCGGCCCCTTCTTCGGGATTTATGTTCACATTCCGTCGCTCGGGGCGGTCGGAAACGGAAGGGGGGTCCGTGGAATCAGGCCCTGGCATGTCCCCTTCCTCCACCTTATGGATGCCGCAGGGGCCTCCCAAAACACGACGCCCTATGGAGCAGATCGGCTCCCCCTCGGACATGCCCGTATCGCTCCCCTCCTCAACCGATCCCTCGCCCTGCAGGATCGATTGCATCATGGTGTACTCAGGGATCGGCAGGTACGCCCGCCCCGTAACCGGGATGAGCATGAGGAGCGCACCTGCGGCGCACCACAGAAGCCATGTTCGTGCCCTGCTCACAGCGGTGATCCCTCCCTCTTTATATGAGATCCTGGATCTGCGACCAGTAGGTCTCTGCAGCTTCACGCATCTTCATGAAGGTGCTGTTCTCCTTAAGATTCTCGGGAAAGAAATCGAAGTATTCCCTCCAGGCCAGGTCGGCGTTCTCGAGGATGGACGCCTTCTTGGTAACCAGATAGAGCTTGTTCAGGGAGATAGCAAGGTAGTAGTAGGTATCATGCAATGCCTCGTCGTAGTAAGCAGCGGGGAAAAAGCGGGTATTCTGCTTGGCAACCTGGAGGTTCTTGATCGCCTTGGCAAAACACTGCGCAGCGGATTCCCTGTTGGCGGTGACCAGCGTGTCACCCTTTTCATAGTATGCATGCCCAAGATTGGTGTGGGTCACCGCAAACTGCTTGTAGATGAGCTGTTCGTTCTCGGGCAGGGTAAGCACATTTTCGAACTCCCGGATGGCGGCATCATAATCATCCCGCTCATCCATATAGAGTCTTCCCAGCCTGCAGCGGATGACCGAGTAATCGGGGTGACCCTTTTCCGCATTGAGATAGGAGGCAATGGCGGCATCCATGTCCCCCTCCTCCTCTTCGCGCTCCCCGATCCTGAGATAATCCCTGAACAGTCGTATCCGGTTGTTCCCGGTGCAATCCACCACCTTTTCATTGAACTCCATGATTTCCTGCCAATCCCGGAAATCACCCCCTGCGGAGAGAAGCACCCGGTGAAAACCGAAACCAACCCCCTTTCCCTCCAGGAGCGGGGTGGTGCCGAGCTT
This sequence comes from bacterium, assembly GCA_049472315.1. GTDB lineage: Bacteria > SZUA-182 > SZUA-182 > DTGQ01 > JAFGSM01 > JBLIRM01. The sequence goes on from JBLIRN010000033.1 coordinate 5,241, forward strand.
TTCCTCATCCACGAACACCTGGGCGGAGGAGGGCTCGGATTCCACTCTGAACAGTGCATTGTTCACCTGAAGAACGAATTCCTTGACCCCCTTCTCCTGATCGATCCGGATCTCGTCGCTCACCCGCTGATACCCGTGCCGGTACACCACCACATCGTAGCTTTTTCCCAGACGTATGGGGATGACCACCTTACCGTCGCCGCCGGTGGTGCCCACCCATCTGTCCTCCAGGTAGACATTGACGCCCGGCAGCGGGTTCACATCAGGCGGCAGTCCCCCCTTTGCCACAATGATGCAACTGTTTTTGGCCTCCCGCATCTCCTCGTCCCGGTAGAGAATGCGGACCACCTTGTCGCCGATGTTGACCGATTCATCCTTGTTCAGGCTGTCGATCTCAACCCATGACCGCGCGGAGGCCGTATTGTTCACCCTTAGGGTACCGGCATCCCTGTATCCGGTGATCTTTCCCGACTTGTCCGTGGTGGGGCTCATGAGCGCAAACCGCATGCCGCTCCCGATCTTGTAGTCGTTTCTCCCCAGGTTGATCTCGTAATTCCCGCCTTTTTCAGCGGTAACGATCGTCCCCTCGAAGGGAAACTGATCAAGGATATTCCGGACAATCTGTTTTGCAGTGTTCTTGATGTCCTTATCACCCCGCGCGGTATTGATCTGGCTGAGGAGAAGCTTCCCATTGGAGGTATAGACCTTGGTTTCGATGGTCATATCACCTGCCTCCATCGCCACGCTGCCAAGGATGATCATATCCACGGTCGCGATGAGAGGGGTGTCCTGCCATCCGGTGGTGATGACTTCCCCGCTATCCAACTTGGCCTGCTTCATCTTTTCCTTAAGCTCCGCCGTGGGGACCTCCTTGAAGCTGAAGTAGGTGAAGAGGTTGTTTCCCACCGCCTCCTCGATCCTCAACAGGGTCCCGGTGATGTCTTCTTCCGGGGTATTGCTGACATATCCGTAGATACCCACCCGGATCGGTTTGGGTTTGGCCTGGTAGAAGAACCGCTGGATGGTTTTCCTCCCTTCCAATGCAACGGACGTCTTCCAGGTGGAGGGGATATACCCCTCGGCTGCAAGCTCGAGGGTCATCTTCTTTCCTGGTGCGCCATTCCAGACATAGGTGAACGCACCCTTGTCATTGGTTTTCCCCACCCTCTTCTTTCCTATGCTCACCGCGACATCGGGGATACCCTTCTCCATGCCGTATTCGTCGGTGAGGGCGGCGATGGTGAGCACCGCCTCCTTGCTGAGGGGGACATCTAACCGCTGGCCCGGTTCAAACGCCACGGTTTTCTTCCACGTGGAGTACCCCTTCTTGCTCACATGCACGAGGAATCCCTTCTTCGGCATGGTCGTATAGGTATAGCGGACCTCGCCCTTCTCATCCGTTGCCCCCGCCTTTTTGCTGCCGATGGTGACGGAGACACCTGCAAGGGGATTCCCCTTTTCCGCCACCGCAAGGGTGACATACTTGGTAGCGGTGAAATCCACCTGAAATGAATATCTGTCCACCCCCCCCTTGGGAGGGATTTTCATAATGAAGGTTTCCTTCCAGGGTTCGATCTCGTATCCCGGCGCCTCCATGAGCGCAGAGACCTGCACCTCCCTCCCCGGCTTCCGTTTGATCAGCTTTACAAATTGCCCGTTCTCATCAGTCGCCCCCTCCTCCATCTCGTCGACCAGGATTCTGGCATTCGCTGCTGGTTTGCCATCGAGGACGGCCTTTACCTCAAGTTCGAGCCCCTTCCTGCGCGCGCAGGAAAAAAGCATAAGCGATGCAAGCAGGACAACAAAAAGTTTTCCCTTGTGCATGGCCATGATGCGCCTCCTTCGGATCAATGGATCCCTGGGGGATACCCTTCCGGGATCAAATGTGTGTCATTGGTTGGTCAATGGACGCTCCCCTACATAAGGGGCGGTTGTATATTGACTTCCCCCGGATTGATTATCTTGTCTTCATCCGAACGGGATGATTTGATGGACGTGCGTTTTCCCTCCTGGATTTGTTTGAGGGTCAGATGCACCTCCTCAGCCGAGCAGCATCCCAGCTCCACGGTCCTCGTCTCGGTCATATACCCGATCCTGTTCGCCTCCACCTTATAGGTACCGGGTTTCAAGCCGCTCTTCGGGGACTCGAATCGTCCTGCCTCATCAACAAGCGCCGAAAAGGAGGCCTCTTCCAACGGGACGGTGGTGTTGATCATATTGACCACGGTGCCTTTGGGGCTTTCTCCGGCCACCGGTGTCAGGCTGCTGTCGAGCAGTTGCACCGTTCCGTGAATTGCGGGTGAACACCCGATAAGGCAGACAATGAGAAGGATTCCTACTCCATACATCAAAACACTCAGTCTCCGTGCCATAACGTTCCCTCCTGTCCTTACATGGACCTTGGTTTAACAATCCCCTCATGGTTTTCATTCAATCGAGGTATAGATATATATTATGGTATGCTTACTAATCTATTCGGACATTTTTATGAAATCTTTGGGGGGAAAATGACAACCGCTCACTTCATGGTGGGAATAGGGCATAATTATTTGAGGGCAAATCCTCACAAAGGGTGGGAAGGTCCAGGGAGACCGGAGGGGTTGTTACTGCACCGCCTCTGCGAATCCCTCCTTCTTTTGAGGGATGGAGGCGGCGTAAAAATCCTGGGCCTGGTCTATCCTCACGGAGACGATCTTGGACACGCCCGGTGTCTCCATGGTGATGCCGTAGATGGAATCCACACTCATCATGGTGCGCTTGCAATGGGTGATGATGATGAACTGGGTCTTCTCCTTCATATCCTGGATAAGGCGGACGAACCGGTCCACGTTCGTCTCGTCCAGGGGGGCGTCCACCTCGTCAAGGATGCAGAAGGGGCTCGGCTTGAGCTGGTACACCGCCAGCATGAGGGCAAGGGCGGTGAGCGCCTTTTCCCCGCCGGAGAGCAGGTCGATGCGCTGCAGCCTTTTGCCCGGCGGCTGGGCCACAATGTGGATGCCTGCCTCCAGGCAATCCATGCCCTCCTCCAGGCGAAGTTCCGCCTGTCCGCCCTCGAACAGACGGGAGAATATCGCATGAAAATGCCCGTTGATCTGGTGAAAGGCATCCTGGAAGAGCTCCCGTGAGGTTGCATTGATCTCCTTGATGATCGACCTGAGCGAATCGAGGGCATTCTGGAGGTCGGCGGTCTGACGGGTGAGAAACTGGAACCGCTCGTCCACGCCCTGGAATTCCTCGATCGCGGCAAGGTTGACCGACCCGAATCGCTGCATGCGCTCCTTGAGCCTATCAAGCCGTGCCATGAGGTCCTTCACCTCGGATTCATGGGATTCGATCTCCTCCTGCGAGGCGGCGCCCTGCTCAGGACATGCGGGGAATGACTTGTGCAGCTCCTCCAGCCGGGTGCGCCACTCGGCAGCCTCCACCTCCCGGGCCTTGAGGTGTTTCCGGATCTCGTCCAGGTCTCGGCGTATGGACTTGAGCCCCTCCTCGAGATCGATCACCCGCTCCTTTGCCTGGTTGAACAGGCCCCTGACCCGTTCCAGGTCCTCCTGCTGCTTGATGACCATATCCCTGCACCGGGGGATCTGGGTGTCCAGCCGGGCGCACTCCGTGTTGATCTCCTCAATCCTCGCCTTGATCCCCTGAATCTCCCGCTCAACCCGGTCGAGATCCCTCTCGCGCTCCGAATGGGCGAGTCCCGCATTCTTGCGCTCCCGGTCGAAGGAGCGAATGCGCTCCTTGAGGGAGGCAAGGGCGATCCCCTCGTCCATGTAAGTCTGATGAAGGGCCTGCTGATCCTTCTGCACGCGGCCCCACGATTGCTCCCACGCGGGTATCTCGCCCTGGATACGGGTTATCTCCTTGTCAATATCCCTTTCACGCTCCTCTTCGCGCGTTATGGACTGCAGGAGGCCGGCACGATCCTTCTCCAGTTGCCGTATGTCCGAAAGGAGCCGCTTCTTGCGTCGATCGATGCCCTCCACCTCCCCGTTTTGATATCGCAGGTCCCGGTCGGCATCCCGGAGCCGGTGATCATATCTCTGTATCTCCGCCCTGAGATCGGCGATCCTTCGATCGCACTCCTTCCGTGCCTCGGAAAGGCGCCCCTGTTCTGTGAGAAGGCCATCCAGGCTGGTCGATTCTTGGGCCAGTTGGGCCCCGATCTCCTGGATCTCCCGTGCACGGCTCAGGAGCCCCCCCGAAGGGTGCTCGCTCCCGCCGCCGAACAGGGAGCCGTCCGGCCGGATGATATCGCCGGACAGGGAAACGAAGCGCCACTGCGCGGGATTCTGCCGTTCCATGTCCAGGCCCGACTCGAAGTCCTTGACGATCAGGATGTCCTCGAGGAGACGGACAAAGAGGTGATGGTATTTCTCGGGAAAGCGGACCAGATCGATCAGCCTGCCGACGAACCCCGGATGGGACCGAAGGGGGGGAGGGACTTCCCGGATATCCGAGGATCGCTCGATGGAAACGGGGATAAAGGTTGCCTTCCCCTTTTCACCCGATCTGAGTTCACGGATCATGGCCAGGGCGTTCTCCCTCGATTCGTAGGGTATCCCCTGGAGCTCGTCCCCCAGAACACTTTCCAGGGCATGCTCGTACCGCTCCTCCGTGCTGATGAGGTGGGCGATGGTCCGGGCCGCGCCGTTTTCCAAAAGGTGCCGGACCGCGGACCGGTACCCCTCGAACCTCTGTTCCAATTCCTCAAGGTGCGCCTTACGATGCCTCAACCGGGCACACACCTCCTGCTGCTTCTCGATCCGTGAGGAGAGGTCGCGCAATGAGGCGGATATGCCTTCCTGCTCCGTATTCAGGCCCCTGCACACATCCTCGGCCGCCTTTATCTGGGCGGCCAGGACCTCCCGTTTCTTCCTGGCCTCCCCTATCTCCCCCTTGAGTCGTTCCTCATGCCCGGAGGCATCCCCGGCGGCCTTGGATTTCTCGGCGATCCCCTTATTCAGCTCCGTTTCCCGCACCCTGAGGTGGGAAAGATTGTTCTGAACGAGGCTCATCCGGGTGCGCGCAGCAGCGAGGCTTCTCCTCCTCTCCTCAAGCCCCTCCTGGGACTCCTTGGCCTGCCGCATGAGTGTATTCCGCTCCTCCTCGATGCCCTTCCTGCCCTCCTCCCGGGCCGCCAGTTCCTCATTCAGCCGGGCTGCCTGCTCCTCCAGGTCCCGGACGGCCTTTTTTCCCTGCTCGTTCCTGCTGCCCAGGGCATCCCGCTCCCTCTTGCATCGCTCCAGGGCCTCCTCCCTGAGCTGCCGTTCCTGCACCAGGGATTCCATCCTCTTTTCCATCTGCCGCTTCTCGGACTCCCGTTCCCAGAGATCCTTGTGCAGCCGCTCAAAGTCCGATCCCAGGCGCGTGGATTCGAGGCGTGCCGCCTCCAACTCCGCCTCCCGACCCCTCAGGCGAACGAGCATCTCCTGCTCCTGATCGGCCAGGGCCTGGTAGCCGGCGGAGGTCCGCTCACAATGGTGGCGCAGGATTCTGCTGCGCAGGATAAGGTAGCGCTCCTCCTTTTCCCCTGCCTGCTGGCAGAGGGTCCTGTAAAGGCGCGCGCGCTTTGCCTGCCGATGGAGCGACTGCCGCTGGTTCTCAACCTCGGCCCTGATGTCCTGAATCCGTTCAAGGTTTCCCTTGGTCAATTCCATCTTCTGCGCCGCCTCCCGCTTGCGTTCCTTGTACTTCAGGATGCCTGCCGCGGTTTCGATCAGGATCCGGCGCTCCTGCGGCTTCGCATTGATGATGAAATCGATGTTTCCCTGCTCCACCGTGGAATAGACCCGCTTGCTCACCCCCCACTCCAGGAACAGGTCGGTGATGTCCTTGAGCCGGCATGTCTTGTTGTTCAGCAGGTATTCGCTATCCCCGGACCTGAACAGCCGCCGGGTGATTTGGACGTGGGGGCAATCGAGGGGAAGGGAGCCCAGATTATTCAATTCGAGGATGATCTCCGCCATGCCGGAGGGCTTGCGGGAGGCGGTGCCGTTGAAGATGACATCCTCCATCTCCTTGCCCCTGAGGAAGCGGACATTCTGTTCGCCCAACACCCACCGGATGGCATCGGAGATATTGCTCTTACCGCATCCATTGGGTCCGACCACGGCGGTGAGACCGGGCTGGAATTCCAGTTCAACCTCATCGGCGAAGGATTTGAAGCCCAGGATCTGTAACCTGTTAAGTCTCATGAAATGACCCATGCGGGGGCAACGGGATTCAGGGACAGGGCGGTGCCCGTTGGTACGATTTCGCCGGTCATTCTATACATCCCGGATGCCCTGTAGCCGCCGACGACTGTGATTGACGCTCGCCGGTTCACCCTGCGAGGTCTTCAACCGCCTCCCTGATACGTTCCATCGCCCTCGCCAGCACCTCCATACCGGTTGCATAGGAAAGGCGGATATGGGAGGAGGAGCCGAATCCCTCGCCGGGAACGACCGCCACTTTTGCCCGATCAAGCAGGTACTCCACGAACCCCTGGGCGGCGGCGAACCGGGAGCCGAACAGACCTGATACGTTGGGGAAACAGTAAAAGGCGCCCTGGGGGAGCATACAGGTGACCCCGGGGAGCGCCTGGAGCTGTCCAACAAGGAAATCCCTTCGTTTCTGAAATTCGGCCACCATGCGTGACACCTCCGACTGATCGCCGATCAACGCCTCTATGGCGGCCTTCTGTGAGATGGACGTGGGATTGGAGGTTGTCTGGCTCTGTATGACGTTCATGGCCTTGATGACCCGCTCGGGTCCGGCCACATACCCGATCCTCCATCCGGTCATGGAATAGGTCTTGGACACGGCGTTTACGGTGAGGGTCCGTTCCCTGATCTCCGGGGAGAGGGACGCCATGCTGTAGTGCACATTGCCGTCGTAGACCATGCGCTCATAACACTCATCGGAGATGATCACCAGATTGTGCCTGAGCGCGATCCCTGCGATGGCCTCCAGGGTCTTCTTGTCGTACATGGCCCCGGTGGGATTGGAGGGGGTGTTGACGATGATCCCCCTGGTGCGCGGGGTGATCCTCTCCTCCAGTGCCTCCGGCACAAGCATGAATCCGGTGGATTCATCCGTATGGAGCGTGACCGGGGTGGCATCCACCAGTCTGATCTGTTCCGGATAGCTCACCCAATACGGTGCCGGGATGATCACCTCGTCACCCTCCTCGAACAGGGCCAGGGCAATGTTGTAGAGGGAATGCTTGGCGCCGCAGGATACGATGACCTCGGATTCCTTGTAGGCCAAGCCGTTCTCCCTGGCCAGTTTTGTACATACGGCCTGTTTGAGCTCGGGTGTGCCCCCCGCTGGCGTATATTTGGTGAATCCTTCATTGATGGCCCGTATTGCCGCATCCTTGATGGTGACGGGGGTGTCAAAGTCGGGCTCACCGGCGCCCAGGCCGATGACATCGATCCCCTCCCGTTTCATCTGCTGGGCCTTTGCGTTGATCGCCAAGGTGGGGGAGGGGCTGATATGCTCCATGCGATGCGCGAGTTTCATGGCTTTCCCTTATCCTTTTGATAGAGGCGTTTCAGTCGTTCGGCCACCCCCGGCGGGACCATGGTGTCGATATTCCCGCCGAATTGGGCCAGTTCCTTGACAATGCTCGAGCTGAGGTAGATGTGATTCTCGTCCGGCATCATGAATACCGTCTCGATGTGCTCGTCCTGCTTCCGGTTCACCAGGGCCATCTGAAGCTCGTATTCAAAATCGGATACCGCCCGAAGCCCGCGGATGATCACCTGGGCATTGTGCGTGTGCACGCAATCCACCAGCAGGGAATTGAAGGAGACCACCTCAACGTCGGGGCACTCGTGAACCGCCTCCCGTATCATGGAAAGCCGCTCCTCGATCCCGAAGGAGGGCGTCTTGAGAGGATTCTCCGCAACGGCGACGATGAGTGTATGAAACAGCAGGTTTCCCCTGACGATCAGATCCAGGTGGCCGTTGGTGATTGGATCGAAGGTTCCCGGATAGATGGCGCGAATATTCATCTATACCTCGATGCAGTGAAAAAGGGTGATCGCGGTGTCGCCGAATCGATACTCCTTATGTCTGACAAGCCCCGAGACGCCGTCGGAAACCGGCCTCTTGGCAGCGTGTTCAACGAGCACCCGCGTGCCCGGCAGGAGAAGATCCCCCGACGGGATGGCAGCGAGGACATCGGTGACGAGGTCGGAGCCGTACGGCGGGTCCATGAATATGACCTCAAACCGGCGCTGGCGGTTGCCGAGGGTGCTGATGGCCTGGAGGGCGTCGCACTGCATGATCTCGACGTTCTGCTCGAACCCGCACCGAAGAAGGTTCTCCTTCAGCAGATCGATGGCCGATGATCGGCTGTCCACGAATACCGCGGCCCGGGCCCCCCGGCTCAGCGCCTCGATACCCACGGCACCGGTTCCGCAAAAAAGGTCCAAAAACCGCGCCTCAAGGATATCCGGCCCGATGATGTCGAACACCGCCTCCCTCACCTTATCGGAGGTGGGCCTGAGCCCGGAGGCGCCAAAGGGGGTCTTGAGCTTTCTCCCCTTTGCGCTGCCTGCGATCACCCGCATCGATTCCCTTCCCCCCATCCTGCCGACGCCTCCGTATGCCTCACCAATGTCTGCGGGGCGTATAGTTATTCCGCCGCCCCTTGCTTCTCCTTGATCTTTGCCTGGGCCGCCGCCAACCGGGCAATGGGAACCCGGAAGGGTGAGCAGCTCACGTAGTCGAGGTTTGCCCGGTGGCAGAATTCAACGGACCGAGGCTCACCGCCATGCTCGCCGCAGATGCCGATCTTGAGCGACTGCCTGGTCTTTCTGCCCCGCTCCACCCCCATCTCCACCAGTTGGCCGACCCCTTCCTGATCAAGCGATATGAACGGATCGTGGGGGAGTATCCCCTTCTCCACATATCCCGGCAGGAAGACACCGGCATCATCCCTGGAAAAACCGAAGGTCATCTGGGTGAGGTCATTGGTGCCGAAGGAGAAGAATTCCGCCTCCTGCGCAATGCGGTCGGCGGTCAGGGCGGCCCTGGGGATCTCGATCATGGTGCCGATAAGGTAGGTAAACTTCACCCCATAGTCGGCCATCACCTTCTCCGCCACCTGTATGGAGGATTTTTTGATCATGGCAAGTTCCTCCACCGTGCCGATGAGGGGGATCATCACCTCCGGTACGATGGCAAAGCCCTTCTTGGTCAGCTCGCAGGCCGCCTCGAAGATGGCCCGCACCTGCATGTCGTATATCTCCGGATAGGTGACCCCGAGCCGGCACCCGCGGTGCCCCAGCATGGGGTTCATCTCGTGCAGGGATTCCACATTCTCAAGTATCTTCTCCTTTGCATGGATCTTGAAGAGGATCGTGTCGATCTCCTCCAGGTTCTTCGCATCCCTGAGTTCCATCTTCAGATCCGCGATCTCCTTCACCAGTTCCTCCCTCCTGGGGAGGAATTCGTGCAGGGGGGGGTCGAGCAGACGGATGGTCACCGGCAGGTCCTTCATCGCCTCGAAGATGCCCACGAAATCCTCCTTCTGCATGGGAAGAAGCTTGTCCAGCGCCTTCAACCGGGCATCCTTGGACTTGGCCATGATCATCTCCTGCACATAGGGGAGCCTGTCCTCGCCGAAAAACATGTGCTCCGTCCTGCACAGGCCGATCCCCTCCGCGCCGAAATCGCGGGCCACCCGGGCATCCTTGGGGGTATCGGCGTTGGTCCTGACCTTGAGCCTTCGCGCCTCATCGGCCCACGACATGAGCGTGCCGAAATCCCCGCTCAATGCAGGCTCAACCAGAGGGACCTTATCCAGGATCACCTCGCCGGTGGAGCCGTTCAGGCTGATAAAGTCTCCCTCGTGGATGACCCTGCCGTTGACGGTCAACTGGGCGCGCTCCTCGCTGATCACCAGGGGAGTGCATCCCGCAACGCAGCATTTGCCCATGCCGCGGGCCACCACTGCCGCATGGGAGGTCATGCCGCCGCGGGCGGTGAGAATCCCTTTTGCCACATGCATGCCGCCGATATCCTCGGGCGAGGTCTCATTGCGCACCAGGATCACCGGCTCACCCTCCCCCGCCTTCGTGATGGCATCCTCGGCAGTGAACACCACCTTGCCCACCGCCGCGCCGGGGGAGGCAGGAAGCCCCTTGGCCAGCACCGTGACCTTGGCCTTGGGATCGATCATGGGATGCAGGAGCTGATTGAGCTGTTCGGGCTCCACCCGCATCACCGCCGTCTCCTTGTCGATGAGCCCCTCCTTCATCATATCCACAGCGATCTTTACGGCAGCGCGCGCGGTCCTCTTGCCGGTCCTGGTCTGCAGGAGAAAGAGTTTTCCCTTCTGGATGGTGAATTCCAGGTCCTGCATGTCCTTGTAGTGGTTCTCCAACTTCTTGTATATAACCTCAAGCTCCTTGTAGACCTTCGGCATCTCCTCCTCCAGGGAGGGGAGTGTGGAGCCCTTCTTCTGCGCCTTGTTGATGGGCTGCGGGGTGCGGATGCCGGCAACCACGTCCTCGCCCTGCGCGTTCATGAGATACTCACCGAAGAAGACCTTCTCCCCGGTGGCGGGATCGCGGGTGAAGGCGACCCCGGTGCCCGAATCCTCACCCAGGTTTCCGTATACCATGGCCTGCACGTTCACCGCAGTCCCCCAGTGGTGGGGTATGTTATTGATCTTCCGGTAGGTGATGGCGCGTTCGTTGTGCCAGGACTTGAACACCGCACCTATGGCCATCTCCAACTGTCTTTTGGGATCCTGGGGAAAGTTCTCCATGGTCTCCCTCTCCACCAGGTCCTTGTACCGCTCTGCCACATCCTTGAGCGCATCCGCATCCAACTCCGTATCCAGCGTGACGCCCAGATCGTCCTTCTTCTGCTGGAGGATCTTCTCGAATTTTTCGTGCTTCAGGCCCAGGACCACATCTCCGAACATGTTGATGAAACGGCGATAGCTGTCGTAGGCAAAGCGGGCGCTCCCGCTCTGCTTGACCAGCCCCTTGATGGTCTGATCGTTCAGGCCGAGATTCAGGACGGTATCCATCATACCGGGCATGGATTTTCTGGCGCCGCTGCGCACGGAGACCAGCAGGGGATTTTCGGGGTCCCCGAATTTCGCACCCATGGCCTTCTCTACCTTCTTCAGGTTTTCTTCCACCTCTTCCACCATGCCGGCGGGAAATCTCTTGTTGTTGTTGTAGTATTCAATGCACACATCGGTGGTGATGGTGAAGCCGGCAGGGACCGTGATGCCCACATTGGTCATCTCGTGCAGGTTGGCCCCCTTGCCGCCCAGAAGGTTCTTCATGTCGGCGCGTCCTTCCGCCTTGCCGTCACCGAAGAAATAGACCATCTTATTTTTATCCGCTGCCATATAAAACCCCCTTTCAAGGCCTCATTTTTTTTCTTAGCCTTGTTCCTGAACGATCTTTGAAAAATCGGCGATTCTGAGGAAAATGGTTCCGATGGAGGATAGGAGGGCGAGCCGGTTCTCTTTCACTTCCGCCCTCTTATCCATGACCAGGACCTGATCGAAAAATGCATCTATGGGCTCCCTGAGTGCGACCATGGCCTCCAGGGCATCAAGGTATTCGCCGCGTCCGATCTTCCCGCGCAACTCCTCCTCCAATCCCTTGAATGCGGCGTACAATCTTTTTTCCGCGTCCTCCACGAACAAATCGGTGTTCAGGGATGGAAGCCGGTGGGCGTCCTTGGGAAGGATGTTGATCACCCGTTTGAAGGGCGTCAGGATGGCGCCGAAGCTCTCCTCGGCGCGGAATTTGGTGAGGGCATCCAGCCTCTTCTGCATGACGATGGGATGGGCGTTCTCCGCGTCAAGCACCGCATTGATAAGGTCATAGGCGTAGCCCTGTGCAATGAAATAGTTGTTCAGCCTCTGTATGAGAAATGCATGGAGCCTTTGAGACGCCTCCTCCCCTTTCCCGGGATCCGCAGCGCCAAAGGGACGCAACCCCTCATCCACAAATCCCTGCCAGGGGAAGACCAGGCCCTGATCGATCACGATCTGGATCATGCCCTGCACCTGCCGCCGCAGGGCATGAGGATCCTCGGAACCGGTGGGGACGAGCCCCAGGAAAAAGCATCCGGCAATGGTATCCATCTTGTCCGCAAGGCTGAGGATCGCCCCGGTCAGGGACGTGGGCAGTTCATCCCCGGCAAAGCGCGGCAGATAGTGTTCGTAGATCGCCTGCGCAACCTCCTCCGGTTCATTGGAGCGCTGTGCATACTCCCTGCCCATGACGCCCTGCAGCTCTGGAAACTCCCCCACCATCTCGGTCACCAGATCGCACTTGCACAGGAGTGCGGCCCGCTCCAGGGAACGCACGAGGTCGCCCCGCTGTTTCCGGTCGAGGTCAGGCGCATCGAGATGCTCAGCCAGATAGCGGGAGAGGTCCTTGATCCGCATGACCTTATCATAAAGGCTGCCGAGCTGTTCCTGGAACACCACGTGCTTGAGGCCCTCAACACGATCCGAAAGCGGCCTCTTCGTATCCTCGTCGAGGAAGAACGCGGCATCCGTCAATCGCGCCCTGAGCACCCGTTCATTTCCCGCAATCACCACCTGCGAATCATTCACAGGGGTATTGCTGATGGTAATGAACCGGGGAAGCAGGCGGCCGCGTGCATCGGTCAGGCAAAAGTATTTCTGATGATCCCTCATGCTGGTCACCAGGACCTCCTCCGGAAGCCGGAGAAAGGAGGGGGCAAATGAGCCGCACAGGGCAATGGGCCATTCCACAAGGTGGGTGACCTCCTGGAGGAGATCGCGGTCATCCCTGAGCCTCCCGCCGGCCTTCTCCGCCTCCTTGCCGGACTGGTCCAGGATCATCCCCGTGCGCCGCTCAGGGTCCACGATCACATGCCCCTTCTCCAGACGCTCCAGGTAGGAGGAAAAATCCTGCACCGTGATCGGATCGGGGTGCAGAAAACGGTGGCCCCTGGTGGTTGCACCGCTTTCAATCCCGTCGATGCTGAAGGGAACCACCTCCCCGCCGAACAGGGCGCAAATCCAGTGGATGGGCCGCGCAAACCTGAGGGTGCCCTCACCCCACCGCATGTTCTTGGGAAAGCCGAGGGAGGTGATCCAGGCGGGGATGAGCGCGGGGAGCAACTCGGCAGTCGGCCTGCCCGGGTCCCGCTTTTCCACCACCAGGTATTCCCCCTTGCCGGGGATCTCCTCCGTGCGCAGTTCCTCGATCCCCACCCCCTGATTCCGGGCAAATCCCACGGCAGCATTGGTGGGTTTCCCCTCCTTGTCATAGGCGACCCGCGCCGGCGGCCCCACCGCCTTGAGGAGATGCTCCTCCTGGTGGACGGCGACATCTGTGACACAGGTGACGAGTCTCCTGGGTGTGCACATGGTCACAACGGATGCGAACGGGATGCGGTGGGAGCGCAGGGCCTCCTCCATGCGTTCCCGCATCTGGGCGAGGGTAGGCCCGCTGAACCGGGCGGGGATCTCCTCGGTGCCGATCTCTATGAGCAGTTCCTTCACCATCACTGCCCCGCCTCCCCGGGGGAATCCATCCCCAGGTATTTCCTGGTGCATTCCCTGGCCAGACGTCTCACCCGGGCGATATACCCGGTCCGCTCCGTCACGCTGATCGCTCCGCGGGCATCGAGCAGGTTGAAGGTATGGGAACACTTGAGGCAGAAATCATAGGCAGGCAGCACAAGGTTCACGGCAAGGAGGTTCAGGCATTCCTGTTCATACATGGAAAACCATTGCTGAAGCGCCTGCACATCCGCCTTTTCAAAGTTATAGGTGGAGTACTGCACCTCCGTGTCGTGATGGATCTCACCGTAGCGGACCCCCTCGGTCCACACCAGGTCGAAGACATTGTCCACCCCCTGCAGGTACATGGCGATCCGCTCCAGTCCGTAGGTAAGCTCTACGGTTATCGGGTGCAGGTCAACACCGCCCACCTGCTGGAAATACGTAAACTGGGTTATCTCCATTCCATCCAGCCAGACCTCCCAGCCGAGCCCCCATGCACCAAGGGTTGGTGACTCCCAGTCGTCCTCCACGAACCGGATATCGTGCTCGCGGGGATTGATGCCCAGAAATTTGAGGCTGTCCAGGTACATGGTCTGGACCTCCAGTGGGGAGGGCTTGATGATGACCTGGTATTGATAGTAGTGCTGGAGCCTGTTCGGGTTCTCCCCGTATCGACCGTCCGTGGGACGGCGGGAGGGCTGCACATAGGCGACCCTCCATGGATCGGGCCCGAGGCAGCGCAGGAAGGTGGCCGGGTGGAAGGTCCCTGCCCCGACCTCAAGGTCATAGGGCTGCTGCAGCACACACCCCTGATCAGACCAGAAATGCTGAAGGGAAAGGATGATGGACTGGAAAGAATTCTTCTGCCCCATGAAACTCCACTGATCGTATACTCTTTTGGTTTATCGTTCTGAGGATCCCACCTACTCTAAATGATACCCGTCAAATATGCAAGAGTAGGGCTTTGAATTGAAAACTATATCAAAATGGCGCCTTGATGTCAATTGGCTGAGGAGGGAAAGTTCCACTAATACGCGTTTTGCCTTCGGTCATAGTGGAAAGACAAAATGCCCCTTGACATATGCGTACTTATTTGCTACCTTTTATACGTACAAGGAGAATTAAATATGGTTACAAAACTTACCCTAAAGCTTGATAAAGAGGCCATTGAACGAGCCAAAAGGTATGCGGGACGAAGGCGTATGAGCCTGTCAAAGATCGTTGAACGATATTTCAAATCACTGGTTGATGAGGAAAAAATCGAAAAGGCAGGGTATCCGCCCCTTGTAAAAGAGCTGTCAGGGATTATCGATCTTAAGGGTGATGCGGATATACAGGATGAATACACCAACTATCTGATTGATAAGTATAAATAGTGGACAACATATACATCGATTCGGATATTATCTTAGACCTCTTGGGGAAAAGGGAACCCTTTTTCCCTCACGCCGCCAAACTCTTTTCTTTAGTGGATTCGGGTGAGATTACGGCCTATGTTTCGCCATTGATATTCTCGAATATTTATTACATATTACGCAAGTTGCTATCGAAAGAAAAGGCAATCAAGGGCCTTCACAAGCTGAAATTACTGGTCAAGGTACTCCCTATCGATGATAAGATAATAGAATTGGCCCTTGTTTCCGAATTCAACGACTTCGAGGATGCCATACACTACTATACGGCAAAAGAGAATGGCATCTATTATCTTATAACACGCAATAAGAAGGACTATAAAAAGACCGACCTTATTGTGTGTACTGCCGAGGAATATTTAAGGATCAGGGAAGGCAAGAAGGACAATACCGGCTCCGACGTTGGTTCCAAATGAATTCAGCCGCCTTGATGTAATGTAAGGCGGGATAAAAAGAGATCATGGGGACCCGACGCAGGGCAGGAGATTTTTTTCGCCAGGTCCCCATGAATTGAGGCGTGGGAAAGCGCCTCTGTAATTATTTTATAGCATGTTTTAGCAAAAAAATCAAATTATATTGTCGTAACTATAGATTATATAAGGGGAAGCAGATCCGGAGAAAACGGTTACCCCCCAGATAAAAGCCGCTTCAATACGGGGTATGATTTAAGGGATGCACCACCATGGATCATGAGCATTCCATTCAATGCGCATTCCAGTTCCTCCCTGGCCGAGGGGAGGACCCGCAGCCTCCCTATCCTCTCCAGGTCCATTGACACGGCCTGCCTGAGAAACATGATCCCCCCGGGGGACATGGGGTGTGCGTCCCGCACTCCGTGCCGGCATCGCTGGCATACCACCCCCCCCTGCTCCGGGCTGAATCCCCATCCGTGCCCGTGGAGAGGTTCACCGCAGACCTGGCAACGCTCAAGCTGGGGCCCGTACCCCAGAAGGGCGAGGAGTCTCAGCTCGAATATGCGCAGGAGGGTGACCAGGTCCCTCTTCTCGGTGAGCAGACCCAGGTACCGCACCAGGAGATCAAACACCGCCGGCTGTCCTTCGCCTCCAACCGGGGTGAGCCGATGCAGCAGTTCCGCGCCGTACAGCCCGGCGGTGAGACGGATGATGTCACCGCGCAATGCCTGGAAGCTGTTGATGATGTCGGCCTGCCTGATGATCTGGAGCTCGCGGTTCGGCCGTGCCTTGACTATGAGGTGGATGTGGGTGAGGGGCTCGAGGGCGCTGCCGAAGGGATTTTTGATCCGCTTGACCCCGTGGGCGACCCCCCGTATCTGACCGTACTGGGGCGAGTAAACCGATACGATCCTGTCCGCCTCCACCAGGTTGGTGGATCCGATAACCACCGCCTCTGTCGCGAGCAGGGACAACCTATACCAGGAAAACGATCAGGCTCGTGGCGAGGCCCAGATAGATGAAGATGCTGACGACATCGTTGAAGTTGGTAATAAATGGGCCTGCTGCAACGGCAGGGTCGATGTTCAGCCGTTTCAGGACAAAGGGGACCACCGCACCCATGATCCCCGATATGGTAATGGACATAAACAGGGAAAACCCCACGATGACGGAGAGCACATGGTGACGGGAATCGATGACCACGGAAAAGAGGGATATCAGCACCCCCGCGATGATCCCCATGGCCATGCCGATGCGCACCTGCTTGAACAGGATCTTCCACTGCTCGGTGTCCAGTATCTTTCCGGTGGCAAGACCGCGCACCACAATGGTCTGGGACTGGTTTCCCACGTTTCCCCCCAGCGCCATGATCATGGGGATAAAAAACGAAATGGCGATGTTCTCCTGGAGGGTGCCCTGGTGCCAGCGCATGATCAAATAGGAGCAGGTCTCGCCGATCAGGGTGATCAAAAGCCACGGCATACGCATCATGACCACCTTCCAGGTCGATTGTTCGAACAGCTCCTCATGGCTGGTTCCTGCCATCTTGTAGATGTCCTCGGTGGTCTCCGCCCTGATGACATCGATGACGTCGTCGACGGTGACCACCCCCACCAGCTTGTTGTACCGGTCAACCACCGGCACGGACAGGATGTTGTACTTTTCCACGATCCTGGCGACATCCTCCTGGTCCTCGTCCACACGGACGCTGATCACCTCGGTCTTCATGATCTTTTTCAGCGGGGTTTCCAGGTGGCTGGTGAGCAGTTTCCTGAAGGAGACGATCCCGGTGAGGTGCTGGAAATCATCCACCAGATAGAGATACAGGGTCACCTCCATGTCGTCGCTGGTCGCCCTGATCTTTTCCAGGGCCTCCTTGACCGTGATGTTCTCGTTGAGGGCCAGGAAATGGGTGGACATGATCCCCCCGGCGCTGTCCTCTTCATATTTCAATAGCTCCTGGATCTCCTCCGAGTCCTTTTTCCCGAGGGAATCCAGGACCTTGCCGGCGATCTCCTTGGGCATGTCCCCGATGATGTCCGCCAGGTCGTCGGGGGACATCTCCTTGAAGATCTCGGCGATCCTTTTCGGATCGAGTTGCTCGAGGAGCTCGGAACGGGAGGGGGGATTCAGTTCGCTCAACACCTCCGCCGCCTTGTCCTTCTCCGCAATCAGGCCGAACAGGAAAAACCGGTCGGACGGGCCCAATTGCTGCATCACCTGGGCGATATCAGCGGGGTGGAGCTTGTTTATCATATTGCTCAGGTTCGAGGTCGCCCCGCGATTGATCAATTTCCGGACGGTGTAAAAAAGCAGACTCATTTTTGGAACCATACCGTTCACCCCCTTTCCGGAGGAGGTTTAGAATGAATACCTCATTCGTATCAATAGCCGATCTGTTTAAGCACCAGCTCGTTTTCTCTCCAATTTCGTGCCACCTTGACCCATAATTCCATAAATACCTTCGTGCCGAGCAGTCGTTCTATCTCCTCCCGGGCCATCCTCCCCACCTCCTTGAGCTTCACCCCCCTGCTGCCGATAACGATTCCCTTCTGGGACTCCTTTTCAACCAGGATAGTGGCGCTGATCCTCACCATCCCGGTCTGTGGATCGGTCCCCATCTCGTCGATGACCACGGCCATCACATAGGGGATCTCCTGCCGGGTCAGGGCGATCAGCTTTTCACGAATGATCTCTGCAACCACGAACCGCTCCGGCTGATCGGTCACCATGTCCTCCGGATAGAGGGGAGGCCCCTCGGGAAGATAGGCGATGATCGTATCCACCACATCGGAGCAGTTCTCCCCGGTCAGGGCGGAAACAGGGATGATCTCTCGGAAGGGATGGAGATCCTTGTACACATCGATCAACTCCAGGATGCGCGGCTTCGGGATCAGATCGATCTTGTTGATGATCAGGAAAACCGGACAGGATACACCCCTGAGGTGTCCCATGATCATCTGCATGTCTTCATCCCCGAGACCCGTTGTCACGGCATCGACCATGACCAGGATGATATCGGCCTCCTCGAAGGTCAGGAGGGCGGTTCGAACCATTTTCCGGTTGAGCCTTTTGGACGCCTTGTGGATCCCCGGGCTGTCAATAAAGATGATCTGGGCCGGTTCACCATGCCAGATGCCGAGTATCCGATTGCGGGTGGTCTGCGGCCGAGGCGATGTGATGGAGACCTTCTGACCGACGATCCGGTTCAGGAGGGTGGATTTCCCTGTATTGGGAGGACCAATGAGGGAAACAAACCCGGATTTGAACGCGTGCTGGGCATGGGATTGGTTCACCATAGAGACATACCGCCAATGCACACCGAAGGCCTTTCATGAAAAGGCGTGTATACGCCCCCGGTGCAAAATGGTTATCCGGTGACTGCCGTATACGTTTACGGTGCAGGGGATTTCGTATTATGTACAATCCGTAAAAAGATAGATATAGCACAGTACTACGGAGAATTCAATGGCGCCTCCGGCCCCCTGTCCGCTCCCGTCCGTGTTCAGATCCCCTCATGGTCCCCAGGAAATTCCAGTTCTGAATCCAGGTCCATTATTGCTGGCAGGCATATTTATCGATGCAATTACGGAAATAAGATTGCGGGCGACGCTATGATGCGATTGCAGCCCGAGGCAATGTGTGGTGTCAGTATCGATGAGCTGCCCTGACCAGAACCGCCGGTCACCCCGAGGCAATCCTTCTTTTGATCGAAAGATCGTGAGGTTTCATTTGCGGATAAGGCAAGGCTTGACATGATATTCTGTTTGGGAGTATATTGGTGGTATGAAAATTAAGACATCTATCACATTATCAGAGGACCTTCTAAAGGCCGTGGATGAACGATCAGATCGCTATAAAAATCGCTCTGAGTTTATCGAGGCTGCCTTACGGGCCTTTATTACCCAGATGATCCGCAGTGAACAGAATGACAGGGATCTGGAGATTATTAATCGACACGCACATACACTTAATCAGGAAGCAGAGGATGTCCTCTCTTACCAGGTGCCGCTTTGAGACGTGGTGAACTCTATCGTGTGGTCAATCCTTCAACCAAAGATCCCAAAAAATTCAGGGTCTTTGTTGTGGTAAGCCGGCAAGTACTCATCGATTCACGTTTTTCAACTGTTATCTGCGCACCGATCTATTCAACCCGTAACGGATTATCAACTCAGGTACTCGTTGGTGTTGATGAAGGCTTAAAGCATGAAAGCAGCATCCACTGTGATGAGCTTGTCAGTTTGCCCAAATCACTCTTAACGAACTTCATTGGCACTCTTTCACAATCGAAAATCCAGGCCCTCAATCAAGCCCTTCGAATTTCCTTGGATATCCCGGACTAAATCCCTTGCAATGTCCTCCATGATTTTCTAAGATATACTCATATACGGTCACCATTTCTGATCATGAACAAGAAACATCCTCGAGACCTCACCCTCTCAACGTTGGTTTGAAGCCCCTTTGATCCCCCGCCGCTGGGAAAGAAAAACGGGGACACGAATGGGCGTCTCTCGGGAGGATATTCCCTCAGGGAAGACAGGGCGAATTATTGCCCGGAAAGGAGGAAACAATGTGCAGGAGGACCCTTGCAATCGTAGTGATCCTCGGTTTTTTCGGTATCCTTTTTCTGAGTCCATATCCCCTCGCCTCTGCATCGGGGCGGGGAATGGAAGTGCCAGCCATGTCCAGCGGAAGTCGCCTTGCAACGGACGGCGGCATTGTTCGCCCCCTATGTGAAAACGGGGGGATCGCCGCCTGGGTGCGCACCATGATCAACCGCCTTTTCTCTTCGAACGGGAACGTATCACTTCCCTCCTATTTGTTTCTCTCCCTTGTGAAGAGCATGTTCATTATCCTCCTCGCGCTGATAGTGTGGTGGCTGGGTCTTTTCTGCATCAATGCGCTCAAAAGGCCCATCAAGGCCCTTGATGAAGCCTATTCCGACATGAAGGAGCGCCTCAGCGCATACCTGAAGATCCTCAAAAGGATCTTCAATCTCCTGATTCTGGCGGTGACGGCGCTCGTTGTTCTGAATGCATGGGGAGTGCCGGTGTTTCCCTTCCTGGCCCATTATTCCGGATACATCTATTCCCTCCTCCGTATCCCCCTGATCATCCTCCTCGCCATGATATTGACCAGCGTCACCCGATTCGTCATTTCGCGGATGGAACACGTAGTGGGAGGCCGCATGAAGGCCCGGCCGGGGGCCTCCGAAACGGAGGTCAACAAGCAGATCAAAACGGTAGGGGAGATCGTCTACAAGACCATCTTTGTCACCCTGTGGATCGTTGCCGTGATGATGGTCCTGAATGAATTGGGCTTTGATATCAAGCCTATCCTGGCCGGTGCAGGCATCGTCGGTCTGGCGGTCGGATTCGGCGCCCAAAACCTGGTGAGAGACGTTATCAGCGGTCTGTTCATGATCATCGAAAACCAGGTGCGGGTGGGAGACGTGGCCATACTGAACGGAACCGGCGGCCTGGTGGAGGCGGTGAACCTCAGGACCACCGTGCTCAGGGGCCTCGACGGGGCAGTGCATATCTTCCCCAACGGGACCGTCAATACCATCTCAAACCTCACCCACACCTTCTCCTTCTACATCTTCGATGTCGGAGTCGCTTACAAGGAGGACACGGACCGGGTCATAGACGTCCTCAAACAGTTAAGCGACGAGATCATGGCGGATCCCTCCTTCGGGCCCCAGATCCTGGAGCCACTGGAGATCCTGGGGGTGGATAAATTCGACGACTCCGCAGTCATCATCAAGGCCCGCATCAAGACGATACCCATCAAGCAATGGATGGTGGGCAGGGAGATGAACCGGAGGATCAAGAAACGATTCGACGAGAAGGGCATCGAGATACCATTCCCGCACCGGACGGTCTATTTCGGCGAAGTGAGCAAGCCCTTCGACATCCGCCTTGAGGGGAACACGGAGGAAGAGAAGAGGGTAAAGCAGTGGGTCAGGGAGGTGCTGGCGGAGGGGAAGAAACCTTGAGGCTTACTGAAGCTGGCTTAAGTAAATGAAATGTGGGTGGTCGGGACAGGAAAGGTTGATCGAGAGATAGTTATAGTGAACGAAATGAGGTTGGTGCCGAAGAGGGGACTCGAACCCCTACAGGCGTTCGCCTACTAGACCCTGAACCTAGCGCGTCTACCAATTCCGCCACTTCGGCACTCCATTTCCTTTTATTTGTTCGGCTATTTAAGCATGTTCCGAGGCGCCTGTCAATAGAATAGGGAAGGATTTGCATGTTCCTTCGGGAGGTTTTAAGATATATCCCGATGTGGGTGAAGCTGACGCGCTGTCGAAGCAGCGTGGAGGCGGAGGTGAATTCTGTTTTCGGGCCAACACGAAACAATGCAGCTCCAGGGAGAGGTCATGAAAAAGGGATATGGTATGAGAATGCTTGCGGTGTGCACCCTTGTGCTCGCCATAGGGGGTGTGCTGGGGTGTTCCTCCATGGGGGATAGGGACAAGGCATCCTCCATTGTCTGCGCCCAGGTGAACGGGAAGAAGATCACCCTGGAGGACTTCAACCAGGAGATTCAACGGTTCAACCTGGATGCGGAAGAGCCGTACATAGAATCCGAGGACCAGATAAAATCCTTGAGAAAGGAATTGCTCCTGCTCATGATCGACAAGGAGCTCCTGGTGCAGGCAGCCAAGGAACGGGGGATCACCGCCGGTCCGGAGGACCTGGGGGTATCACTGAAGGACATGAGCAGGGGGTATCCCGAAGGCAAATTCCCCACGGAAAACTACCTCACCGATCCGGCCTTCGAAGGCTGGCGATCCTTTTTCCTGGACGGGCTCCTGGTGAAAAAGCTGGTTCAACAGGAAATCGAGCCCTCCCTGAAGGTCACCGAGGAAGAGATGCGGTCGTTCTTTCTCACCCACAAGCAGGAGTTCGACAGGGACCGGGAATACCGGGCACGGCAGATTGTGGTGGAATCCGAGATGGAGGCGAGGGAAATCCTGAAGCTCCTCCAGGGCGGGCGTGACTTCGCTGCGCTTGCCCGGGAACGCTCCCTCAGCCCCGATCACGAAAACGGCGGAGACCTGGGCTTCTTCGGGCTCGGGCAGATGCCCCCCGAGTTCGACGAGGTGGTCCTCACTCTCAAGGAGGGTGAAATAAGCGATGTGGTGCAAAGCGACTACGGCTACCACATATTCCAGCTCCTCGAAATCCGCCAGCCCAAAGAGGCCACATGGGAGGAGGCCATGCCCAAGATCGAGCAGATCCTCCTGGCCCAGAAAAGGGACCAGGCATTTCACGACTGGCTGCTCGACCTGCGGTCGCGCGCCCGCATCAAACTGAATTTGAACGCATTGACGAAGACCTACTGAGACCGCATCATGACAAAACGATGGATGAACGCTGTAATTTCCCTTGCGCTGGCCGCCGCCTGCATTATGGCATGCAGGGTGAACGCCCGTGCCGAGCCGGTGCTGCTCGACGGCATCCTGGCGGTGGTGAACGGCACGGTAATCACGTGGAGCGACCTCGTCATGAGGGAACGGGGCCTGCGCCGGTCCACGGATGACCTCCCTGCCGAAGAGCGGCACGACATACGGGAGAAGATCCTCCAGGACCTCATCGACGAGCAGTTGATGATCGAGGAGGCGAAGCGCATGGCGCTTACCCCTGATGACGCCGAGATTGAACGGCACATCGAGAAGATAAAGGCGGACAACGGATTGACCTCGGACGAGGCACTGGATGAGGCGCTGGCCAAGGATGGACTGACCAGGGAAGACCTGAAGAACAACCTGTCCGAGGAGATCGCCTTCCTCCGCCTCCAGCAGAGATTTCTCAATCAGCCCGTTCAGGTCACGGACCAGGAGATCAGGACATACTATGATGCGGAATGGACGGGCGCTAAGGAGGGGACCAGGGTGGAGATCTCCCATATCCTCCTGCGCCTACCCGAAGAGGGGGGGGATCCCGGAGCGGAGCGGGCTGCGCGCGAGCGTCTCGATGAGTTGAAACGGGAATGGGAGAAAGGCACCCCCTTTGCCGAGCTCGCCACCACGTATTCACAGGATGCATCCGCGGCAGACGGCGGATACCTGGGATGGTTCTCCCTGGACGGCCTCAGGCCGGAATTCGCCGATGCGATCTCCGGAATTCGTCCCGGAGGCGTCGCCGGCCCCGTGAAAACCGATCGCGGATACCATCTCCTCCTGCTGATCGCCCGAGCGGAAAAGGGGCTGGAGAGGGGGGCCCCTGTATGGGAAGAGATCAAGAAGACCCTGACCGAGCGCAAGAGGGCGGAGCTTTTTGATTCGTGGATTGAGCGGCTGAGGAAGAGGGCCACCATAGAGATCAATGAAAAGGCCCTCGCATGGTAGCAACACGGTGAGGCTCGATCTCTTTCTCAAGATCAGCAGGCTGGTGAAACGGAGGACCCTGGCCCATGATTTCTGTGAGCGGGGCTGGGTGGAGGTGAACGGGGCACAAGGGAAACCCGGGAGGGACCTCAAGGAGGGAGACCGGATCGTCCTCCACCTGGGGGCGCACCGAAAGGAGGTGGAGGTCCTTGCCATTCCCAGCGGGAATGTGCGGGCGTCGGAGGCCCCGAGACTCTACAGACTCCTGTCGGATCTTCCGGAAGGGGGTGATTAGGGATGCATCGTACGCGACTCGGGTTCCTCGTTTTCATCATCCTCTACGTGGGGATATGCGGGGTGTTCAGCCGGCCGCTCCCCCTGTGGGGCAAGGAGGGGAATGACATGACGGAGAAAAAGGAACGAAAGGTGCTGTTCGTGGTTGCGCACAAGGACTTCAGGGATGAGGAATTCCTGGAGCCCAAGGCGGTCCTGGAAAAGGCCGGCTTTCAGGTGACGGTGGCCTCCTCCGGCCTGGATACGGCAACGGGGATGCTCGGCATGCGCTACACCCCCGATCTTCTGCTTTCGAAGGCAACGGTCGGTGAGTACGAGGGGGTTGTGTTCATCGGCGGGGCGGGGGCCAAGGAGTACTGGGATGATCAACAGGCCCACACGATGGTCAGGGAGGCGGTGTCGTCGGGGAAGGTGGTGGGCGCCATCTGCATCGCGCCGGTGACCCTGGCGCGTGCAGGGGTGCTGAAGGGAAAAAAGGTCACCGTATTCTCGTCGGTGGTGTCCGCCCTGACTGCGGAGGGCGCGCAGTATACAGGCAAGAAGGTGGAACGGGACGGCCTGCTGATCACGGCATCCGGACCCGAGGCTGCCAAGGAATTCGGCTCCGCCCTGGCGGAGGCCCTCTCCGGACATTGACACGACCCGCCTCGACCAGCCGCGATCTCGCCCTGAGGGTGCTGCGCCGGGTGGAGGTGGAAGGGGGGTTCGCCAATCACCTCCTGGAGCATGCCTTCGCGCGCACACCCCTGGCCCCGGAGGACCGCAGATTATGCTACCTCCTGGTATACGGGGTGCTGAGGCAGAGAAACCGGCTCGACCACGCCATTGCCGGCCACGCCAGGTATCCCCTGGCCGGGCTTACCCCTTGGATCAGAAACTGCCTGAGGCTGGGGGCATACCAGCTTCTGGATATGCCCGATCTAAGATCCTCGGTGGCGGTTGATGAATCCGTCCGCCTTGCCCGCCGCTACGGCCATAAAGGCACCGTCTCACTGGTAAACGCGGTGCTGCGCGCCCTGGCAGCACACGGGGAGGGAGTCCTTCCCTCGATCGAGAAAGACCCGGAAGCCTACCTGGTCATCGTCCAATCCCACCCCCGCTGGCTTGTGCAACGCTGGTTAAAGCGATACGGCACCACAACGGCGGCGGCGATCTGTGCCGCCAACAACACGCCCCCCCGCCTCACCATCCGATGGAACCGGCTGAAGGGAGGCGATCCGGCGCAGGCCCTCCCGCAACTCGACGCGAACCTCGAAGGGGTGGCCCGGTCGGAGGTCATTCCCGAGGGTTTCTTTGTTCACGGGCACGTGCCGCTGAACCAAGTCCCCCTGTACAGGGAAGGGATGATCGACCTGCAGGGACTCTCCTCCATGCTCATACCCCACCTGCTGGGGGTTGAGGCCGGGGAGAGGGTGCTGGATGCCTGTGCGGGAAGCGGCGGCAAGGCCTGCCACATGGCCGACATGATGCACAACCGGGGGGAGATCCTCTGCCTCGACCGCAGCGAGCCAAAGCTCAGGGCCCTCCGCCGGAGGGCGCGGCGCCTGGGCGCGGGGATCTGTTTCCCGGTCTGCGGCAGCGCAGACCGGGAGCCTCCCTGGGGAAAATCCCTCCTCGACCGGGTCCTGGTTGATGCGCCCTGCTCCTCCCTGGGGACCATCCAACGTCATCCCGAGATTCGCTGGGTCAGAAGGGAGGAGGACCTCCCCATCCTTGCCCGGCTCCAGCAGGCGATCCTGTTCCAGGCGGCCCGGGCGGTGCGAAAGGGGGGCTGCCTTGTATACTGCACCTGCTCCCTGGAGCCTGAAGAGACCGATGAGATACTGGGGGCGTTTCTCGAACACCACCGGGAATGGAACCGTGTAGACCTCGGGGAGCGGGTCCCTGCGACGTGGCGTGCGATGGTGGGCAAGGACGGCGCCCTTCGATCGCTCCCCACCAGCCCGGGGGCAGATGGATTTTTTGCCTTTTGTGTGAGAAAATAAAAGGCGTGAACGTAGGTGAACGGAAGTAGGCGAACAGAAGATGATTATATTTATTAGATGATGGAGGACCCGGTGAAAGGCACCCTGAAATTCGTGGAACCCTTTTTGCATATGTGTTACTGGACGGACCGTCAATCACCCGCACAAACAACGATGGAACGGAGGTGACAGCGAGATGCCCGATGCACGTCGCCTGCTGCTGAATGTGCTCAAGTTTTCCCTCATCGTGGTCTTCCTCCTCTGCCTCAGCCTCCTGAGCGCCCTGATCACCATGAAGCTGGTGAGCAGGGCGGACCTGGTGAAGGTCCCGTCCGTGGTGGGAAAGGATACCGTCAATGCCCTGGAACAGCTCAACAAGATCGGCCTCAGGCTCAAGATCGTGGACCAGGAATGCAACGACGCAATCCCGGAAAACCACATCATTTCCCAGGACCCCAAACCGCAGTCCCTCATGCGAAGGGACCGCGCCGTGAAGGTGCTGCTGAGCAGGGGCTCGGAGAAGGTGGACGTGCCCAACGTGGTGGACGAGCCGTGGCTCAGGGCCCAGGGGATCATACAGGAGGCAGGGCTGGTCATCGGGAGCCTCTCCCACATCCATCACGCGGAGATAGGGAAGAACAAGGTGGTCGCCCAAAATCCCCCCGGCAACAGCATGGTTCCCCGCGGTGATGCCGTTGACCTCCTGTTGAGCGAGGGAAAGCGGCCCCGGGCATTGTTCATGGCGAACCTGGTGGGGCTCACCATCGACAATTCCCTCAGGACTCTGAGGCAGGCAGGCCTGAGCCCGGGCCAGATCAGCTACAAGCACAACAGCAGCCTCCCCCCCAACACCGTCATGACCCAGGTCCCCTCGTTCGGGTTCATGGTCCTGTCCAACGAGAAGGTTGACCTCGAGGTGAGCAAGGCGGAACAGCTCGACCAGGAGGAGGCCGGCATCTACACCACCCTCACCTACCGGGTCCCCCACGGCCTGGAGGAGAAGGAGGTAAAGATCCTGCTCCAGTCGGGGGGAGAGTCCCGGGAGATCTTCCGCCAGGTCCGGCCCCCTGGGGATGAGATAGAGCTTCTCATCCGGACGACCAGAAACACCAAGGCCCTCATCTACCTTGACGATGAGCTGGTGGAGGAGAGACGGTTTTGAGCAGAAACGATTCGCGCCCCCTCATTGCCCCGTCCATCCTCTCCGCGGACTTCGCCTGTTTGAAGGAGCAGGTGAAGACGGTGGAGGCTGCAGGGGTGGATGCACTCCACATCGATGTCATGGACGGCCATTTCGTGCCCAATCTGACCATAGGCCCCCTGGTGGTCCAGTGCCTCACCCGGATAACCGACCTCCCCCAGGACGTGCACCTCATGGTCCGGAACCCCGAGTCACTCATCCTCCCCTTCAAGGAGGCGGGGGCCCACTGGCTGACCATCCACGTGGAGACGGAGGGCCATCACCACAGAACGATCCAGCAGATCAAGGCGCTCGACATGAAGGCAGGGGTCGCCCTCAACCCGGCCACCGCGCTCTACACCATCGAATGGCTGATCGAGGATGTGGACCTGATACTGATCATGTCGGTGAACCCCGGGTTCGGGGGGCAGTCCTTTATCCCCTTCTGCATCGACAAGATACGGCGGACCAGGGAGATGATCGACCGAAAGGGGTCGAGTGCCCTGCTGGCGGTGGACGGAGGGATCAAGAAGGGAAACTGCCTGGAGGTGGCCGAAGCGGGTGCGGATATGCTGGTGATGGGATCCGCGATCTTCGGGGACCCCTCCCCTGCCGATCGGGTCAAAGAGGTGCAGGACCGTTTACGTACGCTGAAGGGGAGAGGATAATCCGCCGTGCATGTCCGGATGTGGGTGGCCTGTCTCCTTATCCTGCCCTGTCTTCTTCTGGTGGTTCCCTCCCGTGTCCCGGCCCAGATGATCCCCGAGGAGGCCCTCAGGCTGAAGGAGGAGGGTGACCGGGCGATCATGCGTGGGGCAATGGAGGAGGCGGTCTCCTTCTACGAGCAGGCCCTCAGGATCTATCCCGATCTTCCCGATGTGCTCTATTTTCTAGGACTCACCTATGACCTGGATTTCCAGGACCTGGTGAACGCCATCTACTACTACCGCAGATACCTGGAGATTGCACCGCAGGGCCCCCAGAGCGCTGAGGTAGCGGGCCTCCTGCGCAAGGCGGAAAGGCGGCTCGAGGAGCGCAAGCGACAACTGGGACTGGTCGAGGAACCGCCCGCTCCAGCGCAAGGGCGCAGGGAGCAACCCCCACCAGCCCAGGCAACGGCACCCTCTCCCACTCCGGTCAAGCCCCCGGGGCCGTCTCCTCAACGGGACGGGGATGTGATCACCATCCAGATGCAGGAGAGCATACTCAAGTACGATCTTAAATTGCGGGTGTGGGAACGGGAGGGGTTCGTAGACCGGTTCAACGAGCTTGCCCGCAAGCGAAGCTCACCGCTCGAGGAGGACATCGCCGGCCAGCGGGAATCCCTGCGCATGGAGCGAAAGCTGGTGACCGACTTCATCAACTACCAGGAGGAGGCGATCGACATCCTTCTGAAACGAGCGGTATTGAGGGGCATCGTCAGCCTGGGGGTAGAGCTCAACCACCTCCCCGGGGATCTTGATCCCGCAGCCTCCATACGCTCCTACGACATCCTGGAGATGAAGGAAAACGACCGTTTCGTCACCATCTCCGCGGAGGTGAGCCTGGATCTCAATGCGCTTGCCAGGGATCTCGCCAGGGAGGGGTACGTATTCGAGCCGAAACGGATCACCATCATCATGCAAAACGTGCAGGGAGACCTGGCCACCCGCCTGACCGAGCACATCATCGAACATTCCGACTATGCAGGCCCCTCCTCGGGGGGGCTCTACCCCATCTATACCACCCTGGAGACCTTCGCCCGGGAGATCCGGGGCATGCGAATCGGCACCTACCGGTTCAACCCGATCCTCATTGGTCAAAACAGCATCACCCTCCAGGTGCTCAATGAAGGGTAGCACCCGCTGATCCTGCCGGCATTGTCCCGAATAAGACTCCAGGAGGCGATGGGATTTGCATTTGCCAAAATCATTTGATAAAGCAGAGTGTTATAATTAGTTGCCCTTGACAAACAAGGGCATTAAGTATTTAATTTAGATATACATTAAAATTACATATCGAGGGATGAAGCTTTTGACTATACAAGACTTAGAAAAACAATATAAGGATGAATGGGTCTTGGTTGAAATCTTAAAGGAAGATGAACTGGGACAGCCAATAGACGTAAGGTTATTGGCCCATTCCAAAAGCAGGGAT
>JBLIRN010000034.1:0-18183 GCA_049472315.1 bacterium
TCCATGCTGTTGATCGGCGAACCGGGATGTACGGCCCGGTTTTCCATCGGAAACAGGATAAGGGACGTGGGGATGAAGGAATCCTTTGAAGGGGGGAAATATGAGGGCGGCTATGTGTTCCGGGATGGTGACGAGGGATACCAGATGGCCATTCTGGGGACGCTCACCGATGCATCGGGAAACATCTCAACCTTCGAGCCCGAGTTGCGGGTATCGGTTGTCCGGGGTGAGGGTGATGAAGGGCCCGAGATATATGAAATGACGGAAAACAGCTTCCAGGCCGGGGGGAATGAGGGACTGGTCGCCGGTGATGTCTTGAGGATTCGTGTCAGGGGCACCCCGGGGTGTACGGGCGTTTTTCACCTGGCTGCATATAGTGACGATGAGCGCAGGATTGTCGTCGACTGGTCCGGATTCAGGGAATCCGAATATCCGGATTGTTCGGGTTACGCCGTATATAGAGGGACCCATCCCCCATCGGTGTCCGATGAGAACGAGCCTTTGACCCGACTCGGCCTGGGGGAGAAGCAGTTCCTCCTTCCCGACGGGATCAGGCTCGATCCGGATGCCTTTGTATATGTCGCAGCAGTGGACCGTCAGGACCACCCCCGTGTGATCGCTACGCCCAAATGGGACATCCCGCTGGTGCCTCGGCCGGATGAACCCGACATATATGAAGGGGAATATATCATACAACCCGGAGACCGTCTGATTCAGGGGCATCTGTGTGCCTCTCTGACCAGTGCGACGGGAAGACACTCCATACCCTCCCAGTCTGCCTATGCCATTACCATTGATTCAGGAAGCAGGATCGACATCAGGCCCCAACCGGCGGAGATCAATGCGGACAACACCTCCCGAAGCCGTGTGAGAATTATCCTGAGTGACGCCAGGGGCCGGCCTGTTACGGGTAGGGAGATAGGGCTCTCCATGTTTACAACCTCCGAATATTCCGGATTGATCGGCCTTGGCACATTGAATTCGAACGAGGCAGGATCCTTGGTGGCCCCCCCCTCAGGGACCGGGAGGGGACGGGAGGAATATCCGTATACCACGGATGACTTCGGAGGCATGGAGGTCGATTACGAGGCGGGATTTGCGGCAAAGACCGTTATCTTCAGGGTGAGGGACCGGATCACCGGGGACACGGGATTGGGGTTCTGTACCTCATATATCGAGACACAGGCACAGGTTGAGCAGTATATTCCCGCGCTCAGGCTGAAGCAAGGGGTATATGCCATTTCCGTGACTGCTTCTCCCGACTGGCTGACAGCGGATGGTGTCAGCACATCCAGGATCACCGCCCGGATAACCCGCCGGGATGGCGCGCCCGTGAAGGATCACCGGGTGGTTTTTGCGATTTCCATGGGTGACGGGCGTCTTGTGCGCCAGGAAGGGATAACCGATGAAGGGGGAACTACAGAGGTGACCTACATTGCCGGAATCCGTATCGGCACCGTGGAGATCCGGGCGATTGATACGACGGCGCACATTGAAGGGAACACCTATATCATCCAGAAAAGCGATGCGCCCGCAGTCTGCCTCCTGACGGCGGAACCCGGCCGCATACCTGCCGATGGCACAAGCCGGTGCAAACTCCGAATCAAGGTGACGGATATACACGGAAATCCCTCCAGGGGTGCCGGCATCTCCCTGCGCGTGGAAAGGGGTGGAGGGAAGATTGTGGAGATCGATGATATCACCGATTTCATGGGAGAGGCAACAGCGATCTACCAGTCAGGCAACGACCCGGGAGTAGCCCTGTTCACCCTGAAGGTGAGCTCGAAGATTCCCACCCGGGAGGAACTGGAGGAGATCAAATGGGCGCGATAGAACCGCATGGACGCTGGGGATGATTTCCGGTCAAGGAGGGTGCATCGATAAAACAGCATCCGGTTTTTTATATGATAGGCGCGGGCCTGTGCATGTTCATGACCCTTGTTTCATATACAACGGCTTATGCCCTCACAGGCTCAGTGGATTATCTCTGGGAGCAAAAAAGGAGAGAGGACAGGCGAACAAGCGAATTTACCCAGACCTATGACCTGATCCTTTCAAGAAGGCTGCAGCCGCTTTATGAGGCCAGTCTCAGATTCGAGTTCATGTCGCAGACGCGGGAGGGTATGGCGGACAGGAAACAGACCCAATGGCTTCCGTCCATGAACATGAGACTGGGGAACGAGATGATGAACCTGAACCTGGGCTGGAGTGAGGATACCATTACCGAGGAGCAGGACGTCGCCCTTGGCACGAAAGAGACGACCTATACCAATGAAAGGACCTATGCAGGGCTCAATTGGCGGCCGCGATTCCTGCCGCAGGTCCTCCTCCAGATCGAGGAGCAGCGGAGGGATCAACCGGGGAAAACAGAGCCGGTGGCAAGGAACTCGCGCATTTCCTTGAGGGAGGACTATGCCATACGGATAGGGCTTGTAACCCTGAGCCACACATTTAATCAGGAACGAGAGGACACAGGGTACGAGGTGGATACAACGTATGATCTATTGAACACCGGAAGGATCAGGAATACATTCTCCCTGTTCAATAAACGGGTGAATATGGGAACGGGATACGAGCTGAGTCAGGGCAAGGAGAAAGAGGAAGACGGCATCCATAAGGATATGTGGAGACACAATGCCCATTTTACCATGTCGGCCAGTCCGGTGGAGTGGATGATGCCCGAGTACAGGGTCTTCTGGGGGGAGATCGACAGCGACTTTCCGGAGAAACCGGATACACGGGAAACCTCCATGACGCACGACCTGAGTATCTTTCTGAACCCGAATCCCTACCTGCCCTCAACCCTCGGCATGAATTATAGCAGGAACGAGCAGAGCGAGGTGCCGGGGCCGCGAGAGCTGACGACCTATTCAATGAAACTGGAGCCGTCCATAAAGGGGCTGATCGTTGATCCGAACTCCTCTCTATATCCGATCAACACATCCATCCTGATGAGCAGCTCCACTGATGCGAGCATGGGGATCCGGCAGACCCATACACGATCGGTGCTTTTCACAGGTGCCGGAAGAATCCATCAGGGTATGGATCTTGACGTGGATTTGGGATATATCCAGAGGGAAAATTTCGTGTCAAACTCACGCAGGTATGAGGAGAGGATAGATGCACAACTGAACATGAATCTGCTGCCAAGTCTCAAGGCCGTACTAAAACAAAGGGCCGAATGGATCGAGGATAACGGCGGCAGTGCCTATGAGCATTATTTTACCGGGAGCGTGGACACCAGATGCATATATCGGCCTGTCCAGACCTTTTTTCTTGACGCCGGTTACACCGTCTATTACGAAGGTGAAGGAACGAGTTACCAATGCACCCTGAGTTGGCGTCCGACATCCAAGATCGAAATCGACACGAGATACCAATCGGGTTCAAGGGACAGAACGGAATATTTTTCAGGGGAGTTGAACATTACCGCCACCGATACGATTCGCTTCGATGTGAGATATCAATCCCCTTCCGAGGATCAGCTCATGAAGGCACAATTTACGATCCGATTTTAATGCCGGGAGAATGTTGGAACCATTTATAGTATAATTAATATTATAATAACTTTATGATACAATTTGCTGGCTCTTATGGCATTTTGTGAAACAAAAAATTATTCCTATATTTATAATACTTGAACGCCTGTTCATTAGTGGGATATACAAACAGGTATCATCGATTGTCCAACATCATCGAATGGTGGGAGCATGAATACAAGGTATGTGTCGACTGTCATCTCTGGGTTTCTCCTTATCTGTGCTGCAGGTTGTATGCAACCCATAAACAGGGTGTATGTCAATCCGAATGCCAATTTTCGTTTTGTGAAAAAGGTGGCGGTTCTCCCCTTTGAAAATCTCTCGCAAGACAGGTTTGCTGACAAGAAGGTATGGGACATCTTTGTGACCACCCTTCTGGCATCCGAGACGGTAGAGGTACCCGAACTTGGAGAGGTATTACGGGTGATGAACACCCTGGGTATTGCATCGGCGGCGTCCGACCAGACCTCCTTTTCCCCACAAGACCAAAAGTCAACCGGGACCGTCACCAAGGATGCAGCCAGGGACCTCGGGCAGGCCCTCGGCATTCAAGGAATCATCCTGGGACGCGTGGAGGAGTACGGTATCATCCGCAGCAGTTCAGGTTCCTATCCCGAGGTGTCCTTGACCCTTCGGATGATCGATCCCAAGACCGGATCGATTATTTGGGCGGTCAGCCATACGGAAAAGGGCAGTCGAGTGCTTCCCAGCATCCTGGGAATCGGCGAGGATACGCTTACCGAGACCGCCTTGAAGGCGTCAAGGCACATTGTAGATACACTGGTATACGAATAATGGATCGAAGCATGGTTAATCTCTTACGGCAAGGATGTTACTCAAAGCTGCTGTGTCTGGGCCTTATCGGATTGCTGACGGTTCTCCCCCTTTCCATTCAGGCGGAAAATCCCGAATCCAGACCTCGGGTGGCCATCCTTCCCTTTGAGAATCTGAGCGGACGCTTTCTGGCGATAGATGACCTGATGAACCCAGTGTATGAAGGTATGAAGACCCTGTTCACCCTCCCGAATTACGATGAGGTGGACGAGATCATCCTGCGGATGAGACTCAGGCATACCGGCTTTTTGACCTCCCGGGAGGCATCGGAGATCGGGAGGAGACTGGAGGTGGATGCGATTATCCTCGGTATGATCTGTGTCTATCAGGGATCTCCTGAGCCACAAATCGCCCTTATCATGAAAATGATCGGCACGGGTGAAGGGACCCCGCTCCTGTGGATGAAGCATGTAATGGTGTCCGGAACCATGAACGAGAGTTGGTTTGGCAGGGACCGTATAACCGAATCAGCCGCGTTGATCGACAAATCCGTGAGATCCCTCGTTACGGAGATCCCTGTCAGTCTTGTGCACACGGAAGAGGAATGATCCATGAAACAGAATAGGTGTCTGATGCTCCTGTGTGTGAGCATGCTGTGCACCGCCCTCCTTTGGGGCTGCCGGATCCGCGGCCCCAGGGATTATTGGTATGTGGATTCGAAATACCATACGGATATAAGGTCTGTGGCTGTTCTTCCATTGCATAACCTGAGCAACGAGGTGAATGCCGGCGTTATTATGACAAATCTGCTCATGGCGGAGCTGGTGCACCTTGGCAGGTTCCGGGTTGTAAAATATGGTGATCTGAGGGAGTTCCTTTTGCAACGGCACATGACATCGGTTTCAACGGTGGATAGTGACGTCCTGCATATCTTGAGAAAGGAATTCAGGATCGACGCAGTGATTACGGGTACGGTCTTCGAATATGGGGAGGGCCTCGAAGCATCCGGCAATGGAAGGGGCGAGGGAACGAATCTCCCCGCTATCTTCGTAAGTTGCAGCATTCTTGATACCAGAACAGGACGTATCCTGGCACGGGGGGACTTTTACGAAAAGGGAGGGGCACAGGGATATCTCTTGAGTAAGAGAGAAAGGCAGGGTGCCTTTTCCCTTGCCCAGGGTCTGGCGCACAACCTGATACGTGTCTTGTTCACCGATGAAGCATGAGGCGTATGCAACGGGCTGTGTTAGGCACAGTGATCATACCGTATCTTTTCGGCTACCTGTCTCACGCACATGAGTCGAATGTGGAGAGAACCAGGCGAATCATGCGGGCAGCGGATGAAGAGATTCCAAAAACACGGGAGATACTCGATGAATTCAAGCTATAGAACACGTTTCACAAAGGTTGTAGTACTGTGGTGTATCCTTCTTGTGGCCGGATGTATACCCGAATTGATCGATGAAACCCCCTTGGCCATGGTGAACAACACCCCTGTCACTTACGGGGAGTTTAAACGGGAGCTGGAGGCACTTCATCTGAAGTCGAAGGATGGGGGAGAAAAAAGTCCGATGGACCTCGAAGGCTTTATCGAGAAGCTGGTAAGGAGGCGTCTTTTCATACAGGAGGCGATCCGTGCGGGGCTCGATACGGACCCCCATATTGAAGCGTCGGTGAATGCGGAACTGAAAAGGCAGGCCATTATTCATCTGCACACCGAGGAGATCGATAACAAGGTATCGGTCAGCGATGAGGAGGCATGGGAGGAATACTCAGCCTCCTTAAATACACGCAAAGAAGAGATCGAAAAATTGGGCCAGGAATTTCCCCTGGATCCGAATCAACGGGACCAACAGGCCATACACTATGTATCATCCCTTCGGAAAAGGGCAACGATAGAGGTGGATCCCAATTACGTCTTTCAGGGTGAGGGGAAATGCGATCCCAATGTACCCGCTGCAACGGTCAACGGGACAACAATCCCATGCAGCTCCCTTTCCCAGGCCCTCACCGACTGTCAGGAGCACTGTGCCTGGGAGCATACCCTTCAATGGCTCATCGACAGAGAATTGCTGAATCAGGAGGGGGTGCGCTATACCCCCACACGGGACTCCTTTGAAAAGGCGAAGGGGAGAATAAAGAGGAGGCTCCTCAAGGAACGACAAAAGGAACGGGAGGAGATGTACCTTGAAGAACTCAGGAAGACCGCACGGATCACTATGGAATCCATCGATCCGAATGCCTTGGTGCCTGGGAACAGCGACCCCAATCGTCCGGTGGCGCATATCGATGATGAGCCAATTTCCCTTGGCGAGCTGATTGCCTATATGGAGTCCAGGAATGAGGGAAGGAATTCACCCGAGGAAGGAAACGAGGGCATAGACAATGGGATCCAGTACCTCATTGACTGCCGTCTCGTGGATCGGGAGGCACTCACAAGGGGGTATGAGGATCTTCCCGATGTCCAAAAGACAATCAGGATCCTGCGAGAAAACATCCTCTACAAAAAATTCTTCGAAAAGATCCTCATTCCTGCAATCAAGCTGACGGATGAGGAGATTGAGGCCTATTACAAGGAACACCCGGATCTTTTCAGCACCCCGGTATATGTCAAGGTTGAGGAGATCCGCGTGGAGCAGGAAGAAGATGCCCAAAGGATCTGGGCGGAGCTTGAGGCTGGTGCCGATTTCGATTTTTTGAGCAGAGATCCTCGTGTGCAAAGGATATCCGGCAGGCACTGGGCACCGGTCATCCATTACCCTCCTGCGATAAGGGAAAGGCTTATTCAGGCCGGGGAGGAGGAACGGTTCGGCCCTGTTTCATGGGAGAAGGGCCATAGCATCTTTCTTGTAAAAAGAAGGAGGGGCGGAAATCTCGTGCCGTTTGAAATGGCAAGGGAATCGGTGCAAAAAAGGCTATGGAATGAGCGATTCAACGAGGCAATCGATAGATGGGACGCCTCCCTCAGAACATCCTCGGAGATTGTCGTATATAGGGATCGGCTCCGGGCGATACAATCCGGCATAACAGGGGATACGGTGGCGGAATGATACGGAGTGGTTGCAGCAAAAAAAACCTGCGCACAATAACGCATACATGGTGTATGATGTTACTGCTTCTTCCCATGGTGTGCTCCTGCGCGCCGAAACGGAGAGTGGGAAGGGAAAGCCGCTTTGCCAGCCGTACCTGCGACAGTTGCCATGAGAAGGAGCTTGCCTCCTACCTGGCCCGGAAAACGGTGCATGCGCCGATCAGGGAGAAGGATTGCAAGGCATGCCATGAGCCGCACGGAACGGTCGGTGTCTTCCACCTCTGGGAAGGAATCGAGGCCAAGGTATGTTACACCTGTCACCATGATACGGAAGGGGATTCCCTGAAGTCTCATCAACACCCCGTGTTCAAGGAAGGGAAATGCTCACCCTGCCATGACCCCCACTCCTCGGATCATTCGATTCTGTTGAAGGATCCGGGAAGTGATCTGTGTTATGCCTGCCATGACAGGGGGCGATTTCAACGGGCGATCGTGCATAATCCATTGGAGGAAAAGGGGTGCCGGGCCTGCCATGCACCCCATGCCTCGGAACATTCACAACACCTGGTGAAATCATCCGGGGAGATCTGCATGAATTGCCATCCCGTCACCAAACAACTTGCCGATGCACACGGGGGCCATACCCTGAGGGGTGAACAATGCCTGTTGTGCCACGATCCCCATTCCTCGAACAGTACCGGGTTATTGAAGACCATCGTGCACAAACCGGTTATGGAAGGCACCTGCACGGACTGTCATCACGATCCCTCCGTGGATCCCCTGTCTGAAGGCGCAAAAACGGATAATAGATTATGTTTTCAATGTCATCCGGCCATCGAGCAGGAGGTGAAAAGGCCCTTTATCCATACCCCCATGATGAACGGAGAATGTCTCACCTGTCATGATCCCCATACCTCGAACCATCCGGCGCTTTTGAATGAAAAGGAGGAGAGGCTCTGTTACGGATGCCATCAGGCTGCCGAAGAGAGCCACCGGAAGGATTCACTTCACACGGCAATGACCAGGGATGGATGCAGCGGGTGCCATACCCCTCACGGAGCTGATGCAGCGCATCAGCTCAAGAAGACCGGTGCGGACCTGTGCGGAATGTGCCATGCCCGGGCTGATTTTCAGGGGCACTGTGTCCATGAACCCGTGGGGAAGGGGGAATGCCTCGTTTGTCACGACGCGCACGCCACGGACTTTCCCGGCCAGGCATTAAGGCCGAAGGCGGAGCTGTGCTATACGTGCCATGACAAGGAAAAGACCGGGGGCTCCGCCGTGCATGTTCATACCCCCCTGGCGGAGGGAAGGTGCAAGGGGTGTCATGAACCCCATGTATCAGGCCAGGATAACCTCCTTATCACCCCTGCTCACCAGCTCTGCTTCGAGTGTCATCAAGGCCTTCTCGATGGAAAAAGGGAGGGGTATCTCCATCCCTTGAGCCAGAAGGGCGCCTGCCTCACCTGTCATGATGCCCATTCAAGTGACTATTACAGCTCGCTCCTTATGCCCGAGGCCCAGGTCTGTCTTGCCAATGGGTGCCACGGGGAGATAGAGAAACAGATACGGGAGTCCACCGTGGTTCATAGGCCCATGGGGGATAAGAAATGCATATCCTGCCATAATGCCCACGGGAGCAAGATCCCCCACTACCTGAAAGGCAGAGCGGGAACCCTGTGTCTTTTCTGCCATGAAACAATGAGGGAAGAGATCGGTAAGGATGATATCGTGGTGCATTCCCCCGTACATGAGGGAGAATGCCTGCAATGTCATACCGGACATGCATCCGGATATCAGGGACTGCTCCTGGCCCAGGGGAACGAACTGTGCATACCCTGCCATGATCTGAACAATCCTGCGTTCCAGGACGCCCATCTCCATATACCGGCAACAGGGAGTAATTGCCTTATGTGTCATGAGTCCCATACAAGCACGGAAAAGGGGCTCTATCTGCCTGTTACCCATAGCCCGTTCACGCAGAAAGAGTGTCAGGTGTGCCATGAATAAGAGAGCATCGTCAGTGTTCCCGTCATTATTCGTTCTACTCATGGTTTTCGCATCGCTGGTCCTATTTCCCGCAATCCATGGGAGAACGGCAGTCAAGGGAAATATGGGGGATGTCTGCCTTGATTGTCACCCCGGATTGAAAGAGGAACTGGGAAAGGGAATCCCCCACAAACCATGTGCATCAAAGGAGTGCATCTCCTGCCACAGCCCCCATGTGGCTGACAACAATTATCTCCTTCTTGCGGACGGAGCCGAGCTGTGTTACGGATGTCATCCCTCGGGCAGATCCTGGGCCGATGAAAAGGTGGTGCATGTTCCGGTTGAACAAGGTGAATGCCTGAAATGCCATGAACCCCATGTATCATCGTATGACGATCTCTTGAGATCGAAGGGGGGAGAGGTATGCCATCAATGCCATGACAGGGAACCCTTTCAAAGAAAGCACATCCACAAGCCGGTTGCAGAGGGTAACTGCGCCGTCTGTCATAAGGCACACAGCGCCGCTACCCCCTTTCTGCTTCATCAATCCTCACCGAAACTCTGTCTTGGGTGTCATCCGGTCAATGCAGGAATGATCTCCGCACATCCGGGCATGCAAATCACCACGGTGGACTGCCTGTTGTGTCACAACCCTCATTCCTCCGGAGGGAGGAAGCTGGTGCTGAATTTCCTCCACGATCCGTTTGAAAAGAGGGATTGCAAGGCGTGTCACCCGATCTCATCCGGCCTTGTCAAACCTGCCGCGGGTGATGCACAGGCGTGCTTTTCATGTCACAAGGATGCCCAGGAACGATTCAAGGCAAAGAAAAACAGCCACATCGTTTCAGGTCAAAGGGAGTGCATCTTCTGCCACAATCCCCACGGTGCGGAACGAAGAAACCTGGTGCGAAGAAGGGACAAGCACCTGTGCATCGCCTGCCATGAGGGGATGGGAGAGAGGCTCAGCAAGGTCCGGAAGGGGCTGCGACGTCATCCGGAGGTCCTTGCAGGGAAGTGCTCGACGTGTCATGACGCGCATGCATCCAACGAGAAAAAATTCCTGCGTGATGCACCGCTGGCACTCTGCACCGCATGTCACACACGTCAGCAGGTGGCATGCCATCCGGTTGGTGACAAGGCCGTGGACCCGAGGTCCATGACCCCGATCGACTGTATCACCTGCCATAATCCCATGGAGGCGGAATTCCCGCAGATCATGCGTCTTGAAGGATCAAAGGAGCTGTGCAATCAATGCCACAAATATTAGAGGCACGTGTGCAACGACAGAATAAGGGGAATATATCCATGAAATCCCAAAAAGGCCCCTTGTGGGTCACACAGGCTCTCCTGATATGTCTTTTGTGTCTGCTCGTGTGTCAGGGATGCGCCATTCGCACATCCACGCGGAACGGGCTGGAAGGCCGTATCTCGATCCTCCTTGAGATGATTTCGAATGGCGGGGAAGAGGTCTCCATAACCGTTGAGGGCATAACATTGACCGGCGAGCAGAATAAAGGGGATATCACCGTTCCCATGAGGGAGCAATTCATGATCACGGGGTCCTCCCATCAGGTCCTGCTTGGCGATTTCTCCGTGCCCCCTGATCGATACACCGGATTGAGTCTTGCCATTGGAGAGGTCTTCCTCTTTACCGAGGGGAGCCTGGTGCCATTGCAGCTCGCGAACAATCACATCGGCTTCGACATAGATATCGATATCGGCCCATGGGAACGAAAGAGCCTCCCTGTGAGCATCGCATGCTCGGTTGAGGGGCATGGGGAGAAAAGGGGTCTTGCCCTTCACTCCTCGGTCAAAAAGGGAAGGGAGCTTCTTGGCTTGAGAGGGCTCAAGGCATATATCACCGACGAAGCGGGAAACAGTGTCGTGATCCTCGATCGTTTTTCCGGGGCAACGCTCGGGGTGATATCCGTCGGCGCCAAACCCCGCGGGATCGTCATCCATCCCGATGGAACACGGGCATATATTGCGAATTCGGGTTCCGATTCCATTTCCGTGATGGATACCCTGACGTCGGAGATCATAGACACCATATTCCTGGGGCTGGGTGTTGCGCCCGAGGGCATTGCCATGACCCCTGACGGGGGATTATTGATCACCGCCAACAAGGACTCCGACAATGTGAGTCTGATTGATCCGGGTTCCCAGAGGATCATCGAACATATCCCGGTCGGGCTCTCCCCCTCCCGGGTGGCCGTGAGTCCCTGGGGGGACTGGGCATACGTGACCAATACCCGTTCGGATACCCTTTCGTTCATAGACCTCAACATACGGCGGATCACCGCAACGGTCAGCATGAGGCCCGGGCCTGTAGGGCTCGCTTCGAGCCCCGATGGGGACGGGATCTATGTCGCCTGCAGGGGATCCGACGTGCTCCAGGTGGTGGATGCAAATCTTAAACGAGTGATACATGCACTTCCCACCAATGGCGGCCCCATTGATGTGGTCCTGGATCACAAACGGGGAAGGATCTATGTTGCCGATTCCCTCTCAAACGATGTGTGCATCCTGATCGAATCGATGAATATGAAGGAGAGGTGCATACCTGTGGGGGAATCCCCCAATACGATGGCGCTCGACGACGCCAGGAGGCTCCTCTATGTGGTGAACCAGGGTGACGGAACGGTATCGATCATTGATTTGGGAAGACAGCGGATCGTGGATACGATCAGGGCGGGAAGTAAACCATGGGGGATTGTACTTGACAGATTCGGAAGGGATTAGATTGGACAGACATGGTATGGATGAGTAAGGCGCATACCCTTTGCCTCGGTCTCCTGGTGATCGTACTGGTGCTGATCAATAGAAGGGGCATGGCTGAAGTCACTAATCCCCATTCGATCGACATTCAACAGTATAACGGGACGTGTACACGATGTCATCCGGGTGACCCCTATGCGGATGAAGGTCCCACAATTGTGCCGGAGGGCTTGACCCAGGTCTGTGATGCGTGCCACAAGGGGATACCGCTCAGTTGTGAAAGGGCGGTTACCCCTGAGGTGACCGGAATCCTTGTGGAACAGATCCCCAGTCTCGTGCTCACAAAGCACAATGGACGCCTGACCTGCGAGAGTTGTCATCTGGTGCATGGAAACGGGATAAAAAGGGTATATTCCATCTTTTTGAAACAGGCGGAACGTATCAATCCCCACAGCGCGGGGATCTTCTGCATCTTCTGCCATAACAGCGAACCCCGTGAGGAGGGTGGCCCCCTTGATCTGAAATACGATGGCGACAGGGTGACTGTCTGCACCCGGTGTCACAACAACGAGCGGGCTCGAGCGGACAACCACCCCGTTAACATATCCCCGTCTCAAGGAAAGGGAATACAACTGGATGAGAGATTCCCCCTGCACCAGGGGAAGGTGACCTGTGTGACGTGCCATGACATACGATGCCAGGGGGGGGAGAGAAATCCGAAATTTCTGAGGGGCGGCCCCTATGAAAAACGAGTGGACGCATGCCTTATCTGCCATAAAAGGGAGAGCTACCGGGCCGTCAATCCCCATGAGCAGATTGATGAACAAGGCAAGCTTAAAAAGGATCGGTGCCTGTATTGTCATATTCTGGATACAACGTCCCAGGCAAGGGAGTAGCCTTGGTGTCTATCATTGCGGTTTTCCTGATGGCCTGGCCTTTACAGGAACGAATATTGCATGCTGAGGAGGTATCGGATCCCCATGCCTTTGTCAAGGATTATGATGAGGGCTGTTTCGAATGTCATCCCCGGGTCCCCCAGAGCTGTCGTCTTATGGTAATGCCGAAGATTTTCGACATATTGAGGGCCCAGATGCCCGATTTCCCGTTACCCCTTTCCCTCGGGCGGGTCACGTGTACAAGTTGTCATTGGATCCGCGAGGATGAGGCCGAAGGGGACATGCCGTTCAGGCTCAGACGAGATTACGAGGCATTCAAGAAGCGGGCGGAGATGGTTGATCCCCACAAGACAGGCGTGTTTTGTTTTCTCTGCCACGTGAAGGAGCCCAGGGGAAAGGAGGGGCCCTTATACCTCAAATACGGTCAGGATACGGTCAGGATATGCAAGGAATGCCATGACAATAAAAGGGCGCGCGCGGATAATCACCCCGTGGACGTTGTCCCTTCCAAGGAGCGAAGGATACACATCCCCGATGATTTTCCCCTGACCGACGGCAGGGTCACCTGTGTCACCTGTCACCGGATACGCTGCCAGGGTGAAAAGGAGAATCCCTTGTTTTTGAGGGGCGGACCGTATAGAAACAGGTTAGAGGTGTGTCTGGTATGTCATGTAAAGGATGAATACACAAAGACGAATCCGCACGATCAGATCGCCGAAAACGGGGATATCCGTGAGGATCGCTGCCTTTACTGTCATGCGATAGAAACGGATGAAAAGGGGGAGAAGAGATTTGGATTCAAGTTCAAGGCGCCCTTCCGTTTGTACTGCATAGGGTGTCATCCGGTGGAGGTGCGAAGGCACCCGTTCGGTGCACACCACGCCGGCCGCTATATAGAGTCCGTTTGGGCAGGCCTGTCTGAAGAGCAACGGGTGAGTATATCCCATGATCAATCCTTCAAGATCACACCGGTGAGCCTCTCCGGTCAGGTTATGTGCACCTCGTGTCACAATCCCCACGACAGCACTCCCGGCCCAAAATTGAGGATCTCCGACGTAAACAGGAGCTGCCGGCAGTGTCACTTCAGGCATTATGGAAGGGTGGAACCAAGGGTAAAGGGGAATAAGCCGGCTGCGGAGGATTTCGCCCCTAGTGGAGAGGATCGGAAGCCCTTCGGGTATCGGGCCTCACTGAGGTTCTATTGCATAGGGTGCCACCCGAACAAGGAGAAGAGACACCCGTATGGGATTGATCACAACGGCAGATTCATCAAAAGATTCTGGAGGCATATACCCACTGAAAAAAGGATCAGGTTGTCAAAGGAAGAGACCTCCCAGATCATCCCTCTGACGACCAGCGGCCAGGTAACCTGTTTTACCTGCCATGATCCCCATGACGGCCGCAAGGGCCCGAAGCTTCGTCTTGAGGAAAGGGACCTGCTG
Source organism: bacterium (assembly GCA_049472315.1). Taxonomy (GTDB): domain Bacteria; phylum SZUA-182; class SZUA-182; order DTGQ01; family JAFGSM01; genus JBLIRM01. The sequence goes on from JBLIRN010000034.1 coordinate 14,390, forward strand.
TGTTCGCTCTGCCATATAGATCGAAGCAAGGTGATGGAGTCGTACAAGGCGGAAGGTCAATAGGAAAGAGATCGCGAGTTGATGCACATCGTTGAGAATTTTCAGAAGATACTCGATAACCTGCAGGATATCATAATGGTTGTGGACAGCGAGTATCGCATCGTCTTCGCCAACCATAAATTTGCAGCCATGGTCAATATGGGGATCGATGAGGTAGTCGGTAAATTCTGCTATGAATTATCCCAAAACCGGACCGCCTCATGCATCAATAACTGCCCCCTCAATACGGTTTTCAAGGATGGCTCGGAAAAGACGATCAGCCATTCACATACCTTTTGGGACGGTGTTGAACGGTATGAGGAGATTACCTTTACCCCTATCAAGGACAAGGATAACCAGGTTGTTCAGGTGCTGGAGATCATCAAGGACTTGACGGAAAACAAAAAAATCGAGCGGCAATTGATCCATTCGGAAAAACTTGCCTGCATGGGAGAGATCGCCGCGAGTTTGTGCCATGAAATCAGCAACCCGCTGGGTATCATAACCGGTTTCGTACAGCGGATCCTTGACAAGGTTGGTTCGGGCCACGCGGTTTTCGAGGAGTTGAAGATCGTTGAACAGGAGTGCCTTCGCTGCAACCGCATTATTCGTGACCTCCTCAATTTCGTGCGGCCGGGATGTCTCCAAAAAAGCATATGCAACATTGCCGATGTGGTGCACTCCGTCATTCAGTTATTCGATTACAAACTCAAGGAGCATAATATCCAGGTGGTGGAGGATATGGGAGATGAAACCATCTATGTGAAGGTGGATATCTATCAATTTCAGCAGGTACTTGTCAATATAGTGTTGAATGCGGTTCATGCCATGCCGCGGGGGGGGAGGCTCCACATCCGGTTGAGCGTCAAGGGGCGGGCGCTCAGAAGGATGATCGAATTGATCATCCAGGACGAGGGATCAGGCATTCACCCGAGCAACCTCAACAGGATATTCGATCCCTTCTTCTCCACGAAGGCGGATGAGGGGACCGGACTGGGGCTCTCGCTTTCCCGGAGGATCATCGAGGCCCACGGAGGCACGATTCATGCTCAGAGCGAAATAGGAAAGGGAACGAGCATGATCATTCATCTGCCATTAACAGGGGTGGAAAAACCGAAGCAAGAGGAGTAAAGGGGTTTTGACCGAACGTATCCTGATCGTCGATAACGAGCCGAATTTTTTGCGTCTTATCTCATCCACGCTCACCGAGGAAGGATATGAGGTTGCCGTGGCCGAGGACGGCATACATGCCTTGAACATCATGGATAATCAGGTCTTTGATCTGGTGTTTTCCGATCTTGTCATGCCCGAGATGGATGGGCTGGAGTTGATGGAACGAATACGGAGCAAATATCCCTCCATACCGTTTATCATGATCAGCGGCGCGAGCACCGTAGAGCAGGCGGTGGAGGCGATGAAAAGGGGGGCCTATGACTTCATCACAAAGCCGTTCGACCTGAAACAGATCAGGATCATCATTCGCAAGGCCCTTGACTACGGGGCACTCTACCGCGAATTGGACCATCTGAGAAAGGAGGTCCAGGAACGGTATCAATTCCACAATATCATCGGCAAATCCAAAAAGATGCAGCGGCTCTTTGATTTTGTGGAGCAGGTTGCGGACAGCTCCGCCAATATCCTCATCGAGGGCGAAAGCGGCACCGGAAAGGAGATGCTTGCCCGGGCCATCCATTACAGCAGTTCCAGACGTGACAAGCCCTTCTTCCCCATCGATTGCGGTTCCCTGACGGAAACCCTTCTGGAAAGCGAGCTGTTCGGTCACGTCAAGGGGGCCTTCACCGGCGCCACCTATGCACGCCCGGGCATCTTTGAGGCAGCGCACGGCGGTACCGTATTCCTGGATGAGGTGGGGGACACCCCCCTTTCAACCCAGAGTAAGCTGCTCAGGGTTATCCAGGAAAAGGAACTCAAACCGGTGGGAAGTGACCAGATAAAGAAGGTGGATGTAAGGATCATTTGCGCCACCAACAGGGATCTGAAAAGGGCGGCATCACAAGGCAGCTTCAGGAAGGACCTCTATTACCGGATCGCCACGATCCCCCTGGTGCTCCCCCCATTACGTGAGAGGATGGAGGATATTCCGGTCCTGGTGAATCATTTTATTGAACGATATGCCACGATGAACAAAAAGAAGGTAAAGGGCATCACCCGGGAGGCGCTGATCATTCTCATGGAGTACCGATGGCCGGGAAATATCCGTGAACTGGAGCATGTCATAGAACGGGCCGTGCTCATCACCCGGGGCTCCATGATCAAACCCAAGGAGATCTATCTGGATCACAGTTATGTCAACCATGAAATCGGCATCGATAATCCTGAATCCCTGACCAATATAATGGATAAGACGGAGAAGGAACATATCATAAAGGCACTGGAACGGGTCAATTTCAACCGTTCAAAGGCCGCTAAAATATTGCGGATAAGCCGGCGCACACTCTATGACAAGCTCGAAAAATACGGAATCCTTTCGAATCCTGTGAAAAACAGGCAGCCGAATGGGAATATCGATCCCACCTAAGGGCACCTCTCGCCGCTGCAACTGCCTCTCCTTCAGATCAACGAGCACCGAGGGGTTGCCGTTGTCGTGAACGTTCGTTCCCCGGCTCTCTCCAGTATTTCGTTTGCCACTCCGTAGGCTGATGATAGCCCTTGTATTTTAAGAGGGCTTCAAGGCCATGGCAGTCAAGACAAATGGAAAAGGACGGCCCTTTGTTTCTGAGAAAGCTGTTCGTCGGATCCCCCTCGATATTCGCTTTCGACGGATAGTACTTGTTTTGCGGGTCCCATTGATGTGGTTCATGGCAGGTGGTGCAGGTAACGAATCCGGTGGGTGTTGCGTTCCCCTGTTTGTCGTACAGCGGATAATAGATATTGATCCCATTCCCCTTGAGCTGTTGACGCTCCATGATTTTGCCGGTATAGACAAAAGAACTGGGATGCAGGCCGATAAAGACATTCTTTGCATCGGCTGCACCATCCTTCTTGTGGCAGTTGACACAGGTGCCCAGCATAAAATCCGTCTCACCCTCCAGGGATCGTGCCCATAGGAGCCTTTTTTCAGGTGCGTGATGCACCGAATGACAGGGGGAGCATACCCCCGCCTCGTTAACACCCTGGCCGAGGCCGTTTCTTGACCCAGGAGCCACAAGCCGCATATCATGCTCACTCCATAGCACATATCCCTTATCCTCGTGACAATCAAGGCATATATATCCCGGACCCTGTGTCGTTTCCCTCAGAAAGCTGTTTCCCACGGTTCCCTCTACATTGGCGGTATATTGGCAGTTCCTCTCGTCCTCAGACCATTGATGGACATTATGACAGGTCTGGCAGGTAAGAATGGCGCCCTGTTCCTTATCATGCCGCTGATCAAGGGGTTCAAAGGAGGGAGAGGTATACAGGGGGAGTTGGGTGGTCGTGCCCCTCTGGGACAACGAGATATTCACCGGATGAGAAAATCCGTGATCAAGGGACTTCTTTGCACCTATTCGCCCCTCCGTATGACAACTCTGGCATAACAGATCCACCGGCCCCTGTCCGGTGCCCGGGGCGGCCAACGAAACCGCCCAAAGCCGATACTCCTGGCCGTTGTGAACACTATGGCATGCAGCACACGTGCCTTGGCTGTAATTGGTATCGATAAGCATCAGGTCATGGTCGGTTTTTGCCACGCTCCCCTCATCGGGATGGCATTGTCTGCATAGAAGGGATTCGGGGGCAGAGGTCATGCGCAA
>JBLIRN010000035.1:0-15215 GCA_049472315.1 bacterium
GTCGGTTTTTGCCACGCTCCCCTCATCGGGATGGCATTGTCTGCATAGAAGGGATTCGGGGGCAGAGGTCATGCGCAGGAAGCTATCCCTCCCGGTTCCTTCACTCTTTTTCCCCTCACCCCTTCCCTCTGCTATCGGGTCCCATTGATGCGGATCATGACATGTTGAACAGCCAATGCCACCCTGTTCAGCCTCCACCCTCCCCTGATCATCATAGAGGGGGAACTCAAGGTCCGATACCTTCGGCCTGACAGCCATGGGATGGGTGCGGGGGCTGATGACCTTTTCCCGTGCACACCCCTCCCTGAAGTGGCAGGATTCACAGAGCTGGTTGCCGGGAGTGCCTCCCTTTCCGATGTCTTTTGCAAATATCCGTATACCGCGCGCATTATGAGGGATATGGCAGGCCCCGCACACCCCGCTCTGATCGGCGGTCATGCCCATGATATTGATTTCCTTTCGTGCGGTAACCATCAGGTCATGCTCCGTGTGCGCAACGTACCCCTTTGTGAGATGGCATTGTACACACAGCGATGAATCCCTATCATTAACAATTCGCAGGAAGCTGCTATCCCCGTCCCCTTCGAGCATTCGCCCCGGACCGGAGGATTTCTTCCCCGGTGACCATTGATGCGGATCATGACACGATCCGCAGGTTACGAGGCCGCCAATCTGCGCACATTCGCCGCTGCGGTCATACTGAGGAAGCCCGATCGCATGATCCGCCTTCAACAGGGACATGTCCCTTTCGGTGGGATGTGTGTTCCGACCGATGAGTTTCTTTTCCCCGCACCCCCCCGGCCTGTGACAGGAGGTGCAGATGCTGGTTATGGTGAAATCCTGTTGCTGGACATCCTTCGCCCATATTCGTATTGATGTCCCGTTATGCACGAGATGGCAGGGGCTGCATACGCCCCCGGTCTCGGTCGTCTGCCCCGAGGAGTTTGCCTCGATTGGCGCGGACAGGGAGAGGTCATGCTCCGTTTTGAATATGGCCCTTTTTTCTTCATGGCAGCTCAGGCACAGGGAGGATGCGGGCACATCCGCCCTTCGCAAGAAGCTGTTTCGCCGGTCTCCTTCCATTTTAATCCCCGGTCCGGAAGAGGCCCCGGAGGGATCCCAGGTATGGGGATCGTGGCATGTGGCGCAGGCAACATATCCGTTCCCTGATCGTTCCCCTCGCCTGTCAAAAAGGGGCAGGTCCGTTTTCCCCCCGATGCGTTCAAGCCCCCGGCCCACCGGGTGTGAGAATCGTCCGGTAGACTTTGCCGTTGCAGGCTTCCCCTGTTCATGGCAGCTTGTGCACAGGGGTGAAATGACATCGCCTCCATGGCGTTGCTCCGTGCCCCGTGCCCAGAGCTTTGCATCTCCGGCATTGTGCGGGATATGACAGGGGCTGCATATGCCTGCGTCCGATATGTTTTTTCCAACGATATTAACGGCCTGGGGGGCGGTTATGCTCAGGTCATGGTCGGTGCCGGCCATTATTGCCTTCTTTGTATGGCAATCAAGGCATATCGCATCCCCCCCTCGCTTGGCAAGGATGGATGTCCGGGGTGCCGCATCGTGAGGCCAGTGACAGGTCTCACAGATAATCTCTCCCCCCTTGCCCAGGGCCACCCTTCTTCCCCCCTCCCAGACATCGGGTGGACGGGCATCCCGAGGGGGAAGATCCACGGGGTGGGAACCCATCCCCGCACCCCTTTCAGCCCGGCTGGGATTGCTGCCGTGGCAGGCCTCGCAGAGTTCGGAGGTGAAGGTATCCGTATCGAGTCGATCGGGTATGACCAGAAGATTTTTGTCTATGGTGCCGTGCACCGTGTGGCAGGTTTCACAGATGATCTCTCCCTTGGATCCCACCCTTCCATAGCGGTCCAGGATCTTCTGCGGCACGGTAATGCCCGCAACGTTTATCGGATGATTCCCCTGTGCCCTGCCTCCGGCCTTTGTCACATGACACAGGATACACATCTCCGAGTTGCTGTTCCTGCACCGCAGATATATCGGCTCCTGATAGCGCAACTCATCGGATACCCCGTGAACGGTATGACACGTGGCACATACGACCTCCCCCTTTTCCCCCAGCGGCATCTCGGGCGGGATATGAACCTTTTTGGAAGGGATCATGTTGCAGTCATGCCCCCGTTTCGCCCAGAAACGCTCCCGCGAATCCACCATGATGCCGTTGTGACAGGAATAGCAGATCATTTCACTCCCTGCCACACGCTCCTTCTGGTATTCGACAAGGTCGGTCCCGCGGCCCTCCACATAAAATTGATCGAGCCACCTGAAGTGGCAGATGGCGCATTCCTTCGCAGAGTTGCGCATGAGCTGGGCATGTGCGGTGACCTGGAAGCAGGCGAGGAGTGCGAAGGGCACAAGGCTCAGCAGGACAAGAATGTATGAACGATGCGGCAGGACAAATGGTACCGGCACAACTTGATGAAAAAAGGTTGCTGAAGGGATTCTCATTTATGCTCTAATTCATACACACTCACCCGACTGTCATGCATCTCACAGACGTAGAGACGATCATGATCATCGAAAAACAGGTCGGTGGGTACTGAAAAACGCAGTTTCTTTCGTGACCTATCCCCCAGAAGGGCAAGAAATTCGCCGTCAGGCGAAAAGGCCTGAATAACACCGATCTTTTGGTAGCTTTCAGACACAAATACCCGGCCCTGATGGTCAACCGCTATCCCCTGGGGGCGGAAGAATTGACCCTTTTCAATCCCCCACTCCCCAATGCTCCGCAAGAATTCCCCCTGAAAGTCGAATACCTGGACGCGCGTATTGAGGACATCCACGACATATATTTTCCCATGTTGATCCATAGCAATGCCATAGGGATATCGGAACTGCCCGTTTTCAAATCCGACCTCCCCCACCTCTTTGACAAATGACCCTTCCAGGGTGTAGATGAGAAAACGATGATTATCGTTATCCACCACAAGGAGGCGGTTATGTTTATGGTCAATGGTGAGATCGGTCGGGTCGGCGGGACAACCATAACGGTCCCCCTTGAGGATAAAATAGGTGAGCAGTTTTCCGTTGGGATCGAAGACCTGTATGCGATGATTCCCTGAATCCGCCACATACATCCTGCCTTGATGGTCAACGGTCAATCCGAGGGGAGACTTGAATTCTCCGGGATCGGAGCCCGCCTTACCGAATTGGAAAAGGGGGCCGCCTTCATGATCATAGACAACAACGCGGCTGTTGACCCCATCAAGCACCATGATCCGGTCCTTGAACACGGAAACCGCGCTTGGTTGATTGAAGGGCTTGTCCTTTGTCCCCGTAAGGCTGAAAAGGCGACGGCAGCGAATAATCTCCACCGGCTGAGCGCTGCACGGTGAAAAAGGCAGAGGCCCGCTGATGGCAAGAGCCACCAGCGGAACCACAAGCCTGAAAAGGGTTATGAAGTGGGCCTTAATACTCACTGCTTTCAAACGTTGATGGCAGAAGCGGGGCTTTGCCATCCATGGCCCTTTGGCCCATGGATTGCTTTTGCTGAATGATTTCATCCGGGCGGAACATGGTGGGCAGTTTGAGGGATTTATACTTCTCCACCATCTTCGCGACCTCCGTTCCAACCAATTCATCACACAGAAACGGGGGATACCCCAGCCGTCTGAAATCCAGATAGGGTTTTTCCTTCTGATGACAGTCCGTACACTTCACGGGTTCCTTCGTCAATTGACGGTGTATCTCGAGTTTCGCCTGGGATTGCTGGTCAAGGGTGTATTGGGACCATATCGTCAGGTATTCCTTGGCATATTCCTCGGTTACCGGCTGATCCATCCTGACAACCGTTGGTCCCTCCAGGATACACGGGATGATCTTCGCCCCGTAGTTGCCTGAATAGGTGCCCGTGGGGATCTGCTCCTCGACCCTTTCCGAGATTCTGCCGATGATTTCGCCTGTCTGGGTGTCGAACCATTTGAATATAAGGCCTTCGCCCTTTAAATGACACACCTCGCATGCACAGAAGTAGGTATGCATGTTATAGAGCGCCCTGGTATCCTTGTTCTTGCTGTGAGGCAAACTCCCGTGACAGACAAGACAGAGATTGGGCACCCATTCCCGAACATCGACACTCTCATCCAGATTGTGAAAATGCTCGAGTTTGATCTGCATCTTTTTCTCGAGGATCTTCTTGAAGACATCCCCCTTGAAGGGCTGCAGCTTTGCCTGCTGCACCGGGGCCTCCTCCAGGCTGACCGGGGGAGGACCGTGACTGATCCCTTTCTTGGGTGCATAGATAACCTTGAAGAGCATCACCAACAGGACTACCAGGATGGAATATACGATAACCGTTACTACCTTGGCAAGATTTCCGCGACCATATCTCATAGGTCCTTCTCCTCTCCCAGGTGACCCTCTTCCGTATCCGCGGCGGATGCGGTCTCGACAAGAGAGTCATCGGGTTTGCCTCTCTTGCCGGCGTCCTCAGCGAGAATATAGGTGGGTTCCTCCCTTTGCCGTTGCCCCCTTCGTTCCTTCATTATCCTTTCGTAATAGACCGGGTGCTCCTCTTCCAGATGGTGCATGGTCATCTTTCCATCGAGCCAGGAGGTGTCCTGAGGGAATTTCCCGGGTTTCAAATGGACGGCGTAGAAATGCCAGATGGAGATGGCAAAACTCGCCAGTGTAGCCTCCATCAAATGAAAGGTCGCCGCTACCTCGACAACGAACTTCGGAAAAAGGGGGGCGAGGGTCATGATGCTGCCGGTGATAAAGATCACGGTCGTGCCTATGCATCCGAAGAGATATTCCAATTTCTCCTTGTAATCATACCGATCAAACGTGGGCCTATCATCACGCATTCCCAGCATGTATTGGACGTTTTCCTTCATCTGAATAAAATCGATCGGCTTGAGGATGATGTCCTTGAACACCTGCCTGCCATCCTCGGTAAAGGCAAGATAGCATATGTGCCACACACACCCCACGAAGAGCCAAAAGGCAAAAAAGAAATGCAGATATCGCCGCCACCGGTAAACCGTTGCGGCATAATCACCGAACATGGCCACGACCCAGGATGTGGGGACAAGGGACATCATTCCGGTCAACACAAGGAGTAAAAAGGTGACCCAGATGATGTTGTGCTGCCATACCTCGGTTCTATTCAACCGAATGAACCATTCCTGGTCCTCGGCTCGTCGGCCCCATTTTGGCATAATCAGTGTCTCCTTTCCTTTCTTTCCTTGAGGGTGATTCTGAGATCCAGCATCTGGTGTACGAACATTGCACCTGGAACGAGAAGTATCATGATCTTATAAAAGAATTTGATGCCCCATATGATCCTCTTTTTTAGCCGTTCGGCCTTTTCATATTTGAGGGTCTCGGTGAGATCCATCTCCTCGGTTTCGGAGAGTCTGCCTTCCATCTCAACAAGTTTCGTATTCAAGAGACTGACCTTGAGACCTGTGCCATGCAGCTTGCCCCCGACAAAGGGCCTGGTCGGAGCGGTATGACACCCCGACTGCCCGCATGTCTTCAAGCGGCGATCCACGGATGTGGAGGAGTTGGGATCGGCTGAGGAAAGGATGGTGTGCGGGGTGTACCCCAATTCATCGGGCGCATGACAACTCAGGCAATGGGCGCCGTTCTCCATATCGTATTTCACGTTTCGCCAGTGAAAGGTCTCCTTGAAATTCGAGGTCACATCCAGCATGAATTTGCTCATCATTTCCTGATTGGCATGGCAGGTGTTGCACAGATCCACAATCTCCTTATTGCTCCAGCGGGACTCCGTGCGGGATATGAAATGCTGGAGAAAACGCTTTGTCCACTCGTCCTTTTCATGACACCCCAGGCACCGGGCAAGGGCCTCGGCCTCGGCATCCTCATGCCGTGCCATAATCCCGCGCATGGGTTGATAGATAGGGTTCTGATGACAGTACTTGCATTTCGGCTGGCCGTCCTCGTATACAAAAAGCTTGGACATGCCGTGGGCACTCTTTTTGAATTGATCAACGATCGGTTTGTGGGAAAAGTCCTTGTCCGAGGATGGCTCCTTAACATGGCATTTCAGGCCGCAGTCTACCTTTTTGGCAGGTTTATGAGGCACTTCCTTGACATCCGGGTGACAATGGGTGCATTGCACGCTGCCATGAACCGTGTTTCTATACACGGTTTCATTCACGTAGAAGATCTTCTTCGTTCCGGTTTCGGGGGTAAAAGCAGCCAAACCGGAATAGCGATGACAGAGTTGGCAATTTTCCTGATCCGCAGCATTCCCGGCGGAAGACCAGATTGAAAGCACGAACCCGATCATGGTCAGGCATATCAAGAGTGGGAGCAGGGTCTTGATCCTATACCGCATAACCACCTCCATAAAGGGATTGAGTATCTATCACATTCAAAAATGTAAACTTTTCCGCACAGGTATTCAGGCACTTCATTCCCCACGCAAGGCGTACATTACATATTCAATGCAGTGCTGCTGACCTGTGTATACCAGGCAAAACCTTTTGATTTAAAGAACATTTTTTGAAAATACATAAGGATTTTGAAGCATGTGCCTACTACGTGAATGATGAAAAATGGCGAAAAGCAGCCTATAAGAAGAGAGCAAATACTATGCCATGCTATTCAATACGGCTGGGCATTCGAAGGATATTTCCGAATCCCGCTCATCTGACGTCGTTGAATCCTGTTTCACTTCCTTGAACATGCAAAAAGTGTAAATGATTCCGCCCTTCTGTATGGAAAAGCTTACAATTGGGAACTCCCTTATCAGCGTGCTCGCGTATGTACAGGATTATTGCCTTAGGCAGAGAAAATGGCGCTGCCGGGGCGCCACCTAATTGTCCGTCCCAGTCGCCCTGTCGGCATTTATGGCATCCTTGAAATTGCGTATCAGGCTGGTATCAATGCCGGTAAGGTCGGCCCCCTTGAGATCGGCGCCGGCGAGGTTCGCCCCCTCCAGATGTGCCCCGCGAAGGTCGGCATACCGGAGGTTTGCATTGGTGAGATCGGCATTGGTCAGGTCCGCATTGGAAAGGTTCGCATAGCTTGCATTGGCACCCTTCAGTATGGCATGCCCTAAATCCCCGCCGCTCAGGTTCGCCTTTTTGAGGGTAGCCCTGTTCAGGGAGGCATTGGTCAGGACTGCGACACTGAGATTCGCACCGCTGAGGTCGGTGTCATCGAGGATCGTGCCGCTCAGTCGTGCCCCGGCAAGCTGCACGTCCTTCAGGCTGGCGCCGCTCAGATCAACCCTCTCAAGCTCGATCCCCTTCAGATCGACACCATTCAGGATGATGTTCCGCACCATGGCATCCTTCAGGTTGGCGCCCCCCAACAGGGCCTTTGACAGGTCGGCAAAGGCCAGCACCGCACCGCTCAGGTTGGCCCTGCTCAGGTCGGCGCCGCTCAAGACTGTATTGCTAAGGTCGGCATCGCTCAGATCAGCGTCCTTCACATCGGCGCCATCCAGATTAACGCCGCTCAGATCCGCACCCTTGAGGAGTGCCGTGCGCAGCACCGCCTTTTTCAGGCTTGACCCGCTGAGCCTGGCCCCGCAGCAGTCAACCGCAACGAGGAGCGCCTCGTTCAGGGTGGATTTGTACACCTCGGCATTGGTCATTGTGACACTGGTCAGATTCGCGCCGGTCAGATCAATCTCCTCCAGATAGGCATGGACCAGGCTGGCATACCTGAGATCCGCCTTCTCGAGATCGGTCTTGATGATGACCGTGCTGTCCAGATTGGCATTGGTCAGATTGACCCCGGCGAGATCACCCTCCTCGATGATGGAGCCATTCAGATAGCCTCCCCTTAGATCGGCTGCCGCCATTTTCACTGAAAGCATGATGATATGATTCATGTTGGCATTGGAGAGGTTTGCGTGGATGCGGCTGTTGCCGCCCATATCCGCCTTCTCCAGTCGTGACCCGCTCAGGTTGACCGTGCGCATGTCCGCACCGCGCAGGCTCACCTCGGCAAGATGCGCACCGTGCATATCGGCATAGGCAAGGGTGGCATGGTCCAGGTCGCCTGATATGAATGAAAGGCTCAGGTTCGCATTGCTCAGGTTCGCTCCCTGTAAGTTGACCCCGCGTATCATTGCGCCCCGGAGACTGGCACGGGTCAAATCGACGCCCTTGGCATCCCCGTTCTGCATGACGGCAAGGTTCAATTCCGCATCCCTCAGGTCGGCCTTGTTCAGGGAGTGACGACCCATTTTGCACCCGCTCAGGTTTGCCTTGTGCAGATTTGCATCGCTCAGGTCCGTGTACATGAGCACGGCGTCCATCAGGTTGGCGTTGCTGAGGTTTGACCCGCTCAGGTTGGTATGGTGTATGCTCGCGCTGCTCAGGTCCATCCCCGAAAAATTCGATTTGGCAAGGTTTGCATTGCTCAGGCGCCGGGTGGTGGCAAGAATTGTCTTCACCTCACCAGGGCTCAGCGGGGATTGCGTACTTCCGGCGAAGGCACATCGGGAAACCGGGACTGACAGCATCACGGCCAATACACAAAAGCCGGTAAAAATACCACGACCACCCTTCATCTCCCTATCTCCTGCTGAACCCATCAGCTATGTGCATGGCTCGCCATCCGTAGCTCTTGGTTCCACCCCATTTATTTGGGCCCGAACAGCACGAATTCTTCATCGATGTCGACCGCAGGCTGAGGCGCCGGCTTTTTTGTTTCCCTTTTCACCTTCTTCGGTTTCTCATACAGACGCGCAATAAACTCCCTTGGCAATGGCTCCCTTGATTTCAGAAGCTCCTGGGGGATAAAGATCTGGTTGCCGATACTGAGACGGTCGGGATTGATGACGGGGTTTGCGTCCGATAGGGCCTGCCAGTTCTCTTTGTTCCCCGTATACCATGCGGCGATGACCTGGAGCGTCTCCCCCTGCCATTTGACGGTATGAACATAGGCCGTGTCTCTCGGTTTCACCGGCTGCCACTCCCGTGCATCCTTGGTCAGTATGCCGCACCCCACGGTTAGCACTGCCAGGATGACACCGATCACATACATGAGCGCTTTTTTCATACCCTTACCTGTTCCTGTTCAATTGCCTCTTCATTTGCTGCAGGAGCCTCCCCGCCTGTTTGTTATCGGGGTTCTTTGTGAGCGCCGCATCGAGGTCCTTGATCCCCTCCTGCACCTTCCCCAGCCTTATCCGCACATAGGCGAGATTGGTAAGCGCCTCGTCCACAAAGGGAGGGGCGAGTTCGACGACCCGTTCGTACATCCGCTCCGCACCGGCATAATCCTTGTTTGTGGCATAGAGATACGCAAGGTTGAAAAAGGCCAGGGACATATTGGGATCAAGCTGGATTGCCTTCTGGTAGGACGCGATGGCGCTGATTGTATTCTTTTCCTTGTCATACATCCGGCCAAGATAGTAGTGCCCCTGAGCGCTCTCCGGATACAGCATGATCGACTTCACCAGCAATGCCTTTGCCTCCTGTTGATTTGTGTCCATCAGAAGGGAAGCGTGCCCCTGCAATGCCTGAGCATAGGGCGCTACTATCTTTTCGGTCATGGCGGGGGCTTTCGCCAGGATTCCCTCACACAATGAAATGGCCTCTTTGAAACGTCCTGATGAAACCAGGGCCTCTGCCTCCTCAAGAAGTCGCGCCTCCTGCCCGGGGAGAATGCCTCCCGACAACTGCGGTGCCGAGGCCAATCCCGCATCCGGGACTCCCCCGGTCCCATTTCCCTGGGCAGTGCCGGAACCGGCCGGGCCTGAAACATGACTGCGGCCCGGAAGGATGGCCTTAATCCTGCTCAAAGGCGACACGGGATTCTGCATGAATGTGACGACAGCAAGCAATGCCGAGGCGATGAGAAGAATCACCAGCGTTGTGATGACATGCCTCCGTGATGTGCGCCCGACAGGAATGGTCCACTTGTCTATTGTTATTTTGGATGTTTCGCCGAACTCTATGCTTTCCGGGGTCTCATCCGAATCCGACAGCGCCGCTTCGCGCATCGCGCGCTCTTCCGCACCCGCATCCCTTCCAAAGAGCCTTTTCATATACTGGGCAAGTGTCCGGTCACTCGGCTGGAAGGCACACTCGGACATGCACTGCTCAATGTCGGTGAGCATGGTATCCCCGGATTGATATCGCCGGGACGGCTCCTTGGCGAGCGCCTTATGCAAAATTCGGCACACCGACGGCGGAAGGTCCTTCTTCACCTTCTCGGGAGGCTCGTATGCCGCCTCCCTGACCTTGGCATAGGCCTCGAAGGTGTCCCCTGAAAACACCTGTGTGTTCGTCACCATCTCATAGAGAACGATACCGATGGAAAAAAGGTCCGATCGATGATCGATGCCCTTGCCGAGCGCCTGTTCCGGCGACATATAGGCAACCTTCCCTTTGATGGAACCCATCTGGGTCGTCGAGTTCTGGTTTGCCGCCTTGGCAATGCCGAAGTCAATGATCTTCACCTGACCGTCATAGGTGATGAAGATATTGTGCGGGCCGATGTCCCGGTGAATGATATTCAGGGAATTCCCGTGAAAATCCTTGAGGTTATGGGCATAATCAAGACCCGCGCAGATCCTCGAGGCAATGTAGAGGGCATGATCGAGCCCGAGGGGCCTTTTCCTGCTCATCGACTTCTGCATGATGAACCTGAGATCCTTGCCGAAGAGGAATTCCATGGCGATGAAATAGGAATCCTCCATAATCCCGAAATTGTATATCTGGACGATATTCTGGTGGTGGAGGAAGGCGGCGAGCTTCGCCTCATCGATAAAGGCATTGACCAGATTTTCATCGGCACTCAGATGGGGGAGTATCCTCTTTATGGCGATGAGCTTCTCAAACCCTTGAATCCCCGTCATCTTGGCCCGATATAATTCGGCCATCCCGCCTGTGGCGATTTTCTCCATAAGCAGGTACTTTCCGAATTGTATGGGCCGAAATGCCGTCATGACGTAAAGCAGAATCCTCCATGTTCAATGAAGATATAGTGTATTGATTGTACCAATGCCTTTCCCCCGCCGGGGCACCGGTTTTCTCGCACACCACCACTGTGGAATCCTAATGTATTCTTCGGCTGGAATTCCATAATAATTCAGGCTATTGGATACACTGTCTGGGTATTCGAGGTATGGCCCTTGTCCTACCCATGAATCAGGTCAAGAGGTCAGCAATACCTATTTCGATGGGCATGTAAAAAGGTATGGGTCACCGGGAAACATCCGGCATAGCGTATAGATTTAATGGGGATATTTTCAGGATATTATCAGTCTTTTGATTCAAGATGACTTTTTTGCGGCGCCATCAATTTCGGCATTGCCTCCTGATGACCAGACCTGTTTATGCTCCTTGACCAAAGGTTAAAAATGGAATTGCCGGTTTTTACTGTAAGTGGGTCATTGGGAGTTGCTCTCGGAGTATAGGGGGAAGGGTACGGGTTTTTTCTTCACCCGTGCGCTACGCGTGCTTTTTATAGGGGCACATGAAGGAGCGTAGCGGGGATCGACCGCTGATCGATTATTCTTGCTTACGGTGCAGGGACACTGCTATGATGGGTTCCCATTTTTTATATAGAATCTCATCTTTGTTTTGCCGACGCTGACAACATCACCATCGCTCAATGCCCGCTCCTCCTTCACCTCTTGACCGTTCACCCTAGTCATGCACCCGCCCCCTGAATGGGTGATGAAGTAGCCATCAAGCCTTCTGCTTATGATGAAGGCGCGCTTACCCACGAAAAGTCCCGTCAGGCGCAGGTCGGTGTCCTTTCCCTTCCCTGCAATGGTTATCCGCCTGGTAAGCTCGATGTTCTGCTGTCCGTCTCCCCCTTCAATGAACATGATCCCGGCCTTGTAATCTTCGGGCATCTCCAGTGTATTCCTGTATTCTCCCGCCGGTTCACCGATCAGTTCCCGCTGCTTCCTGGTATCCAGGATGGCGGTCTTTTCCGTGAGGGGTATGTCGACATCCTGGTCCATTACCTCGCTGATACCTGCCTCCTCGCTGAAAACAAGGGTGTGTTTGCCGATCAGGATCTCATCCCCGTCCTTTAGAACGTATTTGGACACCTTCTTGTCGTTGACAAAGGTACCATTCAGGCTGTCGAGATCCTCCAGGACATAATCCCCTTTTTCCTGTGAAATCCGAGCGTGCTGGCGTGACACCGCAAGGTTCTTGATTGGTATGTCGTTTTGTTCCACCCTGCCGATGGTCATAATGGATTTTGTTATCAACACCTCCCTGAGTGCGGCATCCCTGTATTTTACAATCACCTTCGCCATGATCGTTCTCCCTTTCCCTTGTGCACTGCCCCTGTGCCTCTTCGGCACCATTGCTTCACTGCGCCGATTCGGGACAGAATCGCCCTCCCAAGCCCCCTACCCCTTTCCACATCCTTACTGCAATACAACAAAACGACCGTGATATTATCCCTGCCCCCATTGCTGTTCGCCTTGTTCACCAGTTCCTGGCAAGCTTTCTGCGGATCATCCCCGTTTCCGAGGACGATATCCAGTATTTCCCCCTCGCTGACCATATTGGTGAGGCCGTCCGTGCACAGGAGTATCCGGTCGTGATCATGCAGCACCTCTTCATCCGCATCGATCTCTATCGTATCGCCGATGCCGAGTGCCCTGGTGATGATGTTTTTGTGACTGGAGTGCTCCGCCTCCTCCTTGGTGATGAGCCCCCGCTGCACCTGTTCCTCGACCATGGTGTGATCCCTGGTCAACCGCTCAAGGCGCCCCTTGCGTATGCGGTAAATCCGGCTGTCACCCACGTGGACGAGGGTCATGACATCGCGATTGATGAGCACCGAGGAAATGGTCGTGCCCATGCCCTGGTGTTCCGACTGATGTTGCCCTGCCTCGTATATGGCGGTATTGGCCAGCCTGATCCCGCTGAGCATCCGGTTGGTATTGAGGGAAAACTCCTCCTCATACTCACCCACCAGGGTATCATCCGTGGTATTCAGGTGATTCTCGATGACGTTCCCGGCCATCCTGCTTGCAACCTCCCCTGCATTATGACCGCCCAGACCGTCGGCCACCAGGAAGAGACCCATATCCTCGGCAATGATATAGTGATCCTCGTTGATATCCCGGGTCCTTCCGGTGTCCGTTGCCGCCCCGACCTTGATCCGAAACCCCATTATCCCTCCGTTGCCGCATCAGGACACCGGTGAGCCATGGACGTTTAAAAATCCATGAACAAAGACCGGAAGGCCGCCTGACTGCGGCACCACGATAAGAATTACCACTATTTACATCGTCATATTCGCGGGATATTATTCGGTTCTTCACATGCTGCAAGGCGTGTATATGAATGAAGGTGGGTTTAGTACTCGTATGCCCCCATATCCGAAACGGCGCTGCCATCCCCATCGCCGTCCCGAGGCCTCACCGCGCCATCCCGGTCATCCGTGATCAGGGAGTCGGGCTTGCCCGCATCGATACACGGAGAGCCTTCCTGGAGACGGAAGTTCCCTCCGGTTGGATTCATGAACAGGGGATCCTGGTTAATCGTGTGTGACTCAGGATCGGTATACTCTGACTGCCCGATGTCGGAATAGGTAATGGTTGGAATGCTCCCGTTCAGCACCAGCTCTTCGGCAGAATCACCCCACAGGATGGAGCTTGTTATCGAGGGCGCTGAGAATTCATTGGAAGAATAGATCCCCCCGCCGCCGGCCGCTGAATTCATCCCTATGGTGCAGTGGGTGATAAGCGGCGATGCAGAGGAGAGACAGATTCCCCCTGCCCTGCCGTTTTCCCCGATTGCATGGTTATCCGCAATCACGCAATTGATGAGAGTCGGGGATGCAGAGTTTATGCGCATCCCGCCCCCGTACCCGGTCTCCGCGATATTCCCGCGTATCGTGCAATTGGTGATGGCCGGGGATGAAGTATGACAGAATATCCCCCCTGCATTGATATGGGCTGTATTGTTGCTGATGACGCAATACGCAATCTGTCCCGATGATGACTCTTGATAGTAGATCCCCGCACCATATTCCGCGCTGTTGCCCTGCACCGTGCAGTAGGCGATCGCCGGGGATGCCGAGCGTATGCGTATCCCTCCGCCCCATACGGTTGCGGTGTTGCCCGTGACGATACAACGGGTTATGGTCGGGGATGTGCCGGGATTGCACGTGATCCCCCCGCCGTATTCCGCCCTGCCGTTTTGCAGCGTGAATCCGCTCAGCACCGTATCTTCACCCTCCACGCCCGTGAAGACGACCACGCTTCCCTGCTGATTCGCATCGATGACGGTGGTTTCAACAATATTCGTATCCCACGGGGATGTGCTGGTTATGGTTATGGCCTTCCCCAGGGGATCGATACACTCCGTGTACACCCCGGGGGAGACCAGGATCACGTCCCAATCCACCGAGGCATCGATCGCCCCCTGGATGGTCGCATACCCTGAAGGAACGGGGAGTATGGCGTGCGCATACTCGTAGGCCCCCATATCGTATTCCGCACCCACCGGCCTCGGTATGCCCTCCTTGTCGAAGGCAGAGGCCCATACCCCCGCGCCTGCGTTTATACACGGAGAACCACCCTGGAGGTGGAAATCGCCCGCATTGGGATCGACAAACAGGGGATCCGCATCGATGGAATGGTTTGTCCCCATGTCGCCGTATCCCCCCTGGACATCGGAGTAAACCACATGGAAGACGCCGCCGCCGTTGATCTCACCGGGTGCGTCATTCCACAGGATACAGTTGCCGATCACGGCGGTGGAATCCGGATCATCGCAATAGATGCCGCCACCCAGGTTGCCCGCCCAGTTCTCACTCACCGTGCAGTTGGTGATGACCGGCGAAGCAGCCACATGACAGTACATCCCGCCGCCAAAACCCCAGGCGGCTGCCGATGAATTCCCTATAATGGCGCAGTTGATGATGACCGGAGAAGACTCCTTGCAGCGTATGCCTCCGCCGCCATTGGTGACGGTATTGCCACGTATATCACAGTTCATGATCCGCGGCGATGAGTGTGAGGTGCACGATATCCCGCCGCCCATGATCCCGCCGTCATTGCCGGTAATGGAACAATTGCTGATTTCTGGAGAGGAGAAGAACGAGCAGTTGATTCCGCCGCCAAGGCTTGTCGACGAATTCCCTGTGATGGCGCAATTGACGATGGCCGGGGAAGACTCTTCACAGTGTATGCCGCCACCCGCGTAGGCGGCGGTGTTGCCGCTTATATCGCAATTCACGATCCGTGGCGATGAGTGTGTGGTGCATGAAATCCCGCC
>JBLIRN010000036.1:0-31377 GCA_049472315.1 bacterium
GGGGTGGTGTATATCCCGGAGTCATTTGTTTGTGAAGTCATTTACCGTCCATTATCTGGGGCGTCTTGAAAAACGGCCTTTTTCACTCAAAGGATTCGCTGGTTGGTTCCTTATTCAATCCTGTAAGCCACATGCATGGCAGGGTTTACTCTCTACTCGTGTAATCCCTCGCCTCGTGGGGCAACGTTAAAAATCTCCATTAAATGAAATGCTTCTTACGGTTGGGGTAGCTAAATCCGATTTTTTCGTACGGCCGAAATAGTCGATTCCGATGTATTCGTACGGTCCGGAAACACCGGGTAGAAAAGGCGAAGCAGGGGCGATCCGCAAAAGGATCGCCCCTGCTCCGCGGTTAACGGTCAAAAACCTAAAGCTTACTCCATATCATTGGTGATCTTCTGCTCGTCGATATAATTGTATGCCGGGCAGGAGCACCCTTCCGGCACATACCATATGCCATGGACCGGATCCTGGGGAAGCGGGAGCGGGCAATAGACATCCGAGAAGGGACACCACGTTTCCACCCCGGGGCACCATGTCTTCACGCCCGGGCAGCGTGTTTCCTCAGCCGGGCACCAGGTCGGCCCTGCCGGGCACGTTGTCCGAACGACCGGGCACATGGTTTCGATGGCGGCGCACGACGTCTTGACCGTGGGGCACCGCGTTTCTGCGGCGGGACACCAGGTCTTGCCCGCTGGGCATCCCGTCTCCATCACCGGGCAGCATGTCCTGAACGACGGGCATTTTGTTGTCTCGATCGGGCAGCAGGTTTCCTCTACCTTGCAATTCGTGAACGCAATCGGGCAGACGGTTTGCTCGGCCGGGCACTTGGTCTCACCCGCCGGGCAGGTCGTATACTCGAACGGGCATTGCGTCTCCGCGCTCGGGCAGCACGTCCTGAACGCCGGGCACTCGGTCTCAGCAGCCGGGCATTTGGTCTCGGTAACCGGACACGTGGTGAGATACGGGGGGCACTCGGTTTCCACGGCCGGGCACTTGGTTTCCCTGGCCGGGCACGTGGTGAACGACGGTGGGCACTGTGTTTCCACGGCCGGGCACTTCGTGTCCCAGGCCGGGCATTCCGTCTCCACAGCCGGGCACCTGGTCTGGATGACCGAGCACTTGGTCAGACATGCCGGGCACTCGGTCTCCGCGGCGGGGCACTTTGTCTGTTCAGCCGGACATTTGGTGCAAGACGCCGGGCACTCGGTCTCCACGGCCGGGCAGCGGGTCTCAGTCGCCGGGCAGCTCGTCCTGGCGGGCGGGCAATGTGTCTCCACAGCCGGGCACTTTGTGTCTGAAGCCGGGCATTCGGTCTCCACAGCCGGGCACCTGGTCTCGATGACCGAGCACTTGGTCAAACATGCCGGGCATTCCGTCTCCACGGCCGGGCATTTGGTCTCTGCAACCGGGCAGTTGGTGAAAGATGGCGGGCACTCGGTCTCCACGGCCGGGCAGCGTGTCTCCATCACCTTGCACTCGGTGATAGCCGGCGGGCAGTTCGTCTCGAAGGGGGGACATTTGGTTCCCATCACCGGGCACTTTGTCTCCTCAGCCGGGCAGCGCGTCTCCAATACCTTACACTCGGTGATAGCCGGCGGGCATTGCGTCTCTATGGCCGGGCAGCAGGTCTCCACCACCTTGCACTCGGTGAGGTACGGCGGGCATTCGGTTTCCACGGCCGGGCAGCGTGTTTCCACCGCCTTGCACTCGGTGATGGTCGGCGGACACTGCGTCTCAGCGGACGGGCACCGGGTCTTGACAGTCGGACATGTGGTAAGGACAACCGGACAGCGGGTATGTTCGGTTGGTTGCCTCGTTATGCGCACACATTCGGGGCCGGATGCATCACTACCGTGATATTCGATGAAGCACTGTGCAGGGCAAAAGGATTTGAATAGATACGCCTCATAGGGTAGGACATCGGGGGAATTGCCGCAGAAACCTCCAAACAGAAGGTTCCCGAAATACTTGTTGGCAATACCCGGAGGCCATAGGTAATAGATGGTATTGCCATTCGAATTTCCTTGAAAATCAAAGAACAGCCCGTAATATCCGGGATACGTGGGACCATGGCTGCCCTGATTCTGGGCGTACGCGGTCATGTGACACAAGACTACGACAATACATATGCACGTACAAAGTGCTATCGTCTTCCATGATCTGATGCTCATTGTTTCCCCCTTTTTCTTGAGATGATGAATCATATGATGAATGGGTAAGGAAAGCGTTTATAATCCCTCTGGAGTTTTCACCTCCCTTGTCGATTTCAGTGTGGCCGTACACATAATCGCCTGTTGTTGGATCATGAAAGTCAATCCGAATGAGTGTTTCTTGTGGGGGGGAGCCTTTATGGAACAAACCGGCATGCAAAAAATCCTCATCAGGACTCATTGTCTGCCACATAGGCAGGCCATCCAATGCATGCCGCGCATTCATATGCTACCATAGTCATTGGTATGTCACAAATCCCTGAACGACTCCGGTCGGGCATCCATGATCGGGAGAAATAAGGGATGATGCACGAACAGACCGGTAGCATGCCATATGATTAAAAAGAGACGTATCACTGGCGGCAGCCCTTACGGTAATCCATATGATACCCCATTGTGAGGTCGCATAAAACAGGCGCAATCACATTTCACGGGGGATGATGTCATTCGCCGGGCGCAACAGGAAACCACGCGTAACGCCCATCCTGCATGTCTGCGCCCTATCAGAGTCGTGCCGGATCTTTTGAATAACATCGTGCAATAAGAAGTATTCCTGGTTGTGCGTCTTATTATAAACGGACTATAAACAGGATTGCCCCGTATCCCGATCCCTGCGTTCCTTTCTGCAAACGGCCTTTTCAGGGGAAAATCGCAGGCAGAATCGGTCATTCAGAGTATCATATTTCCTATTCCCCCGAGTGTTGAAGGACCACTATTCTCCCTTTCTTCTCTTGCACTGCCGGGGGGATAACGGGAGGGGCGATGCGACCTGATATGCAGGTACAGGTTACGCTGTCAGGAGGTGCCTTTTCCGCCACAATGGTCATAACCTATTGCCGCGTACCGGACTTACACTATGCCTCACGCCCTGGTGAGACGACATAACGGTAACGAAAGGAGGTGGTAACGTATTCCTTACCACTTGTCAGAATCCATCTTACGGAAAGGAGGGGATGCGCGGAAGTAAACAATAACGATCCTTTAGGGATAGAGCACAGTTAGGAATCCACACAATCTTTACCATTGAAGGGATCCAGGTATGTTTGGAACGAAAGGAATATCTAAATGGGCGATTATCGTCCCCGTTATTCTTATTGTGTCCATCTTCATTGTTTCTCCATCAATCAACGCCCAATACTGGGCGGCGATTCCTCCGTATAACACCTTGTGGCCTCTCTGGTCTCCTGTTCTCACCAGCACCAGTTTCAAAACCGGAATCGGGTCGCCCCTTGTGACGAGTCTTACCCCGAGCACGATTCTGCCTGTCCAGCCCGCACTCACATGGGATCCGTCCTTGGGCTATCCATGGCTCCTGTTCAACAGCACTCAGGGGCTTGCTTACTGGGATCAGCTCTTTGGATTCAATTTCTGGCCCCCGTCTTACCTGTTTGATTCGGCCTTAAACAAGCCCATACCGATTACCTTGACCGGCAACTGGTCATCCCTGCCGCCGACCCCCTTTTCATGGGGCAATCAGTGGGTGCCGGTGGCCAATGCGGGATATCTCACGTGGCCGTACGCAGTGAGTCCTATCGGAACGCTCTTGACCGCTTTGCAGATATGGGGGCTTTGAGGGCGCATGCATCATTGAACATCGGTTTGTTTTGCCTGCAACGGCGATCCGCGGATATGCGCGCGGATCGCCGTTTCTGATTTGTGTCGACGAGGCAAAGGCCTAGAAAATTTTCAGAGAGTCAGGATTTTTCGAAGAGGTGGGGTGAGGCTGTGTGCAAGGGAGCCGAAATAAAAGGGGCCCCGCTTCCCCCAGGGATACGGAGAAACCGCACGGATCGAAACGGCCTTCCTGCCCGGCGGCTTACAGGCAATCCTTGATCATCTTCCAAACCGAGATGTTTCTTTCCAGCAAATCAAGATTGATCGGCTTGCTGATCAAGGCTGAGGCGCCTTCCTGGAGCAGTTTCAATGCCATCATGGTGTCGGATATGACGGTGATCATGATGACGGTGAGGTCCGTGTAGCGTTTCTTTATCGCCCTGAGCGTCTCCTCGCCGCCCATGCCGGGCATCACCACATCCAGGAGAACAAGGTTGGGTCTTTCCCGGTCGATGGCCTCCAAGGCCTCTTCCCCCGAGGCGGCGGACTTGACGCTGTATCCCTTCTGGGTCAGGTAAAGGGATATGGTGTCGCAGATCATGCAATCATCGTCAACAGTCAACACGGTAAACATCGACTCCCCCTCTTTCCCTGATTTTTCTCCTTGTAACCAACCGCTTTTCCCCATGGAATTCCGCTCTGTTCCTATTATGTTTATCGGCCAAAGAGGTCCCGTCTTTCATCCCCTGCAGGGGGGGTGCAAAAAAGCAGTGAACGGTAAGAATGCAGAAAGGGTGAGGAATCGGTTGACACGGGATGAGGATGCCTTCGCATGCGCGGCAGCACGGGGGTGAATCCTATGCCTTGAGGGATTCCCACACCGAGAGATTCTTTTCCAGGTATTTGAAATCGATCGGCTTTGTAATGTAATCCGATGCCCCTTCCGCCAGGAGGTTGAGGGCCTTTTTTTCATCGGTCATAACCGTCACCATTATCACAGGAAGGTCGATATACAGATCCTTGATCTGTTTCAGGGTCGCCTCTCCTCCCATACCGGGCATGATCATGTCCAGGAGCACCAGATCGGGCTTTTCCATGGAGATCAAATTCAGGGCCTCTTCGCCCGATCGGGCTGTTCGAACACCATACCCCTTTCCCTTGAGAAAATCGGATATGACATCGCAGATCATGCAATCATCATCGACAGCCAGTATGTTGAACATGGTCAAGACCTCTTTTGATAGATGTTTGTGTGTGTTGCACCCCAGGGCTGGCGACTATTCCTGCCCGGAAGGGGTGCCTTCCCCCACCCTTGTTGTCGATTCAACAGCTATGCCGTTACCTCTTTATCGGTAGAAGATGGCCTTATCTTCGGCGATTTGTCACCTTTTTTGGGATGTTTCCACGGTCGCGGCACAGTCAGGAGGAGGACGGCCCTGAGGGGCCTCCGGTATATCTGCTGAATGCCGCGTGGGTGAAGGGAAATGACGCCCTCCGGGAAACGCCGGATAAAGGCCGATAAGGAATTATGGAACGGTTTCCATAGATAGGACGGAAAGGGGCGTCTATTCCACAATACGCGCCAAGTGCTTGACGGATAATGGAAGTTCGACTAAGATACGTCGTAACCATTGGTGTAGACAATAAAAAGGCCTTCATTCATGTAGATGGGAGGAAGGATGAGGCAGGCCCGGAAGCGACCCAGAATCGACCACATCCCCAAGATGAGCCAGGATCTTTCCGATCCATGGGAAGCGACACCCTCGCGGATACTGGTGGTGGACGACGAGGAGGCGATCAGGGAATCGATCAAGGAATTTCTCAGGTCCATCGGATTCCTGGTCTTTACCAGTGCGGAGCCATCCCAGGCCCTTGAAATCGTCAAGAATCAGTTCCTGCACCTGGTCATTCTGGATCTCCACCTGGAAGAGGCGGATGGCACCGAGCTTCAGCAGAAAATCGCAGCGCTGAGCCCGGATACCGCAGTGATTATCATCACCGGGTATGAGAGCCTTGATTCCGTGCGCAAGACCTTCAAGGCGGGTGCCTACGACTATTTGACGAAGCCGATCAGACTCTCCACCCTCCAAAACGTGGTGAAAAACTGTCTCGAGCGGCAGCGGCTGGAACTGGAGAATCGCCGATTGCTGAAACAGCTCAAACAGACCTGCGAGCAACTGAAGGAACGCGAAGGTGCCCTCGTTGCAAAGGCTGCGGAGGCGGATTACTACCTGAACAACATCCTGGAAAAGGCGAACGACATCATTTTCACCCTCGACGGCGACGGCAGGTTCACATACGTGAATCCCAAGATCGAGGCATTGGGCCACCCCAGGGATACACTGATCGGCAGTTCCTTCTTTTCGTTGCTCTTTGAAAAGGCGGATGCGGTGACCCTGAACCGGTCCATGGCTATGGAAAGACCGCAGGAGTGGGAGATCTCCCTGAGGGATTCCGCCGGCAAGGAGCGGCCCATGATCATCAGCACCTCCCCGGTTCACGATGCGTACCGTGGTTTTACCGGGGTGCTGGGAATTGCCCTGGATCTTGCCGATCCCGGCAGGCTGCGCGCGAGATTCAGAGGCCTTCCGATGCCCGAGGGAAACCAGGAACATCCTCCCGCCGAGTCTTTGCAATCCATGTCCGTGTACCACCAGGGAGTGCTCGACGGCATCCCTGCCGGGATCGCCCTCATCGGCAGGGATGGGAATACCCTCTTCGCGAACCGGCCGTTCCTGGATCTCTTCGGCCGTGCATACGAAGAGGTCGTCAATCATCCCCTTGCCGACTCTCTACCCCCCGATCTCCTTTCCTGCGTGCAACCGATCATCGAGCGAGGCATGCGGGGTGAAACCGTGCTTCCCAAGGATGCGGCCATGGAGGGAGATCTGCACCAGGGAAGGACATTGGAGATCAGGCTCATCCCCTTCTATGGCCAGGCGGGAGGGGAGCCGGACGCCCTTCTCATCATCGAGGAGGTGACCCGAACCAGGGCGATGGCACAGCAGCGCACGCGCAGGGAAAGGATGGAGGCCATGCTCCAACTCGCCTCAGGTGTGGCCCATGAGGTTCGAAACCCCCTCTCCGCCATATCCGGCTCCCTTCAGTATCTGCATTCCATTATGGAGGGGGAGAAAAATCCGCTGCGGGAGCATCTGGGGGTGATGTCCGAAAGCTGTGAATTGATCGACTCGATCATCAACGAATTGATGAACTTTGCCCGTCCGCGCTCCCTGTCCTTCGCAACGACCGATATCAATGCATGCGTGCAAAGAATGGCGTCCCTGTTGGGTGGAAGGTGCCGCAGGAGGCATATCGAGGTGCGGCTTGAACTCGACGAGGGTCTGCCGCCGATCGCGTGTGACGAAGAGTATATCGGCCAGGTATTCATCAACCTGACGGTAAATGCGATCCAGGCCATGCCGCATGGTGGAACCCTTACCATATGCACACGGAATGAGCCCATCCACCAGAGGGTGGAGGTTCTGTTTCAGGATACCGGGTCCGGAATCAAACCGGATGAGACCGAGCGGGTCTTCGAGCCCTTCTTTTCGAATAAGAGCAAGGGAATCGGCCTGGGATTGACCGTTTCCAAACGGATCATCGAGGATCACTTCGGAAGGATCTGGATAGAGAGTGAGGAAGGGAAGGGTACCCGCGTATACATGCAGTTGCCCTATCGCACGCAACCAAAGGGGAGGGAGTGAGCAATGAATCCCGTAAGCATGGGGATACATAACCGAGAGTTTGAGGACACCTCGTCTCGTGATCCTGCATACCCATCCGACCATTACGATGCCGCGCGCGTCCTCCTGGTCGACGACCAGCCTGAGATACTGTGGCCGCTTATCAACTTCATGGAAAAGGAAGGGTATGTGGCGAGGGTCGTCGAAAGGGCGGCGGAGGCCTTGAGAACGATCCCTGAGTATGACCCTCACATCGTGTTCCTGGATGTAAAGATGCCGGGGATGAATGGATTGGAGGCACTGAAGCGCATCCGGGAGTCCTATCCGGAGATCATCGTATTCATCCTCACCGGTCACGAGAGTATCAAGGATGCGGTGCAGGCCATTAAGACAGGGGCGTACGACTATTTTACCAAGCCCTACCACCTCGAGGAGATAAAGTTTTCGATTATGAGGGCCATGGAGGACAAAAGGCTCAAGGAAGAGGTGGTCATGCTCAGGAAGAGACTCCAGGAGCGTTTCAACTTCAGTTCCATTATCACCGCGGACCCTCAGATGTTCTACATTTTTGACAGGCTCCGCAAGATAGCGCCGAGCGAGCTCTCGGTGCTCATTACCGGTGAGAACGGCACGGGAAAGGAACTGGTTGCCCAGGCGATACACTATAACAGCCTGAGGAAGGATGGCCCCTTTACCCCGATGGATTGCGCAACGATTCCTGAAGCCCTCTTCGAGAGCGAGGTGTTCGGCCATGTTCGGGGGGCCTTTACCGGAGCTGACCATGATAAGAAGGGGTTGTTCGAGATGGCGCAGCGCGGCACCCTATTCCTCGATGAGTTGGGAAACCTCAGATCGGACTTCCAGAGCAAGCTCCTCAGGGTGATTCAGGAACGAAGGTTTACTCCGATTGGAGGCAAGGATTCCATCAAACTGGATCTGCGCCTTATCTCCGCTACCAATATCGACCTTGAGGCGGCACGGGATGAGGGGAGTTTCCGGGAGGATCTCTTCTTTCGCATAAACCAGTTTCACATCCACCTTCCCCCTTTGAGAGATCGGCTCAACGACGTCAAACTGCTGGCACAACACTTCGTAAACGAGGCGGCGCAGGGGCAGGGGGTGCCGGTCCAGGAGATCTCTTCGGAGGTCATGGACATCCTGATGAATTATAATTGGCCGGGGAATATCAGGCAGCTCAAGAACGTCGTCCATGGGGCCTCGGTGATGGCCGAGGAGAAGATCCTTCCGGAGCACCTCCCCCCTCAGTTGTTGAACAGGCATCTCACGGGGAAGGGGGTGCGGCTCTCCCTGTTCATCCCCTCCCGATGCACGCTCAAGAAGATGGAACAGGAGGTGCTGTCCCAGGCAAACAGGTACTATATCGAGCGGGTGCTCATTGAATCGGATCATAAGATCCGGCAGGCCAGCGACTGGCTGGATATCAGCCAGAAGGCGCTGGGCAAGAAGATGGAGGAATACGCCATCACCCCCAAGACGGAAGCGGTTGATCCGGTGTGCGCAGGGGTGGAGGGATCCCTCAATCCGGGCACCACCCTCAAGGACCTTCAGAAGAGGGTAGGGAGTGAACTGGAGCGCGCCCTTATTGTGCAAGCCCTTCGGGATGCCGGGGGAAACAAGACAAAGACCGCCCGGGCCCTTGCCGTTGATTATAAGACCCTTTTGGCAAAGATGCGCGAGTTTTCCATCAATGAGGATGACGTCGATCATGCCCGGTTGCCCGACTGGCTGGAGGAGGTATCCACCGGCGAGCAATCCGGGAAGTTCAAGGAGATCGTTGCCCGGAAACGGGAGAAGATGGAGCAACGGCTGATCATGCTGACCCTCCGGCACACCCATTGGGATAAGGCCAAGGCATCCCGGGCACTGGGTATCGACTATAAGACCCTCTATAACAAGATGCATAAGTACGGTTTGAAATAGCAATTACGGCATGATGGCTGGTACGCCTGTTCAATAATCGTCATTACGTGTTCAATTATAGGATTGTTTTCCATACTTTTCGATAATTTTTATCCATTTAAATCCATAAATAAGGTATAATTTCCATATATATGGATTCAAATCCACAATAGCCACACCTTCCCCGTTTCTCCTCAATCATTAAATTCTCTTCATTTACAATAAGATACAAAGCCAATTGCCCCCATGCCATGTGTTGGCACCGCGCTTGCTTTATTTTTGAACAAAATCCTGTGATCAAGTCTCCTTATAAAGTTGATTCATAATACGTTGTTATTGTGAGTTTCGCTCTTGTAAGGATCAATTTGTGAACAAGCTCTTGTTCGACCGACATCGATTCACTGCATGAAAACCTTAAAACAGGGAGGGGGCATCCAATGTGGCAGATCGTGGCCATTCTGTGGTCACCGGAAGTGGATATCGGGGCTCAGGTGGGAGACTATGTCCTTGTGACCTATGAAAACCTTGCAGCAGCAGTTATCCGGTCAGATGTTTCCAATATCGGCCAGCTTACGCCGTTCGAACGGGTGGATGCCCTGTTCAATTATCAGACAGTCCTGGAGAGGGCGGGAATCAATCGGAATATCCTCCCCGTTCGATTCGGAACAATAGCAAAGACGAAGAGGGAGATCTCCACCATTCTCAAAGAGGGCGCCCAACGATTCAGATCCCTTCTTTCATATGCGCAGGGCAAGGCGGAATACGATCTCATGGGGATTTGGAAGGAAGAGGTGGGAGACATCGAGCACAACATCTTTGAGGCCCTGGAAAACAAGGGGTATGAATTCAAGGTTCACGAACCGGTCAATCAGGTCATTTGCTTTCATCTCTCTATTTTGATGTCACCTGAGGAACAGGAGACATTCAGCACAATCAAGGAGGAGTTGGGTAAGCGGTTAGGCGACAGGATCGATCTGCGGTTGTCCGAACCGCTCCCTCCCCACAGCTTTTTCACGCTGGATCTGTATCAGACACTGGAGCGGACATCGAGGGAGCACGTACTGAACTCAACGAGTGCATGATCAAGGAGGTTTTGTGGACGGCATATATATTTACTGCCTAACCAAAAAGGGGAATTCGTCCAAATTCAAGGCCAACGGCCTGGATGACCGGACGGTGCAAAGCATCACCTGCAAGGAGATCATGGCCCTGGTGCATCCCTGCGAGGTCGATTCCTTTCAGGTGGATGATGCAAACAAGGTCATTGATTGGGCAATGATCCATCACAAGGTGGTGGAGGACGCGTGGCAATTCTTTGGGACCCTCATCCCCCTGAGATTCGGGAGCATCATTCGGGGGGAGGATGAGGAAGATGCCGGCAAAAAGGTGAAGGCATGGATACATGATATCTACGATCACATCCAGGAGCGGTTTGAAGATCTCAAGGACAAGGCGGAATACGGCATCCAGATCTTCTGGCCCACTGACGGGCTCATGAAGAGGGTGGCCAGAAACAACACCCAGGTCCGGGTTATGGAGAAAATGATCGCCGGCGCCGGCGCCGAGGCGGCGTGCACCTTCAAGGACAAGCAGCGGAGCCTGTTGCAGCGGTGCATTGCCAAGGAGATCGTTCAGGCATCCCGTTCCCTTCTGGATCGTGTCCGTCCCTATCTGAATGATTTTCAGATCGAACAGATCACCGGAGGGGATGCGGACAGGAGGATGCTGCTGAATATATCCTGCCTCCTCTCGGATGAGCAGATTACAGAGGTGAAACAGGCGCTTGAGGAGATCCAGGGAGAGGATGGCTACATTCCGCAACTGAGCGGTCCATGGCCTCCCTACAGTTTTGCCCGATTGGACGACAACCTTTACCCGAGTAAAGGCCGCATATTTCATGTGCAGCCGGGAGGAAGGGTGCGATGCGTATAGATAGGGTCCTGGTCGTCGATGATGAACCCGAGGTCCTGAGACTTCTGGGAATCATTCTCAAGAAAAAGGGGTATCGACCGGTCACCTGCCTGACGGGGCAGGAGGCGATGGCCCAGATCCAGAGGAAGAAATTCTATCTCGGGCTCGTTGATATCCTGCTTCCGGATATCGACGGGCTGGAGATCCTCAAGGAGGCCAAAAAGAGAAACAGCGTGGCGGAGATGATCGTTATGACCGGCTGTGACCGCATCGATATCGCCATCAAGGCGATCAAGTATCAGGCCTGTGACTTTCTTCTCAAGCCGATCGAGCCGGAGCTCCTCTATCTTTCTCTCAATCGTGCAAAGGAGATGATCAGCCTCAGGCTGAAGGACCTGCTGCACCGTAAAAACCTGGAACGAACGGTGGAGGTGCGGACGCAGCGACTCATTCAGGCGGAGAAGCAGGCCATTATCGGCAACTCCGTGCAGGGGGTCGTGCACAACATACTCAATCCCCTCACGGTCATAGCGGGGCGGGCGGAACTGCTGAAGGCGGAGATGGATCAGATCGAGAGGGTGCACGAGGAGGAATCGGCCAAGGACCCCTTTCACAAGGAGATCCTGGAGGTCCTCGGGCGTTTCAACCAGGACATAACAGCGATTTATCAGAATTCCCAGAAGATCTTTCAAATCGTGGAGAACATACTCAAAAAATCGAGCATGGAGAGGGAGGTCACCCCGAGTTCGCTGGATATCAACAACATGATCATCCAGGAGATGGAATTCTTTAAATCCGACCTCTACTTCAAGCATCAGGTGAAAAAGAACTACGACCTGGATCCCACGCTGAAAACAATAAACATGGTGTACAGCCACTTGAGTCAGGTCCTGGACAATCTGGTCAAGAACGCCATCGAGGCGATGTATGACTCTCAGGTAAAAGAGATCTCCATCACCACATACCAGGATAAGGAACAGATCTACATCAGCGTGAAGGATACCGGGATCGGGATCCCCGAGCACCTCAAGGAAAAGGTGTTCGAACCGTTCTTCACCACAAAGGCCTCCACCGGCGAGGCGGGGAAGACCCAGCGTGTCGGGTACGGTCTCGGGCTGCACTCCTGCCTTGAGCTTTTGAGACCCTACGGCGGCGATATATGGCTGGAGAGTGAGCCCGGTTTGGGTTCGACCTTTACCATCCTCCTGCCGCAGTCCCTTGTTGCGGAGGATGCTTCCGCACCGGTGAGCAAGGATTCTGAAGATTTCACCCAAAGGTCCATTTCGAGAGAGAAAAAGGCAACGATTGAACATACCTATTGAGGAAACATTGCTAACACCCTCGGGGCCTCGCGTTCGAGGGGCAACAAGAAAGGATAAGGAAAGGTGAAAAAAATGCAGCAAATTCAAACGGAAGAACAAAAGGATTTGATACTCAACCACATCTTTCTGGTAAAGAATATCGCCGCGAATATCCTTGACTACCTCCCTGCATCCATCGATATGAACGATCTGATGGAGGCGGGGATCATGGGGCTCATCGATGCCGCGCAGAAATACGATCCGTCCAAGCAGAAGCGGTTCAGCAACTACGCCAAATTCCGTATACGGGGCGCGATCATGGATGAATTGCGGGGGATGGATTTCGTGTCCCGGTCGGTCAGGAACAAGGCAAAGATGGTGGAGCAAACCATCCTGGGGCTGGAGCAACGATTAGGAAGGGCGGTCAGCGACGAGGAGGTGGCCTCGCACATGCATATGGGGCTTGAGCAATTCTATGAGATAAAGAACCAGGTCCACGGAGCCACCTTGGTCCACATCGAGGATATCGACGAAATGATGGGCAATGCGGAGGATGGGTGCAGCTTCCTCAACCTTCTTTCGGACGACTCGGACAAGCGGATGATCGAGGATCTCACCATGCATGAGCTCAAGGCGATCATCGAACAGGCGATGGGAGATCTGCCCGAAAAGCAGCGGCAGGTTCTTGCCCTCTACTACTGGGATGATTATACGATGAAAGAGGTGGGGCAAATGCTGGGGCTGGCCGAATCGACGGTCTCCACCCACCACAACGAGGGGCTCAACAAGTTGCGTCAATCCCTGCGGAACAGAAAGGCGGCATTGATGTTCAGTCTGAACAACTGATGCCGGAAGAACGAAATTACATATCCGCGTGTTGCCAAGGGGTTGGAGAGAGTAGTCAACTGATGACATATCTTTCCATCATTGGATCATACCGAAAGCATTGCCGCGATATCCTCTGACGCCTGGTCGCAATCAAGCCAGATACGCTCCACGGGCAGCCCGGCACCCTTCAAGGTAATTGCCAGATCCGCCAGCTGTGGAAGGGAGAGACCAGCCGCGGTAATCAGCTCATGATGTTCCAGGAGCTCTTCACGACTTCCCTGAATGAGGATTTTCCCCCCATTCAGCACAATCCCGTAATCGATGAGGGGGAGAAGGAGTGAGGTGTCATGGCCGGCAATGACCACGACCTTCCCCTCGCGATGGCAGCGCCGGACGATATCGTCCATCATTCCCCTTTTTACCCGGCATTCAAGGCCCACTGTCGGCTCGTCAAGAATCAATACATCCCAGTCCTGCTCCCAGACAAGGGCAAGACTAAGACGCCGCAGTTCCCCGTGGCTCAGGTGAAGGGGGTGCCGCGCCCAGAGGACCTCCGGCTCAAGCCCCGCCCATGTGATTGCCTGCCTGGCACGCTGCTCGGCATCCTCTCCCTGCTGACCCCTCTCCTTCAAAATACCTACCATTTCGTCGGAAACGGAGTCCCCCAGGAACATGTCCTCGGGGATCTGGAATGCCATGCATATGCTGGTTCCCTGGCGCCGAGCGGGATAACCGTCCACCAGAACCCTTCCGCAACGGGGATTCAGGAGGCCGGCTGCCAGGAGGGCAAGGGTCGTCTTGCCTGAGCCGCTCGGGCCGAATACGCCCAAGACGCTTCCCCGGGAGACGGTGAGGGAGACATGTTCGAGAAAACAGGGGGCATGGCCCTTCTCATAGTCAAAGCACACATCCTCGAATACCAGCCCCATCAATCCCGTCCCTTCCTGGTGAGCGCGACCAGTGCGCCTGCCATTCCATTCACCTCGTGAATGCCGGTGGGAAGCACGATGCCCCTGCCTTCCAACCGTTCGGCCAGGGCGAGCATCTCCGGCCGGCAAAGACCTGCGCGTGCCGTAACGGCCTGGTTGCCCAGGAGATCGGAGGGGGATGAACACCAGCACACACCGCCGTTATGAAGAACCGCCACCCTCTCGGCCATGATGATCTCTTCCCATCCGGTGGAGATGAAGAGGATGCTCATGCCCGAGGCATGCAGGCCCCGTATCAACACGAGGAGCTCATCGCGTTCCCGGTGGCATAAAAAGGCGGATGGCTCATCCAGTATCAGGTAGTCGGGATTGAGTGCGAGGAGCCCTGCCAGGGCCACCTTCTGGAGTTCCCCTCCGGAGAGGGAATGGGTCGTGTGATTGGCAAGGTGGGCGATTCCCATGGCATCGAGTGCATGGTCGCCCCTTATACGGGCCTCGCGTCTGGAAAGACCGTGGTGGAGAGGACCGAACTCGACATCGGCCCGCACGGTCAATGCGCAGATCTGGTCGCGGGGATTGGAGAAGAGAAATCCCACCCGATTTCTCCTGAGCGCAAGGTCCTCATCGGGATCATCGGAGAACATGCGGATACCGCCCCTGGTCGGGCGGATGAGGCCCTTTATGATGAGCCCCAGGCTCGTCTTTCCTGCCCCGTTCGGGCCGGCGAGTGCGAGCCATTCCCCCCTTGCCTGGGTGAGGCTGATGCGCCCGAGAATGGTCCGGGTGCCCGGATGCTCATCACTATCGAGGCCCAGGTCATCGATGCGCAGAATGGAATCGTGCATAGCGGATGGCAATGCGTAATTGTTAAAAAGCATCGAGCAATCAGCTTGCGGCATAAAAAAAAGGGATACCCTTTTCGTATGAAAATTGTATCCCCCGTTGTGTCGAAGGTGTTGTCAGGATTCGTCCGGTTTTTCCTCGGCCTCCTGACCCTCGTTCTCATCCGTTTCGGCCTCTCCGGCGGATTGCTCCCCGGGGACTGGTTCATCCTGAGTGGATTCCTCATCCGGGGCCGGGGTGGTTTCCTCTGCTGAAGGCGCTGCAGCCTCCATGGCTTCCGTTGCAGGCGCCTCCTTTTTGGACGCGGCCTTTTCAGAAGGGGCGGCCTTTTCAGGGGGGGCGGCCTTTCCCTTCGCCTTTTTCCCCTTTGCCTTTCCTTTTCCTGCCTTCTTCTTACGTGACTTTGCCGTAGTTGTGCCTGGCTCCAGGATCTCGAGCAGGGCCATAGGGGCGTCATCCCCCTTGCGATTCCCCAGCTTGACGATCCGGGTGTACCCGCCCTTCGTGCGATTGGACACCTTGGCAAGAATGATATCGAAGAGACGCTTGACTGCCGACTTATCGGTCACCACCCTCAATACCTGGCGCCGTGCGTGGAGATCCTCTCCTCGTGCCTTGGTAATGAGCTTTTCCACGATCCGCCTGACCTCTTTTGCCCTGGCATGCGTGGTCACCACCCGATCGTGCTTGAATACCTGGGTGGCGAGATTGCGGAACAGCGCCTTGCGCGAGCCGGTGTTTCTGTCGAATTTCCTTCCGTTTACCCTATGTCGCATTGTTGATAAACCCTTATCCCTGATACATGGCTGTTATACATTAACCTCGGATTCCGATAGATCCTCTCCCTCCTCGACGGAGAACTCGTCTGCTGCCCGGATGCTCTGGTTGCGCTCGTCGATAACCTTTCGCGCCTCCGGAGGCAGGTTGCTCAGATCCATGCCGAAATGGAGCCCCATGTCGGCAAGTATGCCCTTCAGCGAGTTGAGGGATTTGCGGCCGAAGTTCTTGATCTGCATGATATCGTTTTCATTCCTCTGCACGAGTTCTGCAACGGTCCTGATATCGGCGTTCTTCAGGCAATTGGCTGCCCTGAGGGGGATGTCCAGTTCATCGATGGCCTTCTTGAGATTCTCATTGAACACGGGAGCATCCTCGACTGGTTGCGGGGTTTCCGTCTCCTCAGCCGCGGTCTCTTCGAATGCGCTGACGAATATGCCGCAATAATCCTGAAGGATCTTTGCCGACTGTGACAGTGCATCGCCGGGATTGATACTCCCGTCCGTCCATATCTGGAGAATGAGCTTTTCAAAGTCGGTGGCCTGGCCGAGCCTGGTATGCTCCACCCGGAAATTGGCCTTCAGCACTGGGGAAAAGATGGAATCTATGGGGATGACCCCGATCTCCTTGTCCTCGGAGGTATTTATTTCAGCGGGTACGTATCCTATACCCCTCTGTACCTCCATCTCCATTCGCAATGCTCCCCCCTTGTCCAGGCGCGCAATATGGTGATCGGGATTGAGCACCTCTACATGGGCCTCGCACACGATGTCGGACGCATTGACCTCGCCGGGGCCTTCCTTGTCAATGCTGATCGTGCGTGGCTCATTCCCGTGAAGCTTAAGGAGAAGCCGCTTGATGTTAAGGACGATCTCGGTTATATCCTCAATCACCCCGGGAATCGTCGAAAATTCGTGCAATGCCCCGTCGATCTTGACCGATGTTACGGCAGCGCCTTCAAGCCCCGATAATAGAATCCTTCTCAAGGAATTGCCGATGGTCACGGCAAAACCCCGCTCGAAGGGTTCCACCACGAATTCACCGTACGTATCGGTCAAGGTAGCGGGATCAGATTCAATCTTCTTAGGCTTTTGCAGACCTGTGTAAGACATTAAAATAGGCCCTCCGTAGGCATTAAAACAGATCCTTTATTTGGAATATAACTCAACTATCATCTGTTCTTGGATGGGATGAGTGATCTCTTCCCTCGTGGGAAGCGCCTTAACCGAACCACGAAAGTTCCCTGCATCCAGTTCCAGCCATCCGGGTATGCCCCGCTGTTGTGCAGCTTCCATATTCTCTTGAATTGCAACGATCTTTCGGCTTTTTTCCTTTACCTCGATACTATCCCCAGACCGTGTGAGATACGAAGGGATAGAGACCTTTCTCCCATTTACCAGGAAATGCCCTTGGGTAACCAAAAGGCGTGCCTGATTCCGCGAACATGCAAACCCGAGACGAAACACAATATTGTCAAGACGGCTCTCCAACCGCCTGAGCAGGTTTGTACCCGTAATGCCTTTCTGCCGCTCCACCTTGAAGAAGTTGTTTCGGAACTGCTTTTCCAACAGGCCGTACATCCTTTTGACCTTTTGCTTCTCCCGCAACTGCATTCCGTAATCGGATACCTTTTGTCTCCTCTGCCCATGCTGCCCCGGCGGGTACCCTCGTCTCTCTATGGCGCATTTTTCCTTGAAGCAGCGCTCCCCTTTGAGGAAGAGCTTCTCTCCTTCTCTGCGGCAAATTCGACACACTGACTCTCGATATCGTGCCATTTAACCTCCTTTTGACTCAGACCCTTCTGCGCTTCGGGGGTCTGCACCCATTATGGGGGATTGGGGTAGCATCCTTTATCGCAGTAATTTCGAGTCCCACTGCCTGCAAGGCCCTTATTGCGGCCTCTCTCCCTGCACCCGGTCCCTTTACCGAAACCTCCACCTGACGGACACCGAATTCCATGGCCTTTCTTCCTGCCGTTTCCGCAGCCATCTGGGCGGCGAACGGGGTGCTCTTCCGGGAGCCCTTGAATCCCAGGCTTCCGGAGCTGGACCAACAGATCACCTCCCCCTCCATTGAGCTGATGGTGACAATGGTGTTGTTAAAGGTAGACTGGATGTGAGCAACCCCAATGGGTATGTTTTTCTTTTCTTTCTTTTTGCCCCCTTTGCGGCGTGGGTTGGGCATTGTTACCTCCTTGCACTAGTATTCCTTCACCAATATCCCACCTGTGGCAATCTTGCCATGGAATGGGCTACTTCTTCGACATTTTCTTTCGGGTGCCGACCGTGGCCCTCCGCGGTCCCTTGCGGGTTCGGGCGTTTGTATGTGTTCGCTGCCCGCGGGCGGGCAACGAACGGCGATGTCGCAATCCACGGTAGCAGCCGATATCCATCAACCGCTTGATGTTCATGGAGATTTCGCGCCGCAGGTCCCCCTCCACCTTGAACTCTTCCACGTGTTCCCTGAGGCGGTTAATCTCATCCTCGGTCAGTTGAGATACCTTGGTGTCCTGATTCACCCGTGCACGTCTGAGGATAAGATTGGCTCGTCGCCTGCCGATTCCATAGATATAGGTCAGTCCGATCTCGATCCGTTTATTCTTGGGTAGGTCAACCCCAGCAATACGCGCCAAATTATTACCCCTTTCCCTGTGCCTAACCTTGGCGTTGCTTGTGGCGAGGGTCCTTGCAGATGACCCGAATAATTCCCCGCCGTTTGATAATCTTGCATTTGTTACACATCTTTTTTACCGAAGCTCGTACCTTCATTAGAAAAACCCTTTATAATCTATATGGTCCACAATGTCCATTCCCAATGGCCCGCCTATGAAACATCGTCGTCATCGTATCTCACGTCCCGCCGGACCATGCTTTCACCTGAAAATCCCCTTTGGGTATTTTCATGCCTCTTTGTGGGCCGAAGTCTCATCTGCGTTTCACTTCTACATTCTACATTCGATATTCTACATTCGACATTCGCAGTTTCATCAGTCTCATCTGCGTTTCACTTCTACATTCTACATTCGATATTCTACATTCGACATTCGCAGTTTCATTGCGTTTCACTTGAAACGGTACACGATCCTCCCTTTGGTCAAATCATAGGTCGAGAGCTCCACCAGGACGCGGTCGCCCCGAAGGATGCGAATGAAGTTTTTTCTCATCTTCCCGGATATGTGAGCAAGCACCTTATGCCCGTTATCCAGCTCGACCTTGAACATGGCGTTGGGGAGCGGCTCGATGACCGTTCCTTCAACCTCTATTGCATCTTCCTTGGGCACTGTGTCATCCTTCTATTGTGTCAGAATATCCGGGCCTGCGGCGGTGATGGCAATCGTATGTTCGAAATGGGCCGACAGCCTCCCGTCTTCGGTTACCGCAGTCCACTGATCCTCCAGGATCCGTACCTCGAAGGTGCCGGCATTGACCATGGGTTCGATGGCGAGCACCATGCCCGGCCGCAGCCGTCTCCCCCGTCCGGGCTTGCCGAAATTGGGGATCTGCGGATCCTCGTGGGGGGCCCTCCCGATGCCATGACCGACAAAGTCCCTTACCACGGAAAAACCGTTCTCCTCGACATAGGACTGAACGGCATACGATATGTCCTGGAGACGATTCCCCTGCACCGCCATATCGATGGCGTGGTCAAGGGATATGCGGGTCACGTCGAGGAGCCTGCGCGCCTCGTCCGAGACCTCGCCAACGGGGAGGGTGACCGCGGCGTCTCCGTAATACCCGTCGATTGCCGCCCCCAGGTCCAGGCTGATGATATCCCCTTCCCGGAGTTTCCTTTTCGGCGATGGAATGCCATGCACAATTTCGTCGTTGATCGAGGTGCACAGCGCTGCAGGAAATGGGCGTTCATGCGGCCCCCTTCGGTACCCCTTAAAGGCAAGCTGCGCACCCCTCTCGAGAAGAAAGCGTTCCGCAGCTTCATTCAGTTCCAACGTTGTCACCCCCGGCTGCACCATGGCGCCTATATGTTGTAATGCCTCTCGAACCAACCGTCCGCTGACACGAATCTTTTCAATCTCCTGAGGGGATTTGAGGACGATCATCCTTCCCCTTTCCCTCAAGCGTTCGGATCAGATGATCAAATATTGCATCCATCGAGCCTGAGCCGTCGATTGTTACCAGGCGGTTCTTGCGCCGATAAAATCCTATAAGTGGTTCCGTTTGGTCCCCATACACCTTCAGGCGGTTCTTGATCGTCTCCTCCTGGTCGTCACTGCGCTGATAAAGTTCCCCTCCGCATTTTGGGCATATCCCATCCTTCTCCGGGGGGTTGAAATAGATGTTGTAATTCGCCCCGCAGGAGCGGCATACCCTCCTGCCGGAAAGCCGTTTCACCAGGAGCTCTTCCGGTACCTCAAAATAGACGGCGGCGTCGATGGCCATGTCCATGCGGTCAAGTACCTGGTCCAGGGCCTCCGCCTGGGGAATGGTCCTGGGAAATCCATCCAGGATGAAGCCGTTCAGGCAGTCGCGTTCCTTCACCCGCTCCTCGATAATGCCGATTACCACCTCATCGGGGACCAGCTTTCCGGCATCCATATACGAGGCCGCCTTCTGCCCCAGAGGGGTTTTGTCCTTGACCGCCTGCCTCAGGATATCCCCGGTGGAGATCTGGGGAATTGCATGGATTTCGCTCAGGCGCTGGGCCTGCGTCCCTTTCCCCGCCCCGGGGGCGCCCAGGAAGATAAGTCGTTTTTTTCCCAAGGTACGAGTCGCGTTCATCATGTCACATCTTTGCCTTTTTCTTCATCCTCTTTTTCATGAACCCCTCGTAATTGCGCATCAGGAGGTGTGATTCAATCTGGCGGACCGTGTCCAGCCCCACCTCGATGACGATGAGCAGGGTGATGCCGCCGAAGTAGAAGGGCACGTTGAAAAATTTGATGAGGTAGGTCGGCAAAACGGATATCAGTGAGAGGTAGAGTGCCCCTCCGAAGGTGATCCTGGTAAGTATGCGGTCGATATATTCTGCGGTGTTCTTCCCCGGCCTGATGCCGGGAATGAATCCGCCGTATTTTTTCATGTTGTCGGCCAGGTCCACCGGGTTGAAGATGATGGCGGTGTAAAAGAAGCAGAAAAAGACGATCATGACGATATACAGGGCCGTATTCAGAAACGCACCCGGGGAAAGCCATTCCGCGATGGTTGCCATCCATGGGTGGTTGATGAACCGGGCGATGGTCGCGGGAAACATGATGATGGACGCGGCGAAAATGATGGGAATAACCCCGGCCGTATTCACCCGCAGGGGGATGTAGGTGCTTTGTCCCCCGTAGATCCTCCTGCCCACGACCCGTTTGGCATACTGAACAGGGATCTTCCGCTCCCCCGACTCCACGTATACGATAAAGGCGCATACCAGCGCCATGAATACCAGTAATCCCAGCAGCAGGAAGACCGCGAGCTCACCGGTCTTCAGCAGGCGGATGGTGTTGATGACCGCGGCCGGACCCCTCACGATGATGCCGGCGAAGATGAGCAGTGATATACCGTTTCCAATGCCTCGTTCCGATATCTGCTCACCAAGCCACATGAGAAACACGGTCCCCGCGGTCAGGGTGATCACCGTCATGAGTCTGAAGGACCATCCGGGGCTGGGGACGATGGCGGCGCCGCCCGGGCTTTTCATGGTCTCGAGGCCGAAGCTTATCCCCAATGACTGAATGACCGCGATCAAAATGGTGCCGTATCGGGTATACTGGGTGATCTTTTTGCGGCCCTCATCCCCTTCTTTGGAGAGCTTCTCCAGGTGAGGAATCACCACGGTCAAGAGTTCAAGGATGATGGCGGCATCGATGTAGGGCATGATTCCGAGGGCAAAGACGGTAAGCCTGGAGAGCGCGCCTCCTGAGAACAGATCAAAAAAACCGAGCAGGGTCCCCTTGGCCTGGTCGAAGAATGCGGCGAGTGCTGCGCCGTTGATCCCCGGTGTGGGGATGTGCGCGCCGATTCTGAACACGGCGAGCAGGGCGAAGGTGATGAGTATTCTCTTCTTCAGCTCGGGTATCTTGAGTATGTTCTGGAAGGTATCAATCACGTCCGATCACCTCGGCCTTTCCCCCGGCCGCCTCGATCCCCCTGATCGCCGACTGGGAGAACAGGTGCACCTTCACGGTAAGAGGCTTTTCCAGGGCTCCATCCGCGAGTACCTTCACCAGTGTCGCCCCCTGTTTGATGATCCCCGCCTGTTTGAGGACCTCTGGGGTGATCTCCTGCTGGGCCTCGAACCGGTTCAGGTCCTGAAGGTGAACGATGGCGTGCTCCTTTTTGAAGATATTTCTGAATCCCCTCTTGGGCAATCGTCTCTGCAAGGGCATCTGTCCTCCCTCGAATCCGGGGCCCTTGCCTCCGCCCGAGCGGGCGTTTTGCCCCTTGTGTCCCTTGCAGGAGGTTCCTCCATGGCCGGAGCCAGAGCCACGCCCCACCCTTTTTCTGCTCTTTCGTGATCCTCTGCTCGCGGTTAATTGATTAAGCATGATCCTTGTCCACTCCCTCGATAACGAGTAGGTGGGGTATCTTGTTCACCA
Organism: bacterium; assembly: GCA_049472315.1. Lineage (GTDB taxonomy): Bacteria > SZUA-182 > SZUA-182 > DTGQ01 > JAFGSM01 > JBLIRM01. The sequence continues at coordinate 22,504 of JBLIRN010000036.1, forward strand.
TACCCCAGGTTTGAGGATTATCCGGTTTGTACACGGTTCGATTGGTCTTCCGAAGTCCCAGGGCGTCGAGAATACGACGTTGTTTCGGCAATCTCCCATGGGGGCTCTTTATCAGTGTGATTTTCAGTTGGCGTGCCATTGGTTGTTCCCTCACTCCGTTGCACTTGCAGCCATGCCGCGATTCTTCATAACCTCTTCGGGATCCCTCAATTGGAGCAGTCCGTTCATGGCTGCCTTCACCACATTGTGGGGATTATTCGATCCGATGGACTTCGTCAGGATGTCCTGAATGCCGGCTGCCTCTACAATGGCCCTGACGGTGCCTCCAGCGATAACCCCGGTTCCCTTCGATGCGGGCTTGAGGAGCACCCTGCTCGCGCCGAAGTGACCCAGGACCTGATACGGTATGGTACTCCCGACCAGGGGAATTCTTACAAGATGTTTTTTTGCCTTTTCGATTGCCTTGCTGATTGCCTCGGGGACCTCGTTGGCCTTTCCCATGCCGGTTCCCACATGCCCGTGGGTGTCACCCACCACCACCAGTGCGCTGAAGCCGAACCTGCGGCCGCCTTTGACAACCTTTGCAACGCGGTTTATGTAAATAACCTTGTCTATTAGTTCCAATTCATCGTGGCTGATTCGTGCCAAGGATTCGCCTCCTTTTACCTCGATTTAAAATTTGAGTCCGGTCTCGCGGGCTGCTTCAGCCAATGCCTTTATCCGTCCGTGATAGATGAATCCGCCCCGGTCGAATATAATCGCTTCCACACCCTTTTCCTTTGCACGCTCCGCGATCATCTGTCCCACCAGCTTTGCCGCAGCGATATTCCCGGTCGATGACATCTGTTTTTTGAATGCGGGATCAATGGTCGATGCGCTCACAATGGTGGTTGACTGAACATCATCGATCAACTGCGCATAGATGTGGGATGCACTTTTGAAAACCGCCAATCTGGGCCGTTCTCCGGTTCCCTTGACCTTTTTCCGGACCCTCTCGTGACGCGCGTTTCTATTTTCCTTCCTGTCCATGAATGCTATGGCCTCCTTGGATTACGCCCCTGTCTTTCCGACCTTTGTTCTGATTCTCTCGTCCCTGTACATGATCCCCTTGCCCTTGTAAGGTTCGGGTCGCTTGAAGTCCCTGATCTCGGCGGCTATCTGCCCGACCCGCTGCTTGTCGATTCCCTTGATGATGATCTGGTTATCCTTGGTCACCTCGATGGAGATATTGTCAGGGATTGCATATTTGATGGGGTGTGAATAGCCGAGGGTAAGATTGAGCGCCTTCCCGGAGACATTGGCACGATAGCCTATCCCCACGATCTTCAGGTTCTTCTGAAATCCCTCGGTAACACCATGCACCATATTGGCGACCAATGTGCGGTACAGCCCGTGAAGGGCGTGGATCTTTTTATCATTTCCCCTGGGAATTAGGGTGAGCTCATTGTCCTGTTGTTCGATCCCTATCTCAGGGAGGATGTCCTCATGGAGTTCCCCCTTCGGCCCCTTCACGGTAACCCGCTGGTCCTTGATCGTGACCTGTACCCCCTGGGGAACGGGGATCGGTTTTTTCCCTACTCTCGACATAAGTGCTCCATTTCCTTTTTCGCGGGTGCCCTACCAGATATAGCAGAGGACCTCTCCGCCCACATTTTCCTGCCGGCAGGTACCATCGGCCATAATCCCCTTGGTGGTTGAGAGAACGGCCATTCCCAGTCCTCCCAATACCCTCGGCACCTTATCCTTGGACACGTACACGCGACGTCCGGGCGAGCTGATCCTTCGTAATCCCTTGATGATACCGTTGCTTTGGGCATCATATTTGAGGTAAACCCGGATGTCCTTCTTGCCTTCCCTGTCGAACACCTTATACCCTTTGATGTACCCTCCCGACTTTATGATCTTGATGATCTCCAGCTTTATCGTGGAAAAGGGTATACTGGTGCTGGCATGTCGTGCCAAGAGCGCATTTCGTATTCGATTCAATAAATCGGCAATGGGATCTGTTAAAACCATTGTCCCCCTCCTACCAGCTTGCCTTGATCACTCCAGGGAGTTCGCCCTTGAGCGCCAGATTCCTGAAACAGATGCGACACATCTGGAACTTTCTGATGTACGCCCGCGGACGACCGCATATCCTGCACCGGTTGTATTGCCTCACCCTGAACTTTTGCCTTCTCCGTGCCTTTACTATGAGTGATTGTTTTGCCACTGTAGTCTCGTCTCTCCTTTGAATGGGATTGTGTCCCGTGAACCTATTGTTTGAACGGCATCCCCATCCGCTGCAAAAGGGATCGAGCCTCCTCATCCGATTTGGCGGTGGTGACGATGCACACATCCATGCCGCGAACCTTGTCTATCTTGTCATAGTTGATCTCAGGGAAGATGATCTGCTCCTTCAACCCGAGGTTATAGTTGCCCCGTCCATCAAACGACTTAGCCGAAACCCCCTTGAAGTCCCTGATCCTCGGGAGTGCTACATTCATCAGCTTTTCCAGGAAATCATACATTCGTTCCCTTCTCAGGGTCACCTTGCACCCGATCGGCATCCCCTTTCTGAGCTTAAAACCGGCAATGGATTTCTTCGCCCGGGTAACGAGCGGTTTTTGGCCGCTGATCGCCGTGAGGTCCGCCTGGGCGGAATCCAGCACCTTGACGTTCTGTATTGCCTCGCCAACCCCCATATTGACGATTATCTTGGATAGTCTCGGGGCCTGCAAGTTGTTGGTATACTTGAATTCCTCTTTTAACTGAGGCAGTACCTCTTGTAGATATTTATCCTTGAGCCGTGACATGGAACATTCTTCCCCACTGTTGTATGTTTTCGATTAGCTCATGACCTCGCCGCATTTCTTACATACCCGGACCTTCCGCCCATCCTCCAGGACGATGAACCCAACCCGGGTCGGCTTCGAACATTTATTGCACACCGGCATGAGATTGGTGATCTCAATGGGGCCCTCCCGCTGGATAACCCCTCCCTGCTGGAGCTGCTGTGAAGGTCTCATGTGCTTGTAGATGAAGTTGATATTCTCTACAACGACACGCCCCTTTTTCGGCAGCACCCGCAACACCTTGCCGGTTTTTCCCTTGTCCTTCCCGGTGATGACATAGACGGTGTCATCCTTCCGGATCTTGTTTGTTTTGCTTATCAGGTGTTTCGGCTTACTCTTGAACATAATTACAATTCCTCAATGAGCACTAAATAACCTCCGGGGCAAGGGAGATGATCTTGGTGAATTGCTTTGCCCGCAGCTCGCGGGCGACGGGCCCGAAGATACGGGTACCTATGGGTTCTCCCTGCGCGTTGATCAAAACCGCTGCGTTGGTATCGAACCGGATGTATGAGCCGTCATTGCGGCGAAATTCCTTTTTCGTCCTGACCACGACGGCCTTGTTCACCGTCCCCTTTTTGACCACGGCCGTGGGCGTGGATTCCTTGACGCTCACCACGATGATATCGCCAAGCCTGGCATACCTGCGGCGCGTGCCTCCGAGGATCTTTATGCAACTGAGTTTTTTTGCACCGGTATTATCAGCCACATCAAGTTTCGTACGTACCTGAATCATGCCTTATTGTCCCCCATCATTTCCCGCATATCCGCAATCGCCATTGTTGACGGATTGATGCCACTGACCGATTCCATTGCATCAACTTGCCTTTTCCATAATGGAGACGACCCGCCATCGCTTATCACGACTTATCGGGCGTGTTTCCATAAGTATCACCTTATCTCCGATCGCGCATTCGTTTTTTTCATCATGCGCCTTGAAGCGTTTCTTTTGTTTGATGATCTTCTTGTAGATCGGGTGCGTGAATCGCCGTTCCACCTCCACCACCACCGTCTTATCCATCTTGTCGCTCACCACGATCCCTATTCTCTTCTTACGACTGCCTCTGTCTCCCATCGCGTAACCCTCTTCTTATCCTTGATCCCTCTTTGCCTGAATCCTCTCACGGCAGACCGTCAGAAGACGTGCGATATCCCTTTTAACCTGTCTCACCCGGGCCTTGTTTTCCAACTGCCCGGTGGCAAGCTGATAGTTAAGCTTGAAGAGGTCCTCTCTCAAATCAGCCTCTTTATGGCTGAGCTCCTCGTCTGAAAGATCCCTGAACTCGTCTGCTCTCATGCTGGTTCCTCTTCTAACGGTGGACAAATTTTGTTCTTACGGACAGCTTGTGCGAGGCCAGTCTCATGGCCTCCCGTGCCTCATCAATGCCGATGCCTTCCATCTCGTAGAGTATCCTGCCCGGCTTGACCACTGCCACCCAGGTGTCGGGTGTAGCCTTGCCCTTGCCCATCCGTGTTTCTGCCGGTTTGTGTCCGATCGGCTTGTCAGGGAAGATGTTGATCCATATCTTCCCCCCCCTCTTTATGTAGCGGGTAATGGCAATTCGGGCGGCCTCGATCTGGCGGTTGGTTACCCATCCGGGGGTAAGGGCCTTGAGGCCGTAATCGCCGAAGTGAAGCTCATTCCCCCGTTGGGCCTTGCCCTTCATCTTCCCGCGTTGCTGCTTGCGATATTTAATCTTTTTTGGCATTAACATAGTACGTTCTTCCTTCCGTCATACACCACACAAGAGGTCGTCCTACTGCTGGATCGACTGCTCGTGCGCAACCTCTCCCTTAAAGATCCACACCTTTACCCCGATACTTCCATAGGTGGTCTTGGAAACGGCGAATCCATAGTCAATGTCCGCCCGCAGGGTGTGCAGGGGAACCCTCCCCTCACGGTACCATTCCCTGCGCGCCATTTCCGCCGCGCCCAACCTGCCGGCGCACGCGATCTTGATACCTTCTGCACCGAATCGCAAGGCCATGGAGACCCTCTTCTTCATAGCCCTGCGGAATGCCACCCGTTTCTCAAGCTGCATGGCGATATTTTCGGCCACCAACTGCGCGTCAACCTCGGATTTCCGGATTTCCAGGATATTGATAAAGATCTGTCTTTTGATCATGCGCTGGATATCGTTTTTCAGTTTATCGACCTCGGTGCCCTTTTTCCCGATGATGATGCCAGGACGCGCGCTGTGAATATTGATCTTGATTCGGTCCGAGGCCCGTTCGATCTCCACCTTGGATACACCCGCACTCTTTAGCCGGTCACGGACGAATTTCCGGATTTCCAGATCCTCATGAAGAAATTGGGCATAGTCCTTCTTGGCGAACCACCGTGAGTCCCATGTCTTGATAATCCCTAATCGTAATCCTATCGGATGTACCTTCTGTCCCAAATCGCTTCCTCCAATCCGGCTTAAGTGTTCCCCGTCGTTCTCAGGGTGATCCTGATGTGGTTGGTGCGTTTCAGGATCCTTCCCGCCCGTCCCCGTGCCTTGGGGATGAAACGTTTCAGGGTCGGACCCTGATTGGCAAAGATCTCTGCGATGTAAAGCTCCTCGAGGTTCGCATCCTTTGCATCCGGGAGTTGCTCTGCATTGGCATAGGCTGAACGGATGGCCTTGTGCACCAGCCGGGCAGACTTCTTGTTGGTAAATTTGAGCAGGGTCAACGCCTCATCCACCCTTTTCCCCCGGACCAGATCCAGGATCGGTTTGAGTTTTGTTGACGATGTCCTAAGGTATTTTATGGTTGCTCGTGACTCCATCCTCGTATCCCTTTAAAAAACGGTGCGCTGTTTGCCTACTTGACCCGTGTCGCCTTCTCCGCCTTCGACCCGTGTCCCCTGAAGGTCCTGGTGGGGGCGAATTCCCCCAATTTGTGTCCGACCATGTTTTCCGTGACATAGACCGGGATAAACTTCTTCCCGTTGTGGACCGCAATGGTGTGGCCGACCATTTCAGGGATAATGGTTGATCGCCGCGACCATGTTTTGATCACCTTGCGGTCCATGGTCTGATTCATCTGCTCGATCCTTGTCGCGAGGTGGTGATCAATGAAAGGCCCTTTTTTCAGTGAACGTGCCAAGACATGCCTCCCTCTACTTAGTGCCTCTGCGCTTTACAATGTAACGACCGGTTGTTTTGTTCTTTCTCGTCTTATACCCCTTGGTGGGTTTCCCCCATGGGGTGCAGGGATGGCGACCTCCGGATGACCTGCCTTCTCCTCCGCCCATGGGATGGTCGATGGGGTTCATGGCCACGCCTCGAACCGTAGGTCTGATGCCGAGCCACCGGGACCTGCCTGCCTTTCCGATCGATATGTTCGAATGCTCCACATTGCCTACCTGCCCTATGGTTGCCTTGCAATTCAGGTGGATCATCCTGACCTCGCTGGAATTGAGCTTTATCTGGCAGTAGTCCCCTTCCTTTGCAAGGATCTGTGCACCTGCCCCTGCGCTTCTGGCGATTTGTCCCCCCTTGTTCACCTTCATCTCGATGTTATGCACGATGGTCCCGAGGGGGATCTTGCGCAAGGGGAGGGCATTGCCCACCTCGATCTCGGCGCCTTCCCCGGACAGCACCCGTTGACCGACCTGTAACCCAAGGGGGGCCAGGATATATCGCTTTTCCCCATCCGCATAGTGCAGAAGCGCGATCCTGGCCGAGCGGTTCGGATCGTATTCGATGCTCGCGACCCGGGCGGGTACCCCATCCTTATCACGTTTGAAATCGATCATCCGGTATTTTCTCTTCTGCCCGCCCCCCTTGTGACGGCAGGTGATCCTTCCGTTCGAATTCCTCCCGCCGGTCTTGGAGATGCTCTTGGTGAGCGCCTTTTCCGGTTTTTCCTTGGTAACCTCGTCAAAGGTGAAGCCTGTCCGAAAGCGCTGACTTGAGGTTACCGGCTTGTATGTTCTGATGCCCATATCAAATCCCTTCAGATTTCCAGTCTGTTATATACCCTCGACCACGTCGATCTTTTCGCCCTTTGCCAGGGTACAAACGGCCTTTTTCCAGTGGGACCGTCTCCCCTGGTGTACCCCGAGCCGTTTCTTTTTTCCCTCCATCCGGATCGAGTTTACCCGTACCACGTGACAATTGAAGATCTCGCTCACCGCCCTTGCAATCTCCGCCTTGGTGGCGGAGCGATCCACGATAAAGGTGACCTTGCTGTATGCTTCGTTCATTTTATTGCTCTTTTCAGTCATGAACGGCACCTTGACTATTTCATACGGAGATTTCATGAACCGAGGACCTCCTGCAACCGAGGTAATGCATGTTCCATGATGAGGAGCTTATGGTACCAGAGGAGGTCATAGACATTCAGCCCCTGTACGTCAAGTACCATAACCCCGGGGATATTGCGGCTGGCACGTTTGAGGTTCTCGTGGCCGCCGTCCACCAGGATCAGCACCCTCGAACCCCTTTCAAACCCGCACTCACGAAGGAATGCCGCAGCCAGGCGGGTCTTCCCCTCATCGAGATCAAAATCCTCCACCATAAGCACGTCCTGTTTTTGTGCCTTGAAACTCAGGGCGGATTTGAGGGCTCCCTTCCTGATCTTCTTGTTCACCTTGAATGAATAGTCCCTGGGCTGAGGTCCGAAAACGATCCCTCCGCCGACCCACAGGGGGGATCGTATGGTCCCGGCCCGTGCCCGACCCGTGCCCTTTTGACGCCAGGGCTTGATGCCGCCGCCGCTCACCGCGGACCTGTTCTTTGTCGCCGAGGTACCCCGCCGCCGCTTCGCCATCTGATAGCGCACCACATCATGGATGAGGTGTTCCTTCACCGGCGCAGCGAAGATGTCGTCGGGCAGGTCGACCTGAGTCGTCTGCTGACCGTTTCTGTCCATTATATCGAGCTTCATTGCCACTCCATTCACACGACCAAATCGTTAAGTCATCGATCCTACAGCTTGATCTCCACATCGATACCGGCGGGAAGATCCAGATGCATCAGTGCATCCACAGTCTGCGAGGTCGGCTCCAATATGTCCAGGATGCGTTTATGGGTTCGGATCTCGAACTGCTCCCTGGACTTTTTGTCAATGTGGGGCGACCGCAAGACGGTGTAACGTGTCTTTTGCGTGGGAAGGGGGATCGGTCCCGCCACCCGCGCCCCGGTACTCTTTGCCCGCTCTACGATCTCTCCGGCCGATTGATCCAAGATGTTGTGATCATAAGCCCGCAATCGAATTCTTATCCTTTGGCTCATCGATAATCACTTCCTTCATGTACGGGGATACTTCAACCCCTGTTGTGCCTTCCATCCTGGTCGTGCCCGGTCCTGAAACAACATGTGATGTTGCCATTGGTTCGACAAGGATGTTTAACGACCTTTTACTCGATAATCTCGCTGACCACGCCGGCGCCGACAGTGCGGCCGCCCTCGCGGATGGCGAAACGCAGCTCCTTTTCCATGGCGATAGGGGTGATCAACTCGGCGCTGATGCGGGTGTTGTCGCCGGGCATGATCATCTCGGTGCCCTCCGGAAGATGGACGGTGCCGGTCACGTCCGTGGTCCGGAAATAGAACTGGGGGCGATACCCGTCAAAGAACGGGGTGTGCCGTCCGCCTTCCTCCTTGGTCAGCACGTAGACCTCAGCCTTGAACTTGGTGTGGGGGGTGATGCTGCCCGGCTTGGCCAGCACCATGCCGCGCTCCACCTCCTCGCGCTTCGTGCCCCGCAGGAGCACCCCGATGTTGTCGCCCGCCTGCCCCTCATCGAGCAGCTTCCTGAACATCTCCACCCCGGTGGCCACCGTCTTTTGCGTGGGCCTGAGACCCACCAGCTCCACCTCGTCGCTGACCTTGATTATGCCGCGATCCACACGCCCCGTGGCCACGGTCCCGCGGCCGGAAATGGTGAACACGTCCTCCACCGGCATCAGGAAGGGCTTGTCGATGTCGCGCTGGGGGGTGGGGATGTAGCTGTCCACCGCATCCAGCAGCTCGAAGATGCACTTGGTCTCCTCCGCATCGGGATTTCCGCTCTCCAACGCCTTGAGGGCGGAGCCCCGGATGATGGG
>JBLIRN010000037.1:0-28956 GCA_049472315.1 bacterium
ATACATTTTTCCCATTCAATGTCTCCTATATAACCGGCAATCCCGTTCATCCACAAGGCACATATCTGTATCAATATCAATCGCCTCTCTGGACTTCCGCTTGGCAGTATCCGTATCAAGTACCAAGCCTTTTTTCATATAGTCACGTGACTCTGCCAAATCTTAATGTAAGTACTCGATCATATCTCCCCTCGTATGGTTACTCTAATAATCAATATGGGCAATATCCATTCAGAAACCCGTTCGAAGGGATTTCGTTGAGCATGCAGGTATTTTCACCCTATAGTCATACCAACAATAGTTATTCTTTTTCAAAAGGATATGGAATTTTCAACGGGACACAGGTAGATAATTCTTATCATAGATATGGGTTGACTCAATATCCCCAGTATTTATATCCTGACTATCCCTAGAAATTTTTTTGTGTATACTGCTCCCCCAGCAGCAAGGGTATCCTGATGAAGATGTCCGCGACCTCCCACAGACGGTATACCTGGTGGAGCACCTTCTTGATGCTTACGTTAGGCGTCGAATCCAGTGGCAAGATCCTGTGAACGCTGCATCAGAAGACCTTTAGAAGCTGAACTTTTCCACTTTTTCGCCGTTTACCCAAACGGTATACGCACCCTCCGTGAAGGATCCCAGGGAGACCGTCACGTCAAAGGGATCGAGCACCTGAGCGCAGGCCAGGCCTGGATCCACAAGGGAATAGAGCTCGACCATGATCCGGTTCTGGCCGTCCGGTTCGGATACCGTGGCGCGCAGTTCATGGCACGGGGTAGGCAGGTCCCCCTTCAATCCGAGCTTCACCTGCATCGGGTAGCTTTCCAGGATATAGATTTCCGTCTCCCTCAGATAGACAGAACCCCGCACCAGGTCCTCGTCTCCCGGCTGCGGGTCCAGTGAATTCTGCGATGGAGGTTGGGGATCGTCCGAGCTCACCGGCCTGTTGTATGGATTGTAGGGGGCAAAGGACGGTCTGTAGAAGCTGCCGGGGAGCGTGCTGGAATAGGGAAGATACGATACGAAAAAGGGGCGCGTAAAGGACGTAACGCTGCCAACAATACCATAATTACCAATGCTGCCGACGCCTCCAATCGTGCCAATGATATCAGACCCTATGTTCAGCCCTGTAAATGTGTGCCGTGAGAAGCTGCCATAGGAAAGGGCACTGTAATTGGGAACACTGCCGGTTGCGTATCGGCCCGAAAATGAAGGGTAGGCGGCGAATGAGCCGAAGGATTGGGCATAATTGGTATTATAAAAGGGAAAAGACAATGGCGAAGAGGTCCAAATGCCCGACATGAGGGATGCAGCATTCCACTGGAGGTCTGGAAAACTGCTGTAGTAGCAGCACGCATGCCTCAATCCCACCCCGCTCATGAGCAGCAACGCAATCAGGAGAAAGGTGGTCAGCATGCCCCCTTTTCGTTCCAAGCTCATGGATGTAAGGCTGCATTCAGACATGGCTTTCCCCCTTTATGAGAATGGGTAGCATGGAACAGGGCGGTGTTCTCTACGCTTCGCCACCCTAAGATGTTTTGATTCTATGCTAAGTAGACGTATGAAAACCATGTTGCTTACCCGTGCCTTGGGTATCCTTTTTTGACTGTGTCATGTGATGCCCGGATTGATTCCTTCGATACCAGGGGAGCCTTGGCGGGGGAGGTTTATGTGTGTCATTTAAGATATAATGCATATCAAAATGGATTGTATGGCTTAGATCAAATGCCTGAATATCTTTTTTGACACCAGGTGAAAATCCAGGATTCAATCAATGAAGGGAACAAGTCATGGATGTGATTGCTCATATTGCCCAAATTCCTCTTTTTGAGGGTCTTCCCGAAAATAATCTGGAAGGCCTTGCCAGAATCGTCGTTGACCGGCAATTCGGTGCCGGCGAGACCGTATTCCTTGAAGGGCAGGAAGGCACTGGATTCTATGTGATGTTCTCCGGACGGGTGAAGGTCTATAAGCTTGCTTCCGACGGCAAGGAACAGATCCTCCATATCTTCGGCCCGGGTGAACCATTCGGGGAGATCGCCCTTTTTGAGGACAGGAGGTTCCCGGCATATGCAGAGACCATAGAGAAAAGCAGGATTTTATTCTTCCCCAGGTCCTCTTTTCTGGACCTGATTAAAAAGGACCCTTCCCTGGCCCTGAATATGCTGGGCCTTTTATCCCAGCGATTGCGCAGGTTTACCTCTCTCATTGAAGACCTTTCCCTGAAGGAGGTTCCCGGAAGACTGGCGGCGTACTTGCTTTATTTGAGCCGGAGGAATCAAGACGCTGATGACCTTACCATTGATATATCAAAGGGACAGTTGGCCAGTTTGCTGGGCACCATCCCGGAGACCCTTTCACGAATCCTCACCCGCTTGATCAAGGCAGGATTTATTCAGGAGGACGCTCGCCATATCTTTCATATATTGGACAGGAGAGGCTTACAGGAGTTGGCGGAGGGGATCAGACGGTTATCGTGAGCGTTTGATTTGGTAATGTGACGGCGCTATCTCCTATGTACCACCTTCCCTAAACAGACGTGCAGTAAAAATGGGCTGAACTTATTAAGCTCGTGTATGAGGTGAATCCTCCTCAGTGGCCGAAATGCCTGCGCGATATGGGGATTGTCACCATTATGGAGGATTATCTCCATTATAAACGATCCGCATGTCATGGGGAAGATTTAAAACATCTTGACCTCCAGCGTCCGTAGACCTCGGCCCTCCGACTAGTACAATAAATTTAAGATAGCTGAAGAAACAATGTACGCCTACAGCATCTTCAATTATCTTCCCGCATAACCATCCCTATCAGGACTCTACCAATATCATTATAAAAATTTGGGGGAAAGTGGATCATTTTTACGTCTATTGAAAATAGAAGGATTATATGCTTAGACCTCAATTTTTTTCCATCAAACAGATCCATCCAAGATAGGCAACAACGTTTTTCCAAAAAGAACCCTTAAGTAACCATGCAATATCTTCATTGTTGAAAGGAGGTGATACAAAACTGTTGGATATTCAAGAGCTCACGATTCATAATTTCATGTTTTTCGAGGTTAAGGAGGAAAATCATGAAAGGACAATGTGTAAAATGCCTAGTGATCGGTGTGATGGTTTTTGGCTTGGTTTTCGTCCTTATGGCACGTTCCACATGGGCGGCAACGAGCCAGACTGGTGATGATGCCATAAGACAGCAGCAGGAGTATATTAAACGAATTGTGACGAATCCATCCGGAACATGGATTGAGTATATGCAGAGGACCAGTTTGGCGGACCTGTGGCTCACAGGTACAGTCTATCCTGAAATAACCTACAGGGTTCAGATGCCGAATATCTTTCCAAATTGGGGAGCCCCATCTATTGACTACACTGAATATAGTCCCATCGGCGGTATTGGCGGGATCCAGATCTTCCCGGGGTTATGGGACCTCATAGGATGGGGTGGTGGCATATGGTCCGGAGGTGGATCACCATGGTGGGGTTCAGGAATAACTGGGGGAACATCGCCGCCATCGTCACAATGGGGGTATTTCAATCCGGGATCATTTTGGTTTGGAAACATGTGGGATACCTATAGTAACCCTTCCAATTTCCTTTATTAAATGGTTTTGAAGTTCCAGTATACGATAGATTGGGATGACTTTATAAACCATGCCTGTTTGATGAATCTAGCCCGAAGGCTCGATCGTTCGGGCTAGATTCACTATAAATTGCCTTTTCAATATTGACATGGTCGTACTGCCCATTGCTATCGGCATCCCTTGCCTTTCCTTGCCTTGCTTGTGCTCATTCTGGTGCTCAAATTCCTGCTCCCGCTCTGCGGGTTCGTTACCGTGATCGGGCCGGGAAGGAGGGTCGACATCTGCTATCCGGAGGATCAGTCCGCTGTACCTACGGAGTTTCATCTCGTCGGTGTATCGGCATACTGGCTCTTTGGTCTGGGTGATCATTCACCCGGTTTTATCTAGGGGAATGCCGGGCTGCGCCGTCTTCGCATCATATTTCCGTGGTCCGCCCGTCATCGGCGTCCGTTTTTTTATGTGTAAACCGGGAAATAACCATGCGGGTGATGGAGGACATCTCGTGAATACCGAGGATCTTCGCTGCTGCAATGTATATGAGGGCGCCCGCGCCCGTGCCCGTTCCCACGGAGAGGATCTGTCCGCTGAAGGCATCGCCTGCCATGCCGTGCACGAGCCTCCAGGCTGAATAGGCTCCGATCCCTAAAAGACATGAGGCGGTGAGTATCTTGCTCAGGCTGGAGAGTATTCTTCTGCCGTCCACGTCGCCCACCCGCCTTCTCAGGATAATGAAGAGACAGGCAAAGTTGAAGGTCATGACCAGGGAGGTGGAAAGGGCGATGCCGCCGTGTCCCAGTGGCCGGGAGAGAACCCAGTCACCGAGGTAATTGACGGCAATGGCCGCCACGGTGACGAGCGTAGGAGTCAGGGTGTCCTTGAGGGAATAGAATGCTCGGTTGGTAAGATGAAGCACGCCTGCCGAGGTAAGCCCCAGGGTGTAAAACACCAGTGCATAGGCAACCGCATTGGTGGACTCCATGCCGAATGCCCCCCGCATGAAGAGCAGCTTCACAATCGGGCGGGCAAGGACGATGAGCAGCATGGATGCGGGCACCATGATCAGAAACACGCTCCTCAGCCCCAGGGAGTAGGATTCCTTCAACCCTGCAAGGTCATTCATCGCGGAATGCCTGGAAAATTTCGGGAAAAGGACCGTGGAGATGGTAACCGCAAAAAGGCCCATGGGAAGATACCAGATGCGCAGGGCATAGTGGAGCGCCGCCACGCTCCCTGCCGCAAGCAGGGAGGCGAAGCGGGTATCCACAAACACGTTTATCTCGATGCTCGCCAGGCTGAAGACAATGGGGATGAAGAGGGTGATGATCTGTTTCACACCCGGGTGGTGCCAGGCGAGGGTAAGCGAGTAGCGCCAGTTTCTTTTTTTGAGAAAGGGGATCTGAAAGAGAAGCTGGACGAGCCCGCCCAGGGTCACCCCGATCGCCAGGCTCATGGGCCCGAGCCCGCGCGTCAGCACGACCACGGAGGTGATGATCAGGATGTTGAAGCATACGGGGGCGAAGGCGGGTGCGGTGAAATGGTTGTAGGAATGAAGCATGCCCATGACAAAGCCAGACATCCCCAGAAAGAGGATGCTCGGAAACATGACCCTGGTCATCAGCACGGTGAGGCGGAATTTTTCAGCATCCGCTGTATACCCGGGAGCAATCGCCCTGGTGACCTGCGGGGCAATGAAGAATCCTACCACCATGCAGAGGAAAAAGAACACCGTCAGGAAGTTCGCCACGCTGCTTGCCACGGTGTTGACGTTTTCGGGCTCTTTATTCGTGAGGCATGTGGTTATGACCGGGATGAAGGCGGAGCCTATAGCTGCGCTGCCGAAGAGCTGCAGGAGGAGGTTCGGAATCATGTATGCCACCTGGAAGGCGTCGACCGCCATCCCGCTTCCGAAGTAGGCGGCCATGACCATCTCCCTGATGAAGCCGAAGAAGCGGCTGGTCAGTGTCCCGAGCAGCACGACCATCGAGGCCCTGGCCAGGAAGGACCGTTGGCCGGCCTTCTCCCGGTCACCGGCCTGTGCCTCCCGAGGGACCGCTGCCTCCTCGGCGCTTACCTCCTCAATGGAATCCATGGAATCATCGACCCCCGTGTATGGTGAAAAAGTAGCAACTGCTCAATTTTTAAGGGAAGGTGATGGGGCAGCAAAACTCTGTCAGGCGAAGCGGAGCAGCCATTTCCCACAATGTATTGAGCGGTTACAAAAAAGGTTCATGGGATCAGGCACCCAGGTGCTGATGCCCCCTTCATATCCCGGATATATTCCCACGCAAACACACCGGAGTCAATACAGGAAGACCTTTATGATGTTCCTGTAGAGTGCACAGGTATTGAAAAAAAGGATGCCGGGCGCAAAGGGTTTACCCCTGCGCCCGGCATCACATATGGTCGGCTGTATACGATGTGTCGCGTGATATCTTCTCACGTTCACATACGGATGTGTTGATCCGGTCAACCGATACCGAAGTCCTTCGGTCTTAAAACAGGCTCATCAATAGCCCGTGCAATTTGAGGATCAACGGCACAAACACCAGTGAGACCACGGCCATCAACTTCAGGAGGATGTTCAGCGAAGGGCCGGCCGTATCCTTGTAGGGGTCGCCCACGGTATCGCCCACCACGGAGGCCTTGTGGCAATCCGATCCCTTGCCGCCCAGGT
Organism: bacterium; assembly: GCA_049472315.1. Classification (GTDB taxonomy): domain Bacteria; phylum SZUA-182; class SZUA-182; order DTGQ01; family JAFGSM01; genus JBLIRM01. The sequence goes on from JBLIRN010000037.1 coordinate 6,264, forward strand.
TTCCCTCTTCGATATACTTTTTGGCATTGTCCCAGGCCCCTCCTGCATTGGCGAGCATGATGGCGAGGGGGACGCCGCTGACCAGCGATCCAACCAGGAATCCGCCGAGCGCCTCAATGCCCAGGATGATGCCGATACCCAAGGGAAAGAGCACCGACATGATTCCGGGCACCATCATCTCCTTGAGCGCCCCTCGTGTCGTGATATCAACGCATCGGGCGGAATCGGGCATCGCCTTTCCTTCCATGAGCCCCTTGATTTCCCTGAACTGCCTTCGCACCTCCTCGACGATGGAGAAGGCCGCCCTTCCCACCGCCTGCATGGCCATGGCGCAGAAGAGAAAGGGAACCACGCCGCCGATGAACAATCCTGCCACGACCTTCGAATCGATGGCATTCAACATATTCATACCCGCTGCCTGGCCATAGGCAACAAAGAGGGCGAGTGCGGTCAAGGCAGCCGAGCCGATGGCGAATCCCTTGCCGATCGCAGCGGTGGTGTTCCCGATGGCGTCGAGCCTCTCGGCCCTTCTGCGCACCTCCGGCCCCATGCCGGCCATTTCGGCAATGCCTGCAGCGTTGTCCGCTATGGGGCCATAGGCGTCGACCGCTACGGTCATGCCGGTGATGGAGAGCATGCCGATGGCGGAGAGCGCCACCCCGAAGATGCCTGCCGTCCAGAAGGAAACGATGGTGGCCAGGGCGATGCCGATGATGGGCAGGGCAGTAGACTTCATCCCTATGGCCGTGCCCTGGATGATGACCGTGGCCGCACCGGTCTTGGATGATTCCGCAATGGACGCCACCGCCTTCCCCGAGGTATAGTACTCGGCGACGTATCCCACGATCATTCCCGCAATGAGCCCTGAGAGCACGGCCCAAAAGAAGTTGAGATTCCCGTACCAGGAGACGGTGAGGACGAACGCGCCGATGGCCAGGAGCACCGCAGAGGCGGTCATCCCTCTGTTGAGGGCCTTCTGGGGATCAGATTTTTCATTGGTCCTCACGAAGAATACCCCGATGGTGGAGGCCACGATTCCCCATGCTGCGAGGAGCAGACAGAGCATGATACCCTTTATGTCGGCACGGGGATTGGGTATCGCAGCGATCACCATACCGGAGACGATCGCGCCGATATAGGATTCATAGAGGTCCGCACCCATTCCCGCTACGTCGCCCACGTTGTCACCCACGTTATCGGCGATAACAGCGGGATTTCGCGGATCATCCTCAGGAATACCCGCCTCCACCTTGCCTACCAGGTCCGCGCCCACATCCGCTGCCTTCGTATAGATCCCTCCGCCGACCCTTGCAAACAACGCAACCAGGGACGCACCCATCGAAAATCCGGCAACCATCCGCACCGCCTCGATGATGGCGGACGTCAGATCGGGGCGAATCCGTTTTTCGAGCAGGGTGATGACGAGAAAGGTGAGGGCCAGGCCGAGGAGGCCGATGGAGACAACGCTCGTTCCCATCACCGCTCCGCCCGGGAAGGCCACACCGATCGCCTCGTTGTAGCTTTTGGATGCAGCCTGTGCGGTGCGGCAGTTAGCCCTGGTGGCAATGCTCATCCCGATATATCCTGCCGAGATGGAGCACAATGCGCCGAACACGAAGGCGAAGGCGGTCTTTCTGTCCACGAAGAAGAAGAGCACGAAAAAGAGTATTGCTACGACTATGGCGATGGACTTGTATTCCCGGAACAAAAACGCCATAGCGCCATCGTGCACTGCATTGGAGATCTGGATCATCTTATCGTTTCCCGGATCCTTTGACAGTATCCTCCGCGCCAGGATCCAGACAAAGATGATACCAAGGATACCAATACCAATGGAAATGAATACAGGATTTAATAGAGCCATAGTCCCTCCCTGCAAGAGTTTAAGGAGTCCCGTTACGCCAACGTTTCTCTGGTACGATCCGGTATGTTTTCGGCTGCCTTCGCGCTGTTTTCCGAATGGGAGGGCGTCTCTTCCCATTCAGGCACAGGGTGCCTTGACGTCTCACATACCCAGCAGGTGCCAACGAAAGATATTAATGAAAAATTGCCATCCTTGCAAATTTTTTCCAAAGGAACGTCCGATGCTCAAGACTGTCAAGGGGATCAGGACAGGGGCCTAAGCCGGTCATTTTTCGAAATTCGTCCTTTTTTGACCGCGTAAGCGTTGTCCCGAGGCAAGGACTCTCGGCTACAGTCATACATGGTTCGCCATTCTCATTATGCTTCGGGGTCTTCCGTCATACCGTGCAGTCCCTGAGCGATATATCCCGAAACGAAGGGGATGATCGAAGGTCGAACTCGGCTTTCCATTATTTTCCCCGGGAGTCTTGTATGATCAACGAATACTGCTGTAATAAGTGGAAAGAACAGGTGGATGCTCCCAAATGAAAGGGCACGCTATTTATTTTGAAAGCATTAAACTATTTTTTGAATTATAATAAAAATTGACAAAAAGACATAAAGTTTATATAATTTATTATGGTGACAACCGCTTACGCAAAGCAGGGAGGATGAGGGCCAGGGAAGATACGTGGTGGTTCGCTGTACACCCAGCCTCTTGCATGCATTGCGTCCCATAATGTGCAATGTCCTCATATGCTTCGAATCAGGGATTTTTTCATACCTCAGTGTATTACACCGATTGGCCATCCCCTATCATTGCACGATTGCTCGATCATGAGCGGGCGGTTTATCGCAGGTATCCCTGGCTTCAGAGGTTTCCATGGCCATCCGCATAGCCCCGGTTCCGAGAAGACATCGATCGGCATCCCCGATGGTTGAGGCCATCGAGTGCTCATCTAAGCAAGAGCGGGTGCATGGTATGTACGAGAGGGAGCATACTCAATGAATCTTCCGGCGTAGTGGGGGATATCGGTGCCATTCATATGCGATCCATGAGGAAGACGGAGAGGTGAACGGGTGATGCGCGACAAAAGGGATGAAAGGATCAAGATAGGGTCGATGATTCTGTTTGTCACGATATCGGTCGCCTCTATCTACTATTTCCATCTTGTTGCCGGCACCACCATGATGTTCACCCACTTTTTGTATATTCCGATCATCCTGTCGTGCATCTGGTGGAAGAGGAGGGGGATAGCGGTTGCCGTATTTCTGGCAGGTAATCTTCTTTTCAGCCATGTCTTTTACCAGTGGCAGACATTGCATGCCCACGATGTCCTGCGCTCGTTCATGTTTGTCATCGTTGCCATTCTGGTGGTCGAGATACGGGAGAGAAACGATCAGGCAGAGGAGGAGGTACAGCTTGCATACGAGAAGATCAATCAGATATTCCGGACCACGGGGAACGGATTGCGGGTGATCGACACCGATTTCAACATGATGCATTACAATGAGAGCCTCTTGACCTTATTGAGGATCACCAAGGAAGAGATAGCGGGTAAAAAGTGTTATGAGGTGTTTCCCGGTCCTCTGTGTCATACGCCCGGTTGTCCGGTGAGGCGCATTCTGGAAGGCGAGGAACACGTTGAGTGCGAAATAGAAAAGAAGTGCAATGACGGTACCAGGATATTTTGCATCATCACGGCGAATCCGCTGAGAGGGGCGAAGGGGACGGTGATCGGGATCGTCGAGGACATCAAGGACATATCCGATCGAAGGCGGGCGGAGGAGGCTCTGCGGGAGAGCGAGAAGAGGTACCGCACCTTTGCAAAGAACTTCAAGGGAATTCTCTACCAGACGGATATCCATTTTACACCGATCTTTTTTCACGGGGCTGTGGAGGCGATTACAGGGTATAAGGAGGAAGACTTCGTCAGCAAAGGTCCGATGTGGGATCGCATCATCCACCGTGAGGATTTCCCTGTCATCGATCGGGAGTCAAGGAAATTGTTGACGGTTCCCCACTATTCGAGGGAACGCGAGTACAAGATTGTGCGCAGGGACGGTGAGATTCGATGGGTTGAGGAGATCATTCAGAACACCTGTGACAAATCCGGAAAACCCGTGGTGATTCAAGGGGTCATTTATGACATAACCGAACGCAAGCGTGCGGAATCGGCATTGAAGGATAGTGAGGAGCGTTTTCTGCACGCGCAAAAGATGGATGCGATCGGACGGCTTGCCGGAGGGGTGGCCCATGATTTCAATAACCTCCTTACCGTGATTACCGGAAACAGCGATCTGCTCCTGAACGAGATGTCTCCTGATAATGCCTGCCGGGGTGATATCGAGGAGATTTACAGGGCAGGTGAACGAGCCACCGGACTCACCCGCCAGCTTCTGGCATTCAGCCGGAGGCAGCTCCTGTCGCCGAAAATGCTCGATCTTGCCGCGGTGGTTGCGGATGCAGAGAAGATGCTCAAGCGGATCATCGGGGAGGACATTGAACTGGTCACACTTCCGTCATCGGGCCCCCATCGGGTGAAGGCGGATCCGGGACAGATCCTTCAGATCATCGTCAACCTCTCCGTCAATGCCTGTGACGCCATGCCCCATGGAGGCAAGCTGATCATCAGGATGAAAAATATGGTCTTCGAGGAAGAACAGTGCATAATGGTCCCCGAGGCACGTCCCGGGCGATTCGTCTGTCTTTCCTTCGAGGATACGGGGATCGGCATGGACAAGACCACCCTCAGTCATATCTTCGAACCCTTTTTCACCACCAAGGGTCCGGGAGAGGGGACCGGCCTGGGCCTTTCCACGGTCTACGGTATCGTGAAGCAACACGAGGGATTCATCACCGTGTACAGCGAGCCGGGACAGGGGACCACATTCAAGGTGTACCTCCCGGTTCCCTCCGTTGATCTGGAGACAGCGCCGGAGGAACATGGTTCCCTGGATGCCCTGCATGGGCAGGGCGAAAGGATACTCCTGGTGGAGGACGAGGAGGGCGTCCGTCGGTTTGCCAGGAAGGCGCTCAGCAAGAATGGATACTCGGTCTTTGAGGCTGGCTGTGCCCAGGAGGCAATGGATATCTTTGACCGGGAGAAGGGGAATTTTCTCCTTGTGCTGAGCGATGTGGTATTACCCGACCAGAACGGCATTCAACTGGTTGACCGTCTCCTTTCAAAGAACCGGCACCTGATGGTCATTTTGAGCAGTGGATACAGCGATCAGAGATCACAGTGGCCCCTGATCTGCGAGAGAAATTTTAAATTCATCAAGAAGCCTTACACCGCATTGAATCTATTGCAGGCAGTGAAAGAGGTGCGCGAGCAGCCTCCCTCTTCCTCTCATGAAGATAGGGTGCTTCTTCAGGATTAGCAGCCCTTGTCCCCCGCCCGGGGTTCGCCTTCCCTCCGTATTACGCCACTTTGACATAGGCCCCTTGCATTGCGTATGCTCTTTATATGCAGCCCCATACTTTGTATGGAAGTTCCGGGGGGGCTACGAGACGCTGTCCGGGAATGTGTATCCGGGTTGCTTGTGAAAGGGAGATGGCTGGGGGAGCATGTGCGCCGGGTTTGAACAAATCCTTTTGAGGGGGAGGCTGGTGCGTCCGGCGCTTGTGTGCGCCCCCATGTGCGGTCTTACCCACTCTGCATTCAGGAGGCTGGTCGCTGATTTCGGCGGGTACGGAGCGCTGTTCACCGAGATGCTCTCCGGTGATGCCGTGCTCCATGAGAATGTCCGCAGTTCACCCTTCACGAAACGGCGGGCAAGTGAAGGTCTTGTCATATATCAGCTCCTGCTTTCCGGAAAGGAACCCATTGCCTCGATCATTGAACGTCTCGAGCAGGTGGAGCCTGCGGCCATCGACCTCAACCTGGCCTGCCCTGCGCCGTTGATCCGCAAGAGCGGCAGGGGGATGTCCCTTTTTGACGATCTGGAACGGCTCCGCCGTGTGCTCGGGGATATCCGCTCCTCATGGCGGGGCATCTTGACTGTAAAGTGTCGCCTGGGGCACGATCCCGAAACATGGCAGCGGCATTTCGAAAAAAGACTCCGGCTCTTCGAGGGGTTCGAGGTGGATGCCCTGCATGTGCACCCGCGTTTTTTCGGTGAGAAGCTCAAACGGACCGCCCGGCACCATTTGGTGGGATGGATTGTACGGAATACCAGCATCCCCGTGGTGGTAAACGGGGATATTACCCCGGAGAAGCTTCGGGGTAACGACGGATTTCCCGCTGATGGGGTGAGCGGCATCATGCTTGGCAGGATGGTGGCGGTCAAGCCATGGGTATTCCTGGAGTGCCTCGGGCAGAGACCTGATGTGGACTATGCCGAGGTATGGGGGCGGTTTTATACGTACGTGTTGGAGGACTTTCTCCCTGAGCGGGCGATCGGGAGGATCAAGGAATTCTCGGCATACTACGCCCGTAATTTCTTCTATGGCCATGAGTTTCTCAAGGGGATTCAGAATGCATCAACCATCGAGGAGGCCTATGAGAAGGGCATGCGGTTCCTTGACGCCCGACCTCGTATCGTGGCACAACCCTCGGTGGCCGGTATTTGACGGCACGGGGCAGGGGCACCTTTACCCGTAAAAGATATGAATTCGATAGGAACCTTCCATGAGTATACCTTCTTTCTCCTTATGCAGGCGATGGATTGCAGGCGCATGTCTCCTTTGTGTGCTTATTGTCGGCGAGGGGTGCTTGAGACGCAAATCCGGCGAGGAACTGGTGCATGAACGATGCACAGAGTGCCATATGCTCTTTGCCATCGAGGCTGCCCATAAAACGCGGCAGGAATGGGTGAGGACGGTTTCCCGCATGATACAGCATGGGGCACGGCTCGATAACCAAGAGATCGAGTCGGTGGTTGGCTACCTGACTCGAACATACGGCCCGAAATAAACCGAATGATGCGGTGTTGTGTTCGACCTCCGGCTCGTCTTGATCTCCTTAATTTGATCTCCTTAATAGACCGGGATCAAGAAGGACGTTATGATGAGCATGAGATACACCAACAATACCCACCATAGGGATTTTTCCTTGAGCATATGCGTATTCTCCTCAATTGCACACGGCACAATTGCATTATTGAAGGTTGTATGGACTGTTTTGCAGGTGATGCTTCACAAAGACCTCTGTTATGCGGACCGTATGCTGCATTCAGCATGCCAGATCGTGCGACTGCCTCTTGCATCACTCTTGACAAGGGATTGCACTTACATCCCGAGGTACGTGGCATCCCCCGCAGTGGTCTTTTTATTACTTTTTGACAACAAAAATGTGCATTAGGGTTGCATGAGGGGGCTGTTTATTGCACTGTCGCTGCGGGGTTTCATTGATTTTCGATGGAAGGCCTTCATGGTCACTCTTCAGGGGTGTTGCACTCTCCATCGCGGGCATGGACCCCGCTTCGAAGCCGGCGTATACTGTTCTCGAGGAGTTGCACCCCGGTGAGGACCGCGACCGTGAATGCCGAGAGCGCGATTGCTGCGGAGAAGTATCCGAATCCGATCGTTGCCCCGATCCCGGCAAGCACCCAGATAACCGCTGCAGACGTCACTCCCTTCACCAGCCCTTCACGGGCGATGATTACCCCTGCACCAAGGAACCCGATGCCCGTTACCACCTGTCCGAGGACACGGGTGGGATCGACGGTGGGCCCCCTGAAGGCGGTGCTGAGATGGACGAACACGCTCGTACCAACACAGATGAGGATGCTCGTGCGTATCCCTGCGGGCTTGCCCCGAATCTGGCGCTCAAAACCGATGATGCCTCCGCACAGGGCGGAGACGCCGATCAATATCCAGAATGTTGTTGTGATAGGGTTCATCCAGTTCCCTTCCCCATGAAGTCATGTCCATCTTCTTCAACCCCCAGGCCGTTATTGGTAGGGGTTGATATATATTGTATCGACCCTTTTTGATTTCTGGTCCGCCGCCATCTGAAGGGAGACATTCCTATGCCGTTAACCAAAAGGCATTTTCAAAAGAGACCTGAAACTCGAAATTCCTTATTGCTTACAGCAGGCCAACCTCTATAAGAAAGTATAAGGAAGAGTTTGAGATGCCATCGGTTTTTCGATATGAACAAATATAATTTTGTACCTTCATATACCCTGCGGCTTGCAGCAGAGTGAAGGTGATGGAGTGAACGGGAGAACGGGACAATCCGGACAATGAATCGGGGCAGAAGTGCCGAAAAAAAAGAGGAGAAAGGATTCCGAAACACTCGTCTGCATGCGGAATCTCGCTCGAATGTGAGTGGTCAAATACCAGGCGATTTTTCATTCGGCATTGAAGCTGAGACTACACATGAGGCATTCCTGGGAGATAGAGGAGAAAGATGGAAGATCCCCACAACAATCGCATTATGTGTATTCTAAATAGCCTGATCAGTAATCCTGTTGCTGTCCTGGTTCTTGCCATATCCTTCAGCCTTTTTATCCTATCGATTGAGTGCGTAAAGGATTTTTTGGTCTTCATGAGCACCAGGACACGTCTTCCACTGCATGATATCCTCTACTGCAGCATATATCTGTTGATATGCCTCTTTTTCTTTTTAACCTACATCCGGTTCAGGGAGACCATAAAGGGACAGAAACGGCTGGAAAACATTATCCGGTCAATCGGGCCCGATGTACTCCTGGTCACGGATGCGGGTGGTAGGATCCTGGGATCAAACAGCTCGCTGGAGCGGGTTTTCGGTTATTGTATCGATGAGATAAGGAATAAAGAGGCAGCCCTGTTATTTGACGAGAAAAACTCGTGTGTGAGATGTCCTGCAGAAGAAGATACTCATCTAAAAAAGGATGAAGGATATACCCGCTTGGCCTTCGGCAAGAAAAAGAACGGGGAGATATTCCCTGTCGAGGTCATTCAGGGGACGCTGGAGGGAGAAGGAGGATCTGTCTTATTGTTGCGGGACATTACCGAACGTAAAAAGGCCGAGGAGGCCCTGCTGCAATACAAGGGTGAGTTGGAAGTCCGAGTGGAGGAACGTACCTCCGAACTGAAAAGCCTCACCGAAAAACTTACCGGAGAGATTGATGAAAAAAGGCGCATAGAGAAGGATTTGAGGAGATCCGAAGAGAAGCTCACCATACTGTTCGAGTATGCCCCTATCGCCTATTTTTTGAATGATATCCACGGGAATATCCTTGAGGCCAATAGGGTGGGGAAAAAGATGCTCAACATTAATGGAGAGGGTTTTTTGGATAGGAATATCCTGAAATTGACCCTTAAATCCGAGAATGACATACGAAGGATTTACAGGATCCTGGCACGAAATGCCGTCGGGGAGCCCACCGGCCCTGATGAGTTTACCTTCGCCAACAAGGCCGGGCAATACGTTACGGTGGAATTGATGACGTATCCCGTCAAAATCGCTCATCAAATGTTTGTTTTAAGCACTGCCCAGGATATTACGGAACACAAACGTATGGAAAACAAGAACAGGAAATTGCAGGTCCAGTTGTTCCAGTCTCAGAAGATGGAGGCCATGGGAAGAATGATCGGCACGATTGCCCATGATTTCAATGAGTTATTGGCACCGATACGGGGGTGTTTGGAAGGGTTTTTGCGCAATCCGGAGAATGACGAGCCAATACATCACAATCTGCACGAAATCTATGATGCCGCAATCGGGGCAACGAATCTTGCACAGCAATTGCTCTTCTTCAGCGGATGTCAGCCGGTGGAAAAGACCATACTCGATTTGAACGGGACCATCATCAGTCTACGGGAGATGCTGAACTGCATCGTAGGCAAAGCCATAACCATTCACACCGATCTCATGCCGGGTCTGTCGAGAATCAGGGCGAATCAGGAGATCATCGAGCACATGATCATGAGCTTGATGATCAATGCACGGGACGCCATGAGCACAGGGGGGAGGATCACCTTAAAGACAGAAGATATATGTCTTGATCAATCGGTATGCGCAACGATTTCCAATGCACGCCCCGGTGCGTATGTGCGCCTGACCATACGGGATACCGGCATGGGTATGGATGAAAAAACGCTCCAGTGCATCTTTGAACCCTTCTTCAGCACCAAGCAATCGGAACGGAAGAGGGGGCTGGGCCTGGCAGCGGTTTATGGCATTGTCAAACAGCATGGCGGGTGGATCAATGTGGCAAGCGAGCTTGATGTGGGAACAACCTTTACCATCTACCTGCCTACCCTGGTGCATGATATCCGTCAAGAGGGCACCACGAAGGACTCCGGGAAGACATTGAAAGGCCACGGCGAGCATATCCTGCTCGTGGAAGACAATAAAGCGGTGTACCAATTTGTTATGACTGCCCTCATGGATCATGGGTATGTAATGTTTGAGGCAGAGGGCATCCGCGAGGCATTGGAGATCCTTTCCAAAAAGGGAAAACGGATCGATCTGATCATCTGCAATACCCATCTTCCCGATGGAACGGGAGTCGATTTGGCTGGGCAGGTTGCCGAGTGCTATCCGGATACCGCGATTCTCCTGAGCGGTGAGGCCAATGAGCAGGACCCCCGACTCCGGGCTGTCGATGAAAGGGGCTATCCGTTCGTTCAAAGGCCCTATGATGTAGTGAAGCTGCTCGGAATGATCAGACAGCTATTGGATGGAAGAGCGAAGGGGCAATCAGGCACGAGGGATGCCAAGCGGTCCAAGAGGAAGGCTCGATCAAATCGAGATAAGGCAGCGGCGCCTTCAGGTTGTGCACATTAGGATCTCCTACAATATATTGAGCTGTTACCTCAACAGGGTTGCCGCTGATACCCTTCCTTCGCACCTGCCTCATTCTATGGTTTTTGCGTATCCGTGTGGATCAGGCGATCCCATGGGCAAGTATGACGCTATTCGGAGGCGCCCTTTTTTGACAGCTCTGATCTGAACTCATCGAGCGCGGTCCGGATGGGAATGGCGAATCCGAGCCCTTCGAACCTTCTGGTCAGTTCCTTGAACGTATTGATGCCGATCACCTCTCCATCCTTGGTAATGAGCGGGCCTCCGCTGTTTCCGGGATAGATCTTCGCATCCGTCTTGATGAATCCCCCCTCAAGGCCTGCAATGATCCCCTTGGACACCGAATTTCTGAGCATGGCGGGATTTCCGATGGCATACACCGGTTCTCCGGGGGGTATCCCCCTGGGATCGGCGGGTTTCAGGAACGGCGTCCTGTATCCGTCGAGCCTGAGAAGCGCCAGATCATGCGCCCTGCTCGTGGATATCAGATAGACATCCAGCTCGGTATCGTCCGCCGCAATGATCTTGAAGTGGCGGGTCATCTCCGCAAGGATACTGTCACGGGTGTAGGAGGAAATCTTCCCCTCGATCTCCTCCTTCTTTTCCCTGAATGCCCGCCTTCGCTCCCCGAAGTCCCTCTCCCATTCCTCATATCTCTCCATCTGGAATGCGTACTGCTCCAGTTTGTGCCGTTTTTCAGGCGAATTCGGCTGGGAATCAATGCGCTCCTTACTGGCATCGAGCATTGCCTTTGCCTTCTTCAGCTCTTCATCCTCCTGATCAAATTTTTTCGTGATCCTCCTGATTTCCTCCTCGATGGATTCGATCCGCCCCTTCTCGATGTCCCTCTCCTGCTCGTCACCTTTCAGAACATGTTTGTTGGTGATGATATACCCGTCATCGGTGACAAAGAACCCTGAGCCATACCCGATCAAGGACTTCACTGCCACCACGCTGCAGGTGGCCCGTTCGATCCCGTTTCGTTGAGGAAGCTTTGCGGAGAGCTGTGCATGAAGGTCCTTGATTGCGGTTTCGTTTTCCAAGGTCTTTTCAACGGATTCACTTCCTTCAGGCAGGTCGAGCGGGCTGTCGGTAAAGCACCACACCCCGTGCTCGTCCTTGTACCGATAGATTTCAGCCGCGGCATGGGGTGAGCCGCACATCAGGCTACAGAGAAGGAAAATGGCGATGTATGTGATGGAGGGAATTTTCATCATGGAAGGCTTTATCAACTCCTTATTCTCTCAGGCATTCAGTAAAGGATGGAAAGACCGGCGCAGGGGCCGTTCAGACTCACGGTGTTGGCGGAAAGCCACCGATACCCTGCCTGAAGCATTACATACCGTTTGCTCAGAAAAAAAACGAGTGTGTAATCCTCAATGGTATTATCATTGATTTCCGCCCATCCGGGCCTGAATTCCATGCCCCATCCCTTCGATGAATGCCAATGCAGGGGAGTCGTTACTGAAAATCCTGAATTTTTCTCATCTCCCTCTATGCTCATTACGCCGACCCCTACATCAATCCCCTCATTTCTTATAAAGGACATGCGATAGAGAACGTGAAACTGGGTGATGTGCAGTGTATCGTCAGGCTCCTTTTCTCTGTAACTCGTATGCCGGTATTGCACGGCTAAGGGACCTTTCCCCAATTCAAAACGGGCATCGATCGCCTCAACATCCGATTCGACATGCTGATAGGACATATCGAGCCTGAGCATGGTGATGAGAGGCTCCCCGGTCGAGTATATCGGAGGTGGAGCCTTTGGTGTGTCGGTGTCCATAGATGTTGTCTGGATTTGAGCCATGGTATTCGTCCCTGCCGTTGGGTATGGCGGAGGCGCGACCTCTGGTGCGCTGGGTTCCGAAGATGTTGTTTGGTCTGGAGCCAGACTATTTGTCCCTCCTTCGTTCATTGCGTTTATAAATTCACCCACTACTTCTTTAAAGCACCCCGACGAAATGCACCCGGAAAGACACTCCCCCAGCATTTCCTTGCCAAGGTCTCCTTTTCCCTCATTATCTGCGTGATAACATGTATTCGGGGTGTACGTTGTCTTTTGGGGGTTCGTTCGTATCTCCTGCTCGAAATCATCGAGCGTCCCCGCATGGATTGTGCCCGGGGAGATCAGCATGCTCATGACGATAAGGACACAGCATGCCATTGTTTTTTTCCAACCGCTATTTTCCATGCATCACACCCTTATACAGATAATCATCAACCGATGCCCCATAAGATGATCCGACACATGATTTCATTCAGTTTTCAATCAGTTCAGGACATAGTTACTTATCGGCAGAAAGAAAGGCCGCAGGCGATAATAACCATGACGGGTCCTCTGGAAAGCTACAGGGGCATCCTCGCACCTCGGGGTCGCATGCCGTGATTTTCCCTCGGGTATACTCCGCACCCCTTGGGGCGTCGTAAAAGACCTTTCATCTGATAACCCGCTGCTTGCAGTGTGCTAATTCATTGCAGGGCATCTTTACAGGTGGAGAAAAAGGGAATATCCTATGACACATTATAGAGAGCCGCGGATCACGAAGTCCCAATCTTACGGGAGATCGAATTCCGGTCTTCATCCGCATGCGAATGTCCTTCGGATCGTTCTCGGCCTGATGGGTCAAAGGCGATTCCGATTGGGACAGGCTTTGTGCAAAACGGATCTTCAGGCATCGGTTCTGTCGGGATAGGAAGGACCGCTGCACACAAGGGGGGACAATGATTCATCTACGTATCAGGATATCGAAGGGATACACTGCACAGCGGATGTTTTTGTTTTTCACGGCCGTTCTGTGGGGGATATTTCTCATCGGCGTATTTTTCGGATTTCCCGGCTGCACCCGTATTGAAGAGGAGGGTAACAACGGCGAACTGGTTATCGGTATCACCGATTCAGAGGGGGATTTCATCCGCTACCGGGTGGATGTGCTTGCCCTTACCCTGGCCAAGGCAAGCGGTGCCGCAGTGGAGACGCTCCCCCTTGCCACGGAGGTTGATTTTGCCCAGTACACGGAGATGACGGAGTTCGTGACCGCGGCAACCGTTCCGTCCGGCCTGTACACCAGGGCGATCGTGGCATTGGATTTCCGGGATGCAGACATCTGGTACGAGGACGCAAACGGCGTGGCAGTGAGGGTCGATACGGTGCTGGATGCGGAGGATCGCGAGGTCACGACCATCGAGATACCGGTTCACCTTGAGTCGACCGGCTCCCTGTTCATTCTCCCGGGCATTCCCGCCCATCTGACCATCGACTTTAACCTGGAGGCCTCGAACAGGATACACGACACGGATCCCAATGTGATGATCCTGCAACCCGTCCTGTTTGCAGAGGTGAATCCCGAGGCCCCGAAGATCCATCGCCTGCGCGGTCCCCTCAAGGGGGTGGATGCGGACGAGGGGACCTTTCAGGTGATCATACGCCCCTTTGTCCACCTCATCTCAGGGGGTGACGAGGACTTCGGACTTCTCCAGGTCGCAACGAACAGCAGCACGGTGTACATGCTCAACGGGGATCTCTATCAAGGGCAGATAGGTCTGGAGGAACTCGAATCGATGCCGCCCCTTGCCGCCACCGTGGTGATCGGCGATCTTTCCATGAATCCGCGCAGGTTCCTGGCGCGGGAGGTGCGGGCAGGTTCGAGCGTGGCCGGGGGAACCCTGGACGTGGTGACCGGGAATGTCACCAGCCGCGATCCCAATGCCCTGACGGTGAGGGGAGCCACACTCATCCGTTCCGACGGCAGCATTCTCTTCAACGATTCCGTCAGCATCCAGGTGGATGCGAACACCAATGTGTTCCGTCAGTTTGAGTCTTCACTCCAGGACACCAACGACCTATCCGTGGGGCAGCGGGCCATGATCTTCGGGACCCTCACGCAGGTGACGCCCGATCCCCGCATGGATGCGGACTGTGCCATCATGCTCCTCACCACCCTTCGGGGAACGGTGGTTGGGAAGGGAACGGGTCAACTGACGCTTAGGGTGCAGGGCATCGATGCGCGGCGTGCGGGAATCTTCGATTTTTCCGGTACCGGCAGCATCCCCTCAAACGATGCAGATCCCAATAACTATGAGATAACCACGGGAACTCTGGACATCTCTTCCCTTCAGGCAGGCACACCCGTAAAGGTGCTCGGTTTCGTCACCGCCTTCGGCCGGGCGCCCGATGATTTTACTGCGCACACGATTGTGGATGTATCAAAGGTACCCGCGCTCATGACCGTGGGGTGGTTCCCTGCAGATCCCAATGCATTGACCACTATCTCGGCGAATGGCCTCACGCTCGACCTGGACCATGCAGGACTTTTCCATCACCTGGTGCGTGCAGGGGTGATCCTCGATCTGAAGGATCTCACCCAGTCCACCTCCATACGACCTGTCACCGGCGAAACCGGCATCTTTTCCATAGACCAGGACCTCTCGCGACAATCCTTTTTCAGCTTTGCGGATTTCGCCGGTGATGTGCAGGAAAGGATTGAGGATGGCGGCGGTGTCAGGCGCCTCATTGCATTCGGGCTCTTCGACGACGCCAATGCGCGACTTACTGCGAGCAATCTGAACATCGGCATCGAATAGAACAAGGCCGATGTTCACATGCTCGATGGTATGAGGATTTTGGCATATCATATTTGATGTGTGGGTGCATTGTTCCGACGAATGGGATTGCTTGGGGGATGGGATGAGTCTTAAGGATTTTCGATTTTCTTGATCGATACCCGTCATCAACAAACCGTGGTAATGGAAAGGGGAGCAGTATACATTGCTCTCCTCGATGAGCCTGCCTGAGTTGAAACGCTTTGAACTCGATATTTACTGCCTCTTACAGTGGGGGAACCTCCAAAGGAAGAGTTTGAGAAGCCATTGCTTTCTCTACTTGAACAAAAAAACTTCTTACCTTTAGATATCCCGCAGATTGCTGCAGGGTGGATTCGTGTTCCCTATTGACATTATCCAAAGGCAAGGCTAAATTATGATTCCCTCGTATCAGGTTGCCTTTATGCCCGCTTCTTTGAAAGCAAGAAGTGTTTGATTGTTGTTTTATATCGCCAGGAGGTTCAAAATGAGCCCAAATAATCATGTCAATCATCAAGTCAATGGGAAAAAGGAAAAAATCGGCTTTGGCACCTTCAAAGGGGTATACCTTCCCAGCATTCTCACCATACTGGGTGTCATCATGTATCTGCGTCTGGGCTGGGTGGTGGGCACTGTCGGGCTCTGGAAGACCCTGATCATTGTTACGATATCCAGCACCATTACCTTTCTCACCGGCCTCTCAATCTCAGCGACTGCCACCAATATGGATGTGGGGGGCGGCGGGGCGTATTTCATGATCTCCCGCTCTTTCGGTGTCGAGGCCGGTGCTGCGGTGGGGCTGCCTCTCTTCCTTGCCCAGGCGGTAGGCATTTCCTTCTATATCGCAGGATTCTCCGAATCGGTCAATAATCTGTTTCCTCATCTTCCCATCAGGGTCGTGGGCGTGGTCAGTCTGTTGATCCTGACCATCCTGGCATACATATCCGCTGATTTGGCCTTGAAAACCCAATTGGGCATTTTCGCGATCATCATGCTCTCCCTCCTCTCCTTTTTTCTCGGACGCACACCCACATCTCAGGCGGCAGGGACCGTATCCGCCCTGCCGAAGGTGTCCTTCTGGATCGCCTTTGCGGTGTTTTTCCCTGCGGTCACAGGCATTGAAGCGGGGATCGCCATGTCCGGGGATCTGAAAGATCCGGCAAAGTCATTGCCCTGGGGGACACTCTTTGCGGTTCTCACAGGGTACATCATATATATGGCCATACCGATTTTTCTGTTTTATCGGGTATCCGAGGAAATACTCCTTTCAAATCCCATGGTTATGAGAGACGTGGCCCTGGTTGGACAACTCATAATATTGGGGGTCTGGGGCGCAACGCTGTCCAGTGCGATTGGCGCCCTTCTGGGCGCCCCGAGAACCCTGCAGGCCCTTGCCAGAGATCGGGTGATACCACAATTCTTGGGCAAAGGATTCGGCCCGCAAGATACGCCCAGAATTGCCACGGCCTTCTCATTCATGATCGCCCTGACCGGCATCCTTCTGGGTGACATTAATGCCATAGCGCCCGTGCTTTCCATGTTTTTTCTCACCTCTTACGGCACATTGAATCTCATCGCCGGGATTGAAGGCATGATCGGCAATCCCTCCTATCGACCCACCTTTGCAACGCCCTGGCCCCTTTCCCTCCTCGGGTCTGCCCTCTGCCTGGGGGCCATGCTGATGATCAATCCGGGTGCCACGTTTATCGCCTCCTTTGTCATTGCCTTTATCTACTATATGATGATCCGAAGGGATTTGAACGCCCGGTGGTCGGATATCCGCAGAAGCATCCTGCTCTTTTTTGCCCGTTTTTCCATCTACAGGCTCGAGAGGTCCAAGACGGACGCCCGTTCTTGGCGGCCGAATATTCTGGCCCTGACCGGTGCCCCGACTCAGCGGTTTTACCTCATCCAGCTTGCCGATGCCATTACGCACGGCAAAAGCTTTCTGACGGTTGCATCCATTCATTCAAACGATTCCATCAGCGAGGAACGGGCCGATAATCTGGAAAACTCCATCAAGGAGTTTCTCTGGAAAAGGGATGTCCCTGCCCTGGTCGAAGTCAATGTGGCGGACGATTTTATATCCGGGGCCAAGAATTTGATCAGCACATACGGTTTAGGCCCTCTGACCCCGAATACCTTCCTGCTCGGAGAAACATTGCAGAAGGAGAATTATGTCCAATTTGCCGAATTGATCCGGTTGATTCATAAATCCAGACGAAATATCATTGTGGTGCGTGAGAGTAATATCAACGAGATCTTGCATAAGAAAAACAAGCAGATTTACATCTGGTGGGGCGGAAAGAAGGGGAATGCCGGATTGATGCTCGCCCTGGCCTATATGCTTCAGACCAGCCCCGAATGGAAAGGATCTGAATTGATCGTAAAGACCATTGTCAAAAGTGAAGAAGACAAGGTCAAGGTGATGGAAAACATGGAAGAATTTTTTGCCAAGGGGAGACTCAGATCCAAACTTGAGGTATTAGTGGATAGTACCAAAAATGATACGATCCGGACCACAATCAAGAATTTTTCCCAGACTGCCGATCTGGTATGGATGGGAATGAAAGCCCCTGAATCCGATGAAACGGATCAGGATTATGCAACCTATTATGAAAATCTCATGAAGTCAACAAAAGGCTTTCCTCCGTTGGCCTTTGTCCTTTCCGGTGAGGATCTCAATTTCAATGAGATATTTAAATAAAATATCCATTCATTAAAGCACATTTCTAAGTGGGGATTGCGATGTCTGTAACCCTTCGTTTTCCGGGTGCGGCACAAACGGTGACCGGTTCATGTGCCTTCTTGAGGGAAAAGGGTTTCGAGCCGTCATCGACTGCGGGCCATACCGGGAGAGAAATCTCAAAAGGAATTCAGGCCTCCTGATGGAGTCCACATACGGGAATCACAATCACAAAGACAATGCCACGATCCCTTCGGACCTGGCGGGTATGATCAACAAAACCGACTCCACGGGAGGGAATATCGTGATCCGCAGTCTTGCCGTGAGCGCACCCAGAAACTGCTCTATCACCTCTCGGGGCTGCTGCGAAACGATAAGATTCCAATATTCCCTTTTCATTTGTTCTCATGTCAAAACCGGCATATAATGATTCGATTCCATATCAAACTTCTTATAAATTCAGGAGGGTGATGATGTCCAAAAGGATCGTGCCATTCGCAGTCATCATGTTTTTTTGCTTTGTCATGGCTGGATGTATGGTCAGCAAGGATACCTATCTCAAAAGTGTCAAGGAGGCCCAGGGTCTGCATGATGACCTGAATTCCCTGCAAAATAGGTATGCGCTCCTTCATGAGGAGAATGATCTGCACAAGGCAGAAATCGTTAAACTGGAATCCGAGGTTACAGAACTTGAAAATGTGCTAAAAGCAAAGTCTGACGAACTTTTTGCCAAGGTTGTCGCACTGAGGAATACAATCACGGATCTTGAAAAAGAAAAGGCGGAAAAGAATCAAAGGATCGAGGAACTCCGGCAGGAAATTTTTGAAATCAAATTGGATAAAGAGGAAAGCCTGAAAGAAATGAGTGACACCTATGGCTCTATGCTTGACAAGATGCAGTCCGAGATCGCGCAGGGCCAGGTCACCATAACGGAATTAAAGGGAAAACTTACAGTTAATATGTTGGATGCGGTCCTTTTTGATCTCGGAAAGGCGGAGATCAGGCCTGAGGGAATGGTCGTCCTGCAAAAGGTCGTGGATGTCCTCAAAGATGTCAAGGGAAAAGTGATTCGTGTGGAAGGTCATACCGATAACCTGAAAATACATGGGGCCCTCGCTAAAAAATACCCATCCAATTGGGAATTGTCCGCAGCACGGGCGGTCAATGTGGCAAAATATTTACAGGAAAAAGGTATTGACCCGACGATCCTTTCTGGTTCAGCCTTTAGCGAATACAAACCGGTGGCGAGTAATGATACACAGGAGGGGCGTGCCCAGAACAGGCGGATTGAGATTGTTCTGATCCCTGAAGAATTCAGATGAATAGCGTTGTCTTGAAAATAGATTTTCATTCTTTGTGGCGCCCTGA
Source organism: bacterium (assembly GCA_049472315.1). Taxonomy (GTDB): domain Bacteria; phylum SZUA-182; class SZUA-182; order DTGQ01; family JAFGSM01; genus JBLIRM01. The sequence continues at coordinate 25,482 of JBLIRN010000037.1, forward strand.
AAGGGCATGAGTGTTTGTTCTGAAAATGCATAAAAATGATGACTGACCCTTTATGGTTTACATAAGACGCTATATCATAATACATATGCTTTGATCCATTGGAGTGATGAACGACCGTAAGTGTGGCATATTGTTGCATGTCTCCTGCCTGCCATCCGCATGCGGTAAAGGGGATCTCGGGCTGGAAGAATACCGTTTTGCCGATTTTCTATCCCGGACCGACCAATCGCTCTGGCAAATCCTTACTTTAAATGAGACCATGCCCGATGGGAACAATTCTCCTGCAGGACATTCTCGGCCTTGGCGAGGAAGCCCGGCTGAACCAGCCTGCACGGTCAGAAACGAATTGGTTGTGGAGACTCCGTCCAGGACAGATAACGGATTCACTAAACGGAAAATTATTGGAAATGAAAAAATTTTTCAGAAGGGAATCATGATCCGTCAGAGCCCCTTATAAAAAGCTTGAAGTTTAAGATTAACATTCTGAAGATGGAGGAGGGATAACCGATGAAACAGGCCAAATTTATCGCTGTTCTTATCCTTGCCGTATTATGTCTTATCATTGTACTGCAAAACACGGCTACGGTCGAGACAAAGATCCTCTTTATTACGATAACCATGCCCAGGGCAATCCTGCTGCTGACCACTACGGCGATTGGGTTTGCGTTGGGCGTTTTGGTTTCATTGATCGTATGTAAAAAACAAAGATCTAATGAGGAGTAAAGGAAAGCATAAAAAGGCACTGATCGAATCTGCCAAGGATCCCGAAGGTGTGTGATTGCGATAGAATGCCTTAAGAAAGTCAAACATTTATTTTTGACAATACTAACCCTCTATATCCACCTCGTATATTTTCTTGACGATAACAGCCTATTTTTTATTGCAGGATCGTTTAGGAAAGAGTGTATCAGCGATAACGATTTCACCCTTTGTCATATGTTCTGATTTTTCTCGAATTCCACGGGACTTGTTACTGTAACGGCCATAGCGGGTTTCGCCGATGGCGTCCAGGAGAGGATGAGAGGATTGCGGATGAGGGCGCTGTCAGGCGCCTCATTGCGGTTGGTCTTGTCGATGACGCCAATGCCTGGCTCACGGCAGGCAATCTGAACATCGGCATTGAATAGAACAAGGCCGATGTTTAGATGCCGACACCTTCCTCCGGCTGGATGCAGTCCCCCTGTTACCGGTATCGGTAGCCGTACGTTGTGGATCCGTATGTCGGCAAAAATCCGTACGATTGATACCCCGTGCCGAAGGAGTAGGGGAGTGCAGAAGACCCTGATGTGCCATAGATAGCGGAAAAATACCGTGTCGATTGCAGAGGCAGGGCATATTGTGAAGGCCGGTATGTCGGGGGCTGGGACATAAAATTGACATAATTTATCTGCCCCAGATACGAAGGCCCGTATGGTGTGGATCCGGTCCAGGATGGGAAGGTGTACCCAGAGGGCTGAACCATATAATTGAGATAACTTGTCTGCCCCATGTATGAAGGACTGTATTGTGTAAATCCGGTCCAGGAGGGGAAGGTATACGTATACGATGGCCAACCGAAGGGATAGAGCCCGTACGATGGCGTTGTTGAACTCGGCGGTTTCGGCGCGGCCTTCGTCTTAATCGTAAAGGAGCGGAAATCGGCGCCAGGGCCGATTCCCAGATCAATGGTCCTTCCCCATCGGTCTTCGGCTGTATAATAGATGTTGATCATATAGGTAGCCCCATATTTCAGTGTAGTCGCAGGTTTGAACGTCATGATGGTGAATGATTCGTTCCAGGTGAAGGTCCCAGGCAGGATGGCTCCATTCGAATGGTCGATCATCTCGAATGAGGATTCAGCGGATGTCCGGCGCATGGGTTCGCCGAACCTCACGGATATGGTCGTACTAATGGGAAGATCGGTCTTTTTTTCTCCCTCCCCGTACACCATTCCTCCGGCAAAGGATGGCGCCGCAAAATTGAGATGAGAGAGCCCCTCTTCGGTACCAATCCAGTAGTCGCCGAACGAATCGATCAGTAAGGCGTTCACCTGGTTAGTCACAAGGCCGCTGTTTGAGGTATCGAATGTGCTCCAGGTCTGTCTGTCATATCTGTAGAATCCGAGATCGCTTCCAATAAAAATGTCACCCGTTGCCGGATCGATAAAGAGGGCCTTTATGGCGCTGGAAGAAGTGGCAAGCTCGGAAGGAACAGGGACCGTAACGGGGGAGCCTCCCGGTGCAAGGGACATGAGGGTGTTTTCACCTCCCTTGACAGCCGCGAACCAGAGTGTGCCGTTTGGATCAATCGCCATATTGGAGATGGACGTGCCGCTTGTGGTTGATCCAAAATGACTTGAATTTCCTCCCGGGTCCTTGATGAAGAGCCCTTGCGTCCAGGTTCCGATGAACAATCTTCCTGACGGCCCGGCAAGGATGCCGGTGATGACGTCGTCGTTCAAGCTGAAGGGTTCTCCCTCAAAGATATTTTCACCCGATGTGCTATAGTTCACCCAGTCGGTCCCGTCATATTCAAAGATCCCCGAGCTTGTGGCCACCCAGGGGTGGCCGTTGGCATCTACCGTGATATCATTGATCAATGCCTGATCACTCATTCCCATATCATCCGGCCCGAATGTCTCGAACATGCCTTCGCCGATATATAGGCTCACCCCGTCACCAGAGGTTCCTCCTGCCGCGACCCAGATATCCCCCTGAGGACTCATGGCGATATCAATGACCATGTTCCCAACAAGGCCGTCATTTTCGTCAAAGCAGGCAAATGCCCCGGTATAGAGGTTATAGGCGCATATACCTCCCCCTGTGGTTTGACTTTCTACCGTATAAGGCCAGGTCCCGATCCACAGGGTCCCGTTGTTGTCGAGCAGCAAGGCAGTGATAATGGGGCTTGACAGACATGCATCAAGGCCGAGGCAGTAATCGGGTCCAAATGTGGCCCAGTTTTCCACGATGGGTAATACTGTGCCCTGGAATGAGAAGGTAACCGAGGGAGAGTCCGGGTCGTTTGAGCTGATGGTGAGGGCGGCGGACTGAGCCCCTGCGTCCTGTGGGGTGAAGGAGACGTTGAGGGTGCGGCTTTCACCCGCAGGGATAGTTGCCGGCGGCGTGCCGATGGGATTCGTCCCTGGCTGCGTATTCAGGGTGAAGTTTTGTGTATTGGTAAGGGAGATCGCCGATACGCTGAGATCGGCATTGCCGGTGTTTTCGATGGTGACGGTAAAGGCTGCGGATGAGCCGCCTGTGTTGATGCTTCCGAAGTCATGCGTGGCTGGCGAGGGCGTGACCTGGATGTTGGGCACCTGGGCCACACCAATGCCCTGGAATGAGAAGGTAACCGAGGGAGAGTCCGGGTCGTTTGAGGTGATGGTGAGGGTTGCGGACTGAGCCCCTGCGCCCTGTGGGGTGAAGGAGACGTTGAGGGTGCGGCTTTCACCCGCAGGGATAGTTGCCGGCGGCGTGCCGATGGGATTCGTCCC
>JBLIRN010000038.1:0-26987 GCA_049472315.1 bacterium
AGCCCGTAAGATGGTACAATTTATGGAGAAATCAAGCTGGATCCGAAGGATGTTCGAGGCGGGTGCAGCACTCAAGGCCCAGTTCGGTGCAGAAAACGTGTTCGACTTCAGTTTGGGGAATCCGAACCTGGAACCGCCGCCCATATTCACCCGAACCTTCATGGAGTGCCTCAACGAACAAAGGCCCATGAAGCATGGATACATGCCCAATGCCGGGTACCCGGAGGTCAGAAGGAGCGTGGCTGAATACCTGCGAAAGGAGCAGGGAACGGCGTTTACGGAGAACGAGATCATCATGACCTGCGGCGCAGGGGGCGGTCTTAACGTGGTATTGAAATCAATCCTGAATCCCGGGGAGGTGGTGCTCTGCCCTTCCCCCTACTTCGTTGAGTACGTCTTTTACACGGACAACCACGGAGGCACCCTGGAAACGGTCCCCACCACGGAGGAGTTCGATATCGACATGGATCGCTTCGCATCCGCCATAACGCCCGGCACGGCAGCCGTGCTCATCAATTCCCCCAATAATCCCACCGGGCGTGTATATACCGCACGCGCCATCGAGCGGTTGGCTGCCATGTTGCGGGAAAAATCGCAGGAGTACAATCGTCCCATCTACCTGATAAGCGACGAGCCCTACCGGAAGATCGTCTATGACGGCATTGCCGTTCCTTCCATCCCTGCGGCTTACGATAACAGCATTGTGGTGCACTCCTACTCAAAGGACCTTTCACTGGCCGGCGAGAGGATCGGATTCATTGCCGTCAATCCAAAGGCCGAGGGTGCGCCACAACTGATCGGCGCAATGGTGCTCGCAAACAGGATCCTTGGCTTCGTCAACGCACCTGCCTCCATCCAGCGGGCAGTAGGGAGACTGCAAGGGGTAAGTGTGGATACCGGCATTTACGAACGAAGGAGGAACCTGCTCTGCGACGGCCTGGCCTCCATCGGCTATCGGTTTACCCGCCCCCAGGGGGCATTCTATCTCTTCCCCTCATGCCCAATCGAGGATGACGTAAAATTCTGCGCAATCCTCCAGGAAGAGAAGGTCCTCGCCGTTCCGGGGCGCGGATTCGGGAGCCCGGGGCACTTCAGGCTCGCCTACTGCGTGGAGGATGCGGTGATTGAGCGTGCCATGCCCGCCTTCCGGAGGGCATGGGACAGGGTGTAATCCTCGCGCCCCTCATCCAATTTCCCTCCTCTTTTATAGTCGTATCCTATACCTGAGATCTGTATCATCGATACTTTCAATTTGACATCAATATTTTCAACATGTTATACATTTCTAATAGAACTTTTTACATAAGGGGCAGCCCGCTTCTGACAGTCGCCGTACACATTCCGGCAAAAAGGTTTCACTATCCTGCAATAAAGGAAAGGCCTTAAGAAATGCGGTAACCATATGGATCATTAATTTAAAGGCGGAAGAAAAAATCGATGAGATATTTCTTTTCAACAAGGAAGGGAATCATTTCAGTGGGGCTTTTCATCGGTGTCGTTGCCGCCGTCCTGCAGAGGCTCGGAAATCCCCCCAATATGGGGATCTGCGTGGCGTGCATGGAAAGGGACATCGCAGGGGCACTGGGCCTGCATCGCGCAGCCGTTGTTCAGTACATGAGGCCGGAGATCATCGGCTTCGTTCTCGGCGCGTTCATTGCAGCCCTGATCTTCAAGGAATACAAGTCACGGGGAGGCTCTGCACCCATTGCCCGCTTCGTCCTTGGTTTTTTTGCCATGATCGGGTCCCTGGTATTCCTCGGATGCCCCTGGCGGGCACTGCTCAGGCTGGCGGGCGGCGACGGCAACGCGATCCTGGGCCTCCTCGGGCTCGTGGCCGGTGTGTGGATCGGGGTCCTGTTCATTAAATCCGGTTATTCCCTTGGAAGGAGCGGCAAGGCGCAAACCCTTTCCGGGCTCCTCTTTCCCATCACCATGGCAGGATTCCTCCTGCTCCTCCTCGCGCATCCGAGGCTTTCAACGGGTGCCCTGTTTTTCAGCGAAAAGGGCCCCGGCGCCCAGCATGCCCCCATCATCATCTCCCTGCTGGCAGCGGTGGCCATCGGGTTTCTGGCCCAAAGGACACGCTTTTGCACCATGGGCGCATTCAGGGACCTCATCCTCATCCGGGACATCCACCTCCTGTCCGGGGTCATTGCCCTGCTCGCCGGCGCCTTCGTCACCAATCTGATCCTCAGGCAGTTCAATCCCGGATTCGTCAACCAGCCGATCGCCCACAACAACCATCTGTGGAACTTCGGCGGGATGGTGCTCGCCGGTCTCGCCTTTGCCCTGGCCGGTGGATGCCCGGGTCGACAGTTATTCATGTCCGGAGAGGGAGACGGCGATGCCGCGATATTCGTCCTGGGGATGATCGCAGGGGCGGCGTTCGCCCACAACTTCGCCATGGCAAGCTCCCCGCGGGGGCCTGCGGTGTGGGGACCGGCTGCCGTGATCCTTGGCCTGGTGGTGTGCATCACCATGGGATTCACCATGAGGCAGCGCGCATGAGCACAGGGAAATATCACCTTGTCACGGAACCAGCAAACGCACAGGGGCATGATACCATCCATGGTATCCGTCCGACGGATACCATGCCCCGGACGATCCGCAATGGAGGGCATATTCCCTTTCATATCATAGGTAATCATACGTATGGATCGGTCGGACCGATGCACAGGAGGATTCATCATGACCGAACGAATTGATGCACGGGGCTTCTCCTGCCCTCAACCGGTCGTTTTGACCAGGAACAAGATGAAGGAACTGGGAAAGGGCACCTTCGAGGTGATCGTGGAGACCGGCACCTCACGGGACAACATCACGCGGCTTGCGCAGCACGAGGGCTGGGCAATCGAGATACACGAGGAGGGGGATGAATTCCGCCTCATCCTGAGCAAATAATGGAAAAGGGCGATGCTGCACCGTCTGTTTAAAAAGGGAATTTCCACGGACCAGGAGGAAAAGGGGAAGGGCCTCTTTCTTTTCCAGGAGGCAGGTGAGGCCATACGGGCTGAAAAGACACTTACGTGCGCCGGATATGAGGTGCGGGTCATGGCCCCGCCTCCCCGGCTCAGGACGGGATGCGACCTCGTCATCCTCTTCGATCTCGTGGAGCAAACCGGCATGGCCCGCCTGCTGAAGGAGGCAGGCAATCCCCCATTGGATATCGTTCCGGTATCCAATGGCGCCATGGCCCCCCTGGACATATGCCGCATAACCGACTATGGCGATCATCTCATGGTGCGTGCGGCGAATATGAAGATAACCGTTGAAAAGGCGGGGCAAAGAATCGTCAATATCTCCGGAGGCGGGTGCCCGGACATCCCCTACCTTGCGCAGCGCATGATCGGGAAATCCCTCCTGGAATGCGTGTCCCCCGCGGAAATCGGGTTCACCCTCTGTGCCTATACCCTGAACGTGGCCTATGAGGAGGCGCGACGACTCCTGGCCGTGTCAGGGGAGTAAGGCATTTATGCTGCTCATCGGCGGTACCATTCCCTATGACGTCGGCAGGATCTTTACAGGCCCTCTCCGGTATTCACATGACACAATCCACATAGGTGATCATTCCATCCCGGTGGGCCGGGGCACCGCAGCCCTTGCCGGAGCTACCGCAGCAACCTGCCTGCGCCTGGGGATCGAGCCCCCCCATGCCATCCTTGCAGGCGATATCGGCCAGAAGTCAAGCGGTTCACTCATCTACGATGCACTCCGGGATTTCCTGAAAGGGAACCCGGTGCGGGTGCTCACCCTCCACTACCTCATGCCCAATATCCTGTACCACAAGAGATTGATGGCGTCGATCCAAAACCGCGATAAACGGCCCATCATGATCGCCGATGCAGGCTCCATGTATGTGGCAAAGGCCGCAGGCCAGGCCCCCCTCTATGACCTCTTCACCCCGGACCTGGGGGAACTGGCATTCCTTGCCGACGACAAGGCCGATCATCCCGCCTACACCCGGGGATTCATCTGTCACCTGGAGGGAGAAGCCCCGACCCTGATCGCGCGTGCCTACGAGTATACGAATGCGGCGCGGTATCTGTTCGTGAAGGGGAGCACCGATTACCTGTGCAGGGAGGGGGCCATTATCGGCCGGGTGGATGAACCCTCAGTGAGGGTACTCGAGGCCATCGGCGGGACCGGGGATACCCTCACCGGGATCGTTGCAGCGCTCATTTATCAGGGGATGGATATCGAACAGGCATGCCTGCTGGCAGCCAGGGCAAACCGCTGGGCCGGAAAACTGGCGGAACCCACCCCGGCGACGCAGATCGGGTCAATCATCGAGTGCATCCCGGAGGCCCTTGACAGGGTTGATATCCCAAGGCATCCCCTCGCCGGCTGACCGGAGCCGCATCACACCATCAGCTTGTCTTCCGCAGGCCCGTGCAGATGGGCGAGCTTCTCCTTCTTCCATTTCCTGGTACTCAGGATGATTCCCACTACCAGGGTCACCAGCAGCCAGCCCAGCCCGAGGACAAGGAGGGCGCCCACCTTGTACCCCCCATAGGCGGTCTTGAACTCATCGATCAGATTGGTCGCGAGGATGATCACCAGGATGCCCGGGGTAAAGATCTTGATTGCATAATCCCATGCCTGGTTGATCTTCCACTGGGATATCTCGTTGATATGGCCTCGCAGCAGCTTTGCCTTGAGGAACCAGCCGACGGCGATGCATTCCAGTATACCCGCAAAGATCAGGCCGTAGCTGGTCAGGAAGTGGTCCACGATATCCAGCCACAGGAGCCCCGCCCTGGTGGTGAACACCAGGCTTCCCAGGAATCCAACGATACAGGTCACGGTGACCACGTTCTCCCTTCTGAAGGGAAACTTGTCGGTGATCGCACAGGCGAACGCCTCCACCAGGGATATGGCGGAGGAGAGCCCGGCAAGGAACAGGGCCGTGAAGAAGAGGACCCCGAACAGGTTGCGTAAAAAGGGCAGGCTGGAGATCGCCTCGGGATATGCCACAAAGGCAAGGCTCGGCCCTGACTTGATGACCTTGTCAATGGTCACCCCTTTGGCATGGGCCATGTATCCGAGCACGCCGAACACGGCGAATCCTGCGAAGATGGCGTAAAAGCAGTCCGCAAAACTGGTGATGCAGGCATTCTGGACGATGTCCGTTTCCTCGGGAAGGTAGCTCGCGTAGGTGATCATGATCCCGAAGGCCAGGGAGAGGGAGAAAAACATCTGCCCGTAGGCGGCGATCCACACCTTCCAGCTTGCCAGCTTCTCCCAGTCGGGCTTCAGGTACCAGGCAACCCCCGAGAGGGCGCCCTCGAGGGTGAGGGACCAGAATACCAGTATGGCGGTCAGGATAAAGAGCGCGGGCATGAAGATCGTGCATGCCTTTTCGATCCCCCGGTCGATATCCTTATAGCAGATATACCAGCATATACCCCAGACAAAGAGGGTGGAAAGCAGGATGGAGAGGCTCGGCAGCCCGACCTGCCACACATCCGAGGAGAGCCCGAGGAAGTGGTTCAGGAAGAATCCCTGGGTATCCTGCCCCCACTTGAGGGTGACGCTGAAGATGGTATAGTTGACGCACCAGCCGATGACCACGGAGTAATAGAGCAGGATGCCGAACATGGCGAACAGCGGCATCCACCACCCCAACCACTCCCACTTTCGACCGATCCTCGCAAAGCTCAGGTTGGAGGAGCCGTGTATCTTGTGGCCGAGGCCGTATTCCAGGATCAGCAGGGGGATGCCTGCGGTCACCAGTGCAACCAGGTACGGGATGAGAAAGGCGCCCCCGCCGTTTTCGTAGGCCACGTAACTGAATCGCCATATATTCCCGAGTCCGACTGCTGAGCCGATGGCGGCAAGCAGAAAACCCATGTTTGATTTCCACCTGGAACGTTCCATTGAAGCCTCCTTCGAGAAGATTCTTGTTAGGGATCAAGGCGTTCAACGCAGGTACGGGACCGAGTATAAACAAGAATTCCCCGCCGGTCAAGAAAAACGCCCCTTGGTATCAAGCCATAGGAGGCCTTGACGCACGCGACGGATGTGCTATTCTCTGTACATGGGACCTGCAATGCATCATGACCACGCTGAGCGACGTTTCTGGATCGGCACCTCCGGCTGGTACTACCGGCACTGGGAGGGGCACTTCTACCCGCAAGGGCTCCCGAGCGGGGAGTGGCTTTCATACTACACGAGGCACTTCAGGACGGTGGAGGTGAATGCGAGTTTCTACCGCCTCCCCTTCAAGGGGATGATCACCGGATGGATACGGCGAACGCCCCCCGATTTCAGATTCGTGTTCAAGGGAAGCAGGAGGGTGACCCATGTGCTCAAGCTGCGCAGCGTGCATGAATCCGTTACCCTCCTCCTGGAACGGCTTGCACCCCTCAGGGAAAGGATCGCCTGCATCCTTTGGCAACTCCCTCCCTCGCTCAAGCAGGACCTTCCCCTGCTCGGGGAATTTCTGGCCCAGCTTCCCACCGGCTATCGCCATGCCATCGAATTCCGCCATGCATCCTGGATTCATGAACAATCCTTTCAACTGCTCGCCCAACACAGGGTCGCCCACTGCACGGTGAGCGCCCCCAGGCTTCCCTGCAATTCGAGCGTGACCACGGATCTTGCCTATATCCGTTTCCACGGGATCAGCGGTTGGTACAACTATGACTATTCCGAGGAGGACCTCCGCTGGTGGCGGGATGAGATCAGGAGGATCGGCGAGAAGGCGGAGCAGGTTTTCGCCTTTTTCAATAACGACTTCGAGGCCCATGCAGTGCACAATGCGCTGAGGTTGCAGGAGTTGCTCGCGGAGGGAGGATGATTGCCCGATGTCCCATCTGAAGATCATCTATTACTCACCATTGAAAATCGTTGTGAAGGGAAGACCGTGAACAAGGGATTGATCGTTACCTACTGTATCACCTGCCCGCCGGAGGAGGTACGGGACCAGGCAGAGGCACTGGCGCTCGAGCAGAGTGTGGAACTGCCGCACAACGCGGTTACCGACCCGGAGGTGGCACAATCGAGCATCCCCGATATCCTGGAGCTTACCCCAATCTCCCGCATGCCTAACGGGCTGACCAGGCACAGGGTGCGCCTGGCCTTTTCGCCATCCCTCGTCGGAGGTGATATACCGCAATTCTTTAACCTGCTGTTCGGGAATATCTCGTTGAAAAAGGGGGTTCGCGTTGAGGACATCGACATGCCCGTTGAGATGGCCGGGGTCTTTCCAGGGCCCGCACATGGTATGGAAGGGGTTCGGAAGGCATGTCGGCGGCCTTCGGGTGCGATCCTGTGTTCGGTGCTCAAGCCCGTGGGTTCTTCAACGGAGGTATTCGCCGGGATGGCGGAGGCGTTCGCCAGGGCCGGTGTCCCGTTCATCAAGGATGACCACGGCCTTGCGGATCAGCCCGCCAGTCCCTTTGCAAAACGGGTTGCCTCCGTCCAAACGGCTATCAAGCGGGCCGGGGAAAGGAGCGTGTACCTTCCAAATATCACCGGTCCGCACGAAGACCTGCAGGAAAGGATTGCCATGGCCCTCAACGAGGGGGTGAAGGGATTCCTGGTCTGCCCCTTCCTGATAGGGCTGGATACCTTCCGGTTTCTGAGGCAGCGGTATCCGGTGCTCTGGATGGCCCATCCGGCCTTTTCAGGGGAATTTTTTGCCGACCCGCTCCACGGCTTCAGACCTGGGCTCCTCCTGGGGACCATCCTGCGGCTGTTGGGCGCGGATATGGTGGTGTTCCCCGATGCAGGGGGGCGATTCGCCTTTACGCCTGATGAGTGCAGGGATATCGCCTCCGGCCTGCGGGATGGGTATCAGGGAGCATACAGGCGGGCCATGCCGGTTCCTGCCGGCGGCATATCCCTGGCACGGGTCCACAGGGTGCGCAGATTTTACGGCGATGACGTCATGCTCCTCATCGGAGGGGATATCTATCTTCATGAATCGGGACTGGAGAGGGCATCCCGCGAACTCATGGAGATCCTCTCAAAACCCACTGAGCCGGCGCCGGATACAAACGAGACAGGAACGCCCCGCACGGATGTACGTCCTTATCGCGCATGTTCCCTGCCGGAAGGGGTGACGAGACAGGCACGGGCCGGGGAATGGGAAGGGATACGAAGGTCTCCGTACAAGGTCGAAGGGGGGATGTTCCAGGGAATCACCAGGACGGAATTATACGTGCCCGAATCCGGGGAGGCCGGGTTCGACGTGCGGTATTTCGAGATCGAGCCTAAAGGATTCTCCAGCCTCGAGAGGCATGAGCATATCCACCTGGTGATCGGCGTCAGGGGCACGGGTGAGGTACGGATAGCCGATACGTGGCATACGCTTTCCCCCCATGATATTGTCCGCATTCCCCGGGGTTGTCCCCATCAGCTGCGCAACCGGGGCACATCCGTATTCGGTTTTTACTGCATCGTGGATCACGTGCGGGACAGGCCGGAACCCTTACAGGGGAATGATGATACCCCTTGAAGGGTATGCGGCTCGAGAGATTTATCCTGTCCGCCCTGTTTGAGTATTTAGCCTGACCCTTTCGGCCACCCTATTATAGGTTCAGCTACATGTCCGCCGTGTTCGCGCGTCAGTGAGTGAAATGAGCCGAATCGGCCGGCATTTGAATCGAGGGGGGAACGGAATTGGAGGGAGCCTTGTCTATGACGGGTATGTCAGCTCCCTCCAGATCGATCCGAAATGTCTATTCTCTAAAAATAGTAGTGGATCCCCGCACTGAGAAAGCTGTCCGCCGTCGTTCCCACGGCGTCATATTCATCGTAATTGAGAAAGCTCAATCCCAATTCCGTGGAGAACCCGAGGTTCGGCAATCCGCTGAAGAAATACTCCACGCCGAGTATCCCGCTCAATAAGAATGCCGTATCGCTGTCAGCTCCGTCAGGATCAACATTTGCGATCATTATGCCGCCCCCGGCATAAACGTTCATGTTCTGCTCCTCTTTGACGGTGTAAAGGGCCTTCCCACCGATATTGATCATATCGACAGGGTCGCTCATGACAAACCCAAAGACTCCCTGCAGGCAGAGCTTAGAGTCCGTATAATATTTGATCGATAGGGAATCGACACCGTAATCTCCCACGCCCAACTGGGAATTGAATCCAACACCAAGCCGCCGTTGCAAATCCTTTGCAGCGGCATTACCGATAAATCCAACCACGAAAACCACACAAAGGATAATGATGGCTGTCTTTTTCATTCTGCTTGCCCCTTTGCCCCGCTCAGCACAACCCCCTCTACATAAAACCCTCTACTCTCTTGACTCCGAAACTGCAGGGAATTATGTGGGCAGGTGCGATGCGGAGGTCGTTGTTCAAAATAATGGTTGGTCGTCTAAAGCCTTCACCGATTTCATACACCCTTTGTTTTCTTCCCTTTCACCCCCTTTCATAGTTAATTATCGGTCATCATGAATAATTCAGCCCCGCGTGTGCCTCCTGGGCAGGACATGGAGGCAATCCGGCTGCAATCATCCATGAAGCGAAAACGCCGTTTCCGGACAAATAATGTCACCTGAAGACAAAATGTGTCAGATTTTTTGGGATAATCCAAGAGAAAAAAGCGGGCAAAAACAACAAATACATATTCTTACAAAATAAGGGGGCCATGGCATACGATTTGCTTCTTTTAGGAGCGGTTCATTGTGCCCAAAAGGCCATTGACAAAGGTCATTGAGAAAGAAGAAGATTCTGTACAGCGTCACGTCAGAGGGAGATACCACTGGGGTAAACGGGGGAAAGGTTATCCGGATCAGCCGGTCCATGGTTAGAGAGTCGCCCATAATCCTCAAAAAACAAGGAGGAGGCCATGAAGACCATGAAACGGTGGGCCATCCCGGCGATCCTTCTGATGGTGATATGTGTACTTCCCTCCATGGTGCCAGAGGTCAACGCCCTTCAGCTTGAGGTTGGCCCGGGCAGGCTCTATTCCACCATTTCAGATGCAATCTCCATTGCGGTCGATGGAGACGTGATCACCGTGTACAGCGGGATTTACTCCGAGAATATATTCATCGAAAAGGGACTGTCCATCCAATCGGAGGGGGAGATGGCATCACCGATTATCATGCCGAAGGACCCCGAATTGCCCGTTTTCACCATCCTTGGCAGTTCGGTCCATATAACCGGGCTCACGGTTCAGGGATCGTCATCGAGCGGTATCCTGCTGAGCTGCGCCAACAATTGTACGATCGCCAACAACAAGGTGGTGAACAACGTTTATGGCATCACCCTTGAAAACTATGCGGCAGGCAATGAGATCATGCACAACGAGATACAGAATAACTATCTGGAGGGGATCAATGTATGGTCGCATGCACGCAACAATACCATTTCGCACAATAGCGTGCTGAGAAACAACCGGGGGGTATACCTGTGGGATGCGAGGAATAATGAGATTTTCAACAACGAGATCATCAACAGCAGGACCTTCGGGATCACCCTGGCGGATGCCAGGGGAAACATCGTCTCCCACAATACGATCTCCAATATCAATAGCGCCTACTGTATCGAAATGACCGGGGCCTGCGGCAACACCCTGTACAGCAACACCATTTCAAACAGACGATTCGGTCTCAGGATGGACGATGCCTCGAATGATAACTGCATCTACCTGAACCATTTCATGAACACCACGGTGAGCTCCGGCGAGTCTCACAATATCTGGCATTCGCCCATGATGGTATCCTATGTGTTTAATTGGACCATGTATAAAAGCCTTCTGGGGAATTACTGGGGCCTCTATACCGTTAGTGACAAGGACGGTGACGGCATCGGAGATGAGCCCCACCAGCCGGATCCCATGAACGGGCTGGAAATTGACGGTACCCCCCTTTCGAGTCCCCTCGAGTTCTATGTATTCATGCAGTCGGTGGAACCGGGCAGTGGGCTCGATGCGAGGCGCACCATATCATCCGGCCGGTGATTTCATCGGCACACCCATCCGGGATGACCCATACCGGGTGAACAATGCCCCGCAGCAAGAACTCCAGGCACCTTCACGCATGGGAAAGGTTCAACGCTGCAGCAGACGCCCGGCATTCCCGGACAGGACATCCTCCTTTGCCCTCTCAGGGATGGGGAGTGCCGCTATCTTTCTCACCTCCTCGTCCTGCCGCTTCCAGGGGGAGTCCGTTGCAAAGAGGATCCTGTCGAAGCCGTGTTCCCTCATGATCCTCACCAGCCATGCCTGTTCCATGTGATCGATCACGTAGGAGGTGTCAAGGAACACCCTTTTTCCCACCAGGTATTGCTCAACCTCGTCCCAGCAATCATAGCCGCCCAGGTGAGCGGCGACGATGGTCATCGCCGGGAAGATATCGAGAACCCGGGCGATCCGCTGCGGGGTGCCATACATCGGGGGATAGAGGCCGATGTCCACGCCCGCATGGAAGAGGGCGATCATATCGTGCCTGATAAGGGCCTCATAGAGCGGGAAAACAGCCTCCTCATCCGGGTGGAAGCGTTGATAGTCGGGGTGAAGCTTCACCCCCCGGATGCCCAGCCCCTTGATCCTCCCGAGTTCCTCGTCGATCCCCTCGAACTGCGGGTGCAGGCTCCCGAAGGAGACGATCCGCTCGTCCTGTATGCCCAGCGCCCAATTGTTGATGGAGACAACCTGGGAGGGTGTGGTGGCGATAGGCTGATTGACCGATACCGCAATCCCTGCCGCATCCATGGATCGCTTCAAATCGGCAACGGTGCCGTTCAAAAATGGCTTCACCCCCGCCTTCTCGGAGAGGAAGGCCATGGTCTTTTCCGCAATGGCGTCGGGAAACACATGGGTATGCATATCGATGATCTTCAACGGCCGTACTCTCCCTTCAGCACATACGAGAACCTGGTGAGAATCCAGAGGACCTCGCTGAAAAACCGTTTAAGGGGCAGGGGTGTGGTGACGTATTCCACCCTCCCCGCCTTGACCGCCTCGATGACGCCGTCAACGGACCGCTCCCTGGCATATATGTACGAATAGGTGCTTGCGAAATCCTCCATCCGGTGGGCATCGGAGCACCCCACCATGGGGATGGAGAATCTCTTCGCCACCCGGACGGCGGTGCGATTCGGATTGAAAAAGCGGGTATAGAAGTGACAGTACTCGATGGCATCAAAACAGTCGATGTTCCGCACGAGCCTCCTGCCGAGGCATACCTGCCCCTTGTAAAAGGGATGGGGGGCGATCACCAGGCACTGTGGAAATAACCTCCGGTAATGCCTGAGGGCACGGAGACCTTCGATTGCCTCCGCATGTGGGCAGTTGTATAAAAGCACATGCCGCCTGTCAAATGATCGTTCGATTCCCGGGACCAGAACGACGCCCCGTTCCTTTGCATGGGCCCACACAGCAGGATCATGATAGAGGAAGTCGTGATAGGTGAAGGAAAGGACCTCGAATCCCATCGATACCGCCCGATCGATGAAGTCCGCCGGGGGCATGTTCTGGGAGGTGACATGGTCCTTCCAGCGATCCCCCACGATGTGCGTGTGCAGGTCGCACTTGAGCTTGATGAATGGTTCCTGCCCGTGATCGGATGGGATCTGTGTACGATATTCCGATTCCACCGTACGTTACTGGGGGGTCGTTTTCTTGGGTTTTGCCGCCAGATCGGTGCGCAGATGGAGATCCCTCAACTGCTCCGGTTCCGGTTCGGAGGGTGCGCCCGTCATGAGGCATACCGCCTTCTGAGTCTTGGGGAATGCGATTACCTCCCGGATCGAGCCTGCTCCCGCCATGATGGCGAGCATCCTGTCCAGGCCCAGGGCAATCCCGCCGTGGGGAGGGGCGCCGTACTCGAGGGCCTCCACGAGAAAACCGAATTTCTCCTCGATCTCCTCCTGATCCATGGAAAGGCGCGCAAACATACGGCGCTGGAGGTCGGAGCGATGGATCCTGATGCTCCCGCCACCGATCTCCTGGCCGTTCAGCACGATATCATAGGACTGGGCTCGCACCCGGTCCGGCTCCGACTCGAGAAGACCCACGTCCTCCTCCATCGGTGAGGTGAACGGATGGTGCATGGCTGCATACCGTCCTATTTCCTCGTTGAATTCGAGGAGCGGAAAATCATACACCCATACGAATGAAAAGACATCAGCAGGGATCAGGTCCAGACGATCTGCAAGGTACAGACGCAATCTACCCAGGGACTCGGCGACCACCTTGGGCCGGTCCGCCACAAACAGCAGCACATCCCCCTCCTGTGCCGCCATTCGGTCGAGTATACCCTGCAACTGCGCCTGGGTAAAAAATTTGATTATGGGCGACTGCATGCCATCCTTGCTGATCTTTATCCAGGCAAGCCCCCGGGCACCGAACGGCGCGATCTTCTCAGCCAGGTTGTCCAACTCGGTCCTGCTCATCCTGGCAGCCCCCTTCGCATTGATCCCCTTCACCTGCCCGCCCTTTTCCACTGCCTGCCGGAACACCTTGAAGTCCGACTCCCCGGCCACATCGGACAGGTCGACAAGCTCCAGCCCGAACCGGGTATCGGGTGCATCCAGGCCGAACCGGGCGATCGCCTCCTGGTAGGTGAGCCGGGGAAACGGGGCATCGAAGCGAATCCCCTTTTCCTTTGAAAAGAGCAGCTTTATGAGATGTTCGGTCACCGACATGATGTCCTCCCTGCCGACAAAGGACATCTCCATATCGAGCTGGGTGAATTCGGGCTGTCGGTCCGCCCTCAGGTCCT
The DNA here is from genome assembly GCA_049472315.1 of bacterium. Lineage (GTDB taxonomy): Bacteria > SZUA-182 > SZUA-182 > DTGQ01 > JAFGSM01 > JBLIRM01. The sequence continues at coordinate 13,687 of JBLIRN010000038.1, forward strand.
CATCCCGGAAACATTTAACGATCTGAAAGTAGCGGTCATACCCGGAAATCATCAGTATCTGCTTGAAAAGCTGGGGGGACTGAGGCAGGGCATAGAAATGCCCGGGGGATAACCGGCTGGGCACCAAATAGTCACGCGCCCCCTCGGGCGTGCTCTTGGTGAGAACCGGCGTTTCGATCTCCAGGAAACCCATCCCGGAAAGCTCCGATCGGATGGCCTGATACACTCGGTGGCGAAGGATGAGGTTCTGCTGCATACGCGGTCGTCGAAGATCCAGGTAGCGGTATCTGAGGCGGAGTTCCTCCCCTGCCTTGGCATTGTCCTCGACCATGATGGGAGGGACCTTGGAATGGTTGAGGATCTTCAAGGCATGGGCCATCACCTCAATCCTTCCGGTGGCAACCTTCGGATTTTCCATGCCCTCCGGCCTGAGTCTGACCTTGCCCTCCACGGCGATGACAAATTCCGTCTTAAGGTGGTGGGCCTTGAGATGGCATGCCTGGTCCCACTCCGGATTGAACACCACCTGGGTGATTCCCTCCCGGTCACGCAGATCGATGAATATGACCCCTCCGTGGTCTCTCCGCGTATCCACCCACCCCATAAGGGTCACGCTGCGGTCAATATCCTTATCAGACAGGGAACCGCATCCGCACGTCTTTTTCCACGCACCCAAATCTTCCAACCGCACGTCAGACAATGATTGCCTCCTTATACCAAAAAGGCCTGAATGTATACAATAATATTCTTCAATAATCTTCGCAAAGGTTGACGGCCGATATTATACGATGTTGTACCTGTAAAGGATATCTATTGTATCGAAAAAAGGGCCTTCAAACAATAGAGAAGGCCTTACGTCCAGGAATTCTCATTCTTGACCTCTGGGCCTGCAGCAGAGGCAGACATAAACGAAAAGAGGATATCGGGACAAGAATGGTTGATCCATACTGGTTTAAGTAAACGAAATGAGGATGTCGGCACATAAAAGGTTTGCGAAAGCCGGTTTAAGTAAACGAAGTGAGGATGTCGGGACAGGAATGGTTGATCCATACTGGTTTAAGTAAACGAAGTGAGGATGTCGGGACGGATGAGATTGATCCGAGCTGGTTTAAGTAAACGAAAAGAGGTAGATGGTGCCGAAGAGGGGACTCGAACCCCTACGGGAATCTCCCACTGCCCCCTCAAGACAGCGTGTCTGCCAGTTCCACCACTTCGGCACGTGCCTGTATTTTCCCACAGTTGAATTTGCTTATGAGGATCATGATGATCACTTCTTAAAAGAGCGATATAGATCGTTTTTATAGCATGTTTGGCGGATTTAATCAACACTCGGCCGGCACGAGCCCCTCATTGCACGATGCCCCCGGATACGATCCATATCACCGGGATCACCGGATTCATCATTGATTGAAAGGAAATAGACCGCCGTCATGCGCATCCAGGGAACGCGCGAGCGGGCCTCAATGGCTCGGGATCTTGAGTTTCTGTCCCACCATCAACAGCGAAGAGGAATGAAGCCCGTTGAGGTTCCGAATGATATCCAAGGAAATGCCGTACAATGAGGAGATACGCCAGAGCGTCTCCCCCTGTTTGACGACATGTATCTCATAGTCCTCTCCGGAGGCCGAAGCACCTGCAACCATCCGATAATGCTTTTCCTTGGGGGGGCATTCCCCGAGAAATTCCAGAGCGCCTTGACAGATCCTCTGGGACATTTCCTTCTGATATTTTTTTGAGCTGAGCATTTTTATATCAGTGTGATTGCTCAAATACGCCAATTCCACGAGCACCGAGGGGATGGAGGGAGACTTGAGCACCCCGAAATTTGCGCATTTCAGCCCCTCCCTTTCCAGCCCCTTGATGCTGCCGAGTTCCCTCAAAACCTTCTCGCCAAGATCAATGCTCTCATTTATCGTGCGGGTCTGGGCCAGATCAATGAGGATGCTGTCCAAGAGGGAATCCTTCCCCAGCGGTATACCCCCGATGAGATCCGAGGCATTCTCCTTGTCAGCCAGAAGCGCGGAGGCCTCATCCGTTGCACCGTCACGCGAGAGATAATATACGGAAGTCCCGCGGGTGGTGGACTTTAGATTTGCATTCGCATGGAGGCTTATGAAGAGATCCGCCTGAAATTTATGGGCGATCTCAATCCGTTCGCGAAGGGAGAGGAAGTAGTCTCCATCCCTGGTCAGGTACGCCTTTATTCCGGATTGATCATTGAGCTGATCTCTCAGCATCTTTCCCACGGCAAGGACGATATCCTTCTCCCTATACCCCTCTTTGCTCAGGGCGCCGGGATCTTCTCCGCCATGCCCGGGATCGATGGCCACAATCCAGTTCGCCTTTTTCAGATCCTCGATTTCCCTCTTGGTCTCCTTTTCCTGCTGAGCATCCACGGGATGCTTGATATCGATGACAATCCGGTCAGGCTTCATTTCATATTTCTGGAGGTAAAAAATATGGTATGAAAGTGCAATCGAGGTGGTGATTTCAGCAACAAGGGAACTGAGGGGGGACTGCAACAATCTCACCGATTCTATAAGCGATGAGTCGATATCATAGCTATCCTGGGCGGTGCTGTTGGTACAATTGCGCAGCTCAAGGGATATGTTCCGGGAATCCTTATTGTGTAGTTCCTGAAAAAGAACGGGACGGTCCAGGTCAAAGACAATCCTGGTATAACCTGGGGCGGTCCACGAACGGACCGCCATCAACGAGGATGCCTCCGATCCCGGAACCCAAACGAGAAAAATGATCGCAATGCCGAGGAACAGTCCTAACAACTTTCTATGATACATCTTCATCCATCCAACCTTGGCTTACATTAACCCGCACAAAAATCCGAGGGATTGATTATGTATTTTTATATAATACACCTTTGGTGTAAAAGTCAACTGTTTGCATCACGATTGTTTCTGATCGCTGCCGATGAAGCATCCTCCCTACCCTTTATATCGGAAAACAAGCCGCTTATAGTTGACACGAATTGTGAGTGGTGATAGAATTTACGATAAATTGTAACTTTATGATTATATTATAATTATATTTTCATGGAGGGGGCTATGAACACTCGCAAGGAAGGGATTCGATTCGTTATGGTATGTTGCTTTATCATGATTCTCGCCGTGGCGATCATGGGAAACACAACGCCTGCCTATTCCCAGGGGCCGTACGGTCCCGGATTCGGTCCTGGTATGGGCGGTCCTGGTATGGGCGGTCCCGGTATGGGCGGTCCCGGTATGGGCGGTCCCGGCATGGGTGGCCCCGGCATGGGTGCTCAAAGGGCCTGTTGCAGCATCCCGGGCTCGGGGGGCATGAATCTCCAGCGGGGGATTACACAGGAACCCGCTTATTGCAGGATGCTCCTCGATCGCACCGACCTCAATCTGACTCCAAAGCAGCGGGAGGACATACGGATGCTGCAAACCAGTTACATGAAGGACACCTTCGAGCTGAGGTCGGACCTCCAAATCAACAAGATTGAACTAAGAAAGCTTCGCTTTGCTGAAAAACCTGATTTCAATGCCATCAAGACAAAACTGGAAAAGATTGCAAAGATGCAATTGGATCTTCAGGTCCGCCGCGCAAAACTGCAGCTCGATGCGGACAAGATGCTCACCAAGGAGCAAAGGGATGCACTCTATCTCTTGCCATGTTCGGGCCTTGATATAGACTGGGACGTTGCTGAGGAAAGGCCCGAGCGCGAGTCCGGTAAGTAGAATGCCGTTACCTGCATGAAGACCTTTGACGAGATAAACGAGAAGATCAAAAAGGGCAAGGCGGTGGTGGTGACCGCCGAAGAGGTGATCCCCCTTGCCCGCGCGAAGGGGATCAAGGCGGTGGCCGAAAAGGTGGATGTCGTCACCAGCGCCACCTTCGGGCCCATGTGCTCTTCAGGGGTCTTTTTGAATTTCGGGCATGCGGATCCCCCGATCAAGATGAACCGGGTCCTGCTCAACGATGTTCCTGCCTATGCCGGGCTGGCGGCAGTCGATGCCTATCTGGGCGCAAGCTCCCTGTCTGAAAAGGAGGGGGCGTTCTACGGAGGCGGTCATGTCATAGAGGACCTTGTGGCCAGGAAGAGGATACTGCTCAGGGCCGAGGGATACAAGACCGACTGCTATCCGCTCGAACGGATAGAGACCGTTATCAGCCTCGATTCCATCAACCAGGCGGTACTCTGCAACCCAAGGAATGCCTATCAGAATTATGGCGCTGCGACCAATTCCTCCTCACGCACCCTTTACACCTATATGGGTCCCCTTTTGCCTCGATTCGGCAATCTCTCCTATTCCACATCGAGCCAGCTCAATCCGCTGATCAATGACCCTGAATACCGCACAATCGGCCTGGGCAGCCAGATATTCCTGGGCGGAGGGATCGGCTACATCATCGGTGAAGGAACGCAGCACAATCCTTCACAGATTCGGGACCAGAATCACATTCCCCTTGGCCCCGCTGCAACCCTTGCGGTCAAGGGCGACCTCAAACAGATGAGCCCACGATATCTGCGCGGCGCACGGATCAAGGGATACGGGGTGAGCCTTTTCGTCGGAATAGGCGTTCCCATCCCCATCCTGGATGAAGCAATGGCGGAGGCGGTCTCCATCGACGACGAACACATATTTACCACGATCTATGATTACGGAATTCCCCGCAGGGAGAAGCCCTCGTACGGGAGGGTGCACTATGGACAGCTCAGGTCCGGCTTTGTGGAACTGGACGGGAGGCATGTGCCCACGAATCCCCTCTCGAGTTACGCCATGGCTCGTGAAATCGCCCAGATCCTCAAGGAATGGATCAGCCGCGGGGAATTCTTTTTGGTCAGGCCGATCCAGCCGCTTCCCCGGGATGTCACCCTGATGCCAATGTCTCAGCATATTGTAGAGGATATGGATTCATGAAGGTTTCCCGGAGGGTCATCCTTACATTCCCCGCCAGCCTTGCGGGAACGCCGGTCACCTACAAACTGGTCAAGGATTACGACCTCATCATGAATATCCTGCGGGCCAAGGTGATTCCCAAGGATGAAGGCCGCCTTGTGCTGGAGCTCACCGGTGAGCAAAAGGACATCGAGGCGGGCCTGAATTTCATGAAGGAGCAAGGGGTAAAGGTCGAGGCCCTCGCCAAGGATATTCACCTCGACGAGGAGGACTGTATCCATTGCGGTTTTTGCACGGCGGTCTGTTTTCAGGAGGCCCTCTCCATAAATCCGCAGACCAAAAAACTGGAGTTTAACCGTGAAAAGTGCGTCCTCTGCGAGCAATGTGTTGATATATGCCCTATTGGGGTAATCCAGATAAAATTTTGACAATCGGAAAAAATTCCTTAAAATATAAATATGTTTATGGGTGTGGTGTAAATGTGGATACGAGGGAATCGTCGCATAATTACGTCTGATTAGTCATCGTGTTAATTCCTATTGTTATGACAAGAGAGGGGTTTCCTTCTTGTGATCTGCCATCTTCTCCATCCCTTGGACTATAGTATGTAACAGTAACCGATTCCCCTGTCCCTCTGAATTTCTTTTGCCCCAGGATTATCGATAGACGCAACGGGTTTTCACCCATTGTTCATTCCATTGCGCCCTCAACGGCACTGAATGGGAGCAGCGTTCGTGCAGGCGGACAATCTCCCAGTTTAAGGAATATACGATGAAGAAATCACCTAAAGGTGGATTTAACATCGAAATGATTTCCCGGCATGTGCTCGACACGCTGCCTCAGGCGGTGTGTGTCGTGGATGCCAATCGGCATATCCTCTACCTTAATCCCGCTGCTGAACGCCTCACCGGGTGGACGTGTCGTGAGATTGCGGGCGAGGGGATAGAAAGGCTTTTCAGCGGGCATCACCTGCAACTCTCCTGTCCGGCCCCGGCCCACACAGACATCCACGGTTCCGTTTCCACGCATACCCTTATCACTCGATCAGGCGAACCCAAGGAGGTCCTTATATCCCTCGCGCCATTGAGGGATGATAACGGCCTTTCCGCTACCGTGCTGATGATCGAGGGCACCCTCCCACGAGATAAGGGATTCCTGCCCGAGCATGAGGGCACCCCCATTCAATCAATCCCTGAATTCCCGGTAGGCACTTGGTACTGGGATATTCCAAAGGATGAGTTCTATTTCCCTGATGCCATTTACACCCTCCTGGGATGGAAACGGGATAACACGGGAATCACCTATGGGCGGTTGCTCCAGGCGGTCCACCCTGAGGACCGATCATTGGTGAAGGCCGCCGTTGAGAAGGCATTGTACGAGAAGCATCCGCTGTGCATAGAACACCGTATCCTCCTCAAGGACGGCTCATCACGTGCCGTCCATACCCAGGCCCAGGTAACCACCGACGAACATGGAAGACCGATCAACATGGCGGGGACGATCCACGACGTCACCAAGATAATCCAAGTGAAAAAGGAGTTGGCATATCGCCTCGAATTCGAAAACACCCTCATCACCCTCTCCACCCAATTCATAAAACTCTCGGTGAGCGAAACCGATAGTGCAATCAACCACGCACTCCAAATAGTCGGCACATTTGCCGGTTTTGACCGCAGCTACATCTTTCAATTCTCAGACGACCTCACCAGAATGACCAACACCCATGAGTGGTGCGCCGAGGGGATCGAAGGCTATAAGGACCAGATGCAGGGCATGAAAACCGACACGTTCGCGTGGTGGATGGAGAGAATGGCGCGGTTTGAAACCGTCTGTATCCCTTCGGTGGAAGACCTTCCCCCCGAGGCCGGCATCGAAAGAAAAGAATTCCTGCGGCAAGGGATTCAATCCCTCGTCGGAGTCCCCATGGTCTCGGACAACACCCTTCTGGGATTTGTCGGCTTCGACGCAGTGCGCAAGAAGAGGGAATGCCCTGATGACATTATCAACCTTCTCAAAATCGTGGGGGAAATCTTCATCAATGCATTGGAGCGCAAGAGGCAGCACGAGGCGACCCGAAGCAGCGAAAGCAAGCTCAACGCCATGCTCAGTTCCATCGGCGACTGCATATGCATGATCGATCGGGATTTCACGTTCACCTGGGCCAATGATGCAATGCTGCAGCAATTCGGCAAGGATATCGTCGGCAGAAGATGTTATGAGATATTCCATCACCGGGAGGAGCCCTGCAAGCCCTGTTCATGCGCAACGTCCCAGACGTTCAAGGATGGCAAGATTCATTTCGGCGAGCCGAAGGCGATATCGAATGACGGGCAGGTGCGCTACTACCATGTCACCTCCAACGTGGTGCTGCGGGATGAAAAGGGCGAACCCAGCATGGTTATCCTGGTCGGCAGGGACATTACTGCACAGAAGCAGGCGGAAACCGCATTGCTGGAGGCCAGGAGGGAGCTTGAACAGAGGGTCAAGCAGCGCACCGCCGATCTTATTGTCGCAAACAAACAACTGCAGGAGGAGGTATTCGTTCGTAAGCAGATCGAAAAGGCGCTCAGGGAGAGCGAGGAACGGTTCAGATCTCAATACAAGGGGATGCCCCTTCCCACCTACACATGGCAGAAGGTGAAGGACTCCTTTGATTTCATGCTCATCGACTATAATGATGCCGCGTATGCAACAACGGAGGGGGGAATCATCCACTACCTGGGCGTGAAGGCAAGTCAGTTCTACCAGGACATGCCCTTCATTCTCGAGGATATGCAGCGCTGCTATTCGGAACACTCCTCCTTCCAGAAGGAGATGACATACCGGTTTCGCTACAACCAAAAAACGGGCCAATTTCTTGCCAGCTATGCATTTGTGCCGCCGGACCTCGTCCTGGTCCACGCAGAGGATATAACGGATCGCAAGCGTGCGGAGGAAGAGTTGCGGCTCAAGGACAAGGCGATCGGTTCCTCCCTCAATGCATTTGCAATTGAAGACCTCGACGGGCACCTCACCTATGTGAACAGCGCCTTTCTCAGGTTCTGGGGCTATAAGGATGAGAAAGAGGTCCTGGGGAGGTCAGCTATTGAATTTCTGCACGACAAGGAAAGGGGGAGAGAGGCAGCCAAACTCCTGAAAGAAACCGGAGGCTGGTCAGGCGAACTGGTGGCGGCGCGCAGGGACGGCTCCCTCTTCGATGTCTATGTGTCCGCAAGCACCGTAACCGACGAATCCGGCAATCCAATCTGCCAAATGGCCTCCTTTGCCGATATTACCGTACGGAAACAGGCTGAGGAGCAGCTTGCCGGGATGTACTTCGAGCTTGAAAAAAGTCGCGACGACATGCTCTCGATCCTCAACATGCTCCGAATGGGAACGGCAATCACCGACCGTGAGGGACGCATCAAGTTCCTCAGCCAGACTGCCCAACGCATTGTGGGCACCTCCCAGGGGGAGGCAAGCGGAAGGCACTGGGCCGAGCTCTTCCCCGTTCGCGAGGAGGAAAGGGCCCAATTGAGGCATTTAGCTGCGCAGCGGTCAGAAACGCGCAAGAAGCTCCAGATACACTTTGAAACCCCTGAGGGGAAGCACTACTGGATCGATATCGAGGTGCAGGACGAACCCAGAAACCCGGACCGCAAGATCCTCTTCTTCTATGACATGTCCGAGATCTATGATCTGAGACGTATGCTGGATGAAAAGGTCAGATTTCACGACCTCACCGGCAGAAGTGATCAAATGAGAATGATCTATCAGCAGATCCAGGAGATATCCAATGTGGACTGGACGGTCCTGATCGAGGGGGAAACCGGCACCGGCAAGGAACTTGTCGCACGGGCGATCCACTATTCCAGCCCCCGCAAGGACAAGCCATTCGTACCGGTGAACTGCGCCGGGCTCACCGATTCGCTCCTCACCAGCCAGTTGTTCGGACATAAGCGGGGGGCATTCACGGGAGCGATCGAGGACCACGTGGGATTGTTCGAGGCGGCAAGCGGCGGCACCATCTTTCTTGACGAGATCGGTGACATCTCACTCAATGTGCAGACCAATCTGCTTCGGGTGCTTGAAGAAAAGGAGATAACCAGGGTTGGGGAATCAAAATCCAAGAAGATCAATGTTCGTGTCATTGCCGCTACACATAAGAACCTTACCGCCGAGGTCGAATCCGGTAGCTTCAGGCCTGATCTCTTCTATCGAATCCGGGTGGCGCGTATAAAGATCCCTCCCCTTCGTCAACGCAAGGAGGATATCCCGCTGCTTGCTGAGACATTTCTCGGACAATGCCGTGCCATAACAGGGAAATCCGTTCAAGAAATCGGCAACGAGGTCATGCGGATCTTCATGGAATATGACTGGCCGGGGAACGTCCGGGAATTGAAGAGCGCCATCGAATTTGCCGTGACCCATTGCAAGAGATCGATTATCGAACTGGAGGATATCCCTCCGGAGATTCGAGAACCCGAGCATTCACGTCCACTCTTCAAGGAGATCAAGGATGGCGAACGGGAGCGAATACTGCTGGCCCTTAGGGACACAAAGGGAAATCGGAAGAAGGCCGCACAGTCACTCGGAATGAGCAGGGCCACCTTCTATCGACGGTTGACGATCCTAGATATAGATGTTTCAGGGAAATGATTATTGTCTCATTGGTGTCTCACGTGAGACACCAATGAGACAAAACTGAGACAAAAATGTCTCAGCTCATTGAAATAATATTCTCCATGTTCCGTATAGTCCCGCCCTACGGCATCCAATTGGCTCATTTTTTTGGCATCAAATTTGCTTCTATTTATAATAGCTATTTAAAAGGCATTAAGGATTTATAGACACAATATAGGCAGTGAACGAGGCACCATAGAGGATATCAAGTCATTCAAAGATATTAAAATATACAGGCTCTTACACCCATAACTCCTTTTCTTCCCTCTTCCACATGCTACCGCAAGGTAGCACAGGGTTTATATTTGGGTCAAGGGTTGTGGAAACCATTTGAGAAATGGCATAATTAATCGTAGCGATTTCGACCGCGGTACGTTAGACAGCGTTGTTTTTCCTCTATTTCCTGTTTGATCTCTAATGGCGATATAAGCATCACGGTTTCCACAACCCTTTTTTTATTCCCCCAAGCCAAACCTTCGCCAGGCGAAGCCGCCGTTACCTAACCAATTAGACCCAAGGCCCTACCATATATGGATCAGTCATGAAATGGATACACCAAGGACATGGGTCGAAGAGCTTCACGAAACGAATGGAAACGTAAATCGCAGGGATCTACAAGGATGAGAGGGGGAGTGAAGGTCCGGATTGTAATCAGCCCACCACGGCCCTTTCGCCGGCCTCTGAACGGTTCTGCGCCATAATGGCCATGCCCTCTTCATCGGTCCATATGATCTTCTGAGGGCATTTTTCCCAGCACGTGCCGCAGGAGATACATTCTGCCGGATCGATGACCGCCAACGAATCCTCCATATGGATTGCATTGACCGGACACTTCTTTACGCACACCTGACAGGCGATGCACCCTATGGTACAGACCTCCTTGACCCTTTTCCCCTTGTCGTGGGAGCTACAGAGTACGGAAAACCTCTGTGATTGAGGAACCAGCCGTATGATGTGCCGGGGGCATATGGCGACACACTTACCGCACCCTGTGCATTTAGAGGAATCGATCACAGGGATCCCCTCCGGCCCCATAGTGACGGCGCCAAAGGGGCATGCCCTTACGCAGGTCCCAAAGCCCAGGCATCCATAGGTGCATGCCTTGTTCCCCCCCGCCAGCAGTTGGGCGGCCCTGCAGTCTTCAATACCGCTATATTCAAACCGATTCGACGCATGGTTGATGCCGCCCCGGCAAAACACACAGGCAATCATCCTGGGTCCGGTCTTTACCTCCAGACCGAGGGCCCTCCCTATTTCATTCGCCACGGTAGCCCCCCCTGCAACGCACCCGGAAACGTCGGCATTTCCTGCCACCACCGCCTCGGCAAATCCGGAGCAGCCGGGGAATCCACATCCTCCGCAGTTTGCACCCGGAAGAAGCGTCTCGACCTCCTTCACCCTGGGATCAACCTCAACGGCAAAAAAACGTGATGCGATCCCGAGGCCGAATGCCGAAACGAACGCAATCCCTCCTAACGCCGAAATTGCAGCCCACATAACAAATTACTCCTTTTCTTGTTATGATAGATATTCTTTACCTTTTTAAGTATAAGCCTACTTCACCAGTCCGGCAAATCCGAGAAATGCGAGTGAAAGCAATCCCGCCGTGATCAATGCAATGGCAGTGCCCTCGAAAGGTCTGGGGATCTCGGAAAGGCTCAGCCGCTCCCTGATACCCGCGAAGAGAATAAGGGCGAGTGCGAAGCCCACCGATGCACCGAAGGCGAATACGATCGTCTCGATGAATGTATACGGCTTCTGTACCGTCAATACCGCCACCGCAAGCACGCAGCAATTCGTGGTAATGAGGGGCAGATAAATACCGAGCGCCTGGTATAAGGCGGGGCTGGTTTTCTGAATGACCATTTCCACAAACTGCACCAACGCCGCGATCACCAGAATGAACGCGATGGTCTGCATAAAGGTGATCTGAAAGGGGACCAGTATATACATGTATACCAGCCACGTAATGGTGGCGGCCATAGTGATGACGAAGATGACCGCCATTCCCATGCCAATCGCCGTCTCAATCTTCTTGGATACCCCCAGAAACGGGCAGATACCCAAGAACCTGGCAAGGACAAAGTTATTGACCAGTACGGTGCTGATAATCAGGAGGATAAATTTTACCATATCATGCTCTCCTCACCTTTTCCGCGATCCCCATTCCTTATACGGGGTTCATTTCAATAGGCCAATTTCTCGTTGATCTTGTTCATCAGTCCCAAAAGGAGGCCGAGGGCGACAAATGCCCCGGGAGGGAGTATGGCGATCAGAAAGGGCAGGTAAGATTTTCCGAATACGGAAAATCCGAATATGCTGCCATTCCCCAAAAGCTCCCTGATGGAGCCCAAAACGGTGATGGAAAGGGTAAATCCCAATCCCATGCCCAGCCCGTCGGCAATGGAATTCAGGACCGGATTCTTGGAGGCAAACGCCTCCGCCCTGCCCAGGATGATGCAGTTGACCACGATGAGGGGGATGAAGATCCCCAGCGACTTGTGGATCTCATAAAAAAATCCCTCCATCACAAGGTCGACGATGGTCACGAAAGTGGCGATGATAACGATAAACACCGCTATGCGGACCTTGTCAGGGATGATCTTCCGCAGCAGGGCGATGACAAGGTTGGAGCATACCAGCACAAAGGTGGCGGCAAGCCCCATCCCGATCCCGTTGATCGCCTGGGTGGTTACTGCGAGCGTCGGGCACATGCCCAAAACGAGTCTGAAGGTGGGATTTTCATTCCACAACCCATTGGCAAAGTCCTTTATCAGGCTCACGCTTGTCCCTCCATCCTCTCAGAAGAGGTACCCTGTATAATCTCGTCCCTGTGGGCCTGGAATAACTCCAGCCCCTGCCGTATCGCCTTGACAATGGCCCGGGGAGAGGTGGTCGCCCCGGTGACCTGATCGAAGTCGCCACCATCCTTTTTCACTGCGAAGCTTGCATTGGCCAGTGATTTCCCGACGAATTGCGACCTGAATTCCGGCAGGGTGACCTTGGCTCCCAGGCCCGGGGTTTCCGAGTGGCGCACGATTTCCACCCCCTGGATCACCCCATTCGGATCAAGCCCGAGCATGGCCACGATCTCTCCGCCGTATCCTTCGCCGTTGCGAATCTCGAATGCCACCCCGCTGATACTGTCCCCGGAGAATCCCAGATACACCATTCTGTCCTCGCCGCTCTCCAGATTTACGGTCACAGTATTCTCATCAGGCTGATTATCATGCTCCGGAAGCACCGCCTCCACCGCCTTCAAACGGGCGAGTCGCCGCTGTTCGGCAATGGGCTCCTTGGTGAAGTCATACACCTTGGCAAGGGCTATGGCCGCGACGACGCAGACAAGGGTGAGGACGACGATCAAACGCAGTATATCACGCATGCCGGTTGACCCTCCCATACCTTTTCGGCCTTGTGTATTGATCGATGAGAGGGGTTGCGGCGTTCATGAGCAGGATGGAGAATGACACCCCCTCCGGATACCCACCGAAAAGTCGTATGATACCTGTCAGAAGACCGCATCCCACCCCAAAAATGATCTGCCCCTTTACGGTTACAGGGGATGTCACATAATCGGTGGCCATGAAGCAGGCCCCCAGGACGAGACCTCCTGCCAGGAGATGAAACAGGGGATTGGCATATTTCTGGGGGTTGGCCGCCCAGAAGATCCCGGTGAATACCACCACCGTACCCATGTAGCTCACCGGTACGTGCCAGGTCACATACCCCTTCCACAACAAGAAAATGAATCCC
>JBLIRN010000039.1:0-26568 GCA_049472315.1 bacterium
ATAAAACGTAGGGGGCCTTTGCAAACGTATCGCGTATACGATAACATATCTTTAATATATCTTTCTATTCGGCCAACTCATCCTGTTTCATCCCCTGGAGGATACGCGTGACCAATCTGAAGACAGCCTTTTTGGAGACGAGGCCTCAGTTCCTGCTTCTTTCCGTGGTCCTGGTTATGGTCGGCACCGGCGCGGCGTATCTTTCCGGATATCGACATATCACTCACACGATCCTTGCGTTAATCGGCCTTGTCGCCCTCCATATCAGTGTAAACGTATTGAACGATTACCACGACTTCAAAACGGGGATCGATCTGCATACCACCCGCACACCATTTTCAGGGGGAAGCGGACTTCTCCCCATCGGACGCATCCCCCCGGAAACGGCCAGGCGGATCGGCCTTACAAGCCTTGGAATCGGTTGCATGATCGGCATCTATTTCACCTTCACGGCGGGGTGGGAGTTTCTGATGATCCTCCTGCCCGGGATATTTATGATCTATGCCTACAATCCGCTGCTCAGCACGCTGGCAATCGGCGAAATGTCCGCGGGACTCGGCCTGGGATTCCTGCCGGTCGTGGGGATCTACTTCATCATCACCGGAAAGGTCACCCCACTGGCATTCTTCGCAGGGGTCCCTCCCTTCCTTCTCACCTTCAACCTTCTCTTTTTGAATGAATTCCCCGACGCAGAGGCCGACCGCATGGGCGGCCGCAGGCATATCGTCATCCGCCTCGGAAAGAGGAAGGCGGGAATACTCTATACATTCATCACCCTCCTTACCTACCTGTGGGTACCCTTCGGCATCCTCATGGGGATCTTTCCTTCCTGGACCTTGTTGAGCCTCCTCACCCTTCCCTTTGCAGTCAGGGCGATCAAGGGCGCGCTCATGGATTACGATCAGGGGGAACGGCTTGTCCCCGCGCAGGGCGCGAACGTCGCAATGGTCCTGTTGACCCAGGCGCTGCTGGCGGTGGGATTTTTCCTGGCCGCCCCATAAACCAAGCTTGCTAGGGCGAAGCGAAGCGGAGCCACTATGAACCCCTTCCGTTCACCTGAAGGCCCACGACTTCACCAACCAAGCTTGCCAGAGCGGAGCGTAGCGGAGCTACTATGCTGCCCCTCCGGCAACCAATCCCGCCGCGACTTCACCAACCAAGCTTGCCAGGACGAAACGCATCGCAGCTATTAATGTATTGAGCAGAGAGCGGTTGCCCAAATGATCATTTTTTGGGGATGCCTCTGTTGAAAATTTGATCATCTTCCTGTGCCCGTTCCCTGCCATTCCGGCATTTTTTTAGTATCTTATTTTTTTATAACTTTTTTTAAAATATATTATTCTTTTTATCCCGCCGATATCATAAAAATTATGGCATGGGATATGCTTATCGGGATTGACCACAAAGGGAATACCCTTTGACACCGATAAGAAATGGAGGGAATGAATACATTCACCGATAGGCTGTTTATCCGGTCAGCGTTCCCACTGAAGAGCGGTTTCACTATCGAAGGCAAAGGAGGGATTACGTTGATTGACAGCAATTCCGATTTTCCTCAAAAGCCGCATACTATTCTGATCGTTGATGATGAGCCTGCAATTCGGATGACCATTGCGGAGATGCTAAAGCCTTTGAGCTGTCGCATAATGCATGCGGGCAATGCCAGCGAGGCACTGGATATCGTCAAGGGGAATGTAATCGACCTCGTCATACTGGATGTTTTACTGCCTGGCAGGCATGGCTTCTATGTCTGCTCCTCCATCAGGGAAATGGAGGAGGGGAAAAAGATACCCATTCTAATCATGACAGCCGTGTATACAAAGATGAAGTTCTATTACCAGGCCAAGGAGTGCGGAGCGGATGCTTATATGATAAAGCCCTTCAAGATGGATGCGCTCTTGAGCAAGGTAACCAGGTTGCTGAACATCAACGCAACACAATAGGCTGCCATGGAATACGGATAAACGTAATGAACTTCGGGGTGGATTGGTCAAAAAAGAGAATCGTACTCCTGACACGATGGCTGGTCGTTATTGTCATCTCGTACCTTATTATTTTCGGTCAGGGGCTCAATCTTTTCTCGCTCATGTCACCCGAATCCCTGCTCATTCTCATCTACGTCATCTCCAATATTATACTCAGTTTTCAGAAGGAGTCCTTCTTCGATCATAAGACCTTTGACATAGCATTGTTCTTCTTCGACACCACCATGATCTCACTGGGGATCTATACGGCGGGGGTCATCGAGGCGGATTTCTATGTGGTATTCTTTCTCGAGATCATTATCCTCAGCATTGCCCACAGCCTGAAAAGTGTCATCCTCAGTGCGTTCATTTTTTGCACCATCTACGGGTTTTTTCTCATCCATTACCTTCAAAGGAACTTCATCTACAAGGAGGACTACCTCCTCAGGCTTCCCTTCCTGTTCATTGTCGCGCTCTATTTCGGAAGCGTTATCATCATTGTCAAGAGAAATATGCGAGCGATCAAGAACCTTTCAGAAACCTGTCACCTGATCCTCACCAGTATCCATGATATGGTGTTCTCTCTGGACACTGAGGGGAAATTCACCTTTGTCAGCCCCAGTTGCAAATATGTGGTAGGGGAAACCGCAAGCGCCCTTATGTCGGAACCTGACCGGTTCTACGATCTGGTCCTCGCCGAACATAAGGGAAAGACGGTGGCGTTGATGAAGAATCTCGTCAAAACACCCGCTCAGGGGAAATTTGAATTCAAGATCAACCATCCCACCAGGGGGGTATGCTGGCTTCAGATGACCTATTCGCCGACACGGGACAAGAAAGGGATGCTGTGCGGCGTGCAGGGTTCCATCAGGGATGTAACCGATCTGAAGGAAACCCAGCATGCAATCATGCGCTCCGAATCAACGATGTCCATGGGAAGACTCGCCTCCGGCATGGCATTGGAGATAAACAATCCCCTACAGGCGGTCAAGAACGTCATAACGATCCTGGAAAAGAACAGCAACTTCGTCCAGACGCACCGGTATGCATTGGATATGCTCAGGGAGAGCGAACACCGCATCGAGAATATCATGCAGAAGATTATCGAGATGTCCCAGTTCGACACCTCTGACAAGGGGCTTGTGGATGTGCACCAGCTTCTCCAAAAGGTGGTCTCCCTGACCAAGCACCAGATGAAGCTCGATCAAATACAGATCAAGTTCGCCTTCAGCCCCGATGATGCAATGGTGCTCGCCAACTCGAAGCTGCTCTACCAGGCATTCCTCAACATCATCATCAACTCCATCGAGTCAATGGAAGGGGGAGGCAAGATCTCCCTTTCCAGCCTCACCAAGGATGCGTATATCGAGATCCAGCTTACCGATACCGGACGCGGGATTCCGGCTGAGCACCTTCCCAGTATCTTCAATCCCTTCTATACCACCAAGAAAAAAACCAATGCCTCCGGACTGGGGCTCACGGTCTCCTACTGGATCATCAATGACATGGGAGGGGATATCCGTATCAACAGCCTTGACGGAATAGGAACGACCGTCATCATCACCATCCCCCTTTACACGGGGTCACCCGTCCCGGAAACAGCTTCGCACCAGGAGGTCTGCCATGCCTGACGAGAAACGATGGAAGATCCTCATTATCGATGACGACCCCCTTGTCCTGAAGAGCTTTATCTCCCTTCTCAACTTCGATGGGTACCTGGCGGTCGGCGTATCCACCGTCTCGAGGGCACTCAAGGCACTGGAGCGGGACAGCTTCGACATCGTGCTCACCGAGCTGATCATGGAAGAGATGGGCAGTGAGAAATTGCTCTCCGCCATCTTTCAGAGGGCGCCGGGTGTCATCGTGATGGTGCTCACCGGATACGGGTCCCTCCAGATGGCCATGCAGGCAATGCACAAGGGTGCATATGATTTTATCCTCAAACCCTGCGACTATAACGTCCTGAAGTTGAGGATCGACAGGGCCATCAAGGAAATGAGGATCCTGGAAGGACAAAAGAAGGCGGAACTGGGATTGAGGGAATCGGAGGATCGCTACCGCATCGTGGTCGAGAATATCCACGATCTGCTTCTCCTGCTGGACGAGGATAAAAATTGTCTGTATGCAAGCCCGAGTTGGGAGACCCAGTTCGGACTGTCGCTGAGCAGCCTGGTGGGAAAAAACTGGATTGATCTCCTCACCGTTGGGGACAGGAAACGGATTGAACGGGCATTTCAATCCCTCTCTGATCACCGGGACCAAAACCAGGAATTCGAAATCCAACTGTGCGGAAACAACAATATCACGAAGACCTTCAAGGGATATATGCTTTCGCCGAAGAGCGGAATGAAACAAAAACCCCTCATCTTCCTTCTCCTCCATGACATCACGGAGCATTTGAAGATCCAGGAGCAGGAGCGGGAGATCGAACGGATCAAGGCGGCAAAGGACCTGGCGATTGCCACGGCACATCATATAAACCAGCCCATCACCTGCGTCAGGGGGCTCACCGAGATCATGCTCAAGGAACCCAAGGAGCGGCACGTGGTCCTGGAATACCTGGAGCAGATACTCATCCAGTGCGATATCGTCCAGGATATCACCGAAAAACTTCAAAAAATCGACAAGTATGAGACCGAGCCCTATATGGATGAGGAGATGCTCAAGATACTCGAGAGTGAATAGGGAACACCAGGTGAAAAGGGCAGGCCCATACTACCGACAAACATGGAAAGGTGAGGGGCCGGATATGCGGCGACCTTCGTCAAGAACAACCGTTCATCCCGTTGTCGTGCTCCTGGGTGCCTTTGTGTTCCAGGTGTCCCTCCAGTTCCTTGTTCCCGCAGTATCCATGGCCCAACGGTACCCGCAACGGGGATCCTACTATCCCTCCTCACCCTATCAGCGCCAGGGATCACTGAGCGGTCCCTTTCTTCGCTATGCCGCGGGATATGGTATACCCTATGGGTACCTGGGCATCAACGGCGAGTTTTCCCTCCTCGAGTACGTCTCCTTGATGGGCGGAATGGGGTACAGTCCGGGGGGCTCCAGTTGGATCATGGGGGCGCGGGTTTACACGAACGTGCGCGCACGCAGGTTCAGGCCCAGGATCTCGATGCTCTACGGAACGGTGAGCGTTCTCTCCAAACGGTATGGCCCGGAAGAGACCTATGAAAACGATCAGGGATACGGGTTCGGACTCGGCTTTGACTGGAAGGTGGTGGACCCTGCGCGGTACAGCCTGGATTTCGATATCATCATGACCGACTACGATGTGCCGCCGGGATACGAAAAAAAGGGGCCGGAGATAAAATTCTCACTGGGATTCGGCCGTCTGTTCTGAGGATGTCCTTCGTTCAAAACCGCATCCCCACGCGGCATACGATACGGCTGAACCGGGTGCTGCTCTCCGGAATCGTTTCCTTTCCCCTGATCTTCATACGAAAGATCGAATACCCGAGATGGTAGTTGACCGTGCGAAAGCTCCCCTTCAACCCTATCCTCCCCGAGATGGACTTGGCAGTCGTCTTCTCCGGGGAGGATGAAAGGGTACTCCCCGCGTACCCATTCTCCACGCTGGCACCGTAAAATCCGGTCCCGATATCGAAGTACATACCCACCCCCCTGTCACCCATGGTAAAGTCGAATCCCAGGTTCGGCTCGCACCCGAACAGGGCGAAATCGGTCTGTTGCGGGACCGGAGGGGCATCCGGAAGGGTGATCAGATCCAGGGAGTCCTTGCGCCGAAGCGCATGGAAACGGTAGACGAACCCCAATCCCATCCTCGGGCGGGCCAGAACAGGCAAGGGATAGAGGGCCGTCTCCTCGAAATCGTAGTTGAGGTGGGCCTCCATGCAAAGTCCCTGGGCCATGAGCTTGTTGATCCGAAAGAGCTTCTGATCCGAATACCAGCGCTCCAGCCGGTAGCTGGTCCCGAAGAGCTCCCCGCTCACCTCGATTCTCAGCGCATTCCCCACATCCCTGACCATGAACAGCGACTTCATGCTCACCATGTCCCCGATATACATGGACTGTGCATTGGATGAACCCACCCCGCTGTATATGTCATAGGAGATATTCCCAAGGCCTGTCTCGAGCATTGCCTCATAGTGAGGGTCCTCGTCCGCCTTTTCGTCCGCATGCCCTGTCGAGGTCCCGGCCGGCATGCCGCTCCCGCGCCGCTGGAAGGTCTGGGCCGGCGTGCCGGTCCCGCGCCGCTGTCCAAAGCAATGTGCAGGGTAAAAGATCAGGCAGAAAACCGCTGCAAGACAAAGGACCCTGGCAAGACGTATATGCATGGCTATTGTGTGTGCTCTGTTCGGGTTTTTCATGCCCACTGTCCGTTCTCCTGTCTACTATATCTATCGTCATATCCATGCGAGTAATTTATTTGTTTTGTTTGAGCTTCCGGGGCATCCCTTTCCCCCGTGAGGCAATTCCGATTCTGAGACCTTTGGCAGCATCGTGGTCAGACATAGTTTTCAGCAATTACGCTTTAAAAACTAAATGATTCTTGACGACTTTGACGAGACTCTGGTCACCCATGAACATGTATTGATTTGGCCCTCCCGTGCTGATACTATAAAGGCGCCTATGTCATTCCTGGCCGATTTGCATATTCACTCCCACTTTTCCGTTGCCACGAGCAAGGATTGTGATCCCGAGCATCTTGTTCAATGGGCGTGTGTCAAGGGGATCACCCTGGTGGGCACCGGTGATTTCACCCATCCCGGATGGCGGGAGGAGTTGGGGCAGAAGCTCATTCCAGCGGAAGAAGGGCTTTACAAGCTCAAGCCGGAGCTTGAACAGGCCGTGCTCAGGGAGATCCCCGCCACCTGTCACCGGGCGGTACGCTTTGTCCTGTCCTCCGAGATAAGCTCGATCTACAAGAAGGGAAACAGGACCCGCAAGGTCCACAACTGTATCCTGGTTCCCTCCCTCGACGATGCCTGCGCCATCTCCGAGCGCCTCGAACAGATCGGCAATATTCGTTCGGACGGCAGGCCCATCCTCGGCCTGGACAGCCGCCTTCTCCTGGAGATCATGCTCGATGAGTGCCCGCAGGGCGTCTTCATCCCCGCCCATATCTGGACCCCGCATTTTTCCCTGTTCGGCGCCTATTCGGGATTCGATACCCTGGAGGAGTGCTTCGAGGATCTCTCCTGCCACATCCATGCCCTGGAAACCGGGCTTTCCTCCGATCCGGCCATGAACTGGCGTGTGTCCGCACTCGACCGGTATACGCTGGTGTCAAACTCAGATGCCCACTCCCCCAAAAACCTTGCACGCGAGGCCAACATCCTCGACTGCCCCCTCTCCTTCCCCGCGCTCCGTTCTGCCCTCAAAGACAAGGATAAGGGAGAGTTCCTGGGCACGGTGGAATTCTTCCCCCAGGAGGGGAAGTACCACTTCGACGGCCACCGGGGCTGCGGCGTGAGGATGGACCCCGAAGAGACCATCAGGGCCGGAGGGATCTGCCCGGTATGCGGGAAAAGGGTGACCCTGGGGGTCATGCACAGGGTCGTCGAGCTTGCAGACCGGGAGTCCGGGTATCGACCGGAGGGGGCGCCCCCCTTCTTCAGCGTCATTCCCCTGCCCGAGATTCTTGCGGATTACCTCGGATGCGGTGCCGGCACAAAGAGGGTACGGCAGGCATATTTCGGTCTCATCCACAAGCTGGGCCCGGAATGGGAGATCCTCACCAAGACCCCTGAGGATGAGCTCACCCGGCATGCGGGACCCTCCCTTGCCGGGGGCATCATCCGGGTGCGTTCCGGAGAGGTGACCATACGACCGGGTTTCGACGGGGAATACGGTACCATCGAGGTCTTCTCACCAAGGGAACGGGAGTCCCAGAGGGGGCTCTTTGCTGCGCAGGCGGAACCGGGTATCGCGAACTGCGCCCGAAACGCACCGGAGGAAAAGCAGGGTGCCATTCCGGGCCGGCGCGGCCGTCGGTCGTCATCCCCTTCCCTTTCCCATGATGCCCCGGGATCGGAAGGGAAATCTCCCCTTTCCCTTCTGAATGCGTCCCAGCGCGCCTGCGTGCAGTCCCCCTCAGGTCCCGTGCTGGTGATCGCCGGTCCCGGCACCGGCAAGACCAGGACACTCAGCCTGCGCATCCTGCACCTGGTCGGGGAGAAAGGGATCAGCCCGGCACGGATTGCAGCGATCACCTTTACCAACAAGGCGGCAAAGGAGATGGCGGACCGCCTCGATGCCCTCATGGGACATCCCCCGTCGCCTGAGCAACGACCGTTCATCGGCACCTTTCATAATCTCTGCCTGCACCTCCTGCGGCGGTTCGGAAATGCCCGGCATTCCATCCTTTTTCACACCTATGACAGCTTGGCCCTGATCGAACGGATCCTGAAAAAAAGGCAAACCGGAAAATCCCTGAAACCGGGCGAGTGCCTGCACGCGATCTCCCTTATCAAGACCGCGGACTGCGAAGGAAACAGTGCAACCGGATGCGATCCGCTCCTCCTCGACGTCCATGAGGAGTACCAGGCAGGACTCAAACGATACGGGGCGCTTGACTACGACGATCTTATTATCAACACCGTTCGCCTCCTCAGGGATGACGAGGAGACCGCAGCTCGAATCAGGTCCTGCTACACCCATATCCTGGTGGATGAATTCCAGGACGTGAACCCGGTACAGTATGCCCTCGTCATCCTGCTGGCGGAGAAGGGGGGTGAAAACCTCTTTCTGATCGGGGATCCCAACCAGGCGATCTACGGATTCCGCGGCGCGGATAACAGACTCTTTTTTCGCATACAGGAGGAATTCCCCACGGTGCGGATCCTCTCGCTCGAGGAAAACTATCGATCCACCACTCCGATCATCGAATCGGCATTGCACGTCATACGCCGTAATCCCCAACCGCTCCCGGTCAGGCTCACCTCCGCTCGCGGGGAGGGACCCTGTATAAGAATCCTTTCGCTTCCCTCGGAAAAGGCGGAAGGCATCGCCGTGGCCAAGGAGATAAGCAGCCTGATGGGAGGGATCGATATGCTCCAGGCCCACGGGGAGACAGGCCCATCGGCACGCCCTTCCATCTTTGGGACACCGGAGGGCTATGGTTTTTCCGATTTTGCCGTACTCACCAGAACGGGGAATCAGGCCGATGTCCTGGAGGAGTGTCTCATGAAGGAGGGCATCCCCTATCGGGTGGCAGGCAATCAGGATATCCTGGAAACCCCTCTGGTCAGACAGGTGCTCGCCCTTCTTCGCTGGTGCCACAATCCCCTGGACGAACACTCCTTCCTCCAGGCCATCGATCTTCCGGTCATCCCGCTGGGTAAGGGGGAAAAGAGGGCGATCATCGAGAACCTTCCGAAGGAGATTGCCCAGGGAAGCGGCACCGAGGATTCCTCGTCATTTCGGTCCCTCATCGATTTCCTCACGGGAAGGGGGATGGAGCGGACGGCCGAGGCACTATCCCGCTACCATTGTATGGCCGAAGGGGAATCCCCCGCGGGATTCGTCAATCAGATCATAGCCGGGCTCGCATCGCATGAGGAATGCACCCCCCATGCGCGGGACCTCCGGAGGCTCGGCCTCCTTGCGGAGGAATTCCCGGACGTCCCATCATTCCTGGAAGGGGCCACCCTGCATCGGGAAGGGGATATCTCATGGCGAGGCATCGGGGGAAGGAGGGACAGCGAGATGGTGAATCTGATGACCCTCCATGCCGCCAAGGGACTGGAATTCCCGGTTGTTTTCGTCTGCGGCTGCGAAGAGGGACTGCTCCCCTACCGCCATCGCACACGGCCCGCCCCCCTGGATGAAGAGCGGAGGCTCTTTTACGTGGGTATGACACGGGCAAAGGATCGCCTCTACCTGTCCTGGTGCGCACATCGCATTGGCAGGGCTGACGCCGGGGCATCATCCTTCCTCGCGGATATTCCCGAGGCACTTTTTGAAAGGGACATCTACTCACCCGGACCTTCCAAAAGGCCCGCAGTCCGGCAACTGGGATTGTGGTGAACGGGAGTGAATTGACACAACATTAGGCACTGCTTCAAAAAAGTGCCTCAACTATATTGACATCGATTTCCTTTCATACTATACTTTTTACTTCTTGATTGTTATTTGGGATCTTTTTTATATCTTATCGAAACATAATTTGCCATGGAAGAGATGAGGAAGATAAACGAGCATGCAGAGAACCTGGCTCGCTGTCTGAAGGCCATGGCCCATCCTCTGCGTCTGAATATTATCCTCTTTCTGGACAATCAGGAAAGGAGCGTGGGAGAAATCGAGAACTCTGTGGGCAGTTCTCAGTCAAATATCTCTCAACACCTTGGAATCATGCGGGACAAAAACATTCTGGTTTCACGAAAGGAAGGGAACCAGATCTTTTACTCGCTCAAGGACAACAGAATACTTCCCCTCCTCAAAGAGATCTGTCAGATCCTGATACAGAACCGCTGAACCGTACGATCACTCCTCGATACGTATCGCCGCAACAGGGCATATTTCCTCGGCCTCCCGGCAGCAATCCCTCAGACTATCCGGAACCTCATCCACGAGCACGATGGCCTTATCGTCGTTCAACTTGAATATATCGGGACACACCTCTTCACACTGACCACACCCAAGGCAGGATTCTTCATCGATAACGGCAATCATTGCTTTACCTCCTTGCTCGCCATCCTGGTGATTTTCACGATTTCCCTTTCTTCGACGTTCCCGAGTTCCTCCGGGTCCCCAAGGATCTCCCCAATGACATTCACCGGCGAGGCTGGGACGATCTCCTCTCCCTTGCTGAGAGGAGTAGGCCCGAAGAAGACGCATATGGCCCTTCCCCTCGGCCAATAGCACACATGCCCCCTCGCAATATCCGTTGTAGCGCTTTGCTCCAGACTTGCAACCACCGGGGTCTCGAAGTAGATCTCATTACCCCAGAGATTCACCACCGATTCGATGGGAAGGCTTTCCCAGATCGCCTTTGCGGTGGGACTATCATTCAGTGCAGCCTCTATCGACAGAGAACCGAATTGAAAAAGGATCCTATTGCCCATACCCCCAACCTCAGATTAATGAAATACCTTTACATGTGATGAATAGACCCTCGACCTTGATGAATAGCCCTTTCACCACTGATCACTAAAACTCCCCGCCTTCATCGAATTCAGGGAAACCCATCAGGGGCATCATCAAGTTGACGACGTGCCCTCTGTTTTAAATAAGTCTTTAAAAATAAATACATACAAGTTAATCGAAATTTTTCCTTTTATAGCACTTCTCCATTTATTTGTCAATTGCAAAACCCCGCTTAATCCCCCCTTATTCCGGGAGGGAATGAGGTGACCGGAGATGCATATCCGCCAACACCCATGATCCTTCAATCACAATAGGGGATGATTTTTTTAAAAAAAATAATTCATTAAAAAATTTCATATTAAAAACAATGCAAGGGCACAATCAACAATGCCGGGTCTTGAAAAAATCGGACGGATTGGCTATAGTGAATGCTTGCAAAACCGCTATGGTATAGATCAAATGTATTGCGCCTTCTCTCCAGTCTCATTGATGGTGACAACTGAACATGGTCATCGTTCGTGTGACAGAG
Source organism: bacterium (assembly GCA_049472315.1). Classification (GTDB taxonomy): domain Bacteria; phylum SZUA-182; class SZUA-182; order DTGQ01; family JAFGSM01; genus JBLIRM01. Next base: position 11,545 of record JBLIRN010000039.1, read on the forward strand.
CACCACAGCGGTGTCCCCTGTGCAGGGGCCAATGTCGCTGTCTTGTTCCCCTTTGTCCCTTTTCGGGACTGCCTTATTGTTCAAAAAACCATAACGAGATATGACACAGCGTGTCCGGGATCATGGGTGGAGTGCCTATGATGCATGCAGCAATTCGCTTTCGACCTCCATGATCCCTCGATCACGACGAGGAATGAAGGTGTATAGAAACAGAAACCAGGTTGAAAATTCTCATGTAAAGAACAAATGTCACAGGAGGAAAGAATGCTTGAAGAGTTGACCCGTACAGTTGAGGAGAAGGGATCGCTCATTCGAAGGCTGCGGGACGAGATCGGCAAGGTCATTGTCGGTCAGGAATACATGATAGAGAGGATGCTGATCGGCCTTCTGGCTGACGGGCACCTCCTGGTCGAGGGGGTCCCCGGATTGGCCAAGACCACCGCCGTCAAGACGCTTGCGCAGGCGGTCCGCACCAGCTTCCAGCGCATCCAGTTCACCCCCGACCTCCTGCCCGCCGACCTGATCGGAACACAGATCTACCTGCCCAAGACAGGGGAGTTTCAAATAAAAAAGGGCCCCATATTCCACAACATCATCCTCGGTGATGAGATCAACAGGGCCCCTGCAAAGGTACAGAGCGCCCTTCTCGAGGCCATGCAGGAACGGCAGGTAACCATCGGCGAGGAGACCTTTCCCCTGGAACGGCCCTTTCTGGTCATGGCCACCCAGAATCCCATCGAGCAGGAGGGCACCTATCCGCTGCCCGAGGCGCAGGTGGACCGGTTCATGCTCAAGCTTTCGGTCACCTATCCCACCAGGGATGAGGAAAAGGCGATCATGAAGCGGATGGCATCGTCTCCCCCTCCGGATGTGACTGCCGTGATCACCCCCCAGGAGATCATCGCAGCCCGTGAGATCGTCAGGCAGATCTATATCGACGAAAAACTCCAGGACTACATCGTCAGCATCGTTTTCGCCACCAGGGACCCCGGTGCATACAAACTCCCCTCGATCAGCCAGATGATACAGTACGGCGCCTCACCCCGGGCCACCATTTACCTGAACCAGGCGTCAAAGGCATACGCATTCCTTCATGGCCGCGCCTACGTAACCCCGCAGGACATAAAATCCATCGGCAAGGACATCCTCCGCCACCGGATCATCCTGACCTACGAGGCCGAGGCGGAAAACCTGAACGCCGATGACATCATCGACCGGATCTTCGAAACCGTCGAGGTGCCCTGATCGTGCTCGATCCCTCATTGCTTCAAAGAATTGCCCGGATTCATATCCATACGAGCCACCTGGTCACCGATGTCATGGCCGGTGAGTACGAGAGCGCCTTTCGGGGCAGGGGTATGGAGTTCGAGGAGGTGCGCGAATACCAGGCGGGCGACGACATCCGGGACATCGACTGGAACGTCACCGCACGCATGGGCCATCCCTATGTAAAGCTCTACCACGAGGAGCGCGAGCTCACCATCCTGCTCATGGTGGATGTGAGCGCCTCCGGCCAGTTCGGCACGGTCAAGTCCCTGAAAACGGAGGTGTGCGCGGAGATCGCGGCCCTGCTTGCCTATACGGCGATCAAAAACAATGACAAGGTGGGCCTCGTCATCTTCAGCGATACGGTCGAACGGTACATCCCCCCCAAAAAGGGGCGGGGCCATGTATGGATGGTCATCCGTGAGGTCTTGCAGCACCGGCCTCAAAGGGGGCGCACGGACATCGGCCAGGCACTGGAATTCATATCGAAGGTGACCCGTCGGCGTGCCGTCTGCTTCCTGATCTCGGATTTTCAGGCGGAGGGGTACGAACGGCCCCTGCGCCTGGCTGCAAAACGGCACGACCTCATCACCATCGCCGTCACCGATCCGCGGGAGCTCGATCTGCCCAAGATCGGCTTCATCGAGATGGAGGACGCGGAGACCGGGGAGACCATCCTCATCGACACCCATGACCCGCATATACGCTCCGGGTTCCGGGCACTGGGAGAAAAGGAGGCCCAGGCGCGAAGGGCCCTCTTCCACTCCATGGGAATCGACCATGTCGAGATCATGATCGGCGAATCGGACGACTTCTATATCAATCCCATACTCAAGCTCTTCCGTATGCGGGAAAAGAAACGGTAGCATGCGCATGAAACCCTGTGTCGGACAATACGCCGTCCCCTGCGCCTTCATGGCACGCGCGGTGAAGGCCTGCCTCGTTTGTGTCTGCCTCGCCATCATTGTCACTGGTTGCGGCCCGGCGGAAAAGGGGGGCAACGAGCAGCATATCCTGAAGGCTCGGCCCGTGGAGGTGGAATCCGCAGTCGACCGCTCCACCATCACCGTGGGGGAGAGTACAACCTATACGTTGATCGTGAGGGCGATCGCAGGCATCACCCCGCGCATCCCGGAGATGGACGCGGAAATCCCCGGCCTCAGGATCGTTGACATGGGCGCAGACGGACCGCAGGAGGAGGATGGAAAACGGGTGTGGAAAAAGTGGTATACATTTCAGGCGGACACTGCCGGCTCCTGCATCATCCCACCTGCGGTGGTCACCTATCAGGACCCGAACGGAGGCGAGGAAGAGGTCCGGGCATCCCGGATCTTCATCGAGGTGGTTGCGGGCACCGCATCCGAGAGGGAGTCCGATGATATTCGCGACATAAAACCGCCCGAGCCCATGGGAACCCCCCTCGTGCTCCTGTACATCCTGATAGGGCTTGCGGTGTGCGCGATCATCATCGGATTGATCGCTCTCCGGCGCTTCCTGCGCTCAAAAAATAAAAGGGAGACCGTTATCCCTCCCACCCCCGACGAGGTGGCGCTCCGGGAGATGGAACGGCTCAAGGCATCGCACCACCTCGACCGGAACGACTACCGTTCCTTCTATTTCGAGCTCTCCGGGATACTCAGGGGATACATGGAGAAGCGGTTCGGGCTCCCGGCGCAGGAGAGCACCACCGAGGAGTTGATCCCCCGGATCGAGGCAATGGAATTGACCAGGGCGCAGAAGGACACCGTCCGTATCCTCTCCTCGGGTGAGGACCTGGTGAAGTTTGCCCAACATACGCCCACCAGGGAAAAGGCGATGGAGGACTGGGAAGAGACCCGCAGATTCATCATGGAAACAACCGTGAAACCGGATTCGACCGGGGGGAGTGCATGATGCATCGCCTGTTACGATTCGAGGACCCGTGGGTGCTCATCCTCCTGTGCGTTATACCCATCCTGATCTATGCATACATCAAGGGATTCGGCCATGCACGGGTCCGCTTCTCATCCATACGATCCCTTACGCAACTCAGGCCCTCCCGTTCCCTCTATCTCCGCCACGGCCTGATCGGGCTGCGGTGTCTGTGCCTGGGGCTCATCATCGTCGCCATGGCACGGCCCCAACTGGGGAACAAGCAGACCGAATATACGAGTGAAGGGATCGATATCATCCTGTGCATCGACACCTCCGGAAGCATGAGGGCGCTCGATTTCAGCATTGAAGGCACACGGGTCGATCGGTTGACCGCAGTCAAGGAGGTGGTGAAGGGATTCATCCAGGCCCGGAAAAGCGACCGGATCGGTATGGTGGTCTTCGGCGAGCAGGCGTTTACCCAGTGTCCCCTCACCCTGGACTACGGCGTGCTCCTCAGCTTTCTCGACCGGGTGACCATCGGCATGGCGGGGGAGGATAAAACCGCCATAGGGGATGCCATCGCCATAGGGGTAAAGAGGCTCAAGGCATTGGAAAAGGCGAAATCCCGGGTGATGATCCTCCTGACCGACGGCAGAAACAATGCAGGAAGGATCGATCCCCGGACAGCGGCAATGGTCGCGCAGGAATTCGGGGTGCGGATCTATACCATCGGGGCGGGCACCGAGGGTGAGGCCCCCTTCCTGGTGGACCACCCCCTGTTTGGCAAACAGTATGTATACCAGCGGGTCGACCTCGACGAGGATACCCTGCAGGAGATCGCGCGGATCACCGAGGGGCACTACTTCAGGGCACAGGATGCCAAGGCCCTCGAACAGGTCTACGACCAGATCGATCGGCTCGAGAAGACCGAGGTAAAGGTCAAGGAATACATGGAGTACAACGAGCTGTTCTGGTGGTTTCTGATCCCTGCGCTCCTCCTCCTGGTGACAGAGGTCGTACTCTCGCAGACCAGGTTCAGGAAGATACCGTGACAGTATGAGGCATTGTATATGAGGCATTTGATATGAATCACGCAGGGGACATGAGGATGGAACGATCATGAGGTTTGCGAACGCCTCCGTGTGGGTGATATCCCTCTTCTGGCTCATTCCGATCATGGGCCTCTTCTACATCTATGCCTTCACCCGGAAGGCGCGTCTCATCGAGCTTTTTTGCAAAAGACATCTCGCCGGGCATATCATACCGCGACGCAGCCGGGCACGACAGTGGTTCAAGGCGCTGTTGATCCTCGCGGGGATTGCCTGTATCATCCTCGCCGTGATGAGACCGCGATGGGGATTTCACTGGGAGGAGGTCCGAAGGCAGGGGGTGGATCTCATGGTGGTGGTGGATTGCTCTCAGAGCATGATGGCCACGGATGTCAAACCGAACAGGCTCGAGCGGGCCAAGCGGGAAATCAGAGACCTGCTCGGAATGCTGGCAGGTGACCGGATAGGACTGATCGCCTTTGCCGGGACGAGCTTTGTCCAGTGTCCCCTGACCCTCGACTACAATGCATTCGGAATGTTTCTGGACTACATCGACACCGACCTCATCCCGGTCCAGGGTACCGCCATAGGGCATGCCATCAGGGAGAGCATCGCATCCTTCGACCGGACACCGAAGGGATCGCAGGCGATCATACTCATCACCGACGGCGAGGACCATGAGGGTGACCCGCTGGCGGCGGCTGCCGAGGCAAAAAAGCGCGGGATCAAGATCTTTCCGATCGGTATAGGAATGGAGGGGGGCGCCCCCATACCGAATACCGATGGTACCGGATTCAAAAAGGACCGGCAGGGAAACCTCATCCTCAGCACGCTCGACGAGGGCACACTCCAGGGAATCGCCCTGGAGACCGGGGGGCGGTATGTCCGCTCGGTCACCGGGGACCTGGACCTGGAAAAGATCTACCTGGAAGGGGTGCGCATGATGGATCAGACCGAGCTCGCCAGCACCAAAAAACGGGTATGGGAGGAACGGTTCCAGTGGTTCCTGCTCCTTGCCCTCATTGTCCTGATGATCGAACAGTTGCTGCCCGAATACCGCAGGGAACGAAAAAGGGTAAGCAATGGCGCGCGTATTGCGTGCCTGTGTGCATTCCTTCTGCTCCTCCCGCCGTGGGTCTCTTCCCTGAGTGCAGGCATTCTTCCCCTGTCGAAGCCAAAGGAGGCGGAACGATTCTTTGCCGACGGGCACTATGACAAGGCCCTTTCCGCGTACCTGGATGCCCAGATCGATTCCCCGGACGATCCGGTGCTCCATTACAATATCGGAGCCACCTACTACCGGATGAATAAGTATGAGGAGGCAGCCAGGAATTACGAGGCAGCCGCCGCTCGGACCACGGACATCGACCTGCGGGAAAGGGCGTACTATAATCTGGGAAACTGCGCCTATCGCATGGGCAAAATGGAGGATGCGGTCGCCTGGTACCAGAAGGCCATCGAACTCGATCCCAATGATGGTGATGCCCACTATAACATGGAATTCGTCCGGCAGGAGATGCAACGGCGCAAGGAACAGGCACAGGAAAGGCAGGAGGGGAAGGAAACGGGCGAGGATAAAGGCGGAGATACAAAGGGTGCCGGGGAACAAGAAAGGCCCGGGGATTCCGGTAAAGAAAAACCCGAACAGGGTGATCGCAACAAGGGCACCCCGGAGGGAAAGGAAAAAAGGAAGTCAGGGGCTGAGGACCAGCGTACGGCCCAGCCTCACCAGGACCCGAACGAAGCGGCAGGCCTTCAGCAGGGTGAGGCACGACCGCCGGGGGAGGACACCGGGGAAAAGGGAAGGCCTGCCTTCGGCATGCAGATCGATCCCAAGGAGGCGGAAAGGTTGCTCGAATCGATTGATGAGGAACGGGGCAAACCCTCGGACAAGCAACCCATCCCCGGCATGGGCACGCATACGCCGGAAAAGGACTGGTAGCCGAATGAAAAAAAGGCATATAACACGACCCATCACATTGATCATCCTGCTGCTTCTCCCCCTCGTCTGTGTGCAGGTCGCGGGGGCGGGGGCCGATGTCCGGGTTGACATCAGCGCGGACAGGGACAATGTCCGCCTCGGTGAACAGGTGAGGGTCGTGATATCCGTTCAGGGTGGGGAAAATGCTGCAGAACCGGATTTCCCTCGATCGGATGCCTACAGCGCATACTACCGGGGTCAGTCCTCACGGTTCGAGGTGGTGAACGGCCGTTTCAGCTCCAGCCTTGACTTCACGTATGCCATCGTGCCCATCAAGGAGGGGACCATAGCCATTCCCGCCATCCCGATCCGAGTGGGGAGGGAAACGTACCACACCGAGCCCCTCACCATCGCCGTATCCTCTCGTGCGGAATCCCCCGATGCCTCGCCCCCCGAGAGGATGCTCTTTGCCACCGCCGTAGTGGACGACCAGGAGCCCTTTGTAAACCAGCAGGTCGTCTATACCCTGCGCCTTTTCCGCCGTGTCCAGATCCAGGGTGCGAGCCTGGAGCCCCTCGAGTTCGATGGCTTTCGTATGGAAAGGCTGGGAAAGGAGCGGGAGTACCGGCAGGTGGTAGACGGTGTGAACTACACGATCACCGAATTGCGGTACGCGCTTTTTCCCCAGCGCTCCGGCGTGCTTGCCATTCCCCCTGCCAGGTTACAGTGCCAGGTCATGTACCCACGGAAGCGGGGAAGATCCCGTCTGGACAGCTTCTTCGATGACCCGTTCTTCGGGGGATTCGGCAGGACCGAGCTCAAAACGGAGTTTATCTCCACGCAGCCGACCCAGATACACGTCAAACCGATGCCCCATGCCGAGGATCCCGGCCTTGCCACCCCCCTGGTGGGTTCCTTCAGCGTCAACGCCCATGTAAGCACCAACGAGCTGAAGGTAGGGGATTCGGCCACCCTCACCATTGAGGTCATGGGCAAGGGTAACGTTCACGACATCCCCGAGCCTTCGATCCCCGATCTCCCGGAATTCAAGGTATACGAAGACAAGCCCACCCTTGACGTCAATGCAAACGACGAGGGTATATCGGGCGTAAAGACCTTCAAGATGGCGCTGGTGCCGACAACGCCGGGGGAATACCGTTTCCCTCCCCTGCGGATTCCCTTCCTCGACCCGGACACCGGGGCCTACCGCACCGCATCCGCACCATCCTTTCGTGTGAAGGTCCTCCCCGGGGCGGAGGAGGAGCGGCTCCATCTCGTGGAGGGTGACAGCCCGGCCGTAAAAAAGGAGGAGATACGGCTCCTGGGCAGGGATATCCTCCCTGTGAAGACCTCGCTTGACTCCCTGCGTAATCAATCGGTCTCATGGGGCAATCCCCTCCTGCTCCTCATGATCATCCTCCCTCCCCTCGCCTACTGCGCCATCTTCGGATGGGAAAGGAAAAGAAGGCACATCGCCGAGGATCAGGGCTCCTACCGTCGGAAAAACGCCTATCGGGAATGGAAGAAAAACCACAAGGGTATTACCTCCCCCGCGGACAGGAGGGATCCACAGGCATTTTATACTCAATCGTTGCGCGCCGTGCGTCAGTTCTTAGGGGACCGTCTCGGTATCGACGGCCAGGCCCTCACCACGCAGGAGATCAACCGGAAGCTGGAAAACACCCGGATGCCGGATCACGCAAGGGATCACCTGAATGCCCTTCTCCAAACCCTCGAGCAGGGGGCATTCGGATCTCTAAGGCAGGAGCCCGAGGAACGGAAGGCCCTTTTAAACGATCTTGACAGGTTCGTTAACCAACTCATACGATGGACATGAACACAAGGAACGATATACACACGGGAGCGGGCCGGCCATGAAACGGACCGGAAGGAATCCCCTTTGCCATGCCCTCTCAGCAGTCCTCGCCGCGATGATGCTGCTCGCCCTCCACCCCTGTGTGGCCCGCGCCCAGAGGGAAAAGGCCACCCAGAACTTCTTGCAGGCGAACCAGGCATATGAAAATGAGCGGTATGCGGATGCCGCCTCCCTCTACGAGGAGGTCATCGGATGCGGGTTTCATTCGGGAGCGATCTACTACAACCTGGGCAATTGCTATACCAAGATGGGAAGGATCGGTCCGGCACTTGTGTATTACCGGAATGCGGAACGGTTCATGCCCAGGGACGGCGACCTGAGATTCAATCTCCAGTATGTCCTTGACCAGCGGAAGGACAGGATCGAGACCAGGGAGCGTATCCCCTTTGCCCGGGTGTTCTTCTTCTGGTACTACTGGTTAAGCCTCAGGGAGATCCTCGTCATCTTCCTCGTGTTCAACCTCCTCCTGTGGACCCTATCCCTCATCCTCCTGTACCGGCATCACGAACTGCTCAGGTGGGCGCGCATCCTCAGCCTGTGCCTCTTCCTTATCTTCGGTGCCACCCTGGTCGTCAAGGTATATGCCCAGGGGATCATCAGGCAGGGCGTGGTGACCGTCCAGGAGGCCACGGTGCGGTCAGGGAACGGTATTCACCACTCCCCTCTCTTCATCCTTCATGAAGGGGCCGAATGCAGGGTGGACGACGAGGCCGAAGGGTGGATGAAGATCCTCCTCACCGACGGGAAGATCGGCTGGATATCCTCATCGGCGATCCGGATCATCGGTCAATAGAGCCGGCCGTCGACAAGGGAGGGATACTCGTTGTACCCGTCCTGAAGATAATCGAGGCAACTGGGCAGTCCGAGGAAGTATTCGAAGATGCACAGGGCGTCCCTGGGGGAGCATACAAAATCCCCATTGACATCACAGCACACGTCTTCAGCCGGTATTTCGCAACTGGTGGGGGATATCTCCAGGTATTTCTGGAATGCACAGAGGGCGTCCTTGGGGGTGATTCCGTTGTACCCGTCGATGTCCCCGCTGCAGAACACCCGGTTCCGAACGGGAAGTATCCGGGACCTCACCGCTGCCACCGGATCGGTGTAGGAGGCCACCACCTGGTAGAAGTATGTCCCCTCCCTGGAGCAGTCGCCGACCGTCTCATCCCTGAATGCGAAGGGGATGTGCATATCATATCCCTGCCCATCAAGGGCGAATTCAGCCTGGCCGTCAAATGGCCCGATGGTCCCTACCGCCTGTGCGGTCTCCGGGTCGACGCAGGGCTCTTCCGACCGGTAGATGGTCATGCTCTCCAGATCGCCGCCGTTTGCCATGTCTACGGTCCAGTAGATCTCATTGGTGCAATTCGTGTCATATTCCTGGTACCCCCCTTCCATGTCCACCCCGCGCAGGAGCAGGCCGTTGAGCCGAGCCAGGTCCATACCCGGCAGTATCCCGCCGAAGGTGGGATCGGGGATGGAGTCGAGGTCGGGGTCATTTTCCGCATCGTATTGGGGAAGGCTTCCCCTGTCCAGCGGATTGAGGAAAAACCGGGAGAGATCTACGCTGAGCGGGGTGCAGGGGGTATTCCCCACCCGGTCCAGGTACGCTACCGCGGGGAGGGTGACAGGATCGAGGGACCGCTTCACGTCATCGAGATCCCAGTATGGCTCGTCGTCCTCGTCGAACACCAATAGGTCCTTTGGCACCAGGTCGTCCTCCTGATCATCATCCTCGGCAGCCAGCGCACTGAAACCGCCCTCCACCAGTGCCACCGCCGCCTGCAGGTGGGTCAGGGCGCTTGCCATGCGGGTCTGCCCTGCACTGTCGAGCAGGGTGAGAATCAAGGGATGCGCATCGAGGAACTCGTTCACGCCATTGGCAAGGGGCTCACCTTCATCATCCCGGAAGGGATCATCGAATATGCAGTAATCGAGATTCGGGTCCCAAAGGGTATACGCACCCACCACGTCCAGCACGGCATGGGTAATGTGCAGCCCTGCCTTGAGGAATGACACATCTGTGCCATCCACCTCCACGATTCTGTCAACCGGGGTATTCGCGTCCTCGAGGAGTCTGTCACCTCCAAGACCGATAAAACGCCTGTAGTCCGGACCACTGATTGCATCAAGATGGCCCAGGGATTCCTCTATACAGGGGATGATACCCGCGTGAACGGCCCCCTGGATCACGTCCAGGCCGGGGGCATTGGGGTCGAGATCCCGGCAGGTCCGCGGGCCGGAGGTCGTATTGGGATCGTCAAGGGTAAAGATCCCTTTGTAGGTCACCCCCAGGCCGTCCAACCCCCCCCGGACAAGGGGATCAGGCTGATCAAGGCAGCGCGCGAGACCGGTGAGGGCCATGCCCAGGTGGTCCTCCGATCCAACGTATGCCTCGTGCGCGGTATTCAAATCGGCGGAATCGGGATCATCCGAACTGAAAAGGACGTCCCCCGGACTCTTCACCACCAGGAGGGCGGGATTCCCCTCCACTGCACCGCTGTCCGCAGCCTTGATCCATGTGTACCCCGGTCTGAGCGCAACCACCGATCCGTTCGGGTCTATGGATGCCACCTCGGGATCGGAACTCTGCCAGGAGTAAGGGGGTGTCCCGCCAAAGGCGGAGAAGCGGCCCTCCCCTGCCTCCTCCAGGAGCATCCGCTGCGGGCTGATCACCGGTTCGGTCCGCTCGAAATCCTGATAGACCCCGATATCGGTAACCAGATCATGACTCACACCGTCACTGCTCCCCCGGTCGATGGCAGGGCTGTCCTCGTCGAATTCCCCGGCCCTGCTTTTGAGCCGGAAATCAAAGGGCGGGTCCTTTTTCTGATCGGCGTTGATAAAGAGGGGATCGGCATTGATCAGGCCGAAACCGTCGAGGGGATTGAGCTGGGTATGGTCCTGAATGATGGAAAACCGGGCCTCCGCCCCCCTGACGCCTCCCTTGCGGTTTGCCGTAACGATGGAGTTGAAAATGCCCGGGTAAGCACGTTCCGCATAGATCCCCATATGGCCGTTATTCCAGACAATGCAGTGTTCGATCAGGGCGCTCCCCCCATCGATATGGACGCCGTCATACCCGTTCCGGATGATGATGCAGCGGCGAATGGTGACATCCGCCTCCATGCAGCGGACCCCATCCTGTTGGGCATCGCTGATGGTCAACCCTTCCAGCATGCACCCCTTCACCCCACTGCATTGCACGGTCCCATGGATAACGGTTTCGATCGGGTCCTCATCCGGATCGGCGCCCTTGAGGGAGAGGTCGGGCGTATCGATGGTGATGGACTCGTAATACTCACCGGGCTTGATGCGGATGGTGCAGTTCTGCGAGGCGTTATCCAGGGCCTGATAGATACAGGGAAAGGGGGCATCCTTGCTGCCGTCCGGGTTTCCGTAAAAGGTTGCATCCACATACACGTCACATACGCCGTTTGCCGCCGATGGCGGGACAGGGCAAAGGGACATGCCGCAGACGAGGATCATCATGATGCCAGTCGCTGCAATCGACATCCTGGACATAACTGCCTCCCTTTCTGGTGGTCCAGAATTGCATGGTTGGTGTGAGGTCACTTCCTGTTCGAGTCCGGTATTGTGACTTCCTCGTGTATACATACGCCCCAAAAAATAAAGCCCTTATCAAAGGGCTTGCTGCAAAAAACGATATTCGATGTATCGGGGGCTGCCGACACCGTACCTGTCTGTATAACGCTACAGGATACGGTCGGTCATACGGTCCCGGTCAGAATTCAAACAAGAGCCCTACATAGTAAAACCAGCCGCTCAGATCGGTCTCATCCTCCTTTATTGAATCAAAATTGGTCAGATCGGTGTACCGCACCTCGAAGGTGAGGTAGGTGGCATTCACGCCGAACTTCTCATCAAACCGCTCTGCAGAATCGGGGCCGATACGGTTGAGCAGGACCTGAAACCCTGCATTCGCATGAAAGCCCGAACGGTGATTGTGCAAAGCGGACTCGAGTATCTCATCCGTATTGGGATCGGTATAGGTTGCCCTCTGTTTGAAATAGCTGTAATCGACCCCGCCGCCGACGTAAGGGACGATGAACTGATCGGGTGAAAACCTCAATCGTGCGTTCACCGACAGTTCCAGGGGGATGTTGTAGAGGTAGTAGAAGGGTTCGTGCTCCCGCATATATCCCGCACCCACGCCCACTTGCAGGAATTGCTTGGGGAACTCCATATTCACCTTCATTCCACCTATGATCCCGTACTTCCTCCCGAATACGGATTCCTCGAACCTGGAGGTATCCATCACGTAGTATCCCCCCCTGGTCTCAAGGGAGATATTCTGCCTCGGCGAGGGGGGGAGGGCAAGGGCACGGGAGGGAAGCACCAGGATGAACAGCGCCACCCATATCAGTGACGGAACAAGCAAGTGATTTCTTCTCATCAGTTCATTCTTCTCCTTTTCAACGCACAATGCTCTCTCATTGACGCATGCAGTCCTTGTGTATTCCATTCGATTCGGCAGGCATGCGGGTCCCGGAGTTGCCCTTTCGCAATGCAAGGGGCCGGGCGCACAAGAGTCCGATCAGCATCAGGAACAGGCAGAAGAGCATACCCAGGGGGATGACCACCCCGCCGCCTCCCTGCCTGCCGCCTTCTATTTGGGTTATGAAGCACCCGGTCTCCTCGTTCGGATCGAAGAGCCCGTTGTAGGGTTTCGGCTTCGGTCCGTCGTCTTTAATATTTTCGCTGTTTGGGTCAAAGTGGTACAGGCCGTTGACCGTGCCGAACCACACCAAGTTGTCCTGGTCGATGACGATATCGTTGATTGCGTTGAATGCCGCGTCAACCGCCTCTGTGTCGTTGTTCAGCAACTGCCATTTGTCCGAGGACAGGTTGTAGCGCGTGGCACCGCCTATGAGGGTCTCCGACTCCGGCCAGTGACCGATGTACACCTCGTTCCCCCGGCGGCACACGGCCGTGACCATATTGCTTCCCATCCTCACCCCCCCTACCCCGTTTTTGTACTGGGTCCACGTATCCTGATCCGCATCGAAGTGGGCAAGACCCATCGCCAGGGGTACGCTGTAGTCGGAGGTGGTACCGGGGTCCTGGCTGCCCACCCACACATCCCCCTCATCGTCGACATAGATGGTGCGCACCAGGTCGCCGCCGGGATAGGTGCCCTGGGATTTGCTGTATTCCACTATTTCTTCGGTCTCCGGGTCGAACACCACGATCCCTTTATAGTCGAACACCACTATTTGATTGGCGTCCATGCTGGCGTCGGTCACCCCTGCCCAGATCCGGCCGTCCGGGTCTGCAGCCAGGGCCGATATCCAGTTTCCACCCAGTGTTTCCTTGTTTGAGTACTGTGTCTTTGCACCGTCCTCGTATTTGGTGAGCACCGTGTCGGAGATCTCCATGGTATCGGGATCCTGGGTGGGATAGGTGGAAAACCACACCCGTCCCATGCTATCGGCAACCAGGGCGCTCACGAAGCTGTTTGGGTCCACGATGTCCAGCACTGTTTCCCATTCTGACCCATCGTAGCGGGCGATCCCCTCACCAGTGCCCGCCCATACGATGTCTGCCGGGGTGATCGCCATCTTGAGCACCGCGTTGCTGGGGAGCCCCGATCCCTCTCGGAAGGTCCTCCATACCTCTCCGTCATAGCTGGATACCCCGCCGGAATTCTCCTGATCGTCCTGGTCCGGATAGAATCCTGCCCACAGGACGTTCTCCCCGTTCATCTCCAGGCAGGTGACATAATTTCCGGCAGGCCCGTCTCCCTTGTAGTATACCTCCCACCGGTAGGTTTTAGGTGGTTCGTTGATCCGGAAGGTATGATCCTCGGTAGGGTCGCCCTCGGCCTCCATGGCGCCGTTGTGAAAGTAAAACCGGTACTTGATGGTCCCATCCCCGCGATGGCTCAGTTTCGATGAAAACGTATAGATCTTCCCGTCGGAGTAATCGACATCGTCCTCATCCTCTTCATTCATGAGGAGCTTCTCCGTTGAGCCGTAGGTACCGCTGTCATCGATGTCGATCCAGATGCTCGCCACCTTGGGTTCGATGTTTGCAGGATCGGTATACTTGACCTTGAACACGAAGAGCGATCCGCTGTCTCCCTGATTCGGCGCGACACCATCACTGGTGAAGCCCGTTCCTCCCGCCCAGTCGAGCTGTGGGGCCTCGGTTATCGTCAGGGTGAGGGAATTGATGCCGCTTCCGATGCCCGGGACCTCAACCCCATTCTCATCCTCGAAATAAAACCGGTATCCAAGCGTCCCGTCAGTCTCTTCCGGAAAATCAATCTCCTTGGAATACGTATAGACAATTCCGTTTTCCATGGTGGCATTGGGGTCCTCCGGCTCCATGTCGATTTTCTCACCCTCATCCTCGAAGTCGCCGTCGTCGTTGAGGTCGATCCACACCTGGGCCTTTGCAGGGGGATTGTCCAGACGGTCCCGGTAGTGCACCTTGAAGGTGAAGGTCTCCCCCGGGGAGGCGGATGAGGGATGCACCCCCTTATCACCATAATCATCGTCATCCACCCAGTTCAGGGTGGACTGAAAGGACGTTGTATAGAGGTCATAGGAGCGGCTGTTGCGTATGTCCTCCCATATGAAGGCGCAGCCCGAATCGGGATCGCAGGTCATCGAAGGGCGGTCCTGGGTCAGGGAAACCCCCACGGGTTGCGTGCCCTCGTATTTTTCGTTGGTACCCGATTCCCCGTCGAGAAGCTGGCCGTTCGGATCCATCCTCACCACCCTGACGTTGCCGGTCCTGGGATAGGGAACGCTCAACCGGTGCGCCAGCATATCCTCTGGTGCAAGTTCGTAGGGGATATCGAGCCATGAGATCAGGTACTGATTCCCCTGCGAGTCCCAGGTAACCCTGGGCCTAACCTGGTGGCCGTCTGCGGTGCAGATGCCGATCTCCTTGAATCCTGTCAAGGGAAGGTCGAGCGATTCGCCGTTGCTGTTGACCCTCATCCCGTAGATGTCGTATCCTCGCTCGCTGTCGGGGTTTACAAAGCGGTCATCCTGCCACACCACGAGATAGTTGTTACCGTCCGAGGC